>CAVTSK010000005.1:0-61043 GCA_963737335.1 uncultured Solirubrobacteraceae bacterium
CTGCGGGAGCGAGCCCGAGCGCCGAGGCCGCCAGCAGCGCCGCTCGCATGATGCGCTTGGGCGCCACCCGTGGCCGTGCCGACATGGCCGGGTCCTACCGTCGATCGGCAAGGTTCAAACCAACTCGCTCGGGACGGCGAGATGGCCCGGTTTGATGAGGGTTGCTCCGGGCCGGCAGGCAACCCGGCGCGTATGGGCGAGCCGGTCCGGGTAGGCCAGGGCGTAAGGTGCCCCGCAACCGGACAACGATCACAGCGAGGATGACCGCATGAAGAGCGGGCGCGAGAAGGCCGAAGAGAAGCGTCAGGTCAAGCTTGCCCAGGTCCAGGAGCAGGTCGAGGACGGGTCGCTGGTGATCCGACAGATGACCGAGGAGGAGCGGCGCAAGTACCCGCCGCGCCCCGAGCGCCCGAAGGGCTCCAAGCGCCGATAGGCCCCGCGCCCAAGACGGGGGCCGTCCGTTCCCAGCGCGTGTGAGACAGTTCCCCGCCAACGCGAGCGAGGGGAACTGGAACGTGGAGATCACCGGCGCCGTCCTGGAGGAGTACCACCAGCCGCTGCGTGTGCAGAGCCTGGAGATCGATGAGCCGCGGGCCGGCGAGGTGCTCGTGCGCACCGTCGCGACGGGCGTCTGCCACACCGACGCGATCGCGCGCGACCAGGATCTTCCCTTCCCGGTGCCGGGCGTCCTGGGGCATGAGGGCGCGGGCATCGTCGAGGCGGTCGGCCCCGGCGTGACCAAGGTGGCCGCCGGGGACAAGGTGGTCATCGGCTGGCCATGGTGCGGGGTTTGTCGCAACTGCCTGGCCGGTCGCCAGCGCTATTGCGCGCAGATGCCGCCGATGGTGACCGCGGGTGCGCGCCCCGATGGGACCAGCGCGCTGCGCCGCCCTGGTGGCGAGCCGGTGCACAGCCACTTCTTCGGCCAATCGTCGTTCGCCACCCGCGCGATGACGTGGGAGCGCAGCGTGGTCAAGGTCGCCGCGGACGCTCCCATCGAGCTGCTCGGCCCGCTCGCGTGCGGCCTGTCCACCGGCGCGGGCGCTGTGTTCAACGCGCTGGCGCCGCCGGCCGGGTCGAGCATCGCGATCTTCGGCACCGGAGCCGTGGGGCTGTCCGCGCTGCTGGCGGCCCGTGAGCGCGGCTGCACCCGGATCGTCGCCATCGACCGGGTGGCGTCGCGGCTATCGCTGGCCTCCGAGTTCGGCGCCACCGACACGATCGACGTCGGCTCAACCGACGCAGTCGATGCCCTGCGCGAGCTGACCGGCGGCGAGGGCGTCGACTTCACGCTCGAGTGCACGGGCAACGTTGCCGTGCTGCGCCAAGCCGTTGACGCGCTGGCCATGCCCGGCGTGTGCGGCGTGATCGGCGGCGCGCCCGCCGGCGCCGAGTTCTCACTGGACCACCTCACCGTCCTGTGGGGCCGCACGGTACGCGGCATCCTCGGCGGCGAGGGTCAGAGCGAGCAGCTCATCCCCGCTCTCATCGACCTCCAGCGCCTGGGCCGCTTCCCGTTCGACCGGCTCGTCGAGTACTTCGACCTGGACCAGGTCAACGAAGCCATGGAGGCTTCCGCGCGCGGGGAGGTCATCAAGCCCGTCCTGCGCATGCCGGCGTAGATCGTCATCGGGGCGCCCGGATTTGAACCGGGGACCTCCTGCTCCCAAAGCAGGCGCGCTACCAGGCTGCGCCACGCCCCGTGGTCGGCTGAGTGTAATCAACCACCTGATTGGCCCCGGTGACCTTCGTGTTAGCCTCGGCTGCCGCCGATGGCAGAGATCCAGCCGATCCGCGCGCTGCGCTACGACCTTGACCGCACCGGCGGCCTACAGGACGTGGTCGCCCCTCCTTATGACGTCATCGACGACGCCCAGCGCATCGAGCTGGAGGCACGCTCGCCCTACAACGTCGTGCGCATCGACCTGCCCCAGGGTGGCGAGGACCGGTATGACCGCGCGGCAGCCCTGTTGCAGGAGTGGCGCGCGGACGGTGCCGTCGTGCTCGACGAGACCCCGGCGCTGTGGACCCTCTCCCAGGACTACGTGGGACCCGACGGCCGGCAGCGCACCCGCAACGGCGTGTTCGCGCGCGTGCGCGTGGAGCAGTACGGCGCCGGCCGCATCCGCCCCCACGAGCGCACCCATCCCGGGCCACGCGAGGATCGGCTCCGGCTCACCCGCGCGACCAAGGCCAACCTCTCCCCCATCTTCTCGCTGTTCTCCGACCCGTCGGACGCCGTCACCGACGCGCTGGGTGGCGCGGGCGGCGACGCGGTGTGGGCACAGACGACCGATGACGACGGGACGGTCAACCGCCTGGGCCGCGTCGACGACGCAGCGGCCATCGTCGCCGTCCAGGAGGCGCTGGCCGGCACCGAGCTGCTCATCGCCGACGGTCACCACCGCTACGAGACAGCCCGCGTCTATGCCGAAGAGGTCGGCGGCGAGGGGCCTCACCGCTACGTGCTCATGTGCCTGGTCGCACTCGAGGACCCGGGTCTGACCGTCTTCCCGACCCACCGCCTCGTCCGCGGACTGAGACCCGACCAGCACGAGACGCTGGCCGATGCGCTGCGCCGCGACTTCGAGATCGAGGTGCTGGATGACACGGCGGCGCTGGCCCCCGCGGCGTCGGACTCCGTGCGCATCGGGTACATCGACGCCCACTTCAAGCGGCCCTTCATGCTCACTCTGCGCGACCCGGCCATCGCCGACGCGGCGCTGCCGGACCGGGCCGAGCCGTACCGCCGCCTCGACACGGCGGTGCTCGAGGCGCTCATCCTCAAGGGAGCGCTGGGGATGACCGACGAGGACATCGATCACCTCGACGGCCTGGGCTACGCCCGGGACTTCGCCCAGGCGCTCGAGCTCGTGCAGAGCGCGGAGTACGACGCCGCCTTCTTCATGGCCCCGACGCCCGTCACACGCGTGCAGGAGGTGGCGGCCGCCGGCGAGAGCATGCCGCCCAAGTCGACCTACTTCTTCCCCAAGGTCCCCACGGGCCTGCTCTTCAACCCCCTGACCTGAGCATCGCGCCGATGCCCACGGCGCTGGCAGATCAGCTCTCGGCGGTCC
Source organism: uncultured Solirubrobacteraceae bacterium (assembly GCA_963737335.1). Lineage (GTDB taxonomy): Bacteria > Actinomycetota > Thermoleophilia > Solirubrobacterales > Solirubrobacteraceae > Palsa-465. The sequence continues at coordinate 3,078 of CAVTSK010000005.1, forward strand.
TGCTGGAGCCAGCGGAGGCCGGCGCACTGGAGGTCCGCGGCCGCACCCACGCCGGGGTGCTCGTGCCCCTCTACTGCGACGAGGGCCGGGTGCACGCAGTCCTCACTCGCCGGCGCGACGACCTGCGCCGTCACCCGGGCGAGATCTCATTCCCGGGCGGCCGGCGCGACGACACCGACCGCGACCTGCTGGCCACCGCGCTGCGCGAGGCCGAGGAGGAGATCGGCCTGGCCCCGTCGGCGGTCCGGGTGCTGGGCGCGCTCCAGCCCACGCCGACGATCGCCACGGGATACGCGATCTACCCGTTCGTCGGCCTGATCGCGCCGGGACTGGCCTGGACCCTGTCAGCGCGAGAGGTAGCCGAAGTCCTCGAGCTCGCCCTCGACGACCTACGCGACGGTTACGGCCGCCGCCGGCTCCTGCGTCGCGGCGTCCCCATCCGCACCGACACCTACGTCGTCGGCGACGATCTCATCTGGGGCGCCACGGCGCGGATCCTGGCCGACCTGTTCGATCGGCTCAACGCTCACGGGGATGCCGGCGCCGAGCTGAGCTAACGCGCGTACTGATCGCGGCTGAGCAACGCGCGCTCCACCGCCTCGACGGCCTCGATCACCCAGCGCGCATCGGTGGCCGGATCTGCAGTCAGGAGCTCGTACGGGATGAGCGAGCGTTCGCAGGCGTAGCGCACCCGGTCGGCGCCGTGGCTGAGTGTTGCCGGATCGACGCTACCGGCGGCCTGGTAGACCACGCCGCGCACCGTGGTGTCCAGCATTCGCTCGAGCAGCATGTCGAGCCGGGTGCCGTGCAGTGCGGCCAGTTGCTCCTCGGTCCCGGTAGCCGAGCCGAGCAGGATGCAGGCCACGCCGACATGGGCCAGCGCGGGCGCCAGCGTCCCCACGACGTTGGGGTCGCCCACGAACGGCTCGGCGCCGGCGGCTTCCATCTCAGCGCGCCGGGCGTCGTCGCGGGTCGTGCCCCGGACGGCGTGACCCGCGGACCGCAACGCTTCGGTCAGCTCCAGGCCACGGCACCCGCACCCCACGATCAGGCAGCGCGCCACGCCGGCTCAGCGCCCGCCGGGGGAGCCGGGTCCGAACTCGCGCTGGACCTCCTCGCGGGTGCGCTCGGGCAGACCCCGGGCGCGTCGGCGCGCGTTGGTGGCCTCGAGCAGCTCGTCGAGCTCACGGTCGGCGAGGTAGGCCTCGCGGCGGCGGCGCTGCTCGTTGAAGTCCTCCATCACCCGGCGCTCGAGGTCGGCGACGGTGACGTCGGCCTCGCCGCGACGGCGGCGGCGCTCGTTGTGGGCCTCGAGCATCTGTGCCAGGTCCTCGGCCTCGAGCTCCTCGCGGTCCTCGGTGATCTTTCGAGCCGACCGCAGGCCGAACGGCTCCATGCCCCGGCTCTGGTTGGCGCGGCCGAGCATCCACACGCACAGCACCAGAATGGCCAGACCGGCGAGCAGCACAAGTGCGAACGAGTCCACCGGCGGCGAGTCTAACCCGCAACGGTCCCTGCAGCGTGCGGTCCGCGCAACTTCGATCTTGACGCTGTGTTTATGGAGGACGTCATCGCCTCCGAACGGGCGGGCCGGCAATCGGCGGAGGCTTTCTCTACACATGCAGGGTCAAGGAGGCTCAATGCGTCTTCGCATCACCGTGCTCGCATGCGCGCTGTGCGCGCTGGCGAGTGCAGCTGCCCCGAGCTTGGCCGGCGCAGCACCGGTGCACAACCGCGGACTGTCAATTCATGCAGTCCCGCAGCACATCATCGCCGGCGAGGCCGTACTCATCTTCGGCCAACTGAAGGGACCTGACCACGCCAACCAGGTGATCACGCTGTTTCACCGGATCAACCCGAACCCCGGCTTCACCGTGATCGGCACCACCCGGACCAACGCCAATGGTCAGTACGAGTTCACGCGCCAGGAGGGCATCGTGGACACCAACCGCGAGTGGTTCGCCCGCGGTCCAGGGGCCACCCACAGCCGCACCGTGCACGAGCGCGTCGATGCGCTCGTGAGCCTGGCGGCCAGCTCCACAGGTGGACTGACCCGTCACCCCATCGTGTTCAGTGGGCATGTCACCCCCGACCACAGTGGCGGCGTGGTCGCGCTGCAGCAGCAGAAGGGCTCCAGCGACGACTGGACGACCATCAAGACCGCCCGTATCGGGCCCGGCTCCAACTACACGATCTCCCATGCCTGGCGCGTTCCGGGCGCCTACGACGTCCGCGTGAAGTTCCGCGGTGACGCCCGCAACACGCCGGCCGTCTCGGACATCGCCTCCGTGGTGATCGAGCAGACCGAGGTGCCGGGATTCACCATCAACAGCTCTGACCCGATCGTTCCCAACGGTCAGGCCGTCACCATCTCCGGCGTGCTGGACTCCCCGGGCTCGACCACCGGTGAGCCGAGCACCAGCGTCAGCCTGTTCGAGAAGGTGCCTCAGAGCAACGGTCCGTATCAGGAAGTCACCACGACCACCACCGCCGCCGACGGCAGCTACAGCTTCCCCAACGTGGCATCGAAGACCAATGAGCTGTACCTGGTGCGCACCACGTTTGCACCGCGCCGTCACACCGCGGTGCTGTTTCAAGGTGTGCAGGACGTCGTGACCATGTCCTCGAGCTCGGCGACGTCGACCGTCGACGGCCACGTCGTGTTCACCGGCAGCGTGTCACCTGACAAGACCGGTCACGCGATCTACCTCCAGAAGCTCGGCAAGGACGGCGACTGGCACACCGTCGAGGTGCGCTTCGTCAACGGCGCCTCGACGTTCCAGTTCGGCTGGACCTTCGGGACCGCGGGCACCAAGGAGTTCCGCGCTCGGATCACCGGTGGCCCGGGCAACGTGGGCGGTGCCTCGGCGCCGGTCACGATCGTCGTGTCGCAGCCGCCGCTGTCGACACTGCCGACCGGCTAGCTCTGGCGGACGCGCGCCGCCAACTCGAGGAGGGTTGGCTCCGGCGGGCCCGACCGGCCTCCGCAACTGCGGGGGCCGGTCGTCTGTCCGGGCACATTGCCGTTTGAGACACGGTCGGCCAGACGCCTCACTGGTGTAGCGTCCCGGCGCATGGACTTCGCACTCACCGACGAGCAGCAGTTGATCAAGGAGACGGCCCGGACCTTCACGGACAAGGAGATCGTCCCCCGGGCCCGCGACAACGATCGCAACTCCCACTTTGACACCGAGCTGGTGGCCAAGCTCGCCGAGCAGGGCTATCTCGGCGCGATCGTGCCGCAGGAGTACGGCGGCGCCGGGCTGGACTACCTGAGCTACGGGCTGATCGTGGAGGAGATCGGACGCGGAGACTCGTCGATCCGAACCGTCGTATCGGTCCAGACGTCGCTGGTGTGCTCGGCGATCGTGCGCTGGGGCACCGAGGAGCAGAAGCGGCGCTACCTGCCCAAGCTGTGCTCCGGTGAGTGGTTGGGGTGTTTCGGGCTGACCGAGCCCGACACCGGTTCCGACGCCGCCAACCAGCGCACCCGAGCGCAGCAGACCGGCGCGGGGTGGGTGATCAACGGGGCCAAGATGTGGATCTCGATGGGCGGCGTGGCCCAGCTCGCGCTCATCTTCGCCCAGACCGATCCGAGCCTGTCCCCACCCACTAAGGGCCTGGCCTGCTTTCTCGTCGAGACCGAGGGCAACGACGGCTACCAGCCACAGGAGATCCACGGCAAGCTCGGCCTGCACGGTTCTGACACCGCCTCTATCTCGCTGAGCGACTGCGCGGTCCCGGCCGACGCCATGCTGGGCGAGGTCGGCGACGGCTTCAAGATCGCCATGACCTCGCTGGAGTCCGGCCGCTACAGCGTCGCCGCCGGCTGCGTCGGCATCTGCCAGGGCTGCGTGGACTACAGCGTCAACTACGCCAAGGAGCGCCGGCAGTTCGGGCGGCCGATCGCCAGCTTCCAGCTGGTTCAGGGCATGCTCGCTGACATGAAGGTCGAGACCGACGCGGCCCGGATGCTCGTCTATCGCGCCGCCTACCTCAAGGACACCGGGCGACCTAATTCGACCGAGACCTCGATCGCAAAGCTCTACGCCACCGAAGCCGCCAACCGCTGCGCCACCACCGCCATCCAGGTCCTGGGCGGGTCGGGCTACGTCGACGATCATCCCGTGGAGCGCTACTTTCGCGACGTGCGCGTCACCACCCTGTACGAGGGCACCTCGCAGATCCAGAAGCTCATCATCGGTCGCGCGCTCACCGGCATCAACGCGCTCATCCCCTCGTGACCCCGGGCGGCGACGCGCCCACCGTGCTCGGCGTGGCCGGGGCCGGGACGATGGGATCCGGGATCGCCCAGCTCGGCTGTGTGGCCGGCATGCAGACGCTGCTGCACGACCCCGACCCGGAGGCTCTGGAGCGGGGCATCGCCCGGATCGTGCGCCAGCTCGACCGGGAGGTGAGCAAGGAGCGGATGGAGGCGGCCGCCGCCGAGGCGGCCAAGGCGCGGTTGCGCCCCGCCGCGTCGCTGACGGAGCTGGCCGACTGCGAGCTCGTCATCGAGGCCGCCCCCGAGCGCGTCGAGCTCAAGCACCGGCTGCTCTCCGAGCTGTCGGAGATCGTCGCCGCCGACTGTGTGCTGGCCAGCAATACGTCGTCGCTGCTGGTGACCGCCCTGGCCCCCGCCGCGCAGCATCCCGAGCGCGTGGTGGGCATGCACTTCTTCAACCCGCCCCCATTGATGGCGTTGCTCGAAGTGGTCTCGGGGGCCGAGTCCTCGACGCACGCCCTCGCCGTCGCGCGCGCCTGCGGGGAGGCCATGGGCAAGCGTGTCATCGACGCACTGGACGGACCGGGCTTTCTCGTCAACCGCTGCAACCGGCCGTGGGGCCTCGAATCGCTCAAGCTCCTGTCCGAGCGGGTGGCCACGGTGGAGCAGATCGATCGCGTCTCCCGTCTCGGGGGCGGTTTTCGCATGGGCCCGTTCGAGCTGATGGACCTCGTCGGGGTCGACGTCGGGCTCGACATCGCCCGGTCCTTCTATGAGCAGAGCTTCGGCGAGCCGCGATGGCAGCCGTCGCAGATCACGGTCAAGACGGTCGCCGCCGGGCGCACCGGGCGTAAGTCCGGCCGTGGCTTCTACGAGTATCCGGAGTCCGGATCCCACCGCGAGCCCGACCCCGAGCCGCCGCCGCGCGGCGGCGGCGACGGGCTGGTGGTCATCGCCGGGGAGTCGGCCCTCGCCCTTGCCCTCGAGGAGGCCGCGGCGCAGGCCGGCTGGGATGTGGCCACTCCCGCCGAGGCCGTCAACGGCCCCGTCCCCGCCCTGATCCTCGAGATGGGCCTGGACGGCGAGGAGCCCGAGGTGCCGCTGCAGGGCGGCCCGCGCGCGGTGTGCTGCGCCGCCGGATCGCTCGCGGCGATTGACCCGGGCGGCACCGCGGTGGGCTTTCACGCCCTACCGCCGCTGGACGGCAGCGCGCTGGTCGAGCTCACACGCGGCCCGGACACGGCGGCCTCGGCCGCCGCGGCAGCCGAACGCTTCTTCGCCACCCTGGGCCAGCACACCGAGTGGGTGGGCGACGCTCCGGGGCTGGTCCTGGGCCGCATCGTGTGCCAGGTGATCAACGAGGCCGCATTCGCCCTGGGCGAAGGCGTCGGGAGCGCCGAGGACATCGACGCCGGCATGGTGCACGGGCTGAGCTATCCGCGCGGAATCCTCGCCTGGGCCGACGAGATCGGGCTCGATCACGTCCTCGGCGTGCTCGACGCGCTGTATCTGGAGCGCGGCGAGGAGCGCTACCGCGCGGCGCCGCTGCTGCGGCGACTGGGCTGGTCGGGGCGGCTGGGCCGCGCCACCGGCGAGGGCTTCTTCACCTATGAGGACTCATGAGAGCGGTCACCTTCCAAGCCCCCATGGAGGTCCGGGTCGACGAGCGCCCGGCGCCTGAGCTCGAGCGCCGCGACGACGCCATCGTGGCGATCGAGGCCAGCGGCATCTGCGGCTCGGACCTGCACATCTACCACGGCCGGGTCCAGATGGAGCCGGGCTTCACCATCGGCCACGAGTTCGTCGGCCGGGTCGTGGACGCGGGTGACGCGGTGACCCGCGTCACCGTGGGCGACCGCGTGTGCGGGTGCTTTCACACCGCGTGTGGCACGTGCTTCTACTGCATGCGCGGCGTCTATCAGAAGTGCGAACGGGCCCGCGTGTTCGGCCACGGCGAGGCCCTGGGCGCGCTGCCGGGCACGCAGGCCGATCAGGCGCTCGTGCCGATGGCCAACCTCACGCTGCGTCCGGTTCCCGACGACGTGAGCGACGACGTGGCCCTGTTCGCGGGCGACGTCATGGGCACCGCCTATCACGCGGTCGACTGCGGCGGTGTGCGCCCCGGTGACCCCGTGGCCGTCCTGGGCCTGGGACCGGTCGGCCTGTGCGCGGTCCAGATCGCCGTCGCCGCGGGCGCCGGGCCGGTGCTGGCCATCGACAGTGTCGAGGCGCGGCTGGAGGTGGCACGCGACTTCGGGGCGGTGCCGGTGCATCTCACCGAGGAGAACCCCCGTGATGTGGCCAGGAGGCTCACCGAGGGGCGCGGCGTCGCGGCGGCGATCGACGCCGTCGGCCATGCCGACGCGCTCAATCTCGCCATCCGGCTGGCCCGAAATGCCGGGACCGTGGTGGCGATCGGCGTCTACGCCGAGCCCTGCCAGGTGCACATGGGCGTGGTCTGGATCAAGGCCCTGACCCTGCGCACCGGCCAGGCCAACGTGATCGGCCACGTCGATCGCGTGCTGAGCATGCTGGCGGCCGGGACGCTTGACCCCACGCCGCTGGTCACCCGCCACATGTCCCTGGATGACGCCCCGGAGGGCTACGCGATCTACGACCGCCGCGAGGCGCTGAAAATCGTCTTGCGGCCCTAAATTCCTGTGTTACGGACCTAGATTCCGGGGTATCCCGAACGCACAGCGAGAGAGATCGTGCAAGACCCGAAAAGGCGCACAGGTTCTCTCCAAGATGTCGTGCGCTTGTGAAACCTCTGAGGAAAGTTTCTCCTGAGAGGGTGTGATACCCCTGCCGCAAGGGTAGGACCCGGCCGAACCGGTAGGTAGGTCCGGGACACCCCCGACGAAAACAGCCGACGGCAGGTTCCTGTAGGGTGCCATCAGCCGATTGGACATTTGTTCGATCGGCTTCGGTCATCACTCAAAGCCGCCAGAGTGCTGCCGATAACAGGGACGTTCACTGATGAGTGACTCAGACACAGCTGCGCTGTGCCTCGGTGAGGCACGCGCCTGGACTGCCGCTCGCCGCATCGCGACGACCGTCGCGCTGTTGGTGGCGTCGATGTCCATTGTCTCCGTGGCTTCCGCCCACGCGCGCAGTTGCGCCGCGGCCCACACCACGATCCGTCATGCGTCCCGTGCGCAGCTGCAGCGCGCCGTGGTGTGCCTTGTCAACCAGGAGCGCGACGGCCGTGGCCTGCCTGGTCTGCGCGAGAACTCCCGTCTGAACCGCTCCGCCCAGGGCTGGACCAATGTCATGGTCACTCACCGCGACTTCAGCCATGGTGCCGACTTCGCCTCGCGCATCAGCCGCGTCGGCTTTGACTGGTCCAATGCCGGTGAGAACATCGCCACCGGCTATGCCACTCCGGCCGCCGTCGTGCGCGCCTGGATGGCCAGCAAGGGCCACTGCCAGAACATCCTCAACCCCATCTACCGCGAGGTGGGTACCGGGGTGTCAGGCAACTCGATCGCCGGCTACAGCACGCTGGCCGGGACGTGGACGCAGGACTTCGCGCTGCTCATGGGCCAGCACGCCCCGTCGGGCAACTGGGGCCCGGCCGAGGGCTGCCCATACAACTAGCGTCGCGGATCCCGGAGCGGGTCCCCGGACGGGTCTTGGTAGGTAACTACGCTGTGGCGATACTTTTATCCCACGACCCCCTGCAACGGGGCACTTTCGCGCCCCCGGCCCCTTCGAGCAGCTGCAGCTAGCCGGCCGCGACGCGCGCGGCGCTGTCAAAAGGCGCGGTGTCGCGCAGGTACCACTCGGCGTCGAGTGCCGCCTGGCACCCGGACCCCGCGGCGGTGATCGCCTGGCGGTAGGTGTGGTCCACGAGGTCGCCGGCGGCGAACACGCCGGGGACGTTGGTCAGCGTGGACTTGCCTTGGGTGACGACGTAACCGCCGTCGTCGGTGTCGACCTGGCCGATGACGAGTTGGGACTGCGGATCGTGGCCGACGGCGATGAAGGCGCCGGTGATCTCCAGGTCCTTCTCGGACCCGTCGGAGGCGTTGCGCAGGCGGGCATGGGTGAGTGACTTGCTGCCCCCCTCGGCGTGGAACTCCTCGACGACGTAGGGGGTGATCCACTCGATGTTGGGCACCGCGCGGGCTCGCTCGAGCATGATCTTGGAGGCACGGAAGTCATCCCGGCGGTGGACGATCGCGACCTTGGAGGCGAACTTGGCCAGGAACATCGCCTCCTCCATCGCCGAGTCCCCACCGCCCACGATGAGCGTGGGGGCCTGCTTGAAGAAGGCGGCGTCGCAGGTGGCGCAGTAGCTGACCCCGCGGCCCGACAGCTCCTGCTCGCCGGGCACACCGAGCTTGCGGTGCTGGGCGCCCATGGCCAGGACCACCGCGCGGGTCAGGTAGAGGTCGTCGCCGACCCACACCTTGTGGGGCTCCGACCCGTCGCGCGAGAGCTCGAGCGCGGTCACGTCGTCAGTCTCCAGGCGCGCGCCGAAGCGCTCGGCCTGATCGCGGAAATGCTGCATGAGATCTGGGCCCATGATCCCGGGTGGGAAGCCCGGGTAGTTCTCCACATCGGTCGTCTGCTGGAGCAGGCCGCCCCAGGCAAAGCCCTCGATGACAAAAGGCTCCAACTCGGCGCGCGCCATGTAGAGGGCGGCCGTATAGCCGGCGGGCCCGCTGCCGACGACGATTGCGTTCTCGATCTTCTGTTCCATTACTTCATTAAGTATAGCTTGGGCTCTCGTCCTGCCAGTGGTGAACGGTGCGCCGCAGCTGAAGATACGCGACCGCGCCCGGGAGCGTGGGCAGCCAGAAGGCAAATGCCCGATAGGCCAGGACGGAAACCACCGCCAGCGGCGGCGAGACGCCAAAGGCCGAGAAGGCACCGATCATCGCGCCGTCCACGCCGCCGATCCCGCCCGGCAGCGGCAGCACGTTGCCGAGCTGCCCGAGGAAGTAGGACATGACGATCACCGCCTTCGGGGGCGAGCCGCCGAAAGCGTGAAAGCACGCCCACAGCACTGAGATGTCAAAGCCCCACCAGGCGACGCCGCCCAGCAACGACAAGTCGCGTTCGCGGAGGAGATGGAGGGCCGTCCGCACCCCGCTGGCGGCCGCGGCCGGCAGCGTGGCCACCCGCTGCAGCAGCCTGCCAACACGACCGCCATGGGTCCAGCGCGCCACGAGCCGGTCGAAGTCACCCGGGACCAGCGAGACGACGAGGAACAGGCCGATCACGCCCGCGCCGAAGATCGCGGGCACGATCGTCAGCGCGAACGACCCCTCCCCAGGGAACACGCCGAAGTACAGGCCCAGGCCGAAGACCACCAGCGACCCCATGAACACCGCGTAGAGGACCGCCATGAAGGCAACCATCCGACAGGCGACGACGCGCGGCTCCATCCCCGAGCGCCGCAGCGCCCACGCGGTCAGCGCGATCCCGCCGGCGCCGGCCGAGGCGAACAGCCGCGTCGCCGCCAGTCCGGCCATGGTGATCTCATAGCTGGCCCGCCAGCCGATGCGGGTCTGGCCGCGGACAAAGATGCCCCGGAACAGGACCACGTAGCCCAGGAACGAGAAGCCCTCGAGCACGGCGCCCAGCGCCAGCCACCACACGTTGCCGTGCTGAAGCCGGTTCCAGGTGTCGCGCAGGCCGAGCAGCTTCGGCAGCACGAAGTAGAGAAACGCGACGACCGAGACGATGAAGACGATCGATGCCACCAGGCTCCGCCGCGTGAGGCGAATCCGCGGCATCTCCTCCGCGGTGCCCGAGCTGGGCCGGTGCGCCCCGTTGGTGGCCGTCGCGACCTCACCATCGGGCGCTTCGTCGTCAGCCGCATTCGCGCCGGGACGGCGGTGCTCGAGCGGGGCTCCCCCTCGCATCCCCACGGCGCCTAGCCGGCCGCTGCCCGCCGCTGCAGCGCCTCGAGGCGCCGAGAGAGCGCCCGGACGACCGGAAGCGCGCGATGAGACTGCGTGCGCACCGTCTCGGCCAGCAGCGCCCCCGCGGCGAGGTCGGCCGCGTAGTGCTCACCGAGATAGACCAGCGCCAAGCCCAGCAGGAGCGCATACGACCAGCCGACGGCACCCGCCAGTGGGCCCACTTCTCCCAGGATGTGGGCGGCCATCAGCGAGGTGGCGAAATGCAGGGACGGCATGGCAGCAAGCGGATTGCCTCCAAGGACATCGTAGAGACCCGACCAGCGGTCTCCCCAGAATTGCTCGCCGTACTCGATCATCATCCGCCGCACCGCGCGCATATGGGCATCGTGGAGCCGTCCGTGGCGGGCGGCGTACCACGGCGGAGCCGTCGGAATCGCCCAGTAGACGACGGCGCCGAGGTCGAAGACCGCGTACATTCGCGCCGCCGCCGCGGGAAAGCGCTCTGGCGCCCGCCACATCACGTAGCCCACGCTGCCGTGCGGGACCAGGAACCACACCCAGTGGCACCACACCAGCGTGCGCTCGAAGCGGTTGATGCGGGCCGGGTCTGAGAAGTCGGTCTGGAGACGGACCGTGGGCGGCACGCCGAGTCCGAGGATCCGGTCGATGGCGATGGGGTAGTCGATCTTCACGCGCGCGGCCAGCGCGTCGGGATCGGCGTTGGGCAGCTCGTAAGCGGCCAGGTAGGCCCACATGTTGAGCCCCACCAGACCCGCGTCGCGCACCCGGCTGCGCGGCATGGCCACCACCAGGGCGGGGACGGATAGCCCGGCGACGCCCAGCACTGCCGCGGGCGGCAGCTTGACCCGGCGACGCAGGACGGGCGCCGCCACCCCGGCCGCGACCAGGGCCCAGGCTCCCGCTCTGATGGCCCGTGACGCTCGCAAGGCGCGCCAGTATAAGAGCCCTGTCAGAACCCCCCCTCGCGGCCCGCCGCGAGACCCAGTCGGTGACGCGGCACGCGAAAAGGCCGCTCCTGGGTCATTTTCTGCTGTGTTGAGCGGCGCGCCCGCAGGCACGCGCCCCGGGCGCGCACCCCATGCCGGGGCGCGAAGCAGCGGCCCGGACTTATAGAATCCCGCGCGCCTTGCGACACGACGTCAACGACGCCACGCACCGCCGCCGGCGCCGCGAGCACCCAGATCCAGGTCGGCGGTCCCTTTCCCGCAGCGCGATCCCCGTGATCGCTGTGGTCCTGGTCGGCTCCCTGGTCATCGCGCCCGACGCGTTTGCCAACTTCATCCAGCCCAAGGCCGGTGGCTCGCCCAACGCCAACCAGATCAAGTCGCTCTACGACATCGTGCTCTACGTCGCGGCGATCGTCGCCGTGCTCGTGGAGGGCGCCCTGGTCTATTCGGTGTGGCGCTTTCGCGCCAAGCGCAGCCCCGTCGCAGCCCAGATCCACGGCAACACCCGCCTGGAGATCGCCTGGACCGTCGCCGCGGCGGCGATCCTGGTCGTGCTCACGGTGGTGACCTTCACCAAGCTCCCGAGCATCGTCAACCCGCCCAACTCCGACGCCAGCGGGGCGGTGCTGTCAGCCTCGCTCAACGCCCCCACGCCGCCGAACGGCAAGAAGCTCACCGTCTGTATCCAGGGGCGGCAGTTCATCTGGCGCTACGTCTACGGCAACGGCTGTCTCGAGAACTCGTTCGAGCCCAAGCTCAAGGCCTACTCCTACACCACGATGGTGGTGCCCGAGCACACCACGATCGTGCTCGCCATCCAGTCCACCGATGTCATCCACTCGTGGTGGGTGCCCTCGCTGGGCGGCAAGGTCGACGCCGTCCCGGGCTACACCACCTACACGTGGTTCAAGGCGCTGCACACGGGGACCTTCCGCGGGCAGTGCGCCCAGCTGTGTGGGACCAACCACGCGGCGATGATCGCCTACGTCAAGGTGGTCACGCCCGCGCAGTACACCGCGTGGGTCGCGCGCCAGCAGAAGCTCATCACGACCCAGAACGCCCAGGTGGGCCAGTTGCGCGCGGTCCTCACCGCCTCAAATCAGCTAGGAAACTGAGAGACACATGGCGACGATCACCAGCGAAGACGTCCTGAGACCGGTCCCCCAGGTCATCGCCCACGAGGTCACCCGCCCGCGCGAGACCAAGCGGTGGGTCGACTGGGTCACGACCACCGACCACAAGAAGATCGGGATCATGTACCTGGTCCTCACCTTCGTCTTCTTCTGCCTGGGCGGGGTCGAGGCGCTGATGATGCGCATGCAGCTCAGCGTGCCCAACAACACGCTGCTGACCTCCGAGCACTACAACCAGCTGCTCACGCTGCATGGGACGACGATGATCTTCCTGTTCGTCGTCCCGGTCATGGCCGGCTTCGCCAACTACTTCCTGCCGCTCATGATCGGCGCGCGGGACATGGCCTTCCCGCGCCTGAACGCGCTGTCGTTCTGGCTGCTGCTGTTCGGCGGGATCGTCTTCTACGCCACCCTGTTCTTCCACCCGCCCAGCGCCGGCTGGTGGAGCTACCCGCCGCTGTCGGAGTCGCTGTACTCGCCCAGCGGGGGCCAGGACGCCTGGATCTTCCTGATCCACATCACCGGCATCTCCTCGCTGGTCGGCGCCATCAACTTCTACGCGACGATCGTGAACATGCGGGCGCCCGGCATGACCTGGAACCGCCTGCCCCTGTTCGTGTGGAGCGTCCTGGTCTACGCGATCCTGCTCATCATCGCGCTGCCCGTGGTCGCCGCCGCGGTGACCATGCTGCTGACCGACCGCCACTTCGGCACCCACTTCTTTGACCCCACCGCCCACGGATCCCCGGTGCTGTGGCAGCACCTGTTCTGGTTCTTCGGCCACCCCGAGGTCTACATCATGATCCTGCCCGGGTTCGGGATGATCTCGGAGATCATCCCGGTGTTCTCGCGCAAGCCGGTCTTCGGCTACAAGGCGATCGCGGCGTCGACTGTGGTGATCGCCTTCCTGGCGACGCTGGTGTGGGCCCACCACATGTTCGCCTCGCCGGTCCCGATCGTGGTGCTCGGCTTCTTCATGCTGAGCTCCTTCCTCATCGGGATTCCCACGGGGGTCAAGATCTTCAACTGGATCGCCACGCTGTGGCGCGGCTCGATCGTGATGACGACGTCGCTGTATTTCGCCGTCGGCTTCATCGCCATCTTCGTCATCGGCGGGATCACCGGGATCTTCCTGGCCGTGTTCCCCGTCGACTGGCAGCTCACCGACACCTACTTCGTCGTGGCGCACTTCCACTACGTGCTGATGGGCGGTTCGGTGTTCACGGTCTTTGCCGGGATCTACTACTGGTTCCCCAAGATGACGGGACGGATGCTCGACGAGAGCATCGGCAAGCTGTCGTTCTGGCTGATGTTCATCGGCTTCAACGTGACCTTCTTCGTCCAGCACGCCCTCGGCCTCTCCGGGATGCCGCGCCGCGTCTTCACCTACCAGCCGGGGTTGGGGTGGTCCACCTACAACTTGATCTCGACCATCGGATCCTTCATCCTCGGTTCCGGGGTCCTGGTGACGATCCTCAACGTCGCGCGCAGCGTGCGCGTCGGACGCATCGCCGGGCCCGATCCCTGGAAGGGCAACACGCTGGAGTGGTTCACATCCTCCCCGCCGCCGGTCAACAACTTCGACGAGATCCCGCGGGTGCGCTCCGTGGAGCCGATGCGCGACATCCGGCGCCAGATCGAGCGCTCCACCGGCGTGATCCAGAAGACCGGCGGCAGCGAGCAGTTCACGCGCTCGGGCGGATGACCTCGCCTCGGCGATGACCGCCGTCCCCGCCACCGCCACCTCGGGCGCGTCGCGCAGCCGCCAGCTGGTTGCCGACTACATCGACCTGACCAAGCCCAAGGTCCAGTCGCTGCTGCTGTTCACCACGGTGATGACCATGGAGGTGGCCGGCGACCCGTCGGTCTCCCTGGTGGCGCTGACCTGCGTCGGCGGCTACCTCTCCGCCGGAGGCGCCGGCGCCATCAACCACTACTGGGACCGCGACATCGACCTGCGGATGCCCCGCACGGCCAACCGGCCGGTCCCGTCGGGGCGGGTGAGCCCGGCGGCGGCGGTCCGCTTCGGGATCGCGCTCCAGGTGGCCTCCTTCCTGCTGTTGTCGCTCACCGTGAACGTGCTGGCCGCGTCGCTGGCGCTCGGCGGCTTCGTGGGCTACGTGGGCGTCTACACGATGTGGCTCAAGCGCCGCACGCCCCAGAACATCGTCATCGGCGGCGCTGCCGGTGCGATGCCGCCGCTCGTCGCCTGGGCGGCCACCCGCGGGTCGCTGTCCTGGACGGCCGTCTACCTGTTCGCGATCGTCTTCTACTGGACCCCGCCCCACTTCTGGGCGCTGAGCCTGCTCATGAAGGACGAGTACGCCGAGGTGGGCGTGCCCATGCTCCCGGTGGTCCGCGGCGAGAACACCACCCGCCTGCACATCGTCCTGTACTCGGCGCTGCTGTACGCCGTCAGCCAGCTGCCGTTCTGCGTCGGGGTGTTCGGCGGCTTCTATCTGGGGGCCTCGATGGTCCTCGGGCTGGCCTTCGTCGGCGGCGCCGTGCTGCTGTATCGGCGCGCTGACCGCCGCACCGCCCTGCGCCTGTATCTGTTCTCGATGCTGTACCTGGCGCTGCTGTTCGCCGCCATGGTGCTCGACGTGAAGCTGTAGCGGCCGGCCCGGCGCCCATGCGGAGAACCCTCAGACCCCCCCACCCACTACGATCTAGGACCGCAAATGGATCGAAAGCTCGCCCGTAAGAACCTGCGCTCCGGCCTGTTGGCGGCCGCGGCCTGCCTCTTCATGTTCGGCATCACCTTCGTCGCCGCCGCCATCTACGTCCACTCGTGAGCGCGGAGCACGACACGCCTCCCGTCGGCGAGGAGATCCATCTCCCCGGCCCGACGTTCCTGCCCGTCGCCTGCGCGGCGGCGATCACGCTGATGGTGATCGGCACGACGATCAACTGGTTCATCTCGATCGCGGGCCTCATCCTCTTCGTGGTGACCACGGCGATGTGGATCCGCGACACGCGCCGCGACATCTCAGAGCTCCCGGACGAGCACCACCACTAGCAGCGCTCCACCCGGCTGGAAGCGCGCCGCCCGGCCCTAGCCGGCCGGGGCGGGCACGTCGCAGTCGGCCCCCTCGCCGCACCACACCCTGACGATGTCGCGCATCGACAGGACCCCGACCACGTCCGAGCCCTCGACGACCACGAGGTGACGGAATCCGCCAGAGACCATCGTGGCGGCCGCATGCTCGAGCGACCAGTCCCGACGCGCGAAGGTGAGGTTCGCGGTGAGGTGATCGGCGACGGACTCGCCGTCGGGATCTTTGCCCTCGGCGACGGCCTGCAGCACGTCGCGCTCGGTGATCACCCCGGGCCCCTGGGCCTCGGGATCATGGACCACGGCGGCCCCCACGTGCCGCGTCCACATCGCCGTCGCGGCCTCCCGCAGGGAGTGGCCGGGACCGATGGTGAGCACCTCTTCGGACATTCCCTCCGAAACGAGCATTGTGCGCCTCCGCTCGGCATTTGCAACGATTGACTCAATCATAGGCGTGCGGCCCGCGGCCGTACCGTCTGATGCCGTTCGTCGCTCAGAACCCATAGGATGCACGGTGGAGATGAGGACACAAGGCGGGAGACGTGCGTAACAAGCCTCTGCTTCAGATGGGGGTGCTCGCCGGCATCGCCATCGCCATCGGCATCCTGGTCGCCCTGTCGATCTCGTGGTTCCCCGCCGAGGGGTCGACGCAGGCTCACAACATCCACACCCTCTACGACGTGCTGCTGATCGTGTCGGTGCCGATCTTCGTGCTCGTCGAGACGGTCATCCTCTACTCGGTATGGAAGTTCCGCATGAAGCCGGGCGAGGAGGAGAAGGACGGACCGCCGATCCACGGCAACACGCGCCTCGAGGTGGTCTGGACCGCGATCCCGGCCGTCCTCCTGGTCAGCCTGTGCGGCTACGCCTACTCGGTGCTGCGCTCCAACGAGAAGACGCACCCGGGGGCTATGGTGGTCAACGTCACCGAGCGCCAGTTCGCCTTCGAGTTCGGGTACGCGGGCGCGGGCGGCAAGCAGATCCTGTCCTCCGATCTGTACCTCCCCAAGGGTCAGCCGGTGGTCTTCCACCTGCGCTCGCTCGACGTGATCCACAGCTTCTTCGTGCCCGAGTTCTCCGAGAAGCTCGACGCGGTGCCCGGTATCACCACCGTGCTGCGGGTGACGCCGACGCGGCTGGGCAACTACCCGGCCGAGTGCACGGAGTTGTGCGGCGCAGGCCATGGACTGATGCGCGCCCCCGTGCACGTGGTCACCCCGACGACGTTCAAGGTATGGCTCGCCCACCAGAAGCCCGGCGGGCCACCGCCCATCGGCGCCTCGCCGCCGGCCGTGCTGAACTCCGGCGAGCCGGGGTACGCCACCGGCAGCAACGGATCAAGCGGGTCATCTGGATGAGCAGGACCGAGAGCACCTCAAGGAAGGAGAGCTGATGGCCATTTCGGCAAAGCTCCGCGCGCCCGGCTGGTATCGAGCGGCACTGTATGACGTCATCGGATTTGCGTTTGCCTTCGGTCTGACCGTGCTCATACGGTGGCTGATGCACGAGCACCCGATCATCGACGGCAACGCCATCACGATCGTCGCGCTCATCGCCGTGCCGCTGTTCTTCCTGGTCGGCCTGGGCACGGCCGACTACTGGTTCTACTGGATCTCGGGAAAGCCGACGCGCCCCGAGGACCACTCCTCCCACGGCGCCACCACGTGGCGCGACTACTTCCGGGTCAACACCGACCACAAGGTCATCGGGATCCAGTACGTGGTCACGTCATTCTTCTTCCTGCTCGTGGGCGGCCTGCTCGCCATGCTCATCCGCGCCCAGCTGGCCAAGCCGGGCATGCAGTTCCTCACCCCCGAGCAGTACAACGGCGTGTTCTCCGTCCACGCCACGATCCTCATCTTCCTGTTCGTCATCCCGGTCTTCGCCGGCCTGGCGAACTTCGTCCTGCCGCTGATGATCGGCGCCCCGGACATGGCCTTCCCGCGGCTCAACGCGCTCTCCTACTGGCTGCTGCCGCTGGCCGGGATCATGATGCTGATGAGCTTCCTGGCCCCCGGTGGCTCATTCGCCGCAGGCTGGACGGCCTACGCCCCGCTGTCAACGTCGATGCCGCTGGGGCAGCTGTTCTTCTCCATCGCGGTGCAGCTCGCCGGCGCCTCGTCGATCGCCACGGCTCTGAACTTCCTGGTCACGATCATCACCATGCGCGCTCCGGGGATGAGCTTCTTCCGGATGCCGTTGCTGGTGTGGGCGAACTTCTCGACCTCGCTGCTGGTGGTCATCGCCACGCCGTTCATCGCCGCCTCCCAGTTCTTCGTGCTTCTGGATGTGTCGCTGCACTTCCACTTCTTCGACGCCTTCGTCGGCGCGGGCAAGAACGGCAACGTGATCATGTACCAGCACGTGTTCTGGTTCTACTCACACCCCGCCGTCTACATCATGATGCTGCCTGGCTTCGGGATCATCTCCGAGGTCATCGCCGTCAAGTCGCGTAAGCCGATCTTCGGCTACCGGATGATGGCGTTCTCGCTCCTGGCGATCGTGGTGCTGGGCTTCACCGTGTGGGCCCACCACATGTTCGTCAGCGGCATGGCGCCATGGATCCGGATCCCGATGATGATCACCACGGCCATCATCGCCGTGCCGACCGGAATCAAGATCTTCTCGTGGCTGGCCACGCTGTGGCGCGGCGTGCTGCACCTCGACACGCCCATGTTGTTCGCCCTGGGCTTCCTGACGGCGTTCACGTGCGGCGGGATCAGCGGCGTGATGCTGGCCATGATCCCGTTTGACATCCACGTCAGCCAGACCTACTTCATCGTCGCCCACATCCATTACGTGCTGTTCGGCGGATCGCTGTTCACGATCTTCGCCGGCGTCTACTACTGGTTCCCGAAGATGACCGGCCGGATGTACGACGAGCGCCTGGGCAAGTGGCATTTCTGGATGACCTTCATCTTCTTCAACCTCACCTTCGGCCCCATGCACATCATCGGCATCCAGGGGATGCCGCGCCGGGTGGCCGAGTACGCGGACAAGTTCGCCGACTGGAACCTGTTCATCTCGCTGTGCTCGTTCGCGCTGGGCGCCAGCACGCTCATCTTCCTCTACAACATGGTGGCCAGCTGGAAATGGGGCCCGCGCGCGGCGGCCAACCCGTGGCGCGCCATGACGCTCGAATGGCAGGTGTCCTCCCCGCCGCCGATCTTCAACTTCGATGCGGTGCCCACCGTGGTCGGCGGCCCGTACGAGTACGGCGTGCCCGGCGCGGTGCACGGCATCTTCAAGCCGCCCGCCGAGGCCCGGCCGGTGACAGCCGGCGCCGGCGCGAGCGCCGGCGGTGGCGGTGGCGGTGGCGGCACCGGGGTTCATCACTGATGCGCACCATCCTGGTCATCGCCAACGAGACCCTCGGGGGCCGCCCGCTGCTTGACGCCGTGCGCCGCCACGCCGCCGAGGAGGAGTCGCGGTTCGTCCTCTGCGTGCCCCAGACCCAGCCGCGGGCGGGGTACGTCGTCTACGACGACTCCGTGTTCGACGCCGCCCAGACGCGCGTGGACCTCGCGGTGGGCTTCGTGCGCTCCGAGGGCATCGACGCCGTGGGCGAGGTGGGCGACCCCGATCCCTACGCGGCCACGATGGACGCGGTGCGGGAGTACAACCCTGACGCGATCATCATCTCCACCTTTCCCGAGGCTCGCTCGGGCTGGCTGCGGCGCGACCTCCCCGAGCGCCTGCGCCAGGCCACCGGCCTGCCGGTGGAGCACGTGGTCGCCGACATCGACTCCGAAGGGCTGGAGTTCCACATCACGCTGGCGGTGGCCAACCGCTCGGCGTCGGGCGACGACCTCCTCGAGGCGCTCAAGGCCAAGGCCGCGAAGGAGACCGATAAGCACGAGCGCTTGTTCATCGTGCTCGTGCCCCAGGAGGGCGGCGGCGGCGTCTCGGCCCAACGCGCCCGGACCCGGCTGTCGCTGGTGCTCGACCGCCTGCGTGGCGCCGGGCTGACGGCGGCGGGGATGGTCGGGGACCCCGACCCCTACACCGCGATCACCAATGCCCTGCAGTACTTCCGTGTCGACGACATCGTCATCTCGACGCTGCCGGAGACCAAGTCCGGATGGCTGCGCGCCGACCTCATCGAGCGGGTACGCAACGCCACCGGCAAAGACGTCCAGCACGTCGTTGCCCAAGACTCCGTCCGTGCCGCCTAATGCGTGTGTCAGCAGTGGTGGCTCTCACCAGAGGTAAGAGGATCTGATGGAAGCCGCTTCGATCGCCCACGCAGAACACCACGGTCCGCCCCCCGCCCATCAGTCGTCTCGCGTCCATGCGCCGACGCTGGGCATGCTGCTGTTCATCATCTCCGAGGTGATGATCTTCGGGGCCTTCTTCACGGCCTACTTCTTCATCCGGGTCGTCAGCCACGACCCGTGGCCCGCCCAGGGCACCAAGCTCCCCGAGGCGGTGGCCGGCATCAACACGGCCATCCTGCTGTCGTCCTCGCTGACCATCCACTGGGCGCTGACGTCGATCAAGCGCGGCAACCGGTTCGGGCTCAAGGCCGGAATGGTCACCACCTTCCTGCTCGGCGTGACCTTCCTGATCGTCCAGATCAACGAGTACATCCACATCGGGTTTGCGCCTCACGACTCCGCCCAGGGGACGATCTTCTACGCGCTCACCGGCCTGCACGGAGCCCACGTCTTCATCGGCCTGTGCCTGCTGCTGATGGTCACCGTGCGCTCGTTCCGCGGGCATTACTCCGCCGAGAACCACCAGGGCATGGAGGTGCCGGGGATCTACTGGCACTTCGTCGACATCATGTGGGTGGTCGTCTACACGACGGTGTACGTGCTCTGAGCGCTCGCGCCGGCGGCGCCCGCCGCCGCGCCGGCCGTCGCATCCGATGAAGCCCCGGCTCACCCCGCCCAACCCGCTGCGCTCGGAGGCCGACGCGTTCGGCTTCCTCATCTGGTTCGTGTGCGTGGTGGCGGCGATCGTCGTGATCGTGCTCATCATCGAAGCGCTGTAGCGCCACGTCGCGCGTGACACCATAGGTCGCGGTGCTGCTCGCCCCGCCCCTCCCGTTTGCCGACGCCCCGGTCCAGACGATCGGCTTCCCGGTGCTGATCGTCCTGGCGTGGATCCCCTACCACCTGCGGGCGCGAACGCTGGCCGAGCAGGGGCGGCCCGTGCCCCGCTGGCGCTACGGGTGCTACGTCGCCGGCCTGGTGGTGCTCGAGATCGCCGTCAGTCCGCCCGTCGACACGCTGTCCGATCAGCTCCTGGTGGCCCACATGGCCGAGCACCTGCTCATCGGCGACATCGCCGCCCTGCTGCTCGTGCTGGGAATGACGGGACCCATGCTCGTACCGCTGCTGCGCAACCACGTGATCGCGCGCCTGCGCGTGCTCACGCACCCGGTGGTGGCGATCGTGCTCTGGGCCACCAACTTCTACGTGTGGCACACGCCCTACCTCTACCAGGCCGCGCTGCGCCACGACGCTCTGCACGCGCTCGAGCACGCCACCTTCCTGGCCTTCGGCATATCGGTGTACATGGCGCTGCTCGGGCCCCTGCCCAAGCCCGACTGGTTCAACAATGCTGCGCGGCTGGTGTTCATCGTGGCCGTCCGGCTGGCCGGCACCGTCCTGGCCAACATCCTCATCTTCGGCGGCACCGTCTTCTACCCCATCTACCGCTCAGGCGACGCCCTGTGGCACATCAGCCCGATGGCCGACCAGGTGGCGGCCGGCGGGCTGATGATGGTGGAGGAGAGCTTCCTGACCATCGGCCTGTTCTGCTGGCTGTTCCTGCGGGTGGCGCGCGAGAACGAGGAGCGCCAAGAGCTGCTGGACTTCGCCACCGCGCACGATCTCGAGCTCGACGGCAGCCGTGCTGCTCGGGCGGTGGCCGCCGGCCGGGGCGATGAGCTGTTGAGCCGCCTGCGCGAGCGAGCAGCCGCCGCGGAGGCGCCTACTTCGCCGCCGTCGACAGGAAGTTGACCAGCGCGGTGATCTCGTTGGGCTTGAGCGTCTGCCCGAAGTTCGCCGGCATGACGCCCGCCTTGTAGCCCGAGGGCAGGTAGGCGTAGGGCTTGACGATCGCGGTCTTGATGCACTGCGCGAGCGTCGCGCCGCGGATCTGCTTGGACTGCGCGGTGGCGCAGTTGGTCTTGAGGTCGGTGTCCAGGTTGGGCCCGACCGTGCCGGTGGTGCCGGCTGCGGCGAGCGTGTGGCAGCTTCCGCAGCCGCCGACCCCGGTGAAGACCTGCTTGCCGGCGGCCGGCGTCGTGCCCTGGACCCCGCCGGCGGAGGCCAGCGCGCCGGTGTCCTGGCCGGGGTGGGCCGCGACCGCTGCGACGTAGGCGGCCACGTCCTGGGCGTCCTGACCCTTGAGGATGCCCTGGGGCATGACGCCCTGGGTGTTCGGATACCGGATCCAGTAGTCGACGAGACCCTGGATCGAGGTGCTCTTGACGCCGTCGGTGCGGTCCTGGCGGAACGCATCGTCGAGGTTGGGGCCGGTGGTGCCGCTGGTGCTGGCGTGCGCCAGCGTGTGGCAACTGCCGCACGCCTTCTGGAACATCACCTTGCCGCTGACCAGATTGGCCGTGGGGTGCTTCACGGCGCAGCCGGCGACGGCCAGCATCACACCGACCACGGCGACGAGCCGGATCGCGGTGCTACGGAGGCTTGACGGGCTGCGCAGCATCTCCCAGGCGGCACTTTATCCATTCAGGCGGCGCGCTGGCGTGCTCACGAGCGCCCGATGCCGTCCGACCCGCTGGTAGCATCCGCCGGGATGAGGTTGCACCAGAGATATCGCATGCGGGCCCCGTCGACGGGCCGCGAGGTGGTCATTCAGGCCGACCCCGATCAGATCTACCGCGACCGCGAGACGGGCGAGGAGCTGGAGGTGATCGCCCAGCTGCTACCGCTGGCGCCGACCCCCTCCGAGCTGCCCTGGACTGTCGATAATCTCCGGTTCTGCAACTGGTGCGACCAGCTCTCCCAGAAGGATCTGAACGACTGTCCGGTCTGCGGCAGGCGCATGGAGCCGCTCGGCTCCTGACCGAGCGGATGACGCGACTCGGCGCACGCCGATCCCGATCCCGGTCCGTACCCGCGGTCGTGCTCTCGATCGCCATGGGACTCGGGCTCGCCGCCTGTGGTGGCGGGGGCACCGGGACCGACACGACCGGGGTGCCGCAGTTCAGCGTGCCCACGGCCCCGCCCGCGGTCGCGGCCACGACGGCCACCACGACTTCCAGCAGCACCTCGACCAGTGGTACCGGTACCGCGGCCGGCACCGCGACGTCGCCCTCCAGCGGAGGGGCGTCGCCGTCCAGCGGCGCGACGACGCCGGCGAGCACGACCCCGTCAGGCGGCAGTCCCGCCACCACCACACCCGGTGGCGGCGGCGCGGCCGGTGGCGGGACGGGTGGCGGCGGGACCGGTGGCGGCGGCGGGACCGGCACCTCGGGCGGCGCCGGCCTCGATTCGTCGTTCTGCCTGCAGAACCCCGCGACCTGCTAGCGCTTGGTCTTCGCCGTCGGCGTGGGCCCGCCGACGTAGGTCTTGGGATAGGGCTGGTTGACGACCTCGGTCGCCGAGTACTGGACCCGCGTCCCCGTGTAGCTGCACAGGTACTGCTGGGTCGCGTTGAGGGTCGTCTGGGCCGTCTGCGTCCCCGGCGAGTGGATGCAGTTGGCCCGCCGGCTCTGACGGTAGGAGTACTTGCCGGCGGTGAGGTTATAGGTGAGCACCGGCGCCCAGGTGAGCACCGTCAGCCCGACGACGTCGCCCTTCTTGACCGGCAGGGCGGTCATCGCCGTGAAGGTGGGCGGCAGCGACAGGGGCTCCTGCAAGACCGATCCCAGGAACGGCAGCACGTGGAAGGTGGCGCTCTGCGCCACCACGGTGTACTTGTTCTTGGGGGCAGGCTTGAGGACCGTGAGCACCAGCTGTGGCGGCCCTCCCCAGCGCGCATCGAGGCCCTTGAGGAGGCTCAGTTCGGTCTTGGGGTCTGAGACGAGCTTGGACAGCCCGACGGTGAAGGCGACGATCCAGCCATCCTTGGTGACCCGGGTCGGATTGACGAGGCCGTTGGTCTCGGTCTGCACCGCGGTGGTGTGAGTCAGAACGATGCGGCAGTCCGCCAGGGACACGCCGGCCGGGCAGGCGGGCATCGCGACTGGGCTGTTGGAGGTCGCCCCGAGTTCGACGATCTGGGCTGACGCCACGCCGGGCGCGATCAGACACAGACCAGCCAGACCGGCTGCGACAGCGAGCGAGAAGCGTTTCATGTTCATGAGTGAACACCACCAGCGGGCATCAGTTGCGCCTTGACGGCAAGCCTGCATGCAATCGCCACGGTCTCGGACCGCGGACAAAGGGCCCCGGAAGGCCCGCGTATGGTGGCGTGGGGATGACTAGATCTTGGTGACGTCGACCGCTTTGGGACCCTTGGGTCCGGCCTCCTCCTCATAGGAGACCTTGGAGCCCTCGGGCAGCGAGCGGTACCCGTCGCCGTTGATGCCCGTGAAGTGCACGAACAGGTCGCGACCGCCGTCGTCGGGCGTGATGAACCCGAATCCCTTGTCGTCGCTGAACCACTTGACCGTACCCGTTGCCATGTAAATCCCTTCGTTTTCCCCGTAATGCAGGTGAAAGCCCTACTAGATCGCGGGAAACGTACCAGGGTCTGTCAAGCAGCGGTAGGTATTTTCTCTGCTCATCGTCCCCGGAACGTCGCGCGCCCCGGACCCTGATCCAGAAATGAGCGCACCGCGGCCTGGAGGTCCTCGGACGCGAAGAGGGCTCCGGCCACCTCCGGGACACGCTCGTTGGCCAGCTCGAGGCCGCCCTCCAGGTAGTCGCGCAGCACCTGCTTGGTCGCGGCGTGGGCCAATGTCGGCCCCTGCGCCAGCTCGCCGGCATACGCGCGCGCGGCGCCATCGAAGCCATCGTCGGGGAGGATCCGGTTGACCACGTTCCACCGCTCGAGCTCCGCTGCCCCGAAGGGCCGGCCCGCCATCACGAACTCGCGCGCGCGCCCGGTGCCGGCCCGCTCGGCCAGCCGCTGGGTCCCGCCCATCGCCGGGGTCAGGCCGATCACCTTCTCCACCAAGCCGAAGCTGGCCGACTCGGCGGCGAGGATGATGTCGCAGGCCAGGGCCAGCTCGAAGGCCCAGGTCAGGCACAGGGCGTGGGCGGCGAACACCGTAGGGCACGGCAGCCGGTCCACGCGGCGCGCCACCGCCACCAAGCCGGCGAACACGCCCTCGGCCTCGCGGGGGCCCGACAGCGCGGCGAACAACGACACGTCAACCCCGCCGCTGACGACCCGGCCTTCGGCCCGGAACAGGATCGCCCGGGGGCAGTCGGCCTCCAGTGCGCCGACGGCGGCGTCCAGGCCGTTGGACATGGCGGCGTCGAACAGGTTCAGCGGCGGCGAGTCAAAGGTCACGACGGCCAGCCCGTCCTCGCGCACGACAGAGACCGCCCCGCCCGGCCCGGCCGCCTCGGCGGCGCTCATCGCAGCTGCGTCGCCGCGGCCGCGATCTCCTCGGCATCGCCCGGCGACGGCGTCCACGGCAGCCGCAGCGGATCGCCTTCATAGCGCGGGATCACGTGGACGTGGAAGTGAAAGACCGTCTGCCAGGCGGCCGGTCCGCACGAGTTGAGCAGGTTGACGCCGTCGGCGCCGAGACGCTCGGAGGCCGTGCGGGCCAGCCGCTGGGCCGCGGCCACGGTGGCCGCGAGGTCCTCGGCATCGATCTCCAGCAGGTTGGCCGCGTGTCGGCGCGGGATGACGAGGGCATGGCCGCGCGTCGCGGGGTTGATGTCCATGAAGGCCACGGTCCGCTCGTCCTCGTCGACGCGCTCGGACGGGATCTCGCCGGCGACGATCTTGCAGAACAGGCAGTCGGGATCACGGTCGCTCATGGCCGCCAGCTTAGAGGGCGGCTCAGATCCTCGCCTGTGTGGCCGCCGAGCGCGCGGGGTCTGAGTTGGCCTCTCATAGGGGCGCCCCGCTCCCGTTACCGTCCGCGGAGATCAGCTCGCGGGCCCGCGCGATCGCCTCCTCTGGCGTGGCCACCTCACCGGTGAAGCTGGCGGCCTCCAGCTCGGCTAACAGGTCGCCGACCATCGGACCGGGCTGGATGCCGAGCGCCTGGGCCAGATCGTCCCCGCGCACCGGCGGACGCGGCGGATCGGCGATCCACGCCAGCCCCTCGGCGAGCATCTGGCGCGCCAGTTCGAGGTGCGCGGCGATGGCGCGCTCGGCGTTGTCACCGCGTGTGGCCAGCCGGTCCGCCACGCTCAGCACGGTGACGTCGACCGCGACCGGCGAGGTGAGGTGCAGGTAGTCATAGACCGCGCGTCGGGTAAGCGGCATCTCGTGCACGAGGAACCCGAGGCGCAGGTGGTAACGGGTCAGGCCGGCGACGTGCTCGCGCAGACGCTCGGAGGCGCGCAGGCGGCCGAGGATGTCGGCCGCGAGCCTGGCCCCGGATTCGTCGTGGCCCATGAAGGTCACCCGCCCCTGCGGCGTCACCGCCCGCGTCTGTGGCTTGGCGATGTCGTGCAGCAGCGCGCCGAAGCGCAGGGCCTGGCCCCTGGTCAGCTCGTTGGCCAGCGGCTCGGCGAGGAAGCGCGCGAGCAACGGCGCCTGCTCACCGGCGAGCCACTCGGGGTCACGCTCGAGCGCGATGACCTCCGCGAGTACCGAACGCGTGTGGTCGGCTACGTCAAGGTGGTGAAAGCGGCTCTGCTCGATCCCCCGCAGCGCCGCCACCTCGGGCAGGACCACGTCGGTGACCCCGATCGCGTCCATGAGCTCGAGGCCGGCGAGGGCGGCGGGCGCGCAGACCACGCGCCGCAGCTCGGCGAAGACCCGCTCGGGAGCGACGCCGGCGAGTCCGGGGGCGGCGGCGCGGGCCAGCCCCTGCGTCGCGGGATCGGCCGCAAAGCCGAGCTCGCAGGCCAGACGGGCCAGGCGCAGCGTCCGCAGCGGATCGCGCTCGAAGGCGACGGGCGAGACGGCCCGCAGCCGGCGCGCGCTGAGGTCCTCCAAGCCACCGAAGGGGTCGACGTAGCCCACCGCGCTCAGGGGTGCCGCGAGGGCGTTGACGGTCAGGTCGCGGCGTCCGAGGTCCTCCTCGATCGTCGCACCGTTGAGGGGCAGCACATCGACCTGCCACGCCCGGTCGTGGGCCACGACCCGCCAGGCGCCGAACGCCTCCGACAGCTCAAAGGCGAAGCCCCCCGCGGCCCGGCCGAGCGCCTGGGCGACGACGCCGGCCGAGCCGGCGGTGGCCACGTCGAAGTCGGCGGTCTCGCGCCCCAGGATGCGGTCGCGCACGGTGCCGCCGACCAGCCATCCCTCGGGGGCGATCCGGGCCAGCTCGGCGACGGGGTCGCTCACGGGTCCGGCACCCCGTCGCGGTGATAGCGGCGCGGCACCCGGGCGGAGATCCCGCACAGCACCTCGTGGTTGATGGTGTGAAGCCGGCGGGCGACGTCTTCCACGGTCTGGCGCTCCTCGCCGGAGCGGCCGATGAGGATCGCCTGCGTGCCGGCCTGCACGACAAGCTCGGCGGGGTGGGCGGGACCGAGATCTGCGGTGATGTTGTCCATGCTCACGGTGCCCACGAGCGGGTAGCGGCGGCCGCCGATGAGCACGTCGCAGTTGTTGGTGAGCCCGCGGCGCACCCCGTCGGCGTAGCCGATCGGCATGGTGGCGATCCACGTCGGGCGCCGGGCGATGAACCGGCGGCTGTAGCCGACGCTGTCGCCGGCCTGCGCGCGTTTGACCGCCGCCACGTAGCTGCTGAGCTCCATGGCCGGCTCCAAGCCGGTGTCGTCGGGGTCCTCGTTCATGGGATCACAACCGTAGAGGGCGATGCCGCAGCGCACCATGTCGAAGTGGCTCCCGGGCACGCGCAGCGTGGCCGCGCTGTTGGCGGCGTGGACGCGCAACCGCCCGTAGCGGCGCTGGAGCTCGGCGGCGAACGGAGCGAACACCTCGAGCTGGGCCGCGGCAAAGTCAAGGTCGCCGTCGGCGGTGGCCAGATGCGTCATGACCCCGGCGAGCTTGAGGGTGGGCGCGGCGGCGACGGACGCGGCGACGGCGAGGGCCTCGTCGGTGTCGCGGGTCCCCAGCCGGCCCATGCCGCTGTCGAGCTTGACGTGCACCGGAAGTGGATCCGACCCACCCGGGCCGTCCACCGCGGCTGCCAGCGCCTCCACAAAGCTCTCGTCCCAGGCCACCATCTCGGCGCGCGCGCCCAGGGCGACCGGGAGCTCCTCGGAGCTCACCGCCCCCATGATCAGGATGGGGGCGGTCAGCCCGGCGTCGCGTAGCTGCGCTGCCTCCCCGGCGCTCGCCACCGCCAGCATCGCCGCGCCGCCGGCCAGCGCCGCCCGCGCCACCGGCACCGCGCCGTGGCCCGAGGCGTCAGCCTTGACCACCGCGCACAGCTCTGCGCCCGCGTCGAGGCCGCCCCGCAGCGCGACCACATTGCGCTCGATCGCCGCCAGGTTGACGCGTGCCAGTGCGCGCAGTGCCATGGTCAGATCTTGTCGGAGGCGGCGGCGACCTGGCGGCGCGGTCCGCGCGGCACGGCTACTCGTCGCCGGCCCGGGCCCGCGGCAGCAACGCGATGACGTCTGACGCGATGACGCCCTCGGTGCCGATCGTCCGGGCGGCCAGGCGGCCGGCGCGGGCATGCACGAACACCCCGGCGCACGCGGCGTGGAACGGGTCCATGCCCTTGCTGAGGTACGCGCCGATGACCCCGGAGAGCACGTCGCCGGTCCCCGCGGTGGCCAGCGCCGGAGCGCCCCCGCGGCTGACGCCGACACGGCCGTCGGGCGCGGCGACGATGGTGTCGTCGCCCTTGAGCAGGACCACCGCATCCGCGCGCGCCGCCGCGTCGCGCACGCAACGCAGCCGGTGTGCGCCGATCTCGTCGCTGTCTGACTCCAGCAGCCGCGCCAGCTCGCCGGCGTGCGGGGTGAGTACGGTGGCCGCCGTGCGCTCGGCCAGCGCCTCCAGGCGCCCGGCGTGCGCGTTCAGCGCATCGGCGTCGAGCAGAAGCGGGATGGCGACGGCGGCGGCCAGCTTGCGGACCAGCTTGAACGTTCCCGGCTTGCGCCCGAGGCCCGGCCCCAGGACCAGCGCGTCGGCGCGCTCGGTGCGCTCCAGGGCCACCTCGAGCGCGGGCTGAGTCAGCGTGCCCTCCTTGTCGGGCAGCGGCACGCTCATCACCTCCACCAGCCGTTGTTCGAAGACGAGGTTGAGCGAGCCGGGCACAAGCGCGGTGACGTAGCCCGCCCCCGCCCGCATCGCCGCCTCGGCGGCCATGCAGGGTGCTCCGGTCAGTCCGGTGGATCCCCCGCAGACCATGAGCGCTCCGGCCGCGAACTTGGTGGCGTCGTGGGCGCGGTGCGGGACGCCGTCGAGCACCTGCGGCGTGATCAGGCCGACTGACGGCGTCACCGGGGCCCCCTCAGGAATCCCGATGTCGATGACCGTCACGTCGCCGGCGTGCGTCTTGCCCGGGGAGATCCATAGCCCCGGCTTGGCGGCGTGGAAGGTGACGGTGGCGTGGGCGCGAACGGCGTCGCCGGCGATCTCGCCGCTGGAGGCGTCCACGCCGCTGGGGACGTCGCAGGCGAGGACCACCGCGTCGGCGCCCGCGGCGTTGATGGCGGCGATCGCCGAGCGCGCCGGTTCGCGTGGCTCGCCGCTGAACCCCGTCCCCAGGATGGCATCGACGATGCCCGCGGCTCCCGCGAGCGCGGCGGCCTCGAAGGGGCGGGCGCCGGGCTCGGGCAGGCGCTCGAAGTTCGTCCGGGCATCGCCGCGCAGCTCGTCACCGGTCGCCAGCACGAGCACGTCGACGTCGCGTCCGGCCTCGCGCAGGAGCCGGGCCACGACGAGGCCGTCGCCGCCGTTGTTGCCCTTGCCGACCACGACCACGACGCGGCCCTCGGGCACGCGCCGGCCGACCTCGTCAGCCAGGCCCGTGCCGGCCCGCTCCATCAGCTCCAGCGAGGCGATGCCCCGCTCCCCGATCGCCCAGGCATCGGTGGCGCGCTGCTGCTCGGCGTCGGGCAGGGGCTCGAGCCACGCAGGCAGGAGGCGCTCGGGCGGCGTCATCGCCTCAGTCATGGGCCGCGGCGATCGCCACAGCCCCGGCATCGGTGCGCGTGTGCGTCAACGAGATCCGGACGGTGACGCCGAGCGCCTCGGCGCGCTCGGCCACCGCGCCGTGCAGGACCACCTCCGGCGGCCCGCCCGCCGATGTCACCTCGACGTCGCGAAAGCTCCACGCCTCGAGCCCGAGGGCCTTGGCCACGGCCTCCTTGGCGCAGAACCGCGCGGCCAGGTGCTGGCCCGGACGGGCGCGGGACGCTGCATAGGCTCGCTCGGCGTCGGTGAAGAGGCGGTCGGCGAGCCGGGGACGGCGGTCGAGCGCCTGCTCGAGACGCGCGATCTCCAGCAGATCGATCCCCACCGACGACGAAGCCGTCACTCGACCGTGACGGTCTTGGCCAGGTTACGCGGCTGGTCGACGTTGAGGCCGCGCAGGCGGGCGATGTGGTACGCCAACAGCTGGAGCGGAATGACCGCCAGCAGCGGCGCCAGCATCCAGTCGGTGCGCGGGACGCGAATGACCTCATCGGCGTGCTCGGCGATCGTCTCGTCGCCCTCGGTGGCCACGGCGATGACACGCGCTCCGCGGGCGCGGACCTCCTGGATGTTGGAGATGACCTTCTCGAGCACCGGCGACTCGGTGGCCACCACCACCACCGGCGTGTTCTCGTCCAGCAGCGCGATCGGGCCGTGCTTCATCTCCCCCGCGGCGTACGCGTCGGTGGCGATGTAGGAGATCTCCTTGAGCTTGAGCGCTCCCTCCAGCGCGATGGGAAGCCCCACGTGCCGGCCGAGGTAGAGGAAGAAGTCCGCCTGGTAGTGGGCCTGCGCGATCTTCTCGATGCCGCCGACGTCTGAGTCCAGCAGCTCGGCGATCATGTGCGGCAGCCGCTTGAGATCGGAGATCGGCGGCTTGAGGGCGGCGCGGTCCATGACCCCGCGCACCTCGGCCATCCGCAGCGCCAGCAGGTACATCACCGTGATCTGGCTGACGAAGGTCTTGGTCGCCGCCACGCCGATCTCCAGCCCCGCGCGGGTGTAGAGCACGCCGTCAGCCTCGCGGGTGATCTGGGCGCCCATGACGTTGGTCACCGCCAGAACGGTTGCGCCCGCCGCATGGGCCGTGCGCATGGCGGCCAGGGTGTCGGCGGTCTCCCCGGACTGAGAGATGCCGATGACGAGGTCCTCAGGGCCCACCACGGGTTCGCGATAGCGGTACTCGGAGGCGATGTCGACCTCGACGGGGACGCGGGCCCAGTGCTCGATGGCGTACCGGCCGATCAGGCCGGCGTGGTACGCGGTACCGCAGGCGACGATGACGACGCGGCGGATGCCCTTGAGCAGCTCGTCGTTCACGGGGCCGAGATCGCCGAGATCGATCCCCCATCCGCGTGCCGCGCGCTCGCCGATGGTCTCGGCGACGGCGTCGGCCTGCTCGTTGATCTCCTTGAGCATGAACGTCTCATAGCCCTGCTTTTCCGCGGTGTCGGTGTCCCAGTCGATCTCGACGATCTCGTGGTGGAGCGGCTCGCCGCCCGCGGTGTAGAACTCGGTGCCTTCGGGCCGGAGCACGACCAGCTCGTCGTCGCCGATGTACTGCACCCGTCGGGTCTCGCGCAGGAAGGCGGGGATCGCGGAGGCGATGAAGTTCTCCCCATCGCCGCGCCCGACGATGAGAGGGCACTCCTTGCGCGCGCCGACGAGAACGCCGGGCTCCCGGGCGGTCAGGGCGACGAAGGCGTAGTGGCCGCGCAGTTCGGCGTAGGCGGCGCGCACGGCCTCCAGCAGGTCGCCGTCGTAGTGGTGGGCAACGAGGTGGGCGATCACCTCGGCGTCGGTCTCGGAGGTGAACACCGCCCCCTCCTGGACCAAACGGACCTTCAGCGCGATGTAGTTCTCGACGATCCCGTTGACGACGATGTGAACACTGTCGGTGGTGTCGTAGTGCGGATGGGCGTTCTCTTCGGTGACGCGGCCGTGCGTGGCCCAGCGGGTGTGGGCGATGCCCGTCCCCGGGACCGGGCGCTCGGCGAGGGCGACCGTGGCGCCCGCGCTGGCGTCAGCCGCGCCCTCGCGCTGCGCGATCGCGCTGCGCAGCGCCGCCAGGTTGCCCACCGCTCGCACGGCGTCCACGCGGTCGCCGTCGAGCACGCTGATGCCGGCGCTGTCGTAGCCGCGATATTCGAGCTTTTCCAGCCCTTCCATGAGGATGGGCCGGACCTTTCGGGGTCCGACGTAGCCGACGATTCCGCACATGTTGCGTTGCCTCCAGGGTTCGCTGCTCAGCGCCGAGCCCGGTTGCCTGCCCGCCGGGTGGGCCATGTCGGCAGTGAGGGACTCACGATGTTAACGGCCGGGGAGGCCTGCGCTTCTATCCGCCGCCCAAGACCGTCTCGACGACGGCGGTGAGCCGACCGCAGACATGGTCGGTCTCACTGCGGCTCGGGGCCTCCACCATGACGCGGATGAGCGGTTCTGTGCCCGAGGCGCGCACCAGTACCCGGCCTCGGCCCGAGAGCGCCGACTGCTCGCGCTCGATGGCGTCGCCCAGCGCCGGGGCCTGCATCGCGGACGTCAGCGATTGACGGTCGGCGGCGCGGATGTTGACCAGTCGCTGGGGCAGCTTCTCCATGGCCCCGCGATCGCGCAGATCGCGGCCGCCGAGCGCCTCGAGCGTCAGCAGGGCGCTGGCGATGCCGTCGCCGGAGGGACCGAAGCCCAGTTCGATGATGTGGCCCGACTGCTCTCCGCCCAGCGCCCAGCCGCGGCGGCGTAGCTCATCCAGGACGTAACGGTCGCCGACGGCGGTCACCGCGACCTCCACTCCGGCCGCGCGCATCGCGGTGTGGAAGCCGTAGTTGGTCATAACCGTGACCGCCACGCCGCCACCCGGCAGCCGATCGCCGGCGTGGAGGTGCAGCGCGGCCAGCGCGACCAACTCGTCGCCATCGACCACCTCACCGGCGCCGTCGACGGCCAGCACGCGATCGCCGTCGCCGTCGAAGGCGAACGCCACCTCGAAGCCGCCGGCGCGGGTGCGCTCGATGACCGCATCAAGGTGGGTGGAACCGCATGCGTCGTTGATGTTGCGCCCGTCGGGCTCGTCGGCCATCGTCTCCACCTCGGCGCCGAGGCGGCGGAAGATCTCCGGCGCGGCACGGAACGTCGCCCCGTTGGCGCAGTCCAGGAGGATCCGCCGGCCGCTGAGGTCAAGCCCGGCGAACCGCTCGTGCAGCGCCCGCAGGTAGTCCTCGAGCGCGCCGTTGAGCCGGCGTACACGCCCGATCCGCTCCGGAACCGCGGGGGGCTGCTCCAGCGCCGCCTCGATCTCGTGCTCGGTGTCGTCGTCGAGCTTGAACCCGTCGGCGGCGAACAGCTTGATGCCATTGTCCTCGAACGGATTGTGAGAGGCCGAGATGACGGCGGCGAGCGCCAGTTCGTGGCGGCGTACCAGCAGCGGGGCCGCCGGCGTGGGTAGCACGCCCGCCAGGAGAGCGTCGCCGCCCGCGGCGGTCACCCCGGCGGCGATCGCGGACTCGAGCATCTCCCCCGACTCACGCGTGTCGCGCACGATGAGGACCTGGCCCCGGCCGTTGGGCCCGGAGCCCGAGGGCGACTCGCTGCGGGCCACCGCGGCCCGCGCGAGCTTGAGCGCCAACTCGGCGGTCAGGAACTCGCCGGCGCGACCCCGAACGCCGTCGGTGCCAAAGAGATGGCGCGCCACGAGCGGCGAGGCGCGGCTAGCGCTTGGAGAACTGCGGCCGCTTGCGCGCCTTCTTCAGGCCGGCCTTCTTGCGCTCCTTGACCCGCGGGTCACGGGTCAAAAAGCCGCGGCGCTTGAGCTCGCCGCGCAGGTTCGGATCGGCCTCGAGGAGGGCGCGGGAGATACCGTGCCGCAGGGCACCGGCCTGCGCAGCGACGCCGCCGCCGTGCATCCGGGCCACCACATCCATACGAGACTCGTAGCCGACCGCCTCCAACGGCTGACGGATGATGCGCTGCAGCGTCTCGCGCGGGAAGTAGGCGTCCAGCTCCTTGCCGTTGATGGCGTAGGTACCGGCACCCGGCTTGAGGATGACCCGTGCGACCGCGGTCTTGCGCTTGCCGGTGGCGGTATAGCGCGCGCCGGCGGCCAGGTCGATGGCGGCATCCGCGATCGGCTGGGACGCCTGGTCGGAGTCCTGCTCCTGCGCCCGGGCGGCGGCCTCCTCGGCCGCGGCCTCGGCGGCGGCGCGCGCCTCGGCGTCCATGAACTCGTCGCTCTCGGAGACGATGTCAGGGATCAGGTCCGCGCCGGGAATCTCGGGGCGCTGGCGTGGGACGAGCTCCTCGTCGTCGTCCGCATCCTCCTCGGCGTCGGACTCGGCCGCCGGTTGCTCGGCCGCGGGCGGTGCCGCGGTGGGCTCCTCGGCCGCGGGCTCCGCGGCGGCGGGCTCGTCGGCGGCGGTCTCCGCGGCGGCGGGCTCAGCTTCTTCGGCCTCGGCCACCGGCTCAGCGGCGGGCTCAGGCTCCGCGTCGGCCGCGGGCTCCGCGGCGGGCTCCGGTTCCTCCGAGGCCGCTGGCTCCTCGGCGGCGACGGGCTCCTCGGCCGCGACGGGCTCCTCGGCGGCCGCGGGCTCCTCGGCGGGCTCAGGCGCCTGCGCGGCGGGCTCCTCGGCGCTCTCGGCGGGGACCTCGTCCGCTGCGGCCTCGTCGTCGGGGCGCTGCTCGTCCTCGGGATGCTCTGCGTCGCTCACTGCGAAATCTCCATCGGTTGCGGCTGCTGGGCGGCGTGCGGATGCTCAGGACCGGCGTAGATCTTGAGCTTGGTGATCTGCCTTCGCGCCAGACGGTTGCGCGGGAGCATGCCCTTGACCGCGAGTCGGATGACCTCCTCGGGCCGGCGCTCCAGCATGTCATTGAGGGTGCGGGACTTCAGCCCGCCGGGGTAGCCCGAATGGCGGTAGTACATCTTGGCGGCGCGCTTGTTGCCCGTCACCGCGATCTTCTTGGCGTTGATCACGACCACGAAATCGCCGGTGTCGATGTGGGGGGTGTACGTCGGCTTGCGCTTGCCGCGCAGCACGTCCGCGATCTGGGTCGCCAGCCGCCCCAGGGTCTTGCCCTCGGCGTCGACGATCAGCCAGTTGCGCTCGCGATCAGTGGGGGTGGCTACGTAGGTCTTCATGGCACGCTCGGGTTGCGCGGTCAATCGCGCAACAGGTCGACGATGATAGCCAGACCTCGGCCCTGCGGGCGGCTCGGCCGTCAGGCCCCCGCGGAGACAAGCGGGAAAACGGGTATAGAAAGCTCATAATTGCGCGCCAGAGGCACCGGCACGGTGGTGTGAGTGGGGCCGTGCGGCCGCCAAAGGGGCGCCCCGTCCCTCCCCACCCATCGCGGACCGAATGCCCTCGGATTGTCAGCTGGACGCCGATCCTCCCCTGCCCGAGTCGCCGGCGCAAGCCGCCCGGCTGTTCGAGAACGCGTTCGCCAACGCACCGATCGGCATGGCGCTGGTGAGCCTCGACGGGCAGTTCCTCAAGGTCAACCAGGCCGTGTGCGAGCTGCTCGGCTACCCGGAGCCCGAGTTGCTGAGCCAGACGTTCCAGGAGCTCACCCACCCCGACGACCTCGACGCTGACCTGCACGAGGTGCGTCGCCTGGTGGCCGGCGAGATCGAGCGCTACACCCTGCCCAAACGCTATGTCCGCA
The DNA here is from genome assembly GCA_963737335.1 of uncultured Solirubrobacteraceae bacterium. Classification (GTDB taxonomy): domain Bacteria; phylum Actinomycetota; class Thermoleophilia; order Solirubrobacterales; family Solirubrobacteraceae; genus Palsa-465. Next base: position 38,162 of record CAVTSK010000005.1, read on the forward strand.
AGGACGGCGACCAGGTGTGGGCCAGCCTGTCGGTCTCGCTGGTGCGCGACGACCAGTCCCGCCCCGTGCACTTCATCTCCCAGATCGTCGACATCTCCGACCGGCGGCGCCTCGAGGTCGCCCTCCAACACCTCGCCGATCACGATCACCTCACCGAGCTCTACAACCGCCGTGCGTTCGAACACCAGCTCCACCGCCAGATCGCCCAGTGCCGACGGGGCGCGGCCCCGGTGGCGGCCCTCCTCATCGTCGATCTGAACGGCTTCAAGCTGGTCAACGACACCCATGGCCACTCCGTCGGCGACGAGCTCCTGGTGGCGATTGCCAACACCCTGCGCCGGCGCCTGCGCACCTCAGACTGCATCGCGCGGATCGGCGGCGATGAATTCGCGATCATCCTGCCCGACACGGCGCCCGAACAGGCCGTCAGGGTGGCTGAGGCCGTCGCCGCCGAGGTCTCGCGGACGTCCGTCGAGGCTCACGGACAGGAGGTGGGTGTCGGGGCCAGCGTCGGCGTCACCAACCTGGACCAGCACACCACCGGCGAGCGCGAAGCGCTGGCCGCGGCCGACCGAGCCATGTACGAGGTCAAGCACGCCGCCCGCCGGCCCGCGCCGCCTGCCTGACCCGCACGCGCGCCCCAGCCCCGCCGCGCGCTGACCTGCGGCCCGCCTACCCTTGTAGGGTGCCCGTCACGCTGACGCTCCGCCGCCTCGGCTACCGGATGGCCTATCGGGTCCTGCAGGTGTTCTGGTTCGTCGCGCGACCGTCCAAGCAGGGCGTCAAGTGCCTGGTCACCTGCCATGACCGGGTGCTCCTGGTGCGCCACACGTATGGGAACCGGTCCTGGGACGTTCCCGGGGGCGCCATCAAGCGCGGGGAGCCGCCCCTGACCGCGGCGCGCCGCGAGATGCAGGAGGAGCTCGGCCTCGGCGAGATCGGGTGGACCGGAATCGGCGAGCTTCGTGGCAACGTCAATCACCGGCGCGACATCATCCACTGCTTCCGCGCCGAGGCCTGCGAGCCGTCGCTGACCATCGATCGGGGCGAGCTCGCCGCGGTGAAATGGTTCGCGCGCAGCGGGCTCCCTGAGGACCTCGGACCCTACGTCGGCTCGGTGATCGCGCGCGCCCCCGCAAACCGCGCCTGAGCGCGTCTGCCCGGGCTCAGCCCGGCGCTACTCCCACTCGATGGTGCCGGGCGGCTTGGACGTGATGTCCAGCACCACCCGCCCGACCGCGCGGATCTCATTGATCATCCGGCTGGCGATCTGCTCCAGGAGGTCATAGGGCAGTCGAGCCCAGTCCGCGGTCATCGCGTCGTCGCTGGTGACCGCGCGGATGGCGATCACGTGGCCGTAGGTGCGCTCGTCGCCCTGGACTCCCACGGTGCGGATGTCGGGCAGGACGCAGAACGACTGCCACAGGTCGCGGTACAGGCCGGCGTTGCGGATCTCCTCCTGGAGGATCGAGTCGGCCTCACGCAGGATGTCCAGGCGCTCCTTGGTCGCCTCGCCGCCGACGACGCGGATGGCCAGGCCCGGTCCCGGGAACGGCTGGCGCCACACCAGGCGCTCGGGCAGGCCCAGCTCAGCGCCCACCGCACGCACCTCGTCCTTGAACAGGGCCCGCAGCGGCTCGACGAGCGCGAACTGCAGGTCCTCGGGCAGACCGCCCACGTTGTGGTGGGATTTGATGGTGGCCGCGCCGGTGCCGCCGCCGGACTCGATCACGTCGGAGTACAGCGTGCCCTGGACCAGGAAATCGACGTCGTCGAGCTTGGCGGCCTCCTCCTCGAACACGCGGATGAATTCGGCTCCGATGATCTTGCGCTTACGCTCGGGGTCGCTGACGCCCTGAAGTCTGGACAGGAACCGGTCCTCCGCGTCGACGGCGACCAGCGGGACCTCGAACTGATCCCGGAAGGCCTTGACCACCTGAGCGCCCTCGTTCTTGCGCATCAGTCCGTGATCGACGAACACGCAGGTCAGCCGGTCCCCGATCGCGCGGTGCACGAGCAGTGCCGCGACCGACGAGTCCACACCCCCCGAGAGGCCGCAGATGGCCCGTCCGTGCTCGCCCACCTGGGCGCGGATGCGGGCGATCTGGTCCTCGATGACCGAGGCGGGGCTCCAGCTCTGCTCGCAGCCGCAGATCTCGGTGAGGAAGTTGGTGAGCACCTGCTGGCCGTACGGGGTGTGGACGACCTCGGGGTGAAACTGGATCCCGTACACGCCGCGCTCGCCTGACTCGAAAGCCGCCACCGGCGACGCCGTGGAGGCGGCCAGCGCAGTGAAGCCGGGCGGCGGCGCGAACACGGTGTCGCGGTGAGACATCCAGCACGTCTGCTCGTCGGGCGTGCCGGCCAGCAGGCGCCCGGGCTCTGAGACCGTGAGCTGCGAGCGTCCGAACTCCCCCACCTCGGCTCCCTGGACCCGCCCGCCGAGCTCCAGCGCGAGGAGCTGCATGCCGTAGCAGATGCCCAGCACGGGTATCCCGAGCTCCAGCAGCGCCGGCTCGAGCGGGGGCGCGCCGTCGGCGTACACCGACGCCGGGCCGCCCGACAGGATCACGCCCTTCGGCCTCCGGCGAGCCACCTCGGCGGCGCCCACGTGGTGGGGCAGAAGCTCCGAGAACACCCCGCACTCGCGCACGCGGCGTGCGATCAGCTGGGAATATTGCCCGCCGTAGTCGAGCACCACCACCTCGTCAGTGGCGGCGCGGACCTCATCGAGCCCGTCGTCGGCCGGCGCCCCGCGAACCTCACCCGAAGCCTCCAGGGCGTCGAGCGCCTCAGAGGTCCCGGTGGAGCTAATCGGCTACTCCCACCGCTGCGCCGCGACTGCCGGCGCCCATGCCGACACCCTGCTCGCGCTGGAGCTGCTTGCCCTCGGTCTGCAGCGAGGGGGCGACCATCAGCTCGGCACGGTTGAACTCGGCGATGTCCCGATAGCCGCACGTGGCCATCGACGTGCACAGGCCGCCCATCAGGTTGAAGGTGCCGTCGTTCTCGCGCGCCGGGCCCTTGATGATCTCCTCCAGGGTCCCATTGGGCTTGGTGGCGAGGCGGGTGCCGCGCGGCAGCGTCGGATGGAAAGTGGCCATGCCCCAGTTGTAGCCCCGCCCGGGCGCCTCGTAGGCGCGGGCCAGAGCCGAACCGAGCATCACTGCGTCGGCGCCGCAGGCGATCGCCTTGGCGATGTCTCCGCCGTTGCGCATGCCGCCGTCGGCGATGACCTTGACGTAGTCGCCGGTCTCCAGCATGTGCTGGGAGCGCGCCGCGGCCACATCGGCGATGGCCGTGGCCTGGGGGACGCCGATCCCCAGCACTCCACGGGTGGTGCAGATCGCGCCCGGCCCGACCCCGACGAGCACGCCGGCCGCGCCGGTGCGCATGAGGTGCAGGCCCGTGTGGTACGAGGCGCAGCCACCCACGACGACCGGCGTCGGCGCCAGCTCGCGGATGAACTCCTTGAGGTTCAACGGCGGGCGGCTCTCGTCGCGCGAGACGTGCTCGGCGGAGACCACGGTCCCCTGGATGACGAGGATGTCCAGTCCGGCCTCCAGCGCCGTCTCATAGTGGGTGCGCACCTTCTGCGGAGTCAGCGAGGCCGCGGCCACCACACCGTGGGATTTGATCTCCTCGATGCGACGGGCGATCAGCTCCGGCTTGACCGGCTCACGGTAGATGTCCTGCATCTCGCGCGTGGCGATGTCCGGCGAGAAGCTGGCGATCCGCTCGAGCTGCTCGTCGGCGTCCTCATAGCGGCAGTAGATGCCTTCGAGGTTGAGGACGGCCATCCCGCCCAGCTTGCCGATCAGGCCGGCTGTGTCAGGTGAGACGACCCCGTCCAGGGCCGCGGCCAGCAGCGGCAGCTCGAACCGGTACGGACCCAAGGTCCAGGTGATGTCGACATCGTCAGGATCACGCGTGCGTCGTGAAGGGACAATGGCGATGTCGTCGAACCCGTATGCGCGGCGAGCCTTCTTTCCGCGTCCGATCTCTACTTCCATTCACGCATCCTAGAACTCGCGGCGGACGATTCAGCGAGGGGGCGGCGGCCGTCCTCGGACGGTCGATCCTAGCAGTGGGCAATCGCCCACCAGAGCGGCTCGGGGAGCGATTAAACGCGGAGGGTGCGGGGTCGCCCGAACGGGCGCGTCAGCCGATCTCGGCGGGGATCTCGACGCGCTCTGACTCGACCTCGCCGAGCAGCCGGTCGACGCGCGCCGCATCGAGGATGCCGGCGCCGAAATGCAAGGTCGACTCCGCTCCACAGGCCACCCCGAAGCGCAGGCACTCGGCCGGATCGCGGTCGCTGTAGCGCGCGCAGACGTAGCCGGCCAGGAACGCGTCACCCGAGCCGACCGCCGATCGGGCCTCCTGTTGGGAGATCCGCACCCGGTACAGGGCCGGCGAACCGGCCTCGTAGATGCGCGCGTAGCAGCCGTCAAAGACGGTCATGATCGCCTCGTGGGCCCCCAACCGAGTCATCTCGACCACGGCCTGAGCCCGGTCGTCGGCGTCGTTGAACTCGTGGCCGACGAGCTCTTCGGCCTCCAGTTCGTTGGGCGAGACGAGGTCGGGCTCGGCCCGCATCGACAGCCGCAGGGGCTCGCCGTCGGTGTCGATCATCGTGGTGACGCCCAGGCGCCGGACCTCGCGGATGAGCGAGAAGTAGATGTCGGTCTCGATCCCCCGGGGCAGGCTGCCGGCGAACACGCAGATGCTCGCGCCCTGGGCCAGGTACAGGAGCTTGTCGCGAAACAGCTCCAGCTCCTGGGCCGAGACCGCCGGGCCCCGCTCGTTGATCTCGGTCTGCAGGCCGGTGGTGGGGTCGAGCACCGCGGTGTTGGTGCGCGACTCGTCAGCGACGCGCACGAAGTCGTTGAGGATCGACTCGTCGTTGAGAGCCTCGACGATACGGCTGCCGGTGGGGCCTCCGGCAAAGCCGGTGGCGATCACCGGCTGGCCCAGGCGCTTGATCGCCCGCGCGATGTTGACGCCCTTGCCGCCCGGCATCGTCGTCTGATCCACGGTGCGGTGGCGGCGCCCAGGGGTGAAGCTGGGCACCTCGAGCGTCTTGTCCATCGCGGCGTTGAGGGTGACGGTGATGATCATGTCGCCTCCAGTTCCCTACCCCGTCGACCGATGCGTCGACGCCGACGTACGTTACGCAGGAGCAGCGCGCCGCCTCCCCCGGCGGCGACGATGACCACCAGCGCCAGCGGCCGGGTGATGAATCTGGCGGCCCGCGTCAGGTTGCTCACGGCGGGCAGCCTCTGGGCGAGCACCAGCGGGATCCGGGCCAGCACCCGCTTGCCGTCAGTGACCGTCGCGGTGCCGACCACGGCCTGGGCGGGCAGCGGGCCCACCAACTGGTGTGGGACGGCCACGCCGACGCGCACGCGCGCCGCCCGCGGCAGGATCCGGCTGTACCCGGACGCCGCCGTGACCTCGGGGTGGAGGCTGGCCTGATCCTTGACGGTGGGCCGGCCCATGACCTGTCCCCTGCGCACCGGCGTCCACAGCCGGAAATCGCTGCCGTAGTTCAGCAGCGCCAGCGTGTTGGCGTCCCGCGATGTCTCCGAGTCGGTCCCGAGGACGGCACTGATCAGCGCCATCCCCCCTCTGTGCCCAGAGGCGACCAGGACGTAACCGGCACCCAACGTGTGGCCGGTCTTGACGCCGTCGATCCACGGATAGCGGCCGACCAGGTCGTTGCGGTTGGTCACCACTCTCACGTGGCTGCCCGAATACAGGGTCGCCCGGGGCAGCGCAACGATCCGGGCGAAGTACGCGCTGTGGGTCAGGTCATAGTCCGCGAGCTTGACCAGGTCCGCCGCCGTGGAGTAGTTGCCCGGCGTGTCGAGTCCGATCGGCGTCGTGTAGTGGGTGTGGCGCAGGCCCAGGGCGCGGGCCTCGGCGTTCATCATGGCGACGAAGCGCGCCACCGAGCCGTGGCCGACGTTGTAGGCCAGGTCCTCGGCGGCGTCGTCGGCAGAGGGCAGCATCAGCGCGAGCAGGAGGTCGTGCACGCTCATGCGCTCTCCGGGCTCCAGGCCGATCTGGGAGTCGACCGCGGCCGCGGTGTAGTCGTTCTGGGTGAACGTCGTCGACAGCCGGTGAACGTGCTGGAGGACGACTAGCGCGGTCATGAGCTTGGTGGTGGAGGCGATCGCGACTCGCTTGGAGGCATTGACCCCGTAGAGCAACTGATGGGTCGCCGGCGCGTAGAGCGCGGCCGCGCTCACGTCCAGGGATGGAGGCGCCTGCGCCTCGGCCACGGCGGGCGCCGTGGCCCACAGGCCCACGCCGCACGCCACCGCCGCGATCAATCGGGCAGCGATCCGGCGGCTCAACGCCTCAGCCTCAGCCTCTGCCCCGTCTGCAGGCTGTTGGGATTGGACTCCAAGGACGAGTTCAGCGTGGTCAGGACGGATACGGGAACGTGCATGCGCGCCGAGATCCTGCCCAGCGTGTCGCCGGACTTCACGATGTAGAACTTCGGCACGCGGTGGTGCTTTGGCGGCTTGTGCTTGGTGCCGTTGGCGACCGTCGCACTCGTCGATTGTGTTGCGGTCGTGGTGTTGTGCACGATCGTCGTGTGCACGATCAGATAGACCCCGACTCCTACCGCAGCGAGTGCGATCGGCGCCAAGAAGCGCGCGATTTTAGCCACCATCCCAGGGCGATCATACTGGCGGTCCCGGTGGCTTCCCGCGGCTGCCGCGGGGCCACGTCGTCAGGCGTATAGACCCCAGATCAGCTCCCGCAGCCGCGCCGCCTCATCGCGTGCGCATGGTCCCGGAGCCCCGCCCGCCCCGCCGTCGCCGCGCTCGAAGGCGTAGACGATGGCGCGCGAGGCCGAGACCAGGCCGCCCGCCGGACCGGGGGCGAACGCCGGCGCCAGGTCGCGGCCGCTCCCGCCCTGGGGGCCGATCCCGGGCAGCAGCCATACGGCATGGGGCATCAGCGCGCGCAGCGCCTCCAGGCGCTCGGGGGCCGTGGCCCCGGTGACCGCCCCGACATCCGACAGGCCGGCCTCCCCCACGCCGGGCCTGCCCAGATCATCGATCATCTGCGCCACGGCCTCGCTGACCGTCCCGCCGGCGGCGAGCTCGCGGTCCTGGATGTCGGCCGCGCCGGGGTTGGAGGTGCGCGCCAGCACGAACAGCCCCGCCCCGCGGACCCGTGCCGCCTCGATGAGGGGCGCCAGCGAGTCGCGGCCCAGAAGGGGGCTCACGGTCAGCGCGTCGGCACCGAGGCCCTGCACCTCGCCGAAGGGCGTCGGCGTGGCGCCGAAGAACGCCTGCGCGTACGCACGCGCCGAGATATCGATGTCACCGCGCTTGGCATCGGCGATCACCATCAGGCCGCGCTGCGCGGCGTCGCCGATGACCTCACCCAGGGCCGCCCACCCGGGCGCGCCCAGGCGCTCGAAGCACGCCACCTGTGGTTTGACCGCCACGCACTGTTCGGCGGCGGCATCGAGGACCAGCCGGCAATGCGCCGCGACGGCCCGGGCAGCCCGCTCCGCGGCGTCGAGTGCCCGGGGCGGGTGGGTCGGTACGCCACTCACCAGCTCCAGGGCCTCGGGCCACAGGCGGACGGGATCGGGGTCCAGCCCCAGGACGATCTGTGATCGCCTGCGCTGGACGCAATCGGCGAGCCGGTCGCCGAAGCTCGTGTGCTGGGCGCGGCCGGACACCGGAGCGTCCGCCTGCGGGGGTGCCGCCGGCGCGGCGGTCTGCGGTGCGTCGGCCACGCGCCTCCGCGGCCGCTACCGGCCGCGGGCCGCCACTAGTTGACGGCCTTCTTCAGCGCCGCGCCCGCGGTGAACTTCGGAACGCGCGATGCGGCGATCTGGATCTTCTCGCCCGTGGCCGGGTTGCGGCCCTCGCGTGCGCTGCGATCGGAGACGCTGAACTTGCCAAATCCGGAGAACACGACGTCGCTGCCGCGCTTCAGTGCGCCCTCGATGGTCTCGAGCATCGCGTCGACTGCGTCGCCGGCATCCTTCTTGCTGAGGCCGGCCCGGTCGGCGACCTGGTCCACGAATTCAGATTTGGTCACTTGCTCCTCCTTCTACTTGGGTAGGAAACAGCGACGCTAACAGGGTCTGCGGACAGTCACCGCCTTCCCGGAAGCGTGCGCGGCCCCATTCTGGCCGCGATTCCGGCGGAAAACCACGCGACGGCGGCGTTTTTCCGCAATTTGCAAGAATCCATCGGGTGCGGACCAGGGGTGTGGATGCCGCAGTCGTCCTGGCCAGAGGCGACAATACCCCCATGGATGCTGACGAAAGCACGGTGAACCTCGCTCGCGGCGCGTGGCTGGTGACCGTGGGCGCATGCGCGATCGCCGTCCTCATCCTCATCCTGGACGGCTACTACGGCTACGCCGGTGTGACCTTGGCCGTCGCGATCTCGGCGGGCATCAACCTCCTCTGAGCCCGCCCCCGGGCTGAGCCGCCGGCGTCCTACTCGGCTGACGGCGCCTGCGCCTGCGCCAACCAGGCGAGCAGCTCGGCGACCGCCCCGGCGCGGTGGCTGACCCCATCCTTCTCCTCGTCGGTGAGCTCAGCCATCGTGCGACCGCCGTAGTCGCCGTCGGGCAGGAATGCCGGGTCATAGCCGAACCCGCGCGTGCCGCGGGCCCGATCGGCGAGCCGCCCTGTGCAGTGACCGAAGAACACGCGCTCGATGCCGCCGCCAGGGTCGACGTAGGCCAGCGCGCAGACGTAGCGCAGCGCGCTGCCGGCGGGGGCGTCCGCCATCAGCTTGGACAGGTTCTCCTCGTCGGTGGCTTGGGGGCCGGCGAAGCGTGCCGAGCGCACGCCCGGACGGCCGTCGAGGGCCGCGGCCTCGATCCCGGAGTCGTCGGCGATCGCGATCTGACCGGTGGCCCGCGCGGCGGCGCGCGCCTTGGGGAGAGCGTTGTCGGCGAAGGTGTCGCCGTCCTCGGGAGGCAGCGTGACCTCGTCGGGGAGCGCGGCGACGGTGATCGGCCCCGTCCCACCCGCCCCCAGCAGGCGCCCGAACTCCCGCACCTTGTGCGCGTTGCGCGTCGAGAGCAGCAGCGAGCGCGGGCTGGCCATCACCGATCCCGCACCGCTACGCGGCGTCCTGGAGGGCACGCAGCACGTCGATGCCGCCCGCGGCGAGAGCGAGCAGGTCGTCCAGGTGCGCCCGCGAGAGCGGCGTGCGCTCGGCCGTGGCCTGCACCTCGACCAGGCCGCCGTCGCCGGTCATCACCACGTTGGCGTCGACCTCGGCGGTCGAGTCCTCGGAGTAGTCGAGGTCGAGCAGCGCCACGCCACCGACCATCCCGCACGAGACCGCCGCGACCGAGCCGGTCAACGGGACCGCGCCCAAGGTGCCCTTCTGCACCAGGCCCTCACAGGCCAGGCGCAGCGCCACCATGCCGCCGGTGATCGAGGCGCACCGCGTGCCGCCGTCGGCCTGGAGCACGTCGCAGTCGACGTAAACGGTGCGCTCGCCCAGCGCCGCGAAGTCCACCACCCCGCGCAACGAGCGGCCGATCAGCCGCTGGATCTCCACCGTCCGGCCATCCGGACGGCCCTTGCTGACGTCGCGCTGCTTGCGCTGCCCGGTGGAGGCCGGGAGCATCCCGTACTCGGCGGTGACCCAGCCGCGCCCGGAGCCCATCATCCAGCGCGGCACGCCGTCCTGGACCGAGGCGGTGCAGATCACGCGCGTCTCCCCCATCGAGATGAGCGCCGAACCCGCCGCGGTCCGCACGAAGCCCGGCTCGATGGTGGCCGGGCGCAACTGCGCGGGCGTGCGCCCGTAGCTGCGCTCGGGGTTCATGCCGGGACCCGCGTGCCGAGCTCGACCCCCATCACCTGGCCCAGCGGCATCTGCAGGAAGCGGGTGCCGAGCGCCTGGAAGGCGGCGACGTCCCCGGTGCAGGAGAAGCGGTAGCTGCCCTCGCCGTCGCGCGGGTTGAGCAGTTCGCGCCCCGCCAGCGCCCGCTCCACGCTGCGCGCCACCCCCGCGCCGGAGGTGATGAGCCGCACCCCGCGTCCGAGAATGCGCTGGAGCATCGGCGCCACCAGTGGGTAGTGCGTACAGCCCAGGATGACCGTGTCCACATCGGCCGCGCGCAGCGGAGCGCAGTAGCCCCGCACCGTCTCGACGATCTCCTCGTCGAAGAGCAGACCACCCTGGATGATCGGGGCCAGGTCCGGGCACGCCACCGCCTCGACGTGCACGTGGCGGTCAGCCGTCCACACCGCGCGCTCGTAGGAGCCGCTGGCGACCGTCGCGGGGGTGGCCAGCAGCCCGATCCGCCCGTTGCGGCTGTGAGCGACGGCGAGCTGGGTGGCCGGCGCCACCACGCCGATCACGTCGATGTCGCGCGCGGTGCGCTCCAGGTGGCGCTCGAGCGTCTCCAGCGCCGCCGAGCTGGCGGCGTTGCAGGCCACCACCAGCAGCTTGGCTCCCAGCTCGAGGAGATGATCGGCGATCTCGACGGCGAAGGCCTGCAGCTCAGCCTGGCTGCGCTCGCCGTAGGGAAAGCGCGCCGTGTCGCCCAGGTAGACGTAGTCCTCGCCGGGCAGCGATACGAGCAACTCGTGCAGCACGGTGAGGCCGCCGACGCCGGAGTCGAACACGGCCACGGGGAGCTCCGCGGGTCCGGACACGGTGACCATGGTGCCAAAGTCGGCGGCGGCGCAGTGGGTCTCCCGGGCGGCGCACTACTCTCGCCGCCAGCGGTGCGCGCCCTGATCGTCACCAACATGTACCCGTCGCCGGAGCGGCCCGAGATGGGCAGCTTCGTCGCGGACCAGGTGGCGGCGCTGCGACGCACGGGCGAAGCCGAGGTCGAGGTGTTCGCCTTCGCGCCGGGCGGCTACGTGGCCGGGGCGCGCGCGCTGCGGGCACGCCACCGCGGCGACCGCTTCGACATCGTCCACGCTCACTTCGGGCTGACCCAATGGCCCGCGCTGGCCGCCCGGGCCCGGGCGCGTGCGGTCACGCTGCACGGCACCGATCTTGCCCACCCCCGCTCGCGGCCGGTCACCCTGGCGGGCCTGCGCCTCAACGACCTCGTCGCCGTCGTGTCAGAGCCGCTGGCCGCCGCGGTGCCGGGCTGGGCCATGCGCGGGCGCCCCGCCGTGCTGCCGACGGGAGTGGACCTGGGCCGGTGCGAACCGATCGACCGGGCCGAGGCGCGGCGGCGGCTGGGCCTCGCGCCCGACGAGCCGTGCCTGCTGTTCCCCGCCGATCCCGCGCGCCTCGAGAAGCGCTATGACCGGGCGCTCGCCGTCGCCGGCGAGGTCCCCCTCGTGGCGCTGGGCAACGTGGCCCCGGAGCAGATGCCGCTGTGGATCAACGCCGCCAACGCGGTCCTGGTGCCCTCCGAGCGCGAAGGCTTCGGCCTGGCCGCACTGGAGGCGCTGGCCTGCGACGTCCCGGTGCTGGCCACCCCGGTGGGGATCCATCCCGAGGCGCTGGCCGGCGTCGCGGGGACGCTGTGCGCACCATTTGAGGTCGCGGCGTGGCGTGCCGCGCTGGCCCCGCACCTGGAATCCGCCGACCCACGGGTGGACGGGCGGGGGCGGGCCGAAAGGTGGTCCACGGACCGGATGGCCGCGCGGGTGCTTGACGCGTGGCGGGGGTTGCTGGGGTAAGCGACGCCCGGGGTGGCGGTATGAACTTCAGCTAACGAAGGCGCCACGGACGGCTGCGGCGAGCCCTGGACCCGGGGGTTGTGGTCGATTTTGCGGCTATTTCATGCAATATCGACCACAACCCCCTCTCGCGGCGGCGCTACACCAATCCGGGCCAGAACTCGCCCAGCCGCTCCAGGGCCTGCCCGGACACGTCGGCGACCCCCACCGCCCCATCCGCGGACTCGAGACCGCCCAGGACCTCCATGGTCACCGCCACTGACCGGGCCAGCGCATCCAGCGCGTAGCCGCCCTCCAGCACCGCCCCCACCGGCACGCCGAGCTCGGCGGCCAACCCCCGGAGCGACCGCGCCATCTCGCCGAAGCCGCCGTCGGTGACGTGGCACTCGGCGAGCGGGTCCTCGGCGTGGGCGTCGAACCCGGCTGACACCAGCAGCAGCTGAGGCGCATACGAGCGCGCCAGCGGCACCGCGACGTGGTCGATGAGGGATCGGAACTCGGCGTCCCCGGAGCCGGGCGCCACCGGCAGGTTGACGGTGAACCCGCGGCCGTCGCCACTTCCCACATCGGACGCCGGACCGGTGCCCGGATACAGCGGGGACTGGTGGATCGAGCAGAACAGCACCCGCGGCTCGGCGTGGAAGATGTCGTTGGTGCCGTTGCCGTGGTGGACGTCCCAGTCGACGATCATCACCCGCTGAAGGCCGTGGGCGTCGAGGGCGTGCCGGGCGCCCACGGCGACGCTGTTGAATAGACAGAAGCCCATCGCCTGGGCGGCCTCGGCGTGGTGCCCGGGCGGCCGGTGGATCGAGAACCCGGTGGGCGCGCTGCCTTCGAGCAGCCGGTCCACGAGCGAGACGGCGCCCCCGCAGGCGTGCAGCGCGGCCGTGAACGAACCGGCCGAGACGACGGTGTCGGCGTCGATGCGGGCTCCGCCGCGGGCGGCGAGACGCTCGATCAGCTCGACGTGACGCGCGGGGTGCACCGCCTCGAGCACCGAACGCTCCACCACCGGTGAGGCCACACGCTCATAGCCCAGGTAGCCGCGGGCCGACAGCTCGCGCTCGATCGCCACTATTCGCGCGGGCTGCTCGGGGTGCGGGCCGGTGTCGTGGTCCAGCGACGAGATGTGGTGCAGCAGCACCGGTGGGGCGGCGGACATGCCCGAGTACCGTACCTGCACGTGAGCGCACAGCAGAGCGAAGTCGCCGTCGTCGGCGCGGGGGCCGCGGGGCTCTACACGGCGCTGCGCGTAGCGGGCGCGGGCGTCCCCGTGACGCTCATCTCGGCCGGTCCCCTGGCCGGGGCCTCCAGCTACTGGGCCCAGGGCGGGCTCGCCGCCGCGCTGGCCGACGACGACACCCCGGACCGCCACTTCGCCGACACCATCACCGCCGGCCGTGGGTCGGTGCGCGCGTCCGCCGCCCGGGTGCTGTGCGACGAGGCTCCCGGGGCGGTGCAGGACCTGACGGACCTCGGGGTCACCTTCGACGCCGACCGGACGGGCCGCCTGGCCCTCGGTCTGGAGGGCGGCCACTCGGCGCGCCGGATCGTGCACGCCGGCGGGGCCGCCACCGGGCGCCGGATCATTCGCCAGCTGTCGGCGCTGGCCGCCGAGCACGAGCGGATTGCGGTTCTCGAGGGCCGTCGCGCGACGCAGATCCTCACCGCGGGCGGGCGCGCCGCAGCCGTCGCCCTCGACGACGGGACCGTCATCGGGGCACGCGCGATCATCCTCGCCACCGGCGGCGCCGCCGCCCTGTGGCAGCGCACCACCAACCCGCCCGGCGCGATCGGCGCGGGGCTGCTGCTCGCCCACGCAGCCGGCGCTCAGCTCGCCGACCTCGAGCTCATGCAGTTTCACCCCACCGTCGTCAGCGCGGGAAACGGATCCCACCCACCCGTCGACGGCTTCCTGGTCACCGAGGCGGTGCGCGGCGAGGGCGCGCGGCTGCTCGACGCCGCCGGCGAGCGCTTCGTCGACGAGTTGGCTCCCCGCGACGAAGTGGCCCGCGCCGTCCAGCGCCAGATCGACTCCAGCGGGGGCGCCCCCGTGGGCCTGGACATGCGCGAGGTCGACCCGGCGCTGTTTCCCAACGTCGTGAGCGCGCTGCGCAAGGCGGGCATCGACCCCGAGCGCGAGCTGGTGCCGGTCGCCCCGGCCGCCCACTACATGATGGGCGGCGTGGCCACCGACCTCAACGGCCGGGCATCGCTGCCCGGGCTCTATGCCGTGGGCGAGTGCTCGTGCACCGGGCTGCACGGCGCCAACCGCCTGGCCTCCAACTCACTGAGCGAGTGCTTCGTGTTCGGGGCCCGCGCCGCCCGCGCGGCCCTGGAGGAGCCCGGAACGACCGACGCGCCCGACACACCCGCGGGCGCCGCGGCGCCCGCGTCCGCCACGGGGTCGGTCGAGCCCGAGTCCCGCGCGGCGCTGTGGCGCTATGCCGGACTGGAGCGCGATGGGGCAGGGCTGCTCAGCCTCGCCGAGGACCCCCACCCGCTGGTGCGGCTCATCGCCGCCGGGGCGCTGGCCCGCCAGGAGAGCCGCGGCGCCCATCAGCGCCTGGATTTCCCGGATCGATCGGCGCTTCTCGACGGCCGCCATGTCACCATGACAGTGGGCGGAGAGCCCACCCTCGAGACCTGGTCATAGGACCCGGCGCGGCCGGAAGCACCAAGATTCCGCTTAATGTGGAATTAATAAACGCGACGGGGCGAGCTTCATACGGCGACGGGATACTCGCCGGTAGATAGTGATGGCTTTGGCTCCCCGGATGGGAGCCGAAAGGAGTTGAGAAAGCCCCTATGTACCGGTTCAGTCGCGCGATCTACCGGGAGATCGCGAACGAGATCACTGAGGATCCGCACGCCGGCTGTCCCCTCGCCAACCATGAGCGGGTACTGCGAGCGTGTGAAGCCACCGTGGAGCGGATGGCAACCGATCGGCATTACTTCGCACGTCCGGCGCGGACGCTGTTCACCGACATCCGCGCGTACTTCCCTATGAGCGCGCAGCCCCGCATCCTGCACGTGATCGAGCAGTACCTGAGGTTCGCCGACGAGTTCCTGCGCACGCAGCCGCACAACGGGTTTGACCTGTACGGCAACCCGCTGCAATGCCGCGCCAGCACCCGCAAGGGCACTCCGTGCCAGCGGATGCCGCTGGTCCACAACGGCTACTGCCCGTCCCATCAGCATCTGGCCGAGACGGAGGAGATGCCGGCGCTCGCCGCGTAACGGCAGAGTGGTAGTTGGCTCGCTTGCGCGGGCCAGTGTGGCCGCCGGAGTCCGCACCAGGGATGCGTTGCCGGCGTCCCGGTAGGGTGCCGTGAATGCTCCTGGGCGTCGACGTCGGCGGCACGTTCACCGATGCGGTCCTGGCCGTGGACGGGCGGCTGATCACCGCCAAGGCGCCGACCACGCCCGAAGACCAGTCCGAGGGGGTGCTGGCCGCGGTCCGCGCCGTACTCGAGCGCGCCGGCGCCGACGTCAGCGCCGTCGCCGAGTTCTCCCACGGGATGACCGTCGCCACCAACGCGTTGCTGGAGGGGCGCGGAGCGCGGACGGCGTTCATCGCCACAGAGGGCTTCACCGACATCATCGCGCTGGGCCGCCAGGACCGCCCCGAGCTCTACCGGCTGTGTGCGGCTCGTCCCGAGCCCCTCACTGGACCCGAGGCACGCTTCGGCGCGCCTGAGCGGATGACCCCTGATGGGCCGCTGCGCGAGCTGGACGCCGACGCGGCGGCAAAGCTCGCTCGGCAGGTGGCCGACGCCGACGTCGAGGCGGTGGCGGTGACGCTGCTGCACTCCTACCGCCACCCCCAGCACGAGCAGGCGATCGGCCGGGCCCTGGCCGAGGCGCTGGGCGAGCGCGGGCGGGTTCACGTCTCGCTGTCACACGAGGTGGTGGGGACCTTTCGCGAGTTCGAGCGCGCCAGCACCACCGAGGTCGACGCCGCCCTCTCCCCCCTGCTCGGCGGCTACCTGCGCCGGCTGGTGGAGCGCTGCGACGAGGCCGGCCTGCCCGAGCCAACGATCATGCAGTCAAGCGGCGGGCTCATCGACCTCGAGTCAGCGGCCAGCCACGCCGCCTGGACGGTGCTCTCGGGCCCGGCGGGGGGCGCCGCCGGCGCGGCCTACATCGCCCGGGCCAGCGGCGCGCCCGACGCGGTGTGCTTCGACATGGGCGGGACCTCGTGCGACGTGTGCGTCGTGGACGACGGCGCAGTCCAGGAGGAGAGCTCGGGGATGATCGCCCAGCGGCCCCTGGCCCTGCCGATGGTCGCGGTGCACACCGTCGGCGCGGGCGGCGGCTCCATTGCCTGGCGCGACCCGGGCGGCGCGCTGCGCGTGGGCCCGCGCTCGGCGGGCGCGGACCCGGGCCCCGCCTGCTACGGGCGCGGAGGCACCGAGCCCACCGTGACCGATGCCAATCTGGTGCTCGGCTACCTCGCCGGCGATGCTCCGCTGGCCGGTGGCGTGGCGCTGGACCGCGAGGCCGCCGAGCGGGCCATCGGCGCGCTGGCCGGCGCCCTGGAGCTCGAGCCGCCGGCCTGCGCCGAGGGCATCATCCGCGTCGCCAACGCCGAGATGATCCGTGCGCTGCGCGTCGTCACGGTCCAGCGCGGAGTCGATCCGCGCCGCTACGCCCTGCTGGCCTTCGGCGGGGCCGGCCCTCTGCATGCGGCCGCGATCGCCTCGGAGCTGGGGATCACCGAGATCGTCTGCCCGCGGGCCTCGGGGGTGCTGGCGGCACTGGGTCTTGTCGTCTCTCCGCGCCGGCGTGACGTCCAGCGCAGCGTGTTCCTGAGCGGGGACGCGCTCACCGCCGAGGCGGTCGCCGAGGTGGCCGCCGAGCTCGGCGCGGTCGCCCGCGAGCAGCTGCACGAGCCCGATGCCGAGCTGCGCGCCGTCTATGAGCTGCGCTACCGCGGGCAGGCCTTCGAGCTCCCGGTCGCGGGCGCGCTCGAGCCCGACCCCGCCGACCTGCGCGAGGCCTTCGAGTCACTGCACGAGGAGCGCTACGGCTACCGGGACGGCGACCAGGAGCTCGAGCTGGTGACCCTGCGGGTGTCGGCGATCATGCCGGGAGCCGACGTCTCGCTGGGCGAGACGGGTGACGGCGACCCCGAGAACGAGGTAGAACGCAGCACGCGGACCGCGACGCTGGACGGTGAGGAGATCAAGCTCGCGGTCCTGAGCGGCACGCCGCCGCCGGGAATGACGATCGAGGGGCCGGCGGTGGTCGAGCTTCCCGAGTCCACCCTCCTGGTCCCGCCAGGCTGGGCCGGAGACGTCGACGACACCGGCACCCTCCACCTCCGCGCCGAAGGCGAGGACTGATGGATCCCGTCGAGCTCCAGGTCCTCACCGGGGCGCTGCACTCGATCTGCGAGGAGATGGGCGCGGTGCTCATCCGCTCGGCGCACTCGGCCAACATCAAGGAGCGGCGCGACGCCTCGACCGCCCTGTTCACGTCCGAGGGCGAGATGGTCATGCAGGCCGAGCACATCCCCGTGCACCTCGGGGCGATGCCGGCGGCGGTGGCCTCGGTGCTGGACGAGGACCACGCCCCGGAGCGCTCATGGATCCTCAACGACCCCTATCGGGGTGGCACCCACCTGCCCGACATCACTGTCATCACCCCGGTCTTCGCCGGCGACGAGCTCATCGCGTTTGCCGCCAGCCGCGCCCACCACGCCGACGTGGGCGGGCCCACCCCCGGCTCCATGCCGGCCGACAGCCGGACCCTCGACGACGAGGGCGTGGTCATCGAGCCGCGCGTGCTCGACGAGGAGGCCATCGCCGAGCTGGCGGGACAGATGCGCCGCCCCGACCAGCGGCGCGCCGACCTGCGCGCGCAGCTGGCGGCCGGCCGCGTGGGCGCGCTGCGACTGGGACAGCTGGCCGAGCGCGTGGGGGTCGAGGCGTTGCGCGAGGCCTATGCCGAGGTCCTGGACTACGCCGAGCGGCGCACCCGGGCGTGCCTGGCCGAGCTCAAGGACGGCGAACGCCGCGCCGAGGACGTCCTGGAGGCCCGCGAGGGCGACCTTCGCATCGTGCTGCGCGCAACCATCTCGGGCGACGAGCTGACGCTCGACTTCACCGGCACCGATGACCAGCACGAGGGCAACCTCAACTGCCCGCTGGCCGTCACCCGATCGGCCTGCTACTTCGCCGTCCGGGTGCTGTCGGATCCCGACATCCCGGCCAACGCGGGCGCCTATCGTCCCATCGAGGTGATCGCCCCCGAGGGCTGTCTGCTCAACGCGCGCTCGCCGGCGGCCGTGGTGGGGGGCAACGTCGAGACGTCCTCGCGCGTGGCTGATGTGGTGCTCGGCGCGTTCGGCCGGGCCCTGGGCCAGGGGACGATGAACAACGTCACGCTCGGCGACGACGAGGTCACCTACTACGAGACGATCGGCGGCGGGCAGGGCGCCTGCGCCGACGCCGACGGGCCCAGCGGTGTGCACGTGGCCATGAGCAACACGCTCAACACGCCTATCGAGGCGCTGGAGCTGGAGTTCCCCATGCGGATGGTGGAGTACTCGCTGCGACGCGGTTCGGGCGGAGCGGGCCGGTTTCGCGGCGGTGACGGCGTGGTGCGAGAGATCGAGGCGCTGACGCCGCTGCACTACTCGCTCATCACCGAACGCCGCCGCCACCCCCCGCCGGGGGCCGACGGCGGCGAGCCGGGCCAGCCCGGACGCAACCTGCTCGACGGCGAGGAGCTGGAGCCCAAGGCGATCGGTGAGATGGCGGCCGGCCAGCGCCTGCGAATCGAGACGCCGGGCGGCGGCGGCTCGGGCCGCCCGAACTGAGGCGACCGCGGACCGGGGCAGGAGGTAGAGGCTCGTTCGCGTACCATCTGTGACATACAGCTGTCGTCACCGCAGCTGGGGGCGTGGGAGTTCGTTCCCGCCCGCCCGAGGGAGATATACAGAAGCGTAGGTTCGGCCCGGACAGCGGACGGCTGAAAGGCGCAATTTTGCAGGGAGGTTTTGCGATTCCGGGTATGTCGCATAGAATCCCCTGCGTCCTGACGCTGCCGTTGCAACGTAAAGGCTGCGCGCGCAGGACTCCGACAAACCCAACCGTCTCCCCCCTTATTTCCATATGCCGATTGCTTTCAAAGAATGGGCCGTGACTGTGCGGGCACTCGCCGAGGGCGAGCAACTCCTTACGCTCCGCAAAGGCGGCATCCGCGAGCCAGAAAAACATTTCAAGCTGGACTACGAGCGGTTCTTTCTGTACCCGACGTTTGACCACCAGCGTTCCGACCTGGTGCGCGAATCCCACCGTCCCGAGCTGTCTCGCGCACTCGAGGAGGGTGTGTGGTCCGATGGCGAGCCGCATCCGCAGGCGCTGCACCGCGGCGAGCCGCTCAACCAGCCTGACCGGGTGCGCATCCGCGCCTGGGCCGAGGTTGCGGCACACTTCACGATCACCGATCGTCGTGCCGTCGACGCCCTGTCCCCGTTCTACGTGTGGACGCCCGATTACGCCGAGAAGCGGTTGGCCTGGAAGCGCCGGCACCCGCTCCACGTGATCCTGCTGCGGGCCTACCGGATTCCCCGTCCGGTGACCGTCAAGGTGCGCGAGGAGTACGGCGGCTGTCGCTCCTGGCTGGAGTTGACCCGCGACCTCCCGTTCGAGGGCACCCCCGTGCTCTCCGACGAGGAGTTCGAGCGCGCGTCTGAGGAGATCGCCTCGATCGCCTCAGACCGCCAGCCGGTTCTCGTCTGACGTCGTTTCCCTTCCGGAGTCGCCGGGTCCGCGCAGCGCACGGACCCGGCGCTTCCGCGTGCGCGGGCGGACCGGCGCCATGCCGCGCCGTCAGCCGGATAGAGCGATCTATCCAGTCGTCACGATGACCTGGGTCGAGTCCGCCTCGGCGTCGTTCACGGCTCGCCACGACGCGACGGCGACTGACGACGCCCGCCGGGTGCTGCAGTCGCTGGAGCGCACGCGCCGCTACCTGGAGGGCTACTTCCCCCGCACGCCAGGCGAGGTCACGCTCGTCCTCCACGGCGGGCCCGCCGGGCTGATCGCCTCCAACCCGATGATGCCCCTGGTCTGGCTGGCCACCGCGCCGGCGGCCCGCCGCTATGTCGTGGGCTGGACCGGGCGCAGCGTCATCCACATGCTCGAGCCTGCGCTGCTGCGCCGCCGCGCATCCAGCGTCTCCGGCTCGGCGGAGATGCTCGAGGACGGCGCCGCGTGCCTCTACGCGCGGCGGGTCGTCCTCTCCTCCAACAAGGACCTGGCGCGGGTGATGCCGGCGCTGCGGCTGCGCCGCGAGCTGCGCTGGGCCTGGCTGCTGGAGGGAGCGGCCCGCTGGTTCGGCGGCCAGACCGCTCACGCCCGGCCGGCCATCGCGCGGCGGCTGCGCGAAGGCGGGCCGCCGAGCTTCCCGCCGGGTCCCCGCGACGCCGCGCTGCTGGGCGGGACGGTCATCGACCTACTGGCCCGCGAGGAGGGAGCGCAGGCGGCTGCGCGCTTTGCCTGCCGGCTGCACCCTCAGGGGCCCAGGGCGGCGCTGTCGCAGGCGTTCGGCGGGCGCGCGCTGGCTCACACCGAGGGGGCGTGGCGGTCGCACCTGGCCCGGCTGGCCAGCGCTCAGTGAATCGCCAGCGACAGCAGCCAGACGATCAGCGCGCCGAGGGCCAGCGCCACCAGCAGCCCGGCGAGCAGCCGCCGGGGGTCGACCGGTCGGCCGGTCTCCCCCGGCTTGGCCACGTCGGCCTGCAGCAGGACCTCGCGGGCGGTCTGCGCGCCCGAGATCGGCACCATCACGTCGCGCGGGCCCGCCGCCAGGAAGTCCGGCACGTCGAACCCGGCGCTGCGGCGCAGCATGCTGGGGACCCCCTCCTCGAGCAGCAGGCCCTGGATGAACTGGCCCTCAGCCTCGTTGCGCGCCCACGCCACCTTGACCAGTTCGCCTTCTGACAGCTGCGGCTTGACCTTGCGCAGGCGCCGGTGGCGCTCTGACTCGTAGTCGGGCTCCTCGCCGGTGGCCTGCAGGACGAGGGGCAGCTTGCAGTCCGGGCAGAAGCGCTGGTCCACGGCGAACTGCGACGCGCACCCCGGGCAGACGAGCGTCGGCTCGCGCACCCGCTCGGTCATGGTCAGATGATCTCTAAGGCCGCGTCGGCGACCTGGCCGTCGCGGATCTCGTAGGTCTTGACCTCCGGCTCTCCGTCGGCCAGGCCGATGATGATCCAGAGCACCCCCGGCCAATCCTTGGCGAAGTTGATATCGGTCTGTGACGGGTACGGCTCACTGCGGGTGTGGGAGTGGTAGATCGCGCCGAGGTCCAGGCCCGCGTCCTCGATCTCGGTGTAGATGCGCAGCTGCTCTGAGGGGTCGATGACGAATCGAAACCGGCTGGCCTCGGTGTTCGTCGTCCGGTAGACCGTGACCGCGTCGCCGTCGCGTCTGGAAACCAGTCCGCAGCACTCGTTCGGATTGTCGGCGCGAGCGTGGGCGACCATGTCGTCGACGAGGGCCTGGGAGATGCGCATGGAGGTGCTCACTGTAGCCCTTGGACCAGTCCGTACGGCACGGCTCTCCCCAGTGTGGCCTTGGGCATCGACAGCCCGATCATCGCGTCGTGTTGGGCCTCGTTGCCCATGATCTGGCACGCGAGGCTGATGAGCTGCGAGTCGTTGAGCTCGGTCAGCGCAACGAAGTAGGCGCCGATCGTGACCTGCTCGAGCGTGAGGAGCAGAGAGAGCGCATCACTTGGGCCTTTGAGCTGGCCGAGCCGCCCGCGGATGTCGCGGTGCGCGAGGTAGCGGTTGGCGGTCTTGACGCTGTCCGGGCCGGCCGGGACGGCTCCCCCGCGGGCCTTCAGGTGCGTCTCGAGTGCGTCGATGTGGGCCGCCTCATGGCCCGCGAACGGCGACAGCGTGCGGTGCGCGCGCGGGCCCAGGATCGACGAGCCCAGCACGTAGCGGTAGCAGTAGAGCAGGAGCAGCTCCAGGCGGATGAGCCGCTGGAGGCGGTCGGTCTCGGAGATCGGCGGCTCGGCGCCGGTCGAGGTCGCTGCCGCGGCGGTCGCCGGGAGCGCCAGCAGGCCGATTGCGCCGGCGGCGCCCAGCAGCTCGCGGCGGGTGGCCATGGGCCGGCTCATGCCGATCCCGTCACGAACGGCCCGGGTACGGGATCCTGGCCCTGGGTGACGCGGACCATCGCCAGGTGCTCGGCGTCGACGGTGAAAATCGAGGCCACTGCGGCGCGCACCGGCGCCGGCGACAGCCGCGGGATCCACTCCAGGTAGCTGGAGATCTGCAGCGCCTCCAGCGAGTGCAGGATGGCCAGCGCTCCCGGTCCGTCTGTGGCATGGCCGATGGGGTAGCTGTCGGCCCGAGGCGCCGCCGTGCCGCCGGCCGCCTTGATCAGCGAGACCAGCTCGCCGGTGTGCTGGAGCTCCTCGTTGAGAAACTGCCGAAACGCCTTGCGCTGCGGGCGGGCCAGCAGCGGGATGCACGCGATGTAGGCGTTCACGGTGCGCCGCTCGAGGTCCAGCGCGCGTCCCAGGATCTCGATGTCCTGATGGCGGACCGGCGCGGAGCTCTGCTTGACCGCCTTCTTGGCGGTGGCGGCTGAGCCGCAGCCGGCCAGCGCCAGCGCCCCGCCGGCGAGCGCCGTGCCGGTGCCCGTCAGGAGCGCGCGCCGGGACGACGCACGACCGTCCTCGCTCACCACCAGACGGTGGAGTCCAGGTTCTCGATCTCTTGCACCGGGCGCGTGTAGATCCCCGACGACAGGTACTTCCAGCCGTCGTCACACACGATGAACACGACGTTGCCCTCGTCCAGCTCGTTGGCGATCCGGACCGCGACGCGCGCGATGGCGCCCGAGGACACTCCGGCGAAGACCCGCTCCTCGTCGAGCAGCTTGCGCGTCCACACGATCGCGTCGTGGTTGGTGACGAAGATCTTGCGGTCCAGGAGCGAGAGGTCGATGATCGGCGGGATGAAGCCGTCTTCAAGCGAGCGCAGTCCCTGGACCGGCTCGCCCTGCATGGGCTCGGCGGCGACGATCTTGACGCTGTCGCCCAGCTCCTCTTTGAGGCGCCGTCCGTTGCCCATCAGCGTCCCCCCGGTGCCCAGCCCGGCCACGAAGGCGCTCACCTCGTCAAGCTCCTCCAGGATCTCCAGCGCCGTGCCGTTGTAGTGCGCGTCGGGGTTGGCCTGGTTGCCGTACTGGTAGG
>CAVTSK010000006.1:0-254743 GCA_963737335.1 uncultured Solirubrobacteraceae bacterium
CCCCTACGCGGCCGGCGGCGACAGGTCGGGCGCGAACTCCGGCAGGAACCGCCCGTCGCGGTAGATCAGCTCGCCGTCGGCGTAGATCTCGCCGCCGCCGCGCAGGTCGCAGACCATGTCCCAGTGCAGGCCGATGGTTGGTGTTGCCGGTCTCGGGGTAGCCGGCGCCGAGCGCGAAGTGGACGGTGCCGCCGATCTTCTCGTCGAACAGGGTGTTTTTGCGTGAACCGCGTGATGTCGTAGTTGGTGCCGATCGCGAACTCGCCGAGGAAGCGCGCGCCGGCGTCCATGTCGAGCATCTGCGAGCAGGAAGTCCTGGCCCTTGCGTCGCCTCGCGGCTCGACGACCTTGCCGTCCTTGAAGGTCAGCCGCACGTCCGTCGACCTCGCGGCCGCGGTGGACGGCGGGGAAGCGAGAAGTTGACGTCGCCGCTGGCCTCGTCGCGACCGGGCCGGTGAAGACCTCGCCGTCGGGGAAGTTTTCGTGGCCGTCGCAGTTGATCCACCGCCGGCCGGCGACGCCGACGCGGAGGTCGGTGTCGTTGGCGGCCACCACGCGGTAGTCGTCGCGCGCCGGACAGCCGGTCGGCCAGCCGCTGCTAGCTGCTCGGCGAACGTCCGCCACGCGGCCACCGGGTCGGGCAGGTCAGCCAGCCGGCGCGGAAGACGAAGTCCTCGTACTCGGCCAGGGACATGTCGGCGTCCTGGGCGAACGCCTGGCAGGGGAAGGCGGTGACGCACCAGTGCAGCTCGCCGTCGCGCGGGCGGCTGCATGTATCGTCTCCATGGGCGGCGCCCGCGGCATCCTGACGGGCGGCCACCGGGCCGGGTCGACACCGGACAGCTCGCGGGTGTTCCAGGCGGCGTGGATCGCGACCCGCGGGTCGATCGCGGCTCCATCTCCGGCAGCGCGCGCGGCAGCAACGTCGCAGCTGCTCCTCGCTGGCCTCCGACAGGAATGCCGGCTCGCGCCCTCCGCCGCCACCCGCACCCGCGGCAACGCGCCCGCCGCCAGCGCCGCTTCACCATCTCCAGCACCAGCGGCTCGGCCAGCGCCGGCGCCTCGATCAGCATCAGCTGGCCGGGCTCGACTGCAGCGAGTAGCTCGACGACGCAGCGCGCCAGGCTCTCCACCCGCCGGTCGCTCACAGGAACCGCCCGTCGCGCGCGATCAGCTCGCCGTCGCCGTAGACCTCGCCGCCCGGAGCGCAGGTCGCAGACCATGTCCCAGTGCAGCGCCGGACCGGTTGGTGCCGCCGGCTCTCGGGGAAGCCGAGCCCAGCGCGACGTGCAGGTGCCGCCGATCTTCTCGTCGAAGACGACGTTGCGGGTGAAGCCGTGGATCTCGTCGTTGAGTGCCGAACGCGACCTCGCCCAGGTAGCGCGCGCCGTCGTCCATGTCCAGCATCCCTGCAGGAACTCGCGCGCCGCGCGCTGGCCTCGTGCGGACGACGCGGCCGTCCTCGAACCACAGCCGGACGCCGCCGAACTCGCGGCCGTGGTAGGCGGCGTCGAAGCTGAAGCGGATGTGGCCCGCGTGGCCAGTCTCGTGCCGGGCTGGTGAAGACCTCGCCGTCTGGGAAGTTCTCGTGGCCGTCGGCGTTGATCCACGTGCGGCCGGCGACGTCGACCACCAGATCGGTGTCCTCCGCCACGATCCGCAGCTCGCGAGACCGGCGCCAGCCGATCGATCACCGCGCCTGCCGCGCGGACTGGGCGCGCCAGTGCGCGACCGGGTCGGGCGTCGTCGAGGTGGCCGGCGCCGAAGACGAACGCCTCGTACTCGGCCAGCGACATCCCCGCCTCCTGGGCATGCGCGTCGCGTCGGCAGCGTGACGCCGCACCAGCGCAGCTCGCCGGACGCGGCGCGCTCGAAGAAGCGGTCGTAGAGCTCACTGCGGGGCGCGACGCACAGCGCCTGGTGGCCGGCCGGCACGGCGCTCAGGCGGCGGGTGTTCGACGTCGGCACCAGATCGAGATCGTCTTGTCCGGCACCTCACGGCGCTCGTCCACCGGTCGTCACCGTGACGTCGAGCTGCGCGCCGGAGCCCGTCGAGGATCAGCGGCTCGACCGCGGGCAGCGACGGGAGCAGCAGCGGGTGCGCGCCCAGGCGGGTCAGCTCGCGCTGACCGCGACCAGGAAGGGGCTGCGCGATGGCCGGCGCCTCCACGCGCACGACGTCGCCCTTCTCGACCTCGAGCGAGTACCGGCAGACGAGTCGCGGCCAGCGCTGTCGCAGTCGAGCGTCGGACACGGGCGCGAGATGTTACGCGGCGGGCGGCCGAGCACAGCGTCGAGCAGCCTGCCCGCGCCGAACCGGACGGGGTCGTCCGCGGGCAGGCCGGTCTCGCTCGGCCCGTCGCCCGATCGCCGCGCGGGCGGGGTCCTCGTCCATCTGGTTGGTCTTCAGCGAGACGCGACCACCGGCGCCGGGCGCACGTAGCCGGCCATCCGCTGGTAATCGTCGATCAGCTGCGGCAGCGGGGCGACCGGCGGCCCGCCGGGCATCGTCCAGGTCAGCGTGCGGCCGGGCTCGTGCACCAGCACCATGCACGTGCGGCGCCGACCCGTGCAGCAGGCCCAGCGTGACCCCCGAGTAGGCGGGGTGGCTGATCGAGCCCTGGCCCTCGATCCAGAGCAGCGCGCCCGGCCCGGCCCGCTCGCGCCCTCCAGCACCAGCCGCTCGCAGGCGCCGGCGACGAAGTCGGACACCACCTCGTCCACGGCGATGCCCCAGCCCGCGATGGCGATGCCGGTCTGGCCGGTCGGCACGAAGGCGCTGGGCGAGGCCGCGCCGGCGGGCCTCGGGGTCGAGCTCCAGGCAGACGGTCATCTTGCCCAGCGCACAGTCGGAGCCGACCGTCGCCACCACGTGGGCGTCGACCGTCAGGTTCGCCCCGGTGGGAACGTCGAGGCCGGCGGGCGGCGCGGCGCAGGTCGCGGATCTCGACGCCGGCGTCAGCCGCGGCCGGCGGCCAGCTCGGGGTCGTCGCCGAGGAAGTCGTGCAGGCCGCTCTCGACGTCGAGCCCGGCCTCGATCGCGCGAGGATGGCGGACTGCCAGGCCGCGGGCAGCTTGCCGCCGGCCGGCGCGACGCCGATCAGCAGCGTGGTCGGCTCGCAGGCCAGCGCCTCGTCGAGCGAGGCCACCACCGGCACGTCGGAGTCGAGTCCGCGGGATGTGGTCGCGGACGCGCGTGCCGGCGCGGGTGGAATCGATCACCGCGACCGGGGTCCGTCGCCGTAGCGCAGGACGCCGGTCGCCGTCTTCGCGTCGTGCTCGACGAAGCCGCCCTCGGCGAGGATCACGTACCGCTTCACGGCCACTGCTCCAGGGGCGTCACGCCGAGGCCGGGCAGGTCGCTCGGGGAGCGACGCGCCGTCCTCGAAGCCGAGCCCGGCGAAGGCGTCGTTGGCGTTCAGCAGGTGGCCGTCGAGGTCGACGATGTCGACCAGCGGCGAGATCTGCACGGCGCCCGCGATGCCCAGGCTCGACTCGTTCATGCAGCCCAGCATGACCTTCAGGTCGAGCGCGCGGGCGGCGTGGATCATGCGCAGCGCCTCACGGATGCCGCCCGACTTGGTCAGCTTGATGTTGACCCCGTCGGCGTGGCCGGCCGCCGCGGCGACGTCGGGCAGGGTGTGGCAGCTCTCGTCCAGCATGATCGGGAGCGGCAGGCCTCGCGGCGTGCAGCTCGCGCGTAGCCGTCGCGGTCGCCGTCGGGCAGCGGCTGCTCGATCAGCTCGACGTTCAGCGCGACCAGCTCGGGGCAGATCTCCTTGGTGGATTCGACCGTCCAGGCCTCGTTGGCGTCGACGCGGATCAGCGCGTTCGGCGCCTCCCGGCGGACAGCCCGCACCCGTTCGAGATCATCGGGGCCGCCGACCTTGATCTTGAGCGCGTGGTAGCCGGCGGCGCGCCGTGCGCGGTCGGCGGTGCCCTCGACCGTGTCGATGCTGATCGTGTACGACGTCGGCGGCGGCAGCGCGGTCGAGCCCGAAAATGCGCCACAGCGGCTGGCCGCAGAGCTTGCCGACGAGGTCGTGCAGAGCGCCGTCGATGGCGCACTTGGCGGCCATCTCGCCCGGCAGCTCGCCGATCCGCGGCCGAGCGCCGCCTCGAGCGCGAAGGGGTCGTCGCCGAGCAGCGGCTCGGCCCGCTCGAAGAACGCGAGCGCGCTCTCGAGCGTCTCGCCGTAGGCGGGTCGGGCGCGCCCTCGCCGTAGCCCGATCACGGCCGCCGTGGGGGATCGCGACCTGGACGATGTCGGACTCGCGTCGCGCTGCGCGAGATGACGAACGGTCGTCCCGAGGTGACAGCGTGCGACGATCCACGCGGGTGAGCCTACCATCCGCGAGCGGCCGGCTAACCGGCCCCTCGCGCCTGTAGCTCAGGGGATAGAGCGTGCGCCTCCGGAGCGCAAGGTCGTAGGTTCGATTCCTACCAGGCGCATCTCACGCGGGCCGGCGCCCCTGTCGGCTCAGTTGCTCGAAGGGACGACGCCGGCGGAAGAGACTCGAGGGCATCCGATCGCGACGCCCTTTGCCGCGTGACGTCGGCCCGCAAGCGAAGGGTGCTGACCGACGAGGAGCCGAGGAGACCACGATGGCGTGCGCTTGGTCGGCGCCAAGGCGGGCACGAATCGAGGTCGGTGTCGATGGTCGACGCCGGGACATAGACGCTCGAACTGTCTTGGCGTCCACATCAACGAGGCCCGACCACCAGTCTGAGGCGGCATTGCCAAGCAGTCTCGCGACGGCCGGGTCACAAGGCGACGTCGTCGTGCCGTCGCCTCTCCAGCGGGCCGACAGCCTCGAGCCACGCGGACTAGCAACCGTCGGGATTGGACGCGCAGCCAAGACTGACCGCTCGACGCCGAAGCACTTCCACGGCACTCCCCTCGTCCTGGGATGGCGCTTGGACTCGGGCTGTGAAACCGGCCAGGAATCGGCGACCGTAGCTCCTACGCGTCGGCCGGCAGCTACCATTGCCTTGACCAGAGCCCCGTCAATGCGATGAGGTCGTTCACAGCTGGCCAGCTTAGTCACGGTGCGGCTCGGCGCCTCTCCTACCGTTGAGCCGGACCTCGCGCTCGGCCTCGCTGAGCTGCGCCTCCCACTCGGGGTTCATCGTCGGGTGCAGGGCGGATCGCACGGCCAGAAAGACGAGGGCGCAGGCCTGCCACACGGCCGCCAGCAGGAGCACCAGGCTGGCCAGGAGCAATCCGTCTCCCGGGCGTGCCGTCGCCCGAGGAGACGTCGACAGCAGCCCAGACCTTGAGCAGCGCAGCGAACGCCGCGGCGGAGATCGCGAAGGCGGCGATGCGATGCCGCCGGGTGATCCGCAGCATCAGCACGATGCCCATGATCGGCCAGGATCAGCGCCGCGCCCGCCCAGGGGCGAGCCGCCTGCGCGATCGTCTGCGCCTCGGCCACGATGGTGCCGTCGGCCCGCTGGGTTCGCCCCACGAGTCGACACCGGGGTCGGCGCCGGCGACGACCTGGATCCCCATGTCCGTGACCACGGTCTGGTCAGCCGTGCCACAGGACGAGACGGAGAAGAACGGCAGGAAGAAGCAGAGCGCGACCACCACGAACGGCGAGCAGCGCAGCGCCTTGTGCGTCCCTGAAACCACTGCCTGTGGGTTCTCGTCCATGGACCCACTCTCGGGCGTCGCCGGCCGCCTCGCATCAGGGATATCCCTCGGCCGCGCTCACTCCTTGCGGACGATGTCGACCGAGATCTCCACCGCGGGCACGGTTCCCCGGTTCTCGAGCCAGTGCAGCGTCCTGGTGGTCCTCCGGCCAGCCGAGGCCGGGGCCGTACTCCGTGGAGGCACCGTCGCGGTGGTCGGTGATCGTCCCCCGCAGGATGTAGACCAGGCCGGGCCGGTCGACGTGGTCGTGCAGCGGCCCGTAGACACCCCCGGGGTCGATCGTCACCATCCGCATCCGCAGCTCGCGCCCCTCCATGCCCTCGATCTCGGACCCCAGGTCGACCCTCCCCAGGAACTCGGTCGTGACGCCCGTCGTCTCGGGCACCGCCCGCTCATCGCTCATCGCGCGCTCCTCACTGGACGACGGCGTGCTGCATCGCCCACAGCGCGGCCGCGGCCCGCGTCGAGACGCCGATCTTGCCGTAGATGTGCTGGATGTGGTGGTCGGCGGTCTTGGGCGAGATGTAGAGCCGATCGGCGATCTCGCGGGTCGTGAGGCCCCTGCGCCGCGAGGCGCAGCACCTCGACCTCGCGCCGGGTCAGCCCGCCCGGATTGTCCGGCCGCTTGCCCGGCGGGCCGTCTGCGGCTCGCCGTGTCCGGCGGCGACGAGCACCGCCCGGCTCGCGCGCGGCTCGAGCACGCCCTCCGACTCCAGCCGGCGCAGCTCGGCGGCCGCGTCGGCCGGCGCGAACGGCGGACGGTCGGCCCGCTCGGTGGTCAGCCCGACGTAGACCTCCGTCGCGGCCAGGACGCAGGCGCTCCGAGGTCGTCGGCGTCGGCGCGCAGCGCGCTTGTGGTAGCCGGAGCCGTCGCACTTCTCGTGGTGCGCGGCACGCGACCGGGTTCAGCGACGGCCAGCGCCGGCGAGCGGCGCAGCATCTGCTCGGTCAGCATCGGGTGCAGCTCGACCCGGTCGAACTCCGTCCGCGTCAGCGGCGCCGGGCTTGTCCCAGATCGAGTTCGGCACGACGGTCGTGCCGAAGTCGTGCACGAGCGCCGCGCGGCGGAGCGCGGCGACGGCCTCCTCGTCGAGCCCGAGCACCCGGGCGGCGTCGGCCGCGAGCTCCGCGCAGCGCCGGCTGTGCCCGCCCATGTACGGCGACTTGAGGTCGATGAAGTCGGCGACGACGGTCAGGGCGTCGTCGAGCTCGCGCGCCGTCGAGCACGCGGTGCGGCTCGGGCTCGAGGGCGAGCACGGCGTCCCACGGCTCGGTCTCGGCCAGCCGGTCGAACCAGCCGCCGCCGTGCTCGACGAACAGGTCGGCGAGCGCCGGGTCGTACGTGCGGTCGCGGCGGTCGCGCGCGGCCTCGAGCGCGTGGTCCGGCGAGAAGAGGCGGCCGATCGCCTCCATGTCGTGGCTGAGGTGCACGACGCGCATCGGCGAGCGGGATCGCCTCGCCGCTCGACGTGGTCGGGGTAGCCGTTGCCGTTCCAGCGCTCGAACGTGAAGCGCAGCGCCTCGCGGACGTCGGGGCCGAAGTCGAGCCGCTGCACGAGCATGTCGGCCACCTCGCAGCCGGACGAGAAGTTGTAGACCGCCCACTCGCGCGCGGTCTCCTGGATCAGCCGGACGATCTCGTCGCGCTCCTCCGGGCTGCGGCCGGCGGTCGCGAAGGCCATCACGTCGCGCATCACCTCGGCCGGGTTCGCGGCGTCGTGGACCAGCGTCTGGGCGCGGATCGCGATCTCGTCGCCGAACACGGTCGCGACCTCGTGGGCGTGGCCGGTGCAGCCGACGTAGCGCAGCAGCGCCACCCAGTAGACGGTCTCGCGCAGCTCGTCGTCGAAGCCCGCGGCCTCGCAGATCCAGGTCGCGAGCAGGCACGACCGCAGCTGCGACTCGAGCGGCTGGCCGAACGCGTTGTCCTGCGCCAGCGCCAGCGTGGCGACGAGCTCGCCCAGGCGAAGCGGCGGATCAGAAATGGGGAGACCTCCCGATGTTTCGGCCGACGGGTCGGCGCACGATCGTCTCACGACGCGTCGCTGCTGTCGCCCCGAGCGACAGCAACGCACTCGAAGGGAGGACATCATGGCGGCATCAGGACCACGGCGGGACCCCATCAAGGTGGGCGTCATCGCCGACCAGACCGGCCCGCTCTCGTTCATCGGGCTCGCCAACGCCAACGTCGCCCGGATGGTCGTCGGCGACATCAACGCCAAGGGCGGCCTGCTCGGCCGGCACCTCGAGCTGCACCTCGAGGACAGCGCGACCGACGACGCCGTCGCCGCGGCCGCGGCCGACGAAGCTGGTCGAGCAGCGACCAGGTCGACGTCGATCTTCGGCGGCATCTACAGCTCCACGCGGCAGGCCATCAAGGGCCCGGCCGTCGATCGAGGGCAGGACGCTCTACATCTACCCCGAGCAGTACGAGGGGCAGGAGTCCGACCCGCTGATCTTCTGCACCGGCCCGGTGCCGGCGCAGCAGGTCGACCCGTTCATCCCGTGGCTGATGCGGGAGACGGGGGCGAAGACGTTCTACCTGCCCGTCCGCCGACTACATCTGGCCGCACGTGATGAACGCGCGCGTGCGGGAGGTCGTCACGGCCAACGGCGGCAGCGATCGTCGGCGAGGAGTACTTCCCGCTCGACCACGCCGACTACCGCGGCGACGGTCGAGCGGATCGTCGCCAGCGGCGCGGACGTCGTCTTCAACACGACCGTGCCGCCCGGGGTCGCGCCGTTCCTCGCAGCAGCTGCACGACGTCCGGCTTCGCGCGCCGCGGCGGGCAGCTCGTCTGCACGTACTTCGAGGAGAACTTCCTCAGCATGGTGCCCGCCGCGCACGTCGAGGGGCTGTACAGCTGCCTCGACTACTACCAGGCCGTCGACGATCCGTTCAGCCGGAAGCTGCTGGCGCAGTACGACGCGCTCTATCCCGGCGAGCGCCGAAGTTCACCGGCGGGAGCGGGTGCTCGGGCCTCTACCGCGGGCTGCGGCTCTGGGCCGCCGCCGTGACGGAGGCCGGCTCGCTCGAGCAGGACGACGTGATCGCGGCGCTCGATCACGCGCAGATCGCCGAGGGCCCGGGCGGGCCGGCGGCGATGGTGCCCGGCCAGCACCACGTGCGCATGAACATGTACATCGCCCAGGCGCGCGACGGCCGCTTCGAGATCGTCGAGAGCCTCGGCGCGATCGACCCGCAGGAGCGCCTCGTCGGCGCGCCGGCCCTCACCGCCTGACCCGACGCGCTCACCGAACGACCACCACACCAACGAAAGGAGAGCAATGCTGCTCGCAACGACGCAGGTCGAGGACTTCGACCGCTTCCTGGAGGTCTTCTCCACCACGGGCGCCGAGAAGCGCAAGCAGCACGGCTCGAAGGGCGCGGTCGTCTTCCGCGACCCCTCCGAGGACGACCGGGTCTGGGTCATCTTCGACTGGGACGAGGAGGGCTGGCAGAGCTTCGTCTCCGACCCCGAGGTCCCGCCGATCATGAAGGAGGCCGGGCACAAGGGGAAGCCGCAGGCCGCGCAGTTCGCCGGCAGCTGCGACGCCTGAGCACCCGATCACGGGGGCGGCGCCGACCGACGGTCGGCGCCGCCCCCGCTGGCGTTCAGGCGTACAGCAGTGCCAGCCCCCAGGCGACGAACAGCGCCGCCCAGACGCCGACGACCGCGAGCGCCAGGCGGGCCATCGCCCGCTCGCGCCGCGCCGGCCGGTGGCGGATGGCGACCAGCGTGATCGCCGCCAGCACCAGGGCGACCAGCGGGCCATTACATGAACAGCGACGGCGCGGACGCCGGCCAGCAGCGGCAGCAGCGGGGCGAGCACGCCGACTGGGAGGCGATGGAGTACTCCGACATCTCCGGTCTGCTCAAGAAGACCGCGATCACGCTGACCAAGCGGATCGGCGGGACCTCCGGCCCGATCTGGGGCACCGCGTTCCTGCGTGCCGGCGGGGCGCTCACGGACAAGCCTCAGCCCACCGGCGAGGAGGTCATCGCCGCGTTCCGCGCCGCGATCGAGGGGATCAAGCAGCGGGGCAACACCGACCTGGGCGACAAGACCCTGCTCGACGCGC
The DNA here is from genome assembly GCA_963737335.1 of uncultured Solirubrobacteraceae bacterium. Taxonomy (GTDB): domain Bacteria; phylum Actinomycetota; class Thermoleophilia; order Solirubrobacterales; family Solirubrobacteraceae; genus Palsa-465. The sequence goes on from CAVTSK010000006.1 coordinate 9,741, forward strand.
TGGTGCCGGCCGTCGACGTGCTGGAGGCCGAGCTGCCCAACGGCAGCGCCCAGGCCATCGAGAAGGCGGCGGTGCAGGCGCGCGAGAGCGCGGAGGCGACCAAGGGCATGCTCGCCCAGCGCGGCCGCGCGTCCTACACGGGCGAGCGCAGCCGCGGTTCAGTCGACGCGGGAGCGGTCGGCGTCGCCGTGATGTTCGAAGCCGTGAGTAAGGCCTGGCAGGAGGCCGAGCTGGAACTGGCCTGACTTTTGGGTCACGCAGTGAGGAGAAGGGCGCGCGGGGCATTCGTCACGCGTGAAAAACCGGGCAGGTCATTCGAGAGAGAGGATCGGCCGTGAAGAAGTTCGTCAACGACCCGCAGCAGTTCGTCCCCGAGATGCTCAAGGGGATCCAGCTCGCCAACCCCGGCAAGCTCAAGTACGTGCCGGAGTACAACCTCATCATGCGGGCCGACGCCCCCAGCGAGAACAAGGTGTCCATCGTCCAGGGGTCAGGTTCGGGCCATGAGCCCGCGCACGTGATGGTGGTGGGCAAGGGCATGCTGGACGCCGCCTGTCCGGGTGACGTGTTCGCCGCGCCGCCGTCGGACTACGTGTATGAGACCACGAAGCTGATGGCCAGCCCCAAGGGCGTCCTGCACATCATCAACAACTACACCGGCGACCGCATGGCCTTCGACATGGGCCGTGAGCTGGCCGAGGCCGAGGACATCAAGATCGCGACGATCGTCGTCGACGACGACGTGGCCGTGAAGGACTCCACCTATACCGTCGGCCGCCGCGGCGTGGCCGGCAACTTCTTCGTGATCAAGGCGGTCGGAGCCGCCTCGGAGAAGGGCGCGGAGCTCGACGACCTGGTCAAGCTGGGCGAGCGCGTCAACTCCGTCACCCGCACGATGGGCATGGCGCTCACCTCGTGCACGCCGCCGGCCAAGGGCTCGCCCCTGTTCGACCTCGGCGACGACGAGATGGAGATGGGCGTCGGCATCCACGGCGAGCCGGGCCGCCGCCGCGAGAAGCTGGCCAGCGCCGACACGATCGTCGACGAGCTGCTGGAGGCCGTGGCCTCCGACCTGCCCTACAGCTCGGGCGATGACGTGGCCCTGATGATCAACGGGCTCGGCGGCACGCCGATCTCCGAGCTCTACATCCTCTACGGGCGCGCGCACGACCAGCTCGCCCAGCGGGGCATCAACGTCACCCGCAGCTACGTCGGCGAGTACTGCACCTCGCTGGACATGGCCGGCGCCTCGCTGACGCTGGTCAAGCTCGATAACGAGCTCAACGAGCTGTTCGACGCACCCGCCGACGTGGCGGTCCGCGTCTTCTAGTCACCACACCGTCAGGCGCAACGGCCGGCGTCACGCATGACGCCGGCAGTCAGTGGGGCGATCGTCCTGGCTCCAGTCCAGGGCGATCGCCTCTCCGTGCAACAGCGCTCGCTCGGGCGGCACCGGCTGCCCGGTGGCGATGAGCGCCGCGCGGATCGTGCCCGCATGGGCCACGACCAGGCAGGGCTGGGGGCCCGCGGCGACACGGGTCAACGCGCGCCGGGTGCGCAGCACCTGCGAGCGGATCGACTCGCCCGCGGGGAAGACGAAGGCCGGATCTCCGGCCTCGAAGGCGGCGAACAGCTCGGGCGCCCGCTGAGCCAGCACGGTCTGGGGGACGCCCTCCCACTCGCCGCGAGCGGACTCGATGAGATCCTCGAGGACCGCCGGCTCCACGCCGATGACCTGGCCGACGACCGCCGCCGTCTGGCGGGCGCGCAGCAGCGGCGAGCACCAGATGGCGCTCACGCCCCGGGCCCCGGCCTGGACGGCCAGCGCCGCGGCCTGGCCCTCGCCGAGCTCGGACAGGGGCGGGTCCCGACGGCCGAGGATCAAACCCCCGGCGTTGTCGGCGGTCTGCCCGTGTCTGGCCAGAAGCAGGGGCGTGCCGGTCACCGAACAATTGTCCCTCAGGTGCTTGAACCAGCCCGCGACCGGGAAAAACTACGGCGTGCCCCCCACCCACCCCGCGCCATGATCGACCGCGACATCCGCGCCATGCTGCGCGGCGCCACCGCCGCCAACTTCCTCTACGGCTGGCAGGGCCCGCACCTGGCCAATCGCACCTACTGCCTCACCCCCTCCAACGCCGACCCGATGGAGCGGCCCCGTGACTACGTCATCGGCTATTGCGAGATGCTCGCCGTGGCCGGCGTGCGGCCGCTGTACCGCGACTCCGACCCGGTTCTCTAAAACGACGGCTCCGAGAGCCGCGCCACCCCGGACCGGCGCACCGCGCGCCCCGGATGTATTAAGAACTCGCAGCATGTCGTGTATCACTGTTGGCAACGTCGGCGCGCTGCGATAGCTTGGCCCCCGTGCCGGAGGAGGAGGAGACCAGCGGCCAGCTCACGGTGAGCGAGATCTCCGTGTCGTTTGGCGGGATCACCGCCCTGGATGGAGTCTCGCTCGAGGTGTCGCAGGGCGAGGTCCTCGGCGTGATCGGCCCCAACGGCGCGGGCAAGACGACGCTGTTCAACGTCATCTGCGGCTTTGTCAAGCCGGGTTCGGGCACGATGCGCTGGCGTGGCCAGCCCCTTGACGGGATCCGGCCCGACCGGCTGGCGTCGCTGGGGATCGCCCGGACGCTGCAGGGCGTCGGCCTCTTCGCCGGCCTGACCGTCCGCGAGAACGTGATGGTGGGAGCCCAGCGCTTCCGGGCGGCCGGATTGGTGAGCGCGATGCTGGCGCGCCCCCGCGCCGACCGCGACGAGCGCGCGCTGAGCGACCGCGCCACCGCGGCGCTGGAGCGGGTCGGCTGCGTCGACATGGCCGAGTCCCACCCCGGGCAGCTGCCCTATGCCGCGCAGAAGCGGGTCGCGCTGGCCCGGGCGCTGGCCTGTGAGCCTGACCTGCTGCTCCTCGACGAGCCGGCCGGCGGCCTGGACACCGAGGAGCTGTCGGCCCTGGCGGACACGATCCGGTCCCTGGGCAGGTCGATCGCGGTGATGCTGGTCGACCACCACATGGACCTCGTCACCTCCGTGTGCGACCGCATGGTGGTGCTCGACTTCGGGCGCGTGATCGCGGCGGGAGATCCCGCCACCGTGCGCCAGGACTCCCGCGTGCTCGAGGCCTACCTCGGCCGCGACGCCGAGGTCGCCGACACGACGGTTTCGAGCGGGACGGCCGATGCTCAGCGTTGAATCGCTCACCACCGACTACGGCCCGGTGCGCGCCGTCGACGGCGTGTCCCTGGAGGCGCGGGAGGGCACCGTCACCGCGGTGCTGGGGGCCAATGGCGCGGGCAAGACCTCGCTGCTGCGGACGATCACCGGGCTGGTCCCGGCGCGATCGGGAACAGTGACCGTGGGAGGCGAGAAGGTCACCGGGCTCGCGGTGGAGGAGATCGTGCGCCGCGGCGTCGCGCACGTCCCCGAGGGGCGCGGCGTCATCGCCGAGCTCACCGTGGAGGAGAACCTGCGCCTCGGGGGCCTGTGGCGGCGCGGCGGAGCGGCGCCGCTGAGCGAGATCTATGAGATGTTCCCGCGCCTGAGCGAACGCGAGCACCAGCCCGCCTCGCGTCTGTCGGGCGGCGAACGCCAGATGCTGTCGATCGGCCGGGCGCTGATGGGCCGCCCGCGGGTGCTGCTGCTCGACGAGCCCTCGCTGGGCCTGGCCCCCGTGATCGTCGCCCAGATCATGGCGAGGATCCGCTCCCTGGCGGACAACCTCGGGCTGGCCGTGCTGCTGGTGGAGCAGAACGCCCGCAGCGCCCTGTCGATCGCCAACCGCGGGATCGTGCTCAATCTGGGACGCGTCGTCGCCGATCGCGAGCCCAGCGAGCTCGCCGCCGACGAGCAGCTCCGCCACGCCTACCTCGGGTTCTAGGGAGCGCGGGTGACCAAGTTCATCGACCTCACGTTGAGCGGTATCTCCGACGGGGCGGTGTACGCCGCGGTGGCGCTGGCTTTGGTGCTCATCTGGCGCGCCACGCGGATCGTCAACTTCGCCCAGGGCGCGATGCTGATGATCACCACCTTCATCGCCTCGGCGATCATCAGCTCGAGCGGCTCCTACTGGCTGGGCTTCGCCGTGGCCCTTGCCGCCGGGCTGGTCTTCGGAGCATTGGTGGAGCGGGTCCTCATCCGCCCGGTGGAGTCTGCGCCGCCGCTCAACGCAGTCATCCTCACCCTCGGGCTCTACACGTTGCTGGTGGCCGCCGCCGGGATGATCTGGGGCAACACCCCGCGCTCGTTCCCGCCGGCGTTCTCGCTACGCGGCTACGAGGTCGGCGGCACCCGGCTGCTCTTCACCCCCAACGACACCTTCATCGTGCTGGTGGTCATCGGGGTGGCCGCCGGCCTGGCGGCGCTGTTCCGGCTGACCTCGCTCGGGTTGCAGATGCGCGCATCGGCGTTCGCGCCCGAGGTGGCTCGGATGCTCGGCGTGCGGGTGGCGCGCATGTTCACCGTCGGCTGGGCGCTCGCGGCGGTGGCCGGAGCGCTCGCGGGGGTGCTCGTCGCCCCCTCGGTGTTCCTGGGCCCCAACAGCTTTGACCCGATCCTCATCAGCGGCTTCGTGGCCGCTGTCCTCGGGGGCCTGGACAGCCCGCCCGGGGCGGTGATCGGCGGAGTGTCGCTCGGCGTGGCGCTGTCGTATGTGTCGGGGTATGCCGGGTCCGCGCTCGTCCCGCTGGCCGCGCTGGCGATCCTGGTGGCAGTGCTCATGTTGCGCCCCGGCGGCCTGTTCGCCGCGAGCTCGGAGCGGCGGGTATGACCGCCGTGCGACAACTGATGGCGCGCAGCACGCTGGCCCGGTCGCTGGCCTGGGCGGTGCTCGCGGCGGTCGCGATCGTCCTCGTGTCGGACCTGGTCAGCGCCTACAACGATCTGCAACTGGCCACCGGCGCCTACTATTTCGCCGCGCTCGCCGGCCTCACCGTGCTCGCCGGGCAGAGCGGCCAGATCTCACTGGGGCAGGGCGCGTTCATGGCGGTCGGCGCCTACACCGTCGCGCTGCTCATCGGCAACGAAGGGTGGGCGCTCCTGCCGGCCATCGTGGCCGCGGTGGTGGTCAGCGTGCTCGTGGGGATCCCGGTGGGGGCGGCCGCCAGCCGCCTGCGCGGCCCGTACCTGGCCGGGGCGACGCTCGCCCTGGCGGTGGGCCTGCCGGCGCTGGCCGACAAGTTCCCGACTCTGTTGGGCGGGGAGAACGGCCTCACCATCAACCCGCCGGTGCCGCCCGCGTGGCTGGGCGCGGACTTCCCGCTGGAGCGCTGGGAGGCCTGGATCGCCGGGGCCGGGGCGGTGGTGGTGCTGTTCGTGCTCTACAACCTCATCAGCAGCAGCACCGGGCGCTCGCTGCGGGCCGTCCGCGACGACGAGATCGCCGCGTCGCTGTGTGGGCTGTCGGTGGGCCGCAACCAGGCGACCGCGTTCATTGTCTCGGCCGGATGCGCGGGACTGGGCGGGGCGATGCTGGCCGTCGTCCTGCAACTGGCCCAGCCCGGAGCGTTCCCGCTGCAGCTCTCGCTCTCGCTGCTGACCGGCGTCGTCCTCGGCGGCCTGGGCTCGCTGGTCGGAGCCATATGGGGCGCCGCGCTGCTGACCCTGCTGCCCAACTGGACCACCAACCTGGCCCACTCGTTCTCGCTGTCGACTCAGGTCTCGGCCAACCTGCCACTGGCCATCTACGGTGTCGTGCTCATCGTGGCCATGATCCTGTGGCCGACCGGGATCCAGGGAGGGCTGCGCGCGATCTTCGGACGGCTGCGCGCGGCCAGAGGCTCAGCCTGACGAGGGGGTGCGCGTGGATCGGCGGCGGCGCTTCGGGGGCGCAGACGCGGCGTGGGGAACGCCGAGCAGTGCCGCCTGGACTTCACGGAGGCGCTCGTGATCGCCCCGGATCCCGAACGCGGCATCGTTGTAGAGAAAGGCCTCGCACAGGCGGACGATGGCGTAGGCCACGGTCTCGGAATCGGCGGGCGGCTCGTAGCGGCCGGCCGCGACCTCGGCGTCGATCATGTCCTTGATCAGCGCGACGCCCCGGCACTGGACCGCCCCTGTGCTCGAGGTGAGCAGGCGAAGGGCGGCGGCGCCCTCCTGCTCGACGAACCGGCGCAGCGGCATCGAACGCGCCAGGCTGCGGTTGATGCGGTCGAAGACCTCCAGCAGGCCCTGGACACCGCGGCGGCGGACGTGACGGCGGTGGCCGAGGATGAGCACCTCGGACTCGTCGGCGATGACCTCCGAAACCAGCTTCTCGCGCGAGCCGAACCAGCGATAGATGGTGGCACGGCCCAGCCCCAGGTCCCGGGCCACGATGGTGAGGTCCACCCGCTCGCCGGCGATGAACTGGGCCCGCGCGGCGGCGATCACGTCGCCACGGCTGGCAGTGGCGGGCCGCCCGCGCCGGGGTTGACGGGACTCGGTTGCAGCGCTCATGCCCCCACCTTAGTATTTGAAACGCACGAGGGAAAACGTATCGAATTGCCCCGGACCCCTCGATGGGCTCGGGCAGCCGGCGGAAGCCCGCTTCTGGGGCGCCGGCGGAAGGTCACCCACAAGTGGAGGAGGAGTGGAATGGGAGCTGTCAAACGCCGGCGGCTGATCGCCGCCGCGGTGACCGCAGGCCTGGCCGTGGCGGCCGTGGGCTGCGGATCGTCGAGCAGCGGCGGGAGTGCGAGCCAACCGGGGCTCACCAGCAACAGCATCACGTTCGGCACCCATCAGCCGCTGACGGGACCGGCGGCACCGGGCTATAACGAGATCGCACCCGCCTCCCAGGCGTTCTTTGATTACGTCAACGCCCACGGCGGGGTGTTCGGGCGCAAGGTGCACCTGATCATCAAGGACGACGCCTACAACCCCGCCAACACCGTCAACGTCGTGCATCAGCTCGTGTTGCAGAACAAGGTGTTCGGCATCTTCGAGGGCCTGGGCACGCCGACGCACACCAAGGTCGTGAGTTACCTCAACGCCTCGAAGATCCCTGACATGTTCGTCGCCTCCGGGTGCCCGTGCTGGGACAACGGGGCCGCTCAGCCCGAGACGTTCGGGTGGCAGCCCAACTACACGATCGAGGGCAAGATCCTCGGCCAGTACCTCAAGCAGCATTTCGCCAATGCCAAGGTCGGGGTGCTCTATCAGGACGACGACTTCGGCAAGGGCGGCCTGCAGGGCATCGAGGACGAGCTGCCGGCCGGCGCCATCGTCTCCAAGCAGCCCTACCAGTCCGGCACGACCACGCTGGCCCCCCAGGTGACCGCGATCAAGTCAGCCAAGGCCACCGTCATGGTGGACTTCACGGTCCCCATCTACACCGCGATCGCCCAGCTGACCTCGTTCACGCTGGGCTTCAAGCCGCAACTGGTCGTGTCCAACGTCGGCATCGACCCGACCACCGTCGGCGCACTGCTCAAGTCCGTGTCCAAGGGCAAGGTGTCGGGGACCGCGCTGATCGAGGGCGCCATCTCCGACGGCTACCTGCCGTCCAACACCGACCTGTCCAACCCATGGATCAAGCTGTTTGAGAAGATCCACGCCCAGTACGACCCCAAGGTGCCGTTCGACGGCAACGTCGAGTACGGGATGGCCAACGCCTACACGCTCATCCAGGCGCTGAAGGCCGCGGGCAAGAACCTCACCCGCGCGGACCTGGTCAAGGCCGTCTCCACGCAGGGCGGCAAGTGGACCGGGCCCGGCCTCGTCCCCTTCCGCTACAGCGGGAACCAGCACGGTGGGTTCGGTGGCGCTGAGATGGGCAAGATCCAGAACGGCAAGATCGTGCTCTTCGGCGGGCCGCTGACCACCTCACCGGACGCCGGCAGCCCGATCACCCCGTACACGACGCCGCAGCCGGCGCCGCCCACAAACGGGGTGCCCAGCAACTAGGTCAACGTCCGAGCTCCTCTCCAGAGGGCCCGTCTCGCGCATGGAGGCGTGCGGCGGGCCCTCGCTCGGGAATGTCAGGAGCAGAAGCCGGCCCTAGACCCGCAGTGCCTCCGTGGGGCTCAGCCGCGCCGCCTTGCCCGCCGGGTACAGCCCGGCCAGGGCGCCGATGATCAGCCCCGAGGCGGGGGCGGCCACCAGGGCGTACAGGGGCACGATGAATGGCTCGCCTTGCGCCAGGGAGTAGATCTCCGTGGCGCCGGCCCCCAGGCCGAGGCCGACGACGCTGCCCAACGCCGCGAGCAGGGCCGACTCGGTGAGGAACTGGAGGATGATGTGGCGCCGGGTGGCCCCCAGGGCGCGACGCAGCCCGATCTCGCCCCGGCGCTCGAGCACCGAGATGACCATGATGTTGGCGATCCCGATCGCGCCGACGAGCAGCGCCACCGCGCCCAGTCCCAGTAGCAGCGTGGTGAACTGCCCCTTGGCGGCGGCGCGCGCCTCCAGCGCGTCAGACGGGCGGCTGACCTCGACGCCCGAGGCGTTCTGGGGATCGGCGGTGGGCGCCAGGAGGTTGGCGACGGCGGGCACGTCGTTGACGCTGGCGCGCAGGTCGATCTCCGACGGGTTGGGCGTCACGTGAAAGAGGCGCTGCGCGACCGGCAGGGAGATGAACGCGGTGGAGTCCAGCGTCGAGTCCAGCAGCACCGGCTCGAGGATCCCCACCACGGTGAACCAGGTACCCCCGAGGTCGACCTGCACGTGACCGCCCACCGACTCGATCTGGAGCACGCTCGCCGCCTCGGCGCCGAGCACCACCTCCGGAAAGCGCGCGCTCACCGCGTCCAGGAAATGCCCCGCGGCCAGGCCGACGCTCATCACGTGCGGGAGGTTCTCGCCGGCTGCATCGACCCCGATGCCCCCGGTCTCCTGCGCGGGCACATAGGGCGAGCGCAGCACGGTGGCGCCGGCGACCTGGTAGACGGCGGCGGCGCTGTTGACGTAGCGCATCCCGGCCACCATGGGCACCGAGCTGATGGGCAGGATCTCGTTGTTGCCCGCGAAGGTGGTCCCGGGCGTGGCCGTGAGCAGGTTGGTGCCCAGGGCGTCGATCTCGGCCAGGAGCTGGGCCTGGCTCGAAGCCGACACGCCGACGACGGCAACCATGGCCCCGATCCCGATGGCGATCCCCAGCGCCGACAGCGCGGCCCGCAGCCGGCGCGTGCGCAGGCCCTGCAGGGCGGCCCCGAACAGCTCGCGCGGAGGCAGGCGCGCGGCGGGCACGTCCGTCGCGGGCGGCGGGGATGGGGGTGCGGGCGCGGCGAGGCTCGTCATCGCCGCTCGTCAGAGACGATCTCGCCGTCGCGCATCTGCACGCGCCGGTCAAAGGTCGCGGCGATGGCCGCGTCGTGGGTGATGAGCACGAGCGTCGCGCCGTCGGCCGCCAGGTCGTGCAGCAGCGCCACCACCTCGGCGCCCGACGTGGAGTCCAGGTTGCCGGTCGGTTCGTCGGCGAGGAGGATCGCGGGCCGCTTGGCCAGTGCCCGGGCGATGGCCACGCGCTGGCGCTCTCCCCCGAGAGCTGCCCCGGGCGATGGTCGAGCCGGTGCCCCAGCCCGACCCGCGTCAGCGCCGCGCGCGCCGCCTGGCGCCGATCGCGGCTGCGCGCACCGGTGTACAGCATGCCGTTGGCGACGTTGTCCACGGCGGTCATCCACTCCTGAAGATGGAAGCTCTGGAAGACGAAGCCGATCTCATGCGCGCGCAGTCCGGCCAGCCGGCGGTCCGACGCCGCCATCACCTCGACGCCGGCGACCCGGACGTCGCCCCGGCTCGGCCGCTCCAGGGTGCCGAGGATGGTGAGCAGCGTCGTCTTGCCCGATCCCGACGGGCCCACCACGGCAACCTGATCTCCGCCGGCGATCTGAATGCTCACGCCCCGCAGCGCAGCGACGCCGCCGGGGTACTCCTTGACCACCGCGTCGAGGGCCAGCGTCGCGCTCATCCCTGCGAGTCCGTGACCTGGAGGCCGGGATGGATGCCCGGCCCGGAGACCTGCACATACCCGGCCGCGAACAGGCCCACGGCGACGGGCAACAGGGTGTGCGGCGCCGATGCCTGCTGAAGGGCGTAGTTGCCGCCTGAGACCGCGACCAGAGCCGTGACCGGGACCGACAGGACGTGGTTGGCGCGCTGCTGGGCGAAGTTCACGCTCACCGCCGCCTCGTCGAGGCCGGCACCGCGGTGGTGGCCTGACAGCGTGACGGTGACCGGGATCGTCGACGCGGCGCCTGACCCGTTGGCGCCGCCACCCGCGCCTCCCCCGCCACCGCCACCGCCGGCTGCGCTCCCGCTGCCGCTGCCGCTGCCTGAGGAGCCCGAGCTCTGCGCCACCGAGCTCACCGCGGTCACCTTCCCGTTCACGGTGTTGCCGGCGGGAAGCTGGACGGTCACCCGCTCGCCCACCTTGGCCTCGCTCTGCACTGACGCGTCGAGGTCGACGGTCACCACCAGATGGGTGGACGTGGTCTGTAGCACCGCCGTGCCGCTGGTGCTGTCGCCGGCTCCGCCGCCGTTGCTGGTGGCGCCGGCGCCGCCGCTCGCGCCGGTGGACGTGCCCGGACTCGAGCTGCCGTGGCTCGGGCGCTGCGCGGCCTTGAGCTGCTCGGTCTCCGCCTTGAGCTGGGCGCTCTCGGCCTTGAGCAGCGCCTCGAGCGCGGCCAGCGACGAGGTCGTCTGAGAACGGCCCCCCTTGGACTTACGGCGCCCGCGGGACGGTGACGGAGACGCGGTCGTGGGGGTCGAGGTCGTCCCGGTGGTGGGGGTGGTGTTCAGGGTTGCGCCGGGGGTGGTCAGGCTGACGAACTCCGGGGCCGGCGGGCCGGCAGTGTCTGCGGCCGCGGTCGCGGAACCGCCGCCGTTGGCGGTGTCGCCGACGGTGCCGTCCACCGTGGAGACGAGCTGCGGGCCCGGCAGGAACACCACCGTGCCCAGCGAGAGCGTGCCCGTTGGGGTCTCGTCCAGCGACTCCTGGAGCAGCTCGACCCCGAGCGTCGTCGCCGGCTGCCAGATGTCGTCGACGGTGATGCCGTTGGCGTTGAAGCCGAGCGCGGCCAAGTTGCGATTGAGCTCGAGGATGTCCTGGCCGTCCGTGTCGGCGGCGGAGAGGTCGCGGTAGGCGGGCGCGCTGCCGTTCATGAGCGTCACCGGCGCGCCGTTGACCCGGAAGAGCGTGCCGCCGGGCTTGATCGCCTGACCCACGCCCGGCAGCCAGGTGATCGTTCCGCTGAGGCGGTCGTACACGGTCTGCGGGTTGGCGTAGCTGAGCGTGCCCGACTCGGTGTCGGTCTGTACCAGGTCGCGGCGCTTGACCGTCGCCGCTCCGGCTGGTGTCTTGGCGGCGCCCGCCGCCTTCGTCGGTGAGGGCGCGCCGGCGACGAGGACGAGCGCGACGACCACGCCCGCGGCGACCACGAGCATCACGGCCGCCAGCCGGACAGCGGTCGCGCTGCGCCTGTGACCCCCCGAACGGTGCGCCGTGTGCATCCTCATGTGCCGAGGACGTTGTACGACTCAGGCCCTAACGGGGCGGTAACACCGTTATGCAGCTGTTACGTGCGATCGGGCATCCTCATTGGCAGACGCCGGCGCGGGATCGACCGCGCCGGCGTACCACGAAGCCAACGGGTGAAGCGAGTGCGGAGCAACGGATGAGGGTGCTGGTGGTCGAGGACCATGCGCGCCTCGCCGAGACCGTGGCGACCGTCCTGCGCCGGGAGGGCATGGCCGTCGACGTCGCCTTCGACGGCCGCGAGGCCCTTGACCGCATCGCGCTGACGGCCTATGACGTGGTGGTGCTCGACAGGGACCTTCCCGGGGTGCATGGCGACGAGGTTTGTCGTTCGCTGGTGGCCAACGGCGCCCCCGGCAGCGTCCTCATGCTGACCGCCGCGACGACGATCGCCGATCGCGTCGAGGGCCTGGGGATCGGCGCCGACGACTACCTGTCCAAGCCGTTTCATCTCGCCGAGCTCGTGGCCCGGATCCACGCCCTGTCACGCCGGTCGCGTGCGGCGCGCCCGCCGACGCTCGTCTACGGCGACCTCGCGCTGGACTCGGCGCGCCGGACGGTGAGCCGCGCCGGGCGCCCGCTGTCACTCAGCCCCAAGGAGTTCTCGGTCCTCGAGCTCCTCATGGGGGCCGAGGGCGACGTCGTCTCCACCGAGCAGATCCTCGCGCACGTGTGGGACGACGCCACCGACCCGTTCACCAACGCGGTGCGGATGACCATCAGCCGGCTGCGCGCCAAGCTGGGCGGTCCACCCGTGATCGCCACCGTGACACCCGTCGGCTACCGCATCGGGGACGCGGCGTGAGCGCCGCACGCCGGCTGGCTCGTCGGCTGCGCCATCCCCGGACCACGGTCCGCTGGCGGCTGACCCTCCTCTATGGCGCGCTGTTCCTCGTCTCGGGAGCGGCGCTGCTGGCCATCACCTACACGCTCGTCGACAACGCCGCGGTGTTCCCGGACCGCTCGACTCTCGCGTTCCTACGGCAGGGCCAGCCGATCAGGGGCGGTGTGGTGGCTCCCCACTTCAGACCCAGCCCGGCACGGCTCAAGGAGCTCAGCCGGAGGGTGCCGCCCCCCTCCAGCGGCTGCTGCACACGCGACAGGGCCAGAGTGCGATCGGCGAGATCGTCTTCACACAGCGGGTGGCCGACCTGCACCAGCTGATCGTCGAATCCGCGCTCGCACTGGCGCTGATGGCGCTCATCTCGACCGCGCTGGGGTGGGTGGTGGCCGGGAGAGTCCTGCGACCGCTGCGCACGATGACCGCCGCCACGCAGGAGATCTCCGAGGAGAACCTCAACCTGCGCCTGTCGATGCAGGGCCCGCGCGATGAGCTGCGCCAACTGGCCGACACCATCGATGGCCTGCTGGGGCGACTGGAGGGCGCCTTCGATGCGCAGCGGCGGTTCGTGGCCAACGCGTCTCACGAACTGCGCACGCCACTCACCGCGGTCCGGGCGCTGCTGGAGATGGTGCTCTCTGACCCGAGGGCGACGGTCGCCACCTTCCGGGCCACCTGCGAGCAGGTGCTCGAGGAGTCAGAGCAGCAGGAGCAGCTGATCGAGGCGTTGCTGACTCTGGCCCAGGGCCAGCGCGGCGTCGATCGGGCCGAGATCTTCGACCTCGCCTCGGTCGTCGGCACCGTGGTCGGCTCGCGCGAGGGCGCCGCCGCGGCCCACCACCTGGAGCTGCAATCCGCACTCGCGCCCGCCATGATCGCCGGGGATGCGCGCCTGGTGGCGCGGCTGGTCTCCAACCTCGTCGACAACGCCATCAGCTACAACGTCGCCGCCGGCCGCGTCGACGTGCGCGTGCAGTCCGGCGGGCGGGCCACGCTGACCGTCCTCAACACAGGACCGGTGGTGCCCGCGGAGGAGCTGGACCGCCTGCTGGCGCCCTTCCAGCGCCTCGCGCCCGACCGGACGTCGCAAGCTGACGGGCTGGGGCTCGGGCTCTCGATCGTGGCCGCCATCGCCGGCGCGCACGATGCCGCGCTCGCCGTGCGGGCCCGGCCCGAGGGAGGGCTCGAGGTCGAGGTCGATTTCCCCGCGCGCGCCACCCCCTCGCTTGGGGAGCCGGGGCCGATTCCACTCTCGGTCCAGGGTGGGGCCACCGTCGGCTTCGGGTGAGCTAACCCCGGCCGACGAACGGCATGGCCGTGGCCATGATCGTCATGAAGAGCACGTTGGCGTCGAGGGGCAGGTTGGCCATGTTCATGACGGCATCGGCGGCGTGGCCGAGGTCCATCATCGGCTCCGCGGCCAGGCCGCCATCGGCCTGAAGGGTGCCCTGGCCGATGTGCGCGGCGAGCTCGGTGGCGGCGTTGCCGATGTCGATCTGGCCGCAGGCGATGTGGAAGGGCCGGCCCTCGAGCGCGATGGCGCGGGTCAGGCCGGTGATGGCGTGCTTGGTGGCGGTGTAGGCGACGGCGTTGGGGCGCGGGACCGCGGCTGAGATCGAGCCGTTGTTGATGATCCGCCCGCCCTGGGGTTGCTGGGCCTTCATCGCGCGAAACGCCTCCTGGGCGCAGTAGAAGCACCCACTGAGGTTGGTGTCCACCACCGCGCGCCACTGGTCGAGCGCGAACTCGTCCAGCGGCGCGGGCGTGCCGAACACCCCGGCGTTGTTGAAGAGCAGGTCAACGCGGCCCCACTGGTCATGGACGCGGGCGAACAGCGCGCGGACCGCGGCGGCGTCGGCGACGTCGGTGGGCACCACGAGCGCCTCGCCCGCGGACCGCGGCGCCGACGACGCCGTCTGCGCCAGGGTCTGCTCACGCCGGCCCGCGAGCGCGACGCGCCAGCCCTCGCCGAGCAGCCGCGTGGCCACGGCGGCCCCGATTCCCGACCCCGCTCCGGTGATGACGGCCACGCGGCCGGTCTGGTTCATGCCCACATGGTGTCATCCGCGAAGCTATGTCGGTGCGCCGCGCCTCCGTTCCATGGCTGCTCGTCGTGGTCGCCCTCGCCGCCACCGCAGTCTTCGTTGCCCTGACGATCGCTGTGACTGGCAGTTCCTCGCTGGCCATTGACTCGAGCGCCTTCGAGCTCGCCGACGACCTGCGCGCGCCATGGCTCAACGACATCGCCAAGGTCATCACGCACCTGGGCCTGATCGCGATCGTGGGCCCGGCCGTGGTCGTGGGCACCGTGGTCCTGATCAAACATCGAGACCGCGGCCGCGCGGCCGCGCTCGTCGTCGGAGCGGCGCTCGCATGGATCAGCGTGTGGATCGTCAAATGGCTGGTCGATCGCCCCCGTCCTCCGTACCCCCTCGTGCACACCTCCGGCGCAAGCTATCCGTCGGGCCACTCTGCCAACTCCGTCGGCTGGCTCGCGCTCGGGATCGCGCTCTCAGTCGTCATCTCGGCCCGCGGCGCTCGGATCGCCGCGATCGCCGCCGGCGCGCTCCTCGCTGTGCTCGTCGGCCTGAGCCGGATCTACCTGCGCGCCCACTACGCCTCTGACGTCCTCGCCGGCGAAGCGCTCGCCGTGTCGATGTACGCACTCGCCACGATCGGCGGGGTCGCCTGGCAATCCCGTCACGACTCGCGTCTGCACGGCGGTTGACATATGCCGATATCGGCATATCATGTCTGCCATGGCCCGCGCAGCGACCACGGCCGATGCCTTCAACGCGGTGGCCGAGCCCCAGCGCCGGCGGATCCTCGATCTGCTGGCCGGAGGGGAACGCTCGGTCACCGAGCTCGTTGACGAGCTGCGACTGACCCAGCCGCAGGTGTCAAAGCACTTGCGGGTCCTGCGCGAGGTCGACGCGGTCCACGTGCGCGACGCCGGCCGGCGGCGGCTCTACCGCCTCAACGGACCGGCGCTCAAGCCCATTCACGACTGGGTCAAAGCCTACGAGCGCACGTGGGAGGAGCGTTTCGCGGACATGGACACGGTACTGGCGGAACTCACACGACAGGAGGACGACGATGGCGGCAACGGCTAGGCATTCAGCGGTAGTGACCCTGCCGACGGACACGCAGATCCTGATCACGCGGGAGTTCGACGCTCCCCGGCATCTCGTCTTCCGGGCGTGGACCACCCCGGAGCTCATCGCGCGTTGGTGGAACGCCCGCCGCGGCGAGGTGACGGTGGCCGAGGTCGACCTGCGCGTCGGCGGACGCTGGCGCTACGCGATGATCGCCGACGGCGGCTTCGAGGTCGCCTTCCACGGCGAGTTCCGCGAGGTCGTGCCCAATGAGCGGATCGTCCGCACCGAGGTCTATGAGGCCTTCCCCGAGGCGCCCGCGCTGAGCACGGAGACGTTCACGGAGTCAGACGGGCGCACCACGCTCACCCTCCTCGTCGACCACGAGCTCAAGGAACACCGCGACGCTCACGTCGAGTCGGGCATGGAGGACGGCCTCCAGGACGCGCTCGACCTGCTGGAGGGAATCACCGCGTCGCTGGCATAGAGGTGGCCGCCGCGGGCGGCGGCGACGCTTAGCGGCCGTGGCGGACCACGACGACCCGGACCCGGCCGGTGATCGCGGCGGACAGCTTGAGCTTGCCCGAGGCGCCGCGGATCGTCACCTGCCGTGTGCACGGGGCCGGAGCGCTGCCGCGGGCGATGGTGGCCGCGCACACCCAGGCGCGCAGCGCGCCGCGGACCCTGGCGGCGCGGCGCACGGTGATGACCCGGGCCACGACCGCGCGCTTTCGAGCGGCGTGAGCGACGACGAGGTCGGCCGAGACGCCACCGCCCGCAGTGAGCTGGGCGGTCGCCAGCGGGTCGCCGTCCTTGTTGCGCAGCACCGCCTGGCCCACGCCCAGGACGGCGGAGGCCGACGCCGAGGAGGCCACCGGCCCCACGTACTGCGCTGACCACACCACGGCGGTGCCGCCGGCGTTGGACGCGGTCTCGCGCACGCGCAGGATGGCGCCGATGTCGGCGGTGACGATGGTGTAACCGGCGCTCGAACTGATCGGGGCGCAGGCGTTGGTGCAGCGCATGATCTGGGTGACGTCGGAGGCGACCGTCGGTCCCGTGAAGACCCCGTCGGTGACGCTGAGCACGCCGCCGACATAGCCGTTGTTGGCGCTGAGCACCGGCAGGTCGCGCCAACGGGGCGCGGCGGGCAGGACGACGTCGGAGGGCGTCGAGGTCGCGGCCACCGCGCCGTCGACGTTGGTGGCAGTGACGACCACCACGAGGGTGTGGCCGACGTCGGCGGCGGTGGGGGTGTAGCTGGCAGCGGTGGCGCCGCCGATCGCCGCGCACGCCGCGCCCGCGCTGTTGCAACGCTCCCACACGGTGGTGTAGGTGGACGGCCCGGTGGCCTGCCAGCTGCCGTTGGTGACCGTCACCGGCGCGCTCTGCTGGACGCCGTTGGTGCTGAGCGCGGGCCGGCCGGTCGACGCCGGCGGCAGTGCGGTGACCACCGGCGAGGGGACGGCGAGCGCCGTGGTGGTTCCCGAGGTGTTGGTGGCGCTCACCGCGATGGTGACGGTGGAGCCCTCGTCGACGTTGGTGAGCTGGTAGGTCGGCCGGGTGGCGCCCGGGATCGCCTGGCAGTTGTGACCGGCGGCATTGCAGCGCTCCCACTGATAGCTCAGCGTCCGCGGGCTGTTGGTCCACACCCCGCCGCCGGCGCCCATCACGAAGGTGCGCACGGTGGTGCCGCTCACCGTCGGCAGGATGGTGGCCTGGGGCAGCGGCTGGTCCTGGACCACCAGCGGGGCGCTCTGGCCGGTGGCCACGCGGCCCGGCGAGGAGACGTTGGCGATGAGGACGATCGTGTGGCCGTCGTCGACGGAGCTCAGCGCGTAGTGAGCGGTGTCGGCCGCGACCAGCGTGCAGTTGGAGACGCCGTCGGCGTCGCAGCGGTCCCAGTCATAGTCGACACCGGTAGGCGTCACGGTCCAGGCTCCCGGGTTGGCGAACAGGGTGTTGGGCGGCTGCGGGTTGCCTGAGATGCTCGGCGGGGTGACCTGCGTGAGGGGCTGGCCGGCGATGATCGGCGTCAGCGCGCTCGTCGCGGAGGTGGAGCCGCCCAGCGAGGTCGCCGTGACAACCACCGCGAGCTTGTTGCCGATGTCGGGCACAGTGAGGGCATAGGTGGCCCGGGTGGAGACCTGGGTGCAGGCCGCCGTGACGGCGCTGGCGGTACCGGGACAGCTCAGCCAGCTGTAGGTATAGGTGGCGGGGCTGTTCCAGGTGCCGTTGTCAGGCGTGAGGATGAAGCCGTTGAGGTAGGTGCCGGTAGGGGCCGCGGGAGTGGTGACGTTGACCGGTGGCGGCTGGACGGGCTGGGTGGCGGTGCTGGTGGCGCTCACGGCGCCGTCGACGTTGGTGGCGGTGACCAGCACCCGGATGTTCTCGCCCACGTCGGCGGCCACCGTGGTGTAGGTCGGGCCGGTGGCGCCGGAGATGTTGGAGTAGCCGTTGACGGCGTCGCCGCGCTGCCAGGCGTAGGTGTAGGTGAGGTTGTCGCCGATCGGGGTCCAGTTGCCGTTGTCGGTGGTCAGGGTGCCGCCCAGGCTCGGGGTGCCGAGGACGACCGGGGCGGCCACGCTGATCGGCGGATCGCCCTGGACGGCCGTGGTCGGAGCACTGGGCGCGGCGACGCTGCCGTCGGCGTCGGTGGCGGTGACCAGCGCGCGGATGATGTCACCCTCGTCGGCGGCGGCCACGGTGTAGGCGGCCCGGGTGGCCCCGGCGATGTTGCTCCAGGTGGTGCCGTTGTCGGCGGAGCGTTGCCACTGGTAGGCCACGGTGACGCCGGCGCCGGTCCAGGAGCCCGAGGTTGCGTTGAGGGTTGCGGTGCGCTGGGGTGCGCCCGACACCACCGGCGCGGCGGTGTTGACCGGCGGCGACGCGATCACCGTGGCCGAGGCCGGGCTGGCGGCGCTGGCGCTGCCGTCGGGGTTGGTGGCGGTGACCATCAGCCGCAGAACGTCGCCCTCGTCGGGCGCCTGCATGCTGTAGATGACACCGGTGGCGCCGGTGATGTTCGTCCACGTGACGCCGCTGTCGGCCGAGCGCTGCCACTGGAGGGTGAAGGTGTTGCCGGTGCCGGCCCACGCCCCGGTGGTGGAGGACAGTGTGTTGCCGCGCTGGGCGATGCCGAGAATGCTGGGAAGGCTGTTGTTGGCCGGTGGCGAGGTGCCGACGGTGGCGGTGGGGTTCGAACCGGCGCTGACCGTGGCGTCGGGGTTCGAGACGGTGACCAGGATGCGCACGATCGCGCCCTCGTCGCCCACGCCGAGGCTGTAGGTGTTGGAGGTCGCGCCGGCGATGCTCGACCAGGTGGTGCCGTTGTTTGTCGAGCGCTGCCACTGGTAGGCCACGGTGTTGCCGATCCCGCTCCACGTCCCGGAGGTGGCGGTGAGGATGAAGCCGCGGCGGGCGGTGCCGGTCAGCGTCGGCGCCGTGGTGTTGACCGGCGCGGCGCTCGGCACCGTGGCGCTGGCGGCGCTGATGGCGCTGCTGGTCCCGTCGGCGTTGGTCGCGGTGATGACGACGCGCAGCTGGGTGTTCTCGTCGGTGGTGCCCAGCGGGTAGGTCGCGGTGGTGGCGCCGCCGACGTTGGTCCACGTCACGCCCCCGTCTGAGGAGTGCTGCCACTGGTAGGCGTAGCTGTTGCCGATACCCAGCCACGTGCCCGC
Organism: uncultured Solirubrobacteraceae bacterium; assembly: GCA_963737335.1. Classification (GTDB taxonomy): domain Bacteria; phylum Actinomycetota; class Thermoleophilia; order Solirubrobacterales; family Solirubrobacteraceae; genus Palsa-465. The sequence continues at coordinate 28,809 of CAVTSK010000006.1, forward strand.
GCTGGAGAGCAGCGTCTGGCCGCGCTGGGCCGTCCCCGTGATCACCTGCAGCGACGGTGTTGACCGGGGGCGTCGCCGCCACCGTCTGGCTCGGGGGGCTCGCCGCTGAGCTGGTGCCGTCCGGGTTGGTCCCGGTGACGACGATGCGCACGATGTCGCCCTCGTCGGCCGGCGCCAGCACGTAGGAGGAGCCGGTGGCGCCGGTGATGTTCGTCCACGTGACGCCGTTGTCGGACGAGTGCTGCCACCGGAAGGCGAAGGCGACGCCGACGCCGTTCCACGTTCCCACCGCCGAGTTGAGCACCAGTCCGCGCTGCGGCGCACCGGAGATCCCGGGCACGGCCGTGTTGACCGGCGGCGTGGCGCTCACCGCTGTCGTCACGTTGCTGGGCGCTGACACCGTGGCATCGGGGTTGACCGCGGTGATGAGCAGCCGCACCAGATCGCCCACGTCGGCGGTGGTCAGCGTGTAGCTATCTGAGGTGGCGCCGGTGATGGCCGTCCAGGTGACGCCATTGTCGGACGAGCGCTGCCACTGGTCCGAGTAGGCGTTGCCGATCCCGGTCCAGGTGCCCTGGGTGGAGTTCAGCGTGTCGCCGCGCAACGGGGCGCCGGTGATCACGGGGCTGTTGACCGCGACCGGGGGCGCCGAGGAGATCGTCGGGGTGGCGGCCGAGCCCTTGGACGCGGTCCCGTCGGGGTTGACCGCGGTGATCAGCGCCCGCAGGGCAAAGCCCTCGTCGGCGACCGCAATGGTGTAGCTGAACGACGGTGGCTCCGGCGATGTTCGTCCACGTCGTACCGCCGTCAGACGAGCGCTGCCACTGCACGGTGTAGGTGTTGCCGATGCCGCTCCAGGTGCCCACGGTGGCGCTCACGTTGGCGCTGCGCGCGGGGGTGCCGACGATCGTCGGGACCGCGGTGTTGACCGGCGGCGTGGCGACGACGACGCTCGACGGTGAGCTGGAGGCCGTGGTGGTGCCGTCGGGGTTGGTGGCGGTCACCGTGAAGCGCACGAAGTCGGACTCGTCGGCGCTCTGCACCGTGTAGCTGAGTGCGGTGGCGCCGGTGATGTTGGTCCACGTGGTCCCGTCGGCGGAGCGCTGCCACTGGTAGGCGTAGGCGTTGCCGACGGCGCTCCAGCCCCCCTGGCTCGCGTTGAGCACGTTGCCCCGCTGGGGACTGCCGGTGAAGGACGGCACGGTCGTCGCCGCCGGCGGCGAGGTGGGGACGACGATCGTCGCGGCGCTGGGCGCGGATGCGTCGCCGTCGGGGTTGGTGACGGTCACCATCACCCGCAGCTGATCGCCCTCGTCGGTCTTGTCGACCACGTAGGTCGGCGCCGTCGCCGCGGCGACGTTCGTCCACGAGACCCCGTCGGCCGAGCGCTGCCACTGGTAGGCGTAGCTGTTGCCGATGCCCGCCCAGGTGCCGACCGCGCCGGCCACGGTGAACCCCCGCTGGATGGTCCCGGTGATCACCGGGACGGCGGTGTTGACCGGGATGGCGTCGGTGACCGGGAAGGTGGGGCCACTGGCCTGAGTGATGGTGCCGTCGGGGTCGGTGGCGGTGACCAGCACGCGGACGGTCGCGTTCTCGTCGTCGGTGCTCAGCGTGTAGGAGGCCGCGGTGGCGCCCTGGATGCTGACGTAGCCCTCGCCGGCGTCGCGCTGCCACTGGTAGCTGTAGACGTTGTCGGGACCGGTCCAGGTGCCGAGGGCCGCGTTGAGGGTCACGCCGCGCTCGGCCAGGCCGGTGACGATCGGCGGCACGCTGTTGGCGGGCGGGAACGGCGCGATGATCTGTGTCGGCGCGGTGGGTGCGCTCGTCACGCCCGAGGCGTTGGTGGCGGTCACCAGCGCGCGCACCGCATCGCCCTCGTCGGCGAACTGCGCGGTGTAGGTGGAGGAGACGGCGCCGCCGATGCCGGTCCAGGTGGTCCCGTCGGCCGAGCGCTGCCACTGGTAGGCGATGGCGTCACCCAGGCCCGTCCACGTGCCGGCGGTGGTGGACAGCACCCCGGTGCGCTGCGCAGTCCCGGTGAGCGCGGGAGCGCCGGAGTTGATCGGCGCGTTGTTGAGGATGGGACCGATCCCGGCGCTCGAGGCGGTCGCGGTCCCGTACGTGTTCACGGCGGTGATCGACACCCGCACGAGGTCGCCGAGATCCGCTGAGGCCAGGGTGTAGGTCGAGCCGGTGGCACCGGTGATGTTCGTCCACGTCGTGCCGTTGTCGCTCGAGCTCTGCCACTGGTAGCTGTAGGAGACGCCGGCGGGGTTCCACGTCGACAGCGCGCTGAGCAGCTGGCCCTGGTTGGCATGGCCAGAGACGGTGGGCCCGGTGCTGACCGCCGGCGCGCCAGACCCGATCGTGACCGGAGTGGTCCCGGCGGGGCTGGTCCCGTAGGAGTTGGTGGCGCTGACGACGGCCCTGATCTGGGCGCCCAGGTCGCCGGCGGTCACCGTATAGCTCGACGTGATGGCGCCGCTGACGTTGCTCCACGTGCTGCCTGCGTCGGTGGAGCGCTGCCACTGGTAGGTGTAGGTGGTGGGCGTGGGGGTCCAGCCCCCGGTCGAGACGTTCAGGGTCTGGCCCTGGACGGACTGGCCGGAGACGACGGGCGCGACGGTGTTGACCGGCGCGACGGTGTTCACCGTCGGTGTCGCCATCGTGTAGTCGTAGCCGTAGTCGGTGCCGTCGCTGTTGGTCGCCACCAGGCGGTAGTGGTAGGTGACGCCCGGGGTCAGGCCGGTGAGGCTCGCCTGGGCGGTGACGGGCGCGGTACCCGAGCCGACGTCCTGCGGGGTGGTCTGCTGGCCGTAGGCGGTCGAGGTGCCGTACTGCCAGGAGTACGTGGTGTCCAGGCCGTTGGGGTAGACGCCGCCGACGAGCGTGGCGGTGGTCGAGCCCACCGTCTGGGCGTAGGAGTTGGTGGTGCCGTCGCCGATGGCCGGGCCGCCGATCCCGGGGGCGCCGGCGGCGATCGCGCCCGAGATGGAGCCGATGCCGGTGGGCCCGTCGTAGCCGGTGGCGGCGTTGCAGATGTAGGTGATGGCGGCGGCGCAGCTGCCGGTCGAGCCGCTCACCGGGTCGTTGAGCAGGGCGCTGTCGCTGTAGGCCCACTGAGCGGTGGCGCCGTTGACGCCGGTCAGAGCTTCGAAGGCGGCGATCAGCGGCGTGGCCAGGCTGGTGCCGCCCTCCACGAACCACCCGCCGTTGCCCGTGTCATAGACCCTCAGGCCGGTGTCGGGGTTGGCGTCGGCCGAGATGTCGGAATAGGCGCGGCCCGCGCAGCCGGTGTCGGCCTGGTAGGCGGGCTTGGGCTCATGGGTGTCGCAGCCCGAGCCGCCGCCCCAGCCCACCCCGGAGCTGTTGAGCGACCAGGCGGACTCCGTGTAGCCGCGGGTGCTGGTGCCCCCGGCGGCCCCGGCCAGGGTCGTGCCGCCGGCGGCGGTCACTCCGGGGAACGCGGCCGGATAGTTGTCGACGCCGGCGCCGGGGTAGCCGTGATCGCCGGTGGCGGCGATGATGGCCGCGCCGGAGAAGCCCCCCACGCCGACGGGGATGCTGGAGGTGCCCGACCAGCTGTTGGAGACCTGGTTGGCGCCGAGGCTGATGGCCGTCGCGATGCCGGCGTCCAGGTCGGAGGTCTGCGAGCTGTTGGTCTCGACGAGCAGGATGTGGCAGTTGGGGCACAGCGCCGAGACGGCGTCGAGGTCCAGCGAGATCTCCGCCTCCCAGTCCGAGCCGGCGGGGCTGGGCATCGGCGAGGCGCCGCCCGTCTGGTTGACCTTGGTCAAGCAGCCGTTGCCGGCGGTGCAGGGCGGCAGGCCGTAGGTGCTGCGATAGGTGGCCAGGTCGCCCTGCGCGTTGAGGTCGTCGCCGGCGTCGACGACGGCCACCGTGTCGGAAGCGCCGGCGGTCTGCGAGAGGTAGGTGAGGTCATAGGCCTGCTGGAGGTACGCGGGCGTCCCGGCCGCGGGGGCGCTCGCGGGCGCTGCCGACATCGACCCCTGCGCAGTGGCGCTCAGCGTGGCGGAGGGCGCGCCGGAGTGGTGGCGCGGGAAGACCTGGGTGAAGGTGGGGTGCGGCGTGACGTGCGGGTGTACGAGCCGGTGGCTGGAACGGAGCACGAGCTTCTGGGCGGCACAGGCCGCGTGGCCGGGCTCCGGGACGGCGCACACGTTGACCGCGGTGACCTGGGACAGGGGTACCCCCGCCGTCTGCTGCACCGAGGCGGCCAGCGCCTCGGGGCTGGGCGCCTGCGCCCGCACGCCGGGCTGATGGCGCACGGCGCCGAGGCCAAACGGCTGGCGCAGGTTCAGGGTCGACGGGCGCGCCTGGGCCGCCGCGGCCGTGGCGAGGAGCAGTGTCGCCACCAGCATCGACACGCACACGGGCATATGCCGCTTACGCAGCCACATACCGTGGTTATCGGGAGGCGCCCCCGGATTCGCTGGCGCCCTCGACGGATGTACGAGAGCCGGCAACCCCGCTGCGCGATGATCAGATCATGGCCTCCGACGTCTCTCCGCCGCCTCAGAGCCCACCGGCGGGCGCCCTCGATGCGGCCGGGCTGACCGATGAGGAGGCGAGCCGGTTCCTGGCGCAACGCGGCGGCCCCGAACACCAGGAGACGGGGCGCTCGTACGCGAGCATCGTGCGCGCCAACGTCCTCACCGTGTTCAACGCGATCCTGCTCGGCTTCGGAGCGGTCACCCTCATCTTCGGCGACGCCCGCGACGCACTGTTCCTGGCCATCATCATCGCCAACGCGGCCGTGGGCATCACCCAGGAGGTCAAGGCCAAGCGTGCGCTCGATCGCCTGTCGCTGCTCGTCGCCCCCCAGGCCCGCGTGCGTCGCAGCGGAGCGGTGCGCGACGTCGGCGTCGACGAGGTGGTGGTCGGCGACCTGGTGCTGGTCGCGCCCGGCGATCAGGTCGTCGCCGACGGCCGGCTGCTGTCGGCCGCCGACCTGCGCGTGGACGAGTCGGTCCTCACCGGCGAGTCCGAGCCGGCGCACCGCAGCGCCGGCGAGGAGCTGCGCTCCGGGGCGTTCGTCGCCGAGGGAACCGGGGCCTACGAGGTCACCGCCACCGGCTCTGACAGCTTCGCGGCGCGGCTCACCGGAGAGGCGCGCTCCTTCCGCCACCCCCGCTCGGCGCTGGAGCAGGCCGTCAACCGCCTGCTCTATGTGCTGACCGGTGCCGTGGTCTTCCTGGGCGCGGTGCTGGGGTTCTCCCTGGCGCACCGCCACGTGGCCCTGCACAACGCGGTGTCCACCTCGGCCGCCGGCGTGGTCAGCCTCATCCCGGAGGGCCTGGTCCTACTCGTCGGCGTCACCTACGCCGCCGCCGCGGTGCGCATGTCACGCCGGGGCGTGCTGGCCCAGCAGCTCAACGCCATCGAGTCGCTGGCCTCCGTCGACACCATCTGCGTCGACAAGACCGGGACCCTGACCGAGCCGTCGCTGCGCGTGGTGGAGGTGGTGCCCGCCGACGGTCTGACCGAGGACGAGCTCCAGGCGGTCCTGGCCGCGGTGGCGGCCAGCGCCTCGGCGCGCAACATCACCCTGCAGGCGATCGCCGACGCCTACCCGGGCGACGCCGAGCCCCTGGGCGGGGAGGTCCCGTTCGCCAGCCGGCGGCGGTGGAGCGCGGTGGCGGTTGCCCGCGGGACCTTCTACCTCGGCGCCCCCGGCCGGGTGCCGGTCGGCCCACTGGGTGAGGTCGCGCAGCAGCGCCAGGCAGACGGCCGGCGCGTGCTGGCCCTGGCCCGCGGCTCCGGCCCGCTGCCCTCCGATCCCCACGACGAGCCGCCCGCCGGCCTTCAGGCACTGGGCCTCGTCGTCCTGGCCGAGGAGCTGCGCCCCGGGGTCGGTGACACCGTCCAGTTCCTGCTCGAGGAGGGCGTGGAGATCAAGGTCCTCTCGGGCGACGCCCCGGCGACGGTGGCGGCCATCGCGCGTGACGTCGGCATCCCTGTGGCGGGCGTACACGAGGGCACCGAGATTCCGGCCGATTCGGCGGAGCGGCGCACGTTTGCCTTGAACGCCAGCGTGATCGGGCGTATCTCCCCTGAGGGCAAGCGGGCGGTCGTCCAAGCGCTCACCGACGAGGGCCGCTACGTGGCCATGATCGGCGACGGGGTCAACGACGTGCCGGCGCTCAAGGCCTCGCGCCTGGCCATCGCCCAGGGCAGCGGGACCCAGATGGCGCGCGCCGTTTCGGACCTCGTCCTCATCTCGGGCGACTTCGGGGTCGTACCGGCGCTGGTCTCCGAGGGGCGCCGCGCGCTGCGCAACCTCCAACGGGTGGCCAAGCTCTATGTCACCAAGTCGGCGTTCGCCGCCTTCCTCATCCTCACCATCGGGACCAGTTCGGACGCCTACCCGCTACTGCCCCGCCATCTCACCCTGGCCGCCGCCATCACCATCGGCATCCCCACCTTCTTCTTGGCGCTGGCCCCGAGCAGCGGGCCGTGGCGGCCGGAGGGGTTCGTGCGGGCGGTGGCGCGGTTCGCGGTCCCGGCCGGCGCGCTCACCGGTACCGGCCTGGTGGCCGGGTACCTGTTCGCGCGGCACGACCTCGACCTGTCGCTCACCGACTCGCGCACCGTCGCGGTGACGATCCTGGTCGCCTGCGGCCTGTACCTGGTACTGGCGCTCGAGTCCGAGGGCTCGGTCCGGCGCTCCTCGCTGGTGGGCGTCATGTGCGCGGTGCTGGCCGGGCTCTACGTCCTGGCCATCGCGCTGCCGTCCACCCGTCGCTTCTTCGAGCTCTCCAGTCTCGACGCCGGGATGGTGGTCACCGCGGTGCTGTCGAGCGCCATCGCGATCGGGGCGCTCGCGGTGTCGGGGTTCCCGGTCCGCTCCGCCCGGGGCGAGACGGCCGCACCGGACCGCTGAGCCCCGACGGCCGGGGAGACGGGGCGAGAGACGGGCCGAGTGAGCATCTGCTTATGATTGGTAAGTGGCGAACCTGAGCGATGCTATGCCCGACGAGCTGAGCCCGCGCCATCTGCGCCGCGGCCTGCTGCAGCTCTCCGGGATCGGGCTGGTGGTCGTCGTGGCGATCCTCGTGGGGCCCGGCCTCGGCTCGCTGCGCGCTCGCCTCGGCGACGCGTCACCGGGCTGGCTGGTGGCCGCCGGGGTCCTGGAGCTCCTCTCAACGCTGTCCTACGTCGTGATCTTCCGCTCGGTGTTCTGCGCCAAGATGAGCTGGCGGCTCAGCTACCAGATCGGGATGTCCGAGCAGGGCGCCAACTCGATCCTCCCGGCCGGCGGCGCGGGTGGGCTGGCGCTGGGAGCGTGGGCGCTCAATCGCGGCGGCATGAGCGGAGCCCACATCGGGCGGCGCTCGGTCGCCTTCTTCTTGCTCACCAGCCTGGCCAACGTCGCAACGCTGGTGGCCTTCGCGCTGCTGTTCGCGATCAACGTGGTCCACGGCGACACCAACCAGGCGCTCACCTACGGCTTCGGCGCCGCCGGGCTGGTGGCATCGCTGATCGTGCTGCTGCTGCCGGTGATCGGCCAGCGGCTGGCGCCACGGCCGGCGCCGAGCGAGGACGCCGGCCGGGCGCGAGTGGCGCTCTGGCACGTGCGCAACGCCATCGGCGACGGCGTGCGGGACTCGCTGGTCCTGCTGCGCCGGCGCACCGCGGGCGTGCTCATCGGCTCCTTCGGCTACATGGGCTTTGACATCGCCGCGCTGGTCTTCTGCTTCCACGCCTTCGGCCACTCCCCCACGCTGCCGGTCATCGTGATCGCGTACATCATCGGCCAGCTCGGCGGACTGGTCCCGCTCCCCGGCGGCATCGGCGGCACCGAGGGCGGCCTCATCGGCCTGCTCGCGCTGTACCACGCCCCGCTGGCCTCGGCGACGGTCGCCGTGCTGGCCTATCGCGCACTGGCGCTGTGGCTGCCCGCGCTGCTGGGCAGCGCCGCCTTCGTGCAGCTACGCCGGACGCTTCAGCACGACCAGAGCGTGGCCGCCGGGTGCGGCGACCTCGCCTCGCCGCTCCCCGCTGAAGCTAGGACGCGGGCGCGAGCACCAGGTCATTCTCAACCGACACCCATTCGGTCGTAACGCCCTCGGGGGTCTCCGGATCGTCGGGGCCGTGGGCGACGAACTCGCGGGTCAGTGAGGGCTTGACCGCGAACACGGCGTCGGAGTCCAGGTACTTGCTCTCAACATCGAACACGTGGGTGGTCAGTGTCCGGTAGCCGTCGGCGCGGATGATCATGTGGACGTGGGCGGGACGCCACGGGTGGCGGCCGGTGAGGTCCAGCATCCTGCCCACCGGGCCGTCGTAGGGGATCGGGTACGGCGTGGGCCGGACGGCCACGAACGCGTAGCTGCCGTCCTCGCGGGTGAGGAAGCGGCCGCGGAGGTGCTCCTCCTCGGCGTCGGGGCGCTGCACCGCGTAGAGCTGGTCGTCGCCGTTCTGCCACACGTCGACCTCGGCCCCGGCGATCGGCTGTCCGTCGAGGTCGAGCACGCGGCCGCGGACGAGCGCGGGCACGCCGGCGTCGGGCTCCTCGGCGATGTTGGCGCCGTACTCGCGCAATGGCGAGCCGGGGACGTAGAACGGCCCCTGGACGGTGGACTCGGTGGCCCCCGGGGGCACTGTGTTCTCGATCGCATCGACCAGCATCGACACGCCCAGCGAGTCAGACCACAGGATGAACTCCTGGCGGCGCTCGTCGGTGATGTGGCCGGTCCGCGTCAGGGTCTCGATCGCCCCCTCCCACTCCTGTGGCGTCAGACCCACCTCGAGCACGAAGCCGTGGAGGTGGCGGACGAGGGCCTGCATGATCTCGCGCAGGCGCGCGTCGTCGGCGCCGTCGAAGCTCGCCAGCACGTCGGCGGTGATCTGAACCGGGGTCTTGGGCTCGGTCTGGTGGGTGGTGTCGGACATGTGTCGATTCTCCCTCGGGTGTGGCGGCCGGCAGTCCGTACCCTATTGGCACCATGGCACCGTCGCCAGACCCCTATCAGACACTGGGCGTGACGCGCTCGGCGTCCGACGCCGAGCTGCGCGCCGCCTACCGGCGGCTCGTGCAGCTGCACCACCCGGACCACAACGGGGGATCGGTGGAGTCGGCGCGGCGCTTCGAGGCGGTGCAGGAGGCATACGCGGAGGTGCGGCGGCTGCGCGCCGGCGCCGGCACGGGCGCGCGCGGGACCACGACGCCGGCGGGGGCCGCGTCGACGGCGGGGAGCGGCGACTCCGGCCTCGACGCCCGCCTGGCGGCGATGGAGCAGGAGCTCAAGCACGCCCGCGACGCCCGGGAGCGGGCCGCCCAGGAGGCCCGGCGCGTCACCGAGCAGACGATCCGCGACGTCCGCGAGATGGCCGGCAAGCGCCCGTCAGACGAGGACCTGGGCTACTACAACACGAGCGACAGCTTCTCCCAGATCCTGGATGACGCCGCCGCCGAACTGGGGGAGCGCTTCACGGAGGCGCGCGACTCGCCGGCCGGCCATCGCGTCTCAGACGTCATCGACGAGCTGACGTCCAAGCTCACCGGGGAGCACGACCGCAAGCGCACCTAGACCGCACCACTACAGGCCTCCGTCGCGGGCGGCGGCCCGGGCCTGGCGGCGCATCGTGCGGGCCACGTAGTCGTCGACGCTGTAGCGCTCCTGGCGCCACGGATCGCCGCGGTGGTGATAGCCGTTGCGCTCCCAGAAGCCCAGCTGGTCGTGGTCGAGCACCTCGAGCCGCTGGATCCACTTGGCCGACTTCCAGAAGTACAGATGGGGCACGAGCAGCCGGGCGGGGCCACCGTGGTCAGGCTCGAGCGGCGTGCCCTCGGCGACGTGGGCGACGAGCGCGGGGTGCTCGGTGACGTCGGTCAGCGGCATGTCGGTGGTGTAGCCACCGTAGCTGTGGGCCAGCAGGTGCGTGGCCTCGGCCTTGGGCCGGGCTCGTTCGATAAGGGCACGCGCATCGGCGCCGCGCCAGGTCATGCCGAACTTCGACCACCGCGTCACGCAGTGGATGTCGCCGTTCCAGTCGGTCTCGGCCAGCTCGGTGAAGGCCTCCCAATCCAGGACGTAGGGCGCCTCGACGGCGCCATCGACCGACAGCAGCCACTGGTCGGTGCTGACCCGGGGCGTGTCGCCCACTGTGAGCACCGGCCACTTGACCGTCGGGGACTGGCCGGGCGGCAGGCGGTCCGGATCGATGCCGAGCGACACGGCGCGGTCGCGCCCGCGCTCGCCGAACAGACGGGGCGTGATCGGCATGCCCCTGATTCAAGCAAGCAGGCCGGGCTATGTTCGTCTGAGGGGCGCTCACCGATTGCGACTTTTTCAGAGAGGCAGGGTTTTCACGTGACGACGATGCGAGCGATGGTGATCCGGGAGGCGGGCGGCGACTTCGAGCTCGAGGAGCGTGAGGTCCCGCAGCCGGGCTTCGATCAGGCGCTGGTGCGCGTCCACGCCTGCGGCGTGTGCCACAGCGACATGTTCGCCAAGGAGGGCGCCTACCCGGGAGTGAGCTTCCCGGTGGTGCCCGGTCACGAGATCGCCGGCGTGATCGACGCGCTGGGCGAGGGCGTGAACGGCTGGGAGGTCGGCCAGCGCGTCGGGGTGGGCTGGTTCGGCGGCAACTGCGGTTACTGCGAGTGGTGTCGCCGGGGCGACCTGATCAACTGCCAGAACATGGAGATCCCAGGGGTCACCATGGACGGCGGCTACGCCGATTACGTGCTCGTCAAGGCCAACGCGATGGCCTCGATGCCCGACGAGCTCACCGATGAGGAGGCCGGCCCGCTGCTGTGCGCCGGGATCACCACCTACAACGCCCTGCGCCATGCCGGCGCCCGCCCCGGCGACCGCGTCGCGGTGCTGGGAGTCGGCGGCCTCGGACACCTGGGAGTGCAGTTCGCGGCCAAGATGGGTTTCGAGACGGTGGCCATCGCGCGCGGGACCGCCAAGGAGGAACTCGCCCGCGAGCTCGGCGCGCACCACTACATCGACAGCACGGCCGGCGATCCGGCCCAGGCGCTGCAGGATCTCGGCGGCGCCGACGTGATCCTGTCCACGGTGACCTCAACCGATGCGCTCAGCGCGGTCTTCGGAGGCCTGCGGCCCCGGGGCCGGCTGATGATCGTCGGCGCGTCGATGGATCCGATCGGCGTCCCGCCCGCGGCGCTCATCGGCGGGTCCAAGGAGATCCACGGCCACGCCTCAGGCACGGCACGCGACTCCGAAGACACCCTGAGCTTCAGCGTCCTCTCCGGCGTCCGCCCCATGATCGAGACGATGCCGCTCGAGCAGGCTGCGGAGGCCTACGAGAAGATGCTCAGCGGTGACGCGCGCTTCCGGGTGGTGCTCACCACCGGGGCCTGAGGGGTCGCCTCAGAAGACGGGCTGCTCGCGATAGTCGCCCCAGACCTGCTGGAGCGTCTGCACGATCTCGCCCTCGGAGACATGCGCGCGGGCCGCGTCCAGAAGCAGCGGCATGAGGTTGACCTGGCCGCCGGCCGCGTCCTTGATCGCGGCCAGGGTGGCGGCGACGACGGCCTCGTCGCGGTCGGCGCGGGCCGCCTGCACGCGACCGATCTGCTTGCCCTCCAGGGCCGGGTCGATGCGCAGGATCTCGGTGGCCAGCTCGTCGCCCTCGGTGTAGCGGTTGACGCCGACGACGGCGCGCCGCCCGGCGTCGATCTCGGTCTGCAGCTCAAAGGCGGCGTCGGCGATCTCGCGCTGGGGGAAGCCTCGCTTGACCGCCTCCACCATGCCGCCGAGTTCGTCGATCTTGCGGAAGTAGGCGTAGGCCTGCTCCTCCATGAGATCGGTGAGCGACTCCACGAAGTAGGCGCCGCCGAGCGGGTCGATGGTGTTGGCCACGCCGGTCTCCTCGGCGATGATCTGCTGGGTGCGCAGGGCGATCCGCACCGCCTGCTCACTGGGCAGGGCCAGGGCCTCGTCGTAGGAGTTGGTGTGCAGCGACTGGGTGCCGCCGAGCACCCCGGCCAGCGCCTCGATCGCCGTGCGCACGATGTTGTTGAGGGGCTGCTGGGCGGTCAGGGATACCCCGGCGGTCTGGGTGTGAAAGCGCATCCGCCACGACTCGGGCTTGCGGGCACCGAAGGTGTTGCGCAGCTCGCGAGCCCAGATGCGGCGCGCCGCGCGGTACTTGGCGATCTCCTCGAAGAAGTCGATCTGGGCGTTGAAGAAGAAGCTCAGGCGCGGCGCGAAATCATCCACATCCAGGCCGCGGGCGACGGCCTGCTCGACGTAGGTGAGGCCGTCCTTGAGCGTGAAGGCCAGCTCCTGCGCCGCCGTGGAGCCGGCCTCGCGGATGTGGTAGCCCGAGATGGAGATCGGATGCCAGCGGGGCATGTGACCCGCGCACCACTCGATCATGTCCCCCACCAGGCGCATCGCCGGGTCGACGGGGAAGCACCACTCCTTCTGGGCGATGTACTCCTTGAGGATGTCAGTCTGGATCGTGCCGCCCAGCCGCTCGGGTCCCACGCCCTGGCGCTCGGCCGCCACCACGTAGAAGGCGAGCATGATCGCCGCGGGGGCGTTGATGGTCATCGAGACCGTCACCTGGTCCAGCGGGATCCCGTGAAACAGCGTCTCCATGTCGAGCACGGTGTCGACGGCGACCCCCTCGCGACCCACCTCGCCCAGCGAGCGCGGATGGTCGGAGTCGTGGCCCATCAGCGAGGGCATGTCGAAGGCCGTCGAGAGGCCGGTCTGGCCGTGCTCGAGCAGGTAGCGGAAGCGCTGGTTGGTCTCCTCGGCAGTGCCAAAGCCCGCGAACTGCCGCATCGTCCACAGCCGACCGCGATACATCGACGGGTAGACCCCGCGCGTGAACGGATACTGGCCGGGTAAGCCGATCGTCGCTGAATCGGCGGGGAGGTCGCGCTCGGTGTAGAGCGGCCTGATCTCCTCGCCCGACAGCGTGGTGAACGGCGCGTCGCGCTCCGGGGTCAGACCGTACGCCGTTCGCCACTCGTCGTAGGAGACCGGGACGTTGTCCAGCACGGTCATGTCAGACATGGTAGCCGCGAGATAGTTTGACGTCCAACTATCTTGGCGGCGGCGGCGCTCACCCCACGATCGGGGGGTTTGGGTTCCCTCACCCTGCCTCAGGGGGTAGCGTGACCCGCCATGTCAACGAGCCCTTCAGGACGCGTTGCGCTGGTCACCGGCGGCGCACGCGGGATCGGGGCGGCAATCGCTCGCGGCCTGGCCGAGGACGGGATGCCCGTCGTGATCGCCGACATCCGCACCGAACAGGCCCAGGCCAACGCCCAGCGCATCATCGACGCCGGCGGGCGAGCGCTGGCGCTGGACGTGGACGTCCGCAGCCGCGACAGCGTGGCTGCCGGCATCGAGCGCGCGCTGGCGGAGTACGGACAGGTCGACGTGCTCGTCAACGTCGCCGGCTGGGACGAGCTCAAACCCTTCGTCGACTCAGACGAGGAGTTCTGGCAGGAGGTGCTGGAGGTCAACTTCAAGGGTGGCCTGCGCTTCACCCGCGCGCTGCTGCCGGCGATGATCGAGCGCCGCTGGGGGCGGATCGTCAACATCAGCTCCGATGCCGGACGCGTCGGCTCCTCATTGGAGTCGGTCTACGCCGGCGCCAAGGGCGCGATCATCTCCTTCACCAAGACCGTCGCCCGCGAGACGGCCCGTCTCGGCGTCACCGCCAACATCGTCTGCCCCGGCCCCACGGACACCGAGATGCTCCGCGATGTCGCCCAGGCCCACCCCGACGCCGACAAGGTGCTCGAGCGCCTGGCCCGCGCGGTGCCCATGAAGCGGCTCGCCCAGCCCGAGGACATCGCCAACGCCGTGCGCTTCTTCGCCTCCGAGGAGTCGAGCTACATCACCGGCCAGACGCTCTCGGTGAGCGGCGGCCTGACGATGGCCTGAGGCCGCCGCGTGCCGGACCGTCCGCTCAAGGCGCTGGTGACCGGCGCCGCAGACCCGGGTGGGATCGGCGCGGCCGTCGCGCAGCGACTGGCCGCCGACGGCCTGGAGGTGGTCACGCTCGACCGCCGTGCCGGGTGCACGTTTCAGGTCGATCTGGTCAGCGACGAGCTGCCGCCGCTCCATGACATCGATGTGCTCATCTCCAACGCCGGGGTGGCGACGATCGTCGGCGGCGCGCACTCGATGGACCTCGAACGCTGGCAGCGCGACCTCTCGATCAACCTGACCGGCAGCTTCCGGGTCGTGCAGGCCTGCCTACGCGGGATGCGCGAACGGCGCTTCGGCCGCATCGTGGTCATCTCCAGCGTCGCCGCCCGCTTCGGCATGCCCGCCCAGGTGGCCTACAGCGCGAGCAAGGCCGGGCTCTTGGGCATGGTCAAGACGGTGGCCGCCGAGAACGCCGGCCTCGGGATCACCGCCAACGCGATCCTCCCCGGCCTGGTGGCCAGCACCGGCGTCCAGGCGATGCCGCAGGAGATCATCGACGCCTGGCTTCAGCACATCCCCACCGGGCGGATGGTCGACACCGGCGAGATCGCCGCCGCGGCGGCCTACCTGGCCTCGGCGCAGGCGGGCAGCGTCACCGGCCAGGAGCTCCTCATCGATGGGGGCATGACGCTCAACCTCCTGTCGGTCACCAGCAGCGTCGTCCGCGGTCGCCCCGCCGCAACGTGAGCGGCGACGCGCTGGCGGCACTGCCGTCCCGCGTGCGCGACGCGGTCCGGCACCGCTGGCCGGAGGGCGACGTGGGGACCCTCGAGCGGCTGCCGGGCGGGATCTCCAGCCTCACCTACGCGACGACGCTGCGCCACACGGGCGAGACGGATCGGCGCGTGGTGGTCAAGGTGGCGCCGCCCGGCCTTGAGCCGGTCCGCAACCGCGACGTGCTGCGCCAGGCGCGGGTGATGGCGGCGTTGGGCGGTGTGCCGGGCGTCCTGGTCCCCGAGGTGCTGGTCAGCGATGACGGATCCCCTCCCTTCTTCGTGATGGCGTTCGTGCCCGGCGAGGCCTACGAGCCCAAGTGGGACGTGAGCGACGCCCCGCCGGCCCCGGCGGTGGTCGGCACGCGAGCTCGCGCGGCAGCGCGCATGCTGGCCCGCCTGCAGGCTGCGCAGCCGAGCGCGGTCGGCATCGACGAGGATGCGCTCACGCCGGCCGCGGAGATCGAGCGCTGGGCGGCGCTGTTCGCCACCGCCGGCGATGAGCTGCGCGGCGACGAGTCGGCGCTGCGCGCCGCGCTGGCCGCCCGGATCCCGGCCGCGACGCCGGAGGGCGGGGATCGCATCCTGCACGGCGACTACCGCCTGGGCAACATGCAGTTCGACGGCGAGCGCCTGGCCGCGATCATCGACTGGGAGATCTGGTCGGTGGGTGACCCGCGCACCGACCTGGCGTGGCTGATGGCCTTCACTGACCCGATCCAGCAGCGCGTGGCGCAGCGCGACGCTCCCAACCAGGCGGCCGCCGACGCGATGCCGACGGCCGGCGAGCTACTGGCCGAGTACGTGGCCGAGGCCGGCCTGGAGGCGGAGCCGGCCGACCTCGACTGGTTCATGGCCTTCTCCTACTACAAGCTGGGGGCGGCGATGTCGGTGCTGGCCAAGCGCAACCGCCGCGCACCCGAGCCCGACCCCGGCCTGGAGCTGGCGGCGCAGACGCTGGCGCCCATGCTGGCTCGCGGCCTCGAGCTGCTGGGCTGAGCGGCCGGATCAGCCCGCGGCGAATGCCGCGCGCGCCCGGGCGGCGATCGCGGCGGCGCGCTCGCGGATCGCCGGCAGGCCGCCGGCCGCCTCGGCCAGGGGCTTGCGCCCCATGGCGAACCCCCAGGCCTCAAAGACGACCGGCCGCGCGACGACGAGGGCCTCCAGCCGCGCCAGCTCCTCGGGCTCGGGGGTGAGGTGGCGGCGGTAGCCGTCGACGGTCCGGTCCACGCGCGCCAGGTCGCCGCCGAAGCCGACCGACCACAGCAGGAAGCCCAGAGAGCACATGCGCGGGGCGCGGCCGGCCCCGGACCAGTCCACCAGCACCATCGTCCCGTCGCCCGGAGCGACCACGTTGGCCATCACGAAGTCCGGATGGGTGAACGTGGTGGCCAGCCCCTCGCCGGCGTCGAGCCCCTCGACGGCCGCCCGCACCGCGTCATAGTGGCGGTGCCCGCGCGCGGGCACCGAGGCGGCCGCCTCAGCGACCAGAGCCTGCAGCACCCCGAGCTCAGCCCGCGGGTCGCCGTCGGCGAGGTGATGCCAGGCTCCGCCGGCGCGACGTGGGGCGCCCTCGAGCGTGTGCAGGCGACCGAGCAGCCAGCCGAGGACGCGCAGGCCACCGGCGGCGGCGATGGCCGTCCGCCGCTCATAGGGCGGCACCGGGGTCACGTACTCGGTGACGAGCAACGGCTGATCCTCGAGCACCGAGACGGGTTCGGGGACGGCGAGGCGCTCGGCGGGGTAATCGACCTCGGCGAGCCAGCGCAGGATCTCGGCGTCGCCGTCGACGAGGGCCCGCGGGCGCACGTCCGGGAACAGGCGCGCGACCCAACTCGGGCCGTCGGCGCGATCGACGCGGTAGACGCCGAGATCGAGCTGGGCGATCTCGGTCACCTCGGTGGTGTAGGTGTCGCTGAGATGGGCGGCCAGCTGCGGCACGCCGCGGCGGACCGCGAGGCGCCGGGTGGGCGTGTCCTGGGTCACCGCGCCTCCTGCCGGCCGCCGGTGAAGCCGAACAGCCGCCCGGCGATCCGCCGCAGCTGCAGCTCGTCAGAGCCCTCGGTGATGCGGTAGCGGCGGTGGTGGCGGTAGATGAACTCAAATGGCAGCGTGCGCATGTAGCCCATGCCGCCGTGGACCTGGATGGCGCGGTCGGCAGCGTCGCAGGCCAGGCGGTTGGCGCGGTAGTTGACCATCGAGACCTTGTCCGAGACGCTCGTCTTGGCGCTGGTGGAGGCCCCGTCGCCGGCCTGGTCCATCTCCCACGCCGTCCGGTAGAGGGTGTTGCGCACGAGCTCGGCCTCGGTCTGGAGCTCGACGAGCTGCCACTGGACGCCCTGATAGTCGGCCAGCGGCTTGCCGAAGATGACCCGCTCACGCGCGTAGGCGATGCTGCGATCGATGCAGAACTGGGCGGCGCCGAGCGAGGAGGCCGCCTGACGGATGCGGTTCTCGTGCACGAACAGCTGGGCGCAGTCCAGGCCGCGGTCGACCTCGCCGATGACCGCGTCGTCTGAGACCGTGACGCCGTCCAGCGTCACCTCACCGTGATCGGTGGGCATGTTGAAGGACCAGTGGTAGTAGGGAACATCCAGTCCGGGGCTGTCGACGTCGACGAGGAACGCGGTGATCCCCTGCGCCTTGCCGTCCTGGCCCGAGGTGCGTGCGAATACCAGCACCGCGTCGGCGACGTCGATCCCGGTGATGAAGCGCTTGACGCCGTGCAGGACCCAGCCCTGGCCGTCGTCGGAGCGCCGCGCGGTGGTCTCGAGCCACGTGGCGTCTGAGCCGTGGCCGGGCTCGGTGAGCGCGAAGGCGATCTCGATGCGGCCGTCGACGAGCGGCTCCAGGTAGCGGCGCTTCTGCTCGGGCGTCCCGTATTCGTGCAGCACGAGGACGAGCGGCTCGTTGGCCACCACGGACGCCTCGTGGCTGAGCTCGGCGTGCAGGCCCGGCCCGCGGTGGGCGAGGTGCTCCCGGATGAGCGCCATCGCCAGGTTCGAGCCGTCGCTGCCGCCCACGTCGGCCGGGAACGGGTACTGGTACAGGCCGGCGTCGATGGCCAGCCGCCGCGCCTGGGCCAGGGTCTCGCGCCAGCGCTGGGTGGGAATCCCGCCGCGGTCCACATCGGTGCGCGCGAACTCCCGGCGGTGGTCGAACAGGTCCGGGTTGGCGTCCTGGATGGGCACCAGCTCGCGGTCGATGAACGTGTCGATCGACTCGAGCAACTCGGTCACGTCGGCGGGGATGGACAGGTCCAAGGGTCGGAACTCCTTTTGTGAGGGCACGGCAGCGACCGTCGATTATCGTGTGCTGATGGCCGTCCGCGCGATCGGGATCAACCACGTGGCCTTCGACGTGCGCGACCTCGACGAGGCACTGGAGTGGTGGGCGCGGTGGTTTGCCTTCGAACTCCGCGGCCGGCGGCGGACCATGGCGTTCATCGATCTCGGCGACCAGTTCGTCGCGCTCACCGAGGTCGGGGGGACCGGTATCGCTGACGCCGGGCGCCATGTCGGGCTGGTGGTGGACGACAAGGAGGCGCTGCGGGCCGCGTTGCGCGCGGCAGGTGAGGACGTCAGCAGCTCGGGGTCCCTGCGCGTCCGGGACCCCAGCGGCAATCTGATCGAGATCGTCGACTACCGCGACGTCCAGTTCTCCAAGGCGGGCCCCGTGCTTCGCGGCATGGGATTGGACGGACTGGAGAAGTCGCCCTCGGCGATCGACGAGTTGCGGGCCAAGGGGCTCACCGGCGATTGAAGTGTTAGCCCCCTGACAGGGGGTAAGGGTTTACTTATGGCGGCCGGTGCGCCAAGCCGTTCCGGCCGTCTTTTACCTTCAGCGGCACAGGCAGGAGGCGTCATGCGCAGAGCAGCGATCATCGGCGTGGCGGCGACGGTTGCGGTGGGCGCAGGCGTGTCGGGCGCCGCCGCCGCGGCGGCGGGGAAGCCCCGGCACAAGCGCAGTTTCACCACGGTTGCCGTCGGCGCCCAGATCAGCGCCAACGGCAACCGCTTCGAGACGGTCTATCGGGTGATCCGCTCACCTGACGGGGGCGGCGCGGGGATGCAGGACGGGGTCCTGCTGGGCAGCACGTACCCGGTGACGGGCAACGACACGATGAAGCTGTTCTACGCCGACGGCGTGCAGCGGATGTCGGACACGTTCACGCGCGAGGCGCCCCGCACCGACGGCATCGGCGAGGTCAGCGGCAAGGGGACGTGCACGACGGGCAGCGGGCTCCACCAGGCCGAGAAGTGCACGTACACGATCACCGGCACCTATGACCTCAACACCGGCGTGACGAAGCTGCGCTTCGCCGGGACGTTCACGCGCTGAACGGCCGCGGCCCCGCGTTCAGACGGCGACCGACAACGGGAGCTCGCCGCCGCAGTCGATGAGCGCCGCCACCAGCGTGGCCACCTCATCGGCCGCGCCGGGTTCGAGCTGATGGGGACGGCGCGCGAGCCAGTCGGCCAGGCGCGACCCGTGGATGTAGACGCAGCGGCCGTCGACGACGCAGCCGGCGGGGAACTCTGACCAGAGCACCACCACCGCCTGCACCCACAGCCGACGCCCGGTGACCCGCTCCACGTCGTGCCGGAAGGCCGACGCATCGGTGAGGGCGCGGTGACGCAGGCGCTCCAAGCGCGGCTCGGCGCCGTGGCTCGGCGCCCGCTCCAGGATCAGCTCGCCGCCGCGCACGGTCACCACGCCGTCGGGGCTCATGCTCTCCAGCACGATCACGCCACCGTGGCCGATCGCGATGTGGTCAAAGGTGGTGTCCAGGCCGCGGACGTCGTGCCGGATGTGCCAGCCGGCGCTCCGCAGCGGCTCGAGCGTCGTCATGGTCCGGTGCTCGGCGCGGGCCACGGCACCTGCGCGGCGGTGGCGGGCGGGCCGGCCGCCCCGGCGCAGCGCCACCCAGACGCCCGCGCCCCCGCCGGCGATGACGCCCGCCAGCCAGGAGAGCTCGTGACCGTCCAGGATGAGGACGGCGATGCCGATCGCCAGCACGCCGAGCGGAACGGTCAGCTCGGCCAGCACCGCGCGAGCGCTGGCGCGCCGGCGAGTTGCCTGGTCAGCGTGCGGATCGGTTGGGTGATTGTCCATTCTCATCAACCGGCTTAATCGACCGCAAGGCGCTATGCCTGAGTCGTAATGCCCCGTGTTCGTGTGATTGGTTGTCAAACCAACGCCTGACGGGGCCGCAGACTTGCTGGTCTGGGTCTGATTACGCGGCCCGGTGGCGCCCCGCGCATAGAATCGCCGGACCGCCGAGCCAAAGGAGAGGGAGATGGGCGACGCACAGGTCAAGTTCACGCTGGGCGAGCAAGACATCCCGACGCACTGGGTCAACCTCATGGCCGATCTGCCCGGCGACGCCCCGCCGCCGCTGATCGGAACCCCGCCCACCCAGCAACCGGCCGGACCGGATGACCTCTCGCCGATCTTCCCGATGTCGCTGATCCTGCAGGAGGTCTCGGCCGAGCCGCAGATCGAGATCCCCGAGCCCGTGCGCGACGCCTACAAGCTCTGGCGCCCCAGCCCGCTGTTCCGGGCGCGGCGGCTGGAGCGCGAGCTCGACACCCCCGCCCACATCTACTACAAGTACGAGGGGGGCTCGCCGCCCGGCTCGCACAAGGCCAACACCGCGGTGGCGCAGGCCTACGAGAACGCCGCCGCCGGGATCAAGAAGCTGACCACGGAGACCGGCGCGGGGCAGTGGGGGTCGGCGCTGGCCTTCGCCTGCCAGATGTTTGGGCTGGAGTGCGAGGTGTGGATGGTCGGCTCCAGCTATGACCAGAAGCCCTACCGCCGCTCGATGATGGAGACGTGGGGCGCCACGGTGCACCGTTCGCCGTCAGACCTCACCGCGTCCGGACGCGCGCAGAGCGCGCACACCACCGGCTCGCTGGGCATCGCCATCTCCGAAGCGGTGGAGGTCGCCGCCCAGGACCCCAACGCCAACTACTCCCTGGGCTCCGTGCTCAACCACGTGCTCCTGCACCAGACGGTCATCGGGCAGGAGGCGATCGCCCAGATGGAGATGGCCGGCGAGTATCCGGACATCGTGGTCGGCTGCGTCGGCGGCGGCTCGAACTTCGGCGGCCTGACCTTCCCGTTCCTGCGCCGCGTGATCCGCGACGGCGCCACCACGACCTTCGTCGCGGCCGAGCCCGCCGCGTGCCCCACGCTCACCCGCGGCGTCTACGCCTACGACTTCGGCGACACCGCCGGGCTGACGCCGCTGATGCCGATGTACACGCTCGGGCATGACTTCGTGCCCCCGCCGGTCCACGCCGGCGGCCTGCGCTACCACGGCGACGCGCCGCTGTTGTGCGCGCTGGTCAAGGCCGGCATGGTCACCGCGAGGGCCTACCGCCAGAACGAGACGTTCGCCGCCGCGGTGCGCTTCGCCCGCGCCGAGGGGATCATTCCCGCACCGGAGCCCGCGCACGCGATCCGCGCGGTGATCGAGGAGGCCGAGGCGGCGCGGGAGGCGGGCGAGGAGCGGGTGATCCTGTTCGGGCTCTGCGGCCACGGCCACTTCGACCTCAGCGCCTACGACGCCTACCTGGCGGGTCAGCTTAAGGACCCGGAGTTCTCCGACGCCGACCTGGAGGACGCGCTCGCGCACCTGCCCGCGGCGCCGGCGCTCACGTAGGCGTCTGCCCCAGGCCGAGATCTCGCCGCCTGCGCTCGAGGATCCTGTGCAGGCGGGCCGCCTCGTGGGCGGGGTCCGCGGCGAGGCGGGCGGTGGTGACGCGCACGGTGAGGTAGCCGTGCTCGGCGGCGACGGCGTCGCGTTCTCGGTCTGATTCAAAGCTTGCGTAACTGCCGTGGGTGCCCCAGTGGTCGATCTCGACGATGACCGTCTCGGCGGCGAAGAGCGCATCGACCTCGTGGCCGAAGAGCTTGATGTTGATCGTGGGGGTGGGAAGGCCGCGCCGGCGGCAGAAGGCCACGAAGGTGTCCTCCTTGCCCGAGCGCGTCGGGTTCTGCGCCGGGTCGACGAGGCGGCTGACGCGTGCGGAGGCGTTGAGGAGGCGCGCGAGCTCGGTGGCGCCCAGGTGGTCGTGGAGACGCAGTTCGTTGACGGCGCGGACCAGCTGGCGATCGGTGAGGCGGCCCTGGATGTCCAGGATGGTCCTGGAGGGGCTGGTGACGCGGATGTTGCGGTGCCGGCGGATGTCTTGGCGGGTGAGGGTCTGGGTGCGGTGGGTGCGGATTCCCGGGCGGCGGCGGTCGTTCGGCGCCGTGACCTCGGGGTGGGCGGGCCACCTGCGGACGCCCCAGAGGGCGGCGGCGGAGTCGTGGCTGAGGACCGCGTGGTCGCCGCAGGCCAGCACGGCCGCCATGGCGAGCGCCTCCGGCGCGTGCTGCGCGTGGCCCACGGCATAGACCCCCGCGTGGATTCGGATCAGCCGCGCGTTCTCGACCCAGCGCGCGATCGTCTGCGACGCGAGGCCGAGATCCAGCAGTTGTTGGCGCGTCACGTGACCGAACTGCCGATCCGCGATGCGCGCGATTTTTATGCGTATCGCAGAAAGATCTCGCAAGTCCCTCTACTACAGAGAGCCTCCAGCCCGGTGCTTTTCACCCCCACCAGTGACTAAGTAAACTCATGAGTTTACTTGTCCACCGGATTGGGGGGCGCTAGGTGCCGCCGAGGGCGAGGAGGTCTGGGACGCGCGAGAGGGTTTCGAGGTGTTATCCCGGTGTGACCGGGGGTTGCAGACGGCAGCGATCTTGCATCTGCGCGGGGGAACCCTGAGCCCTTACGCGTGGAATCGGTGCAATATGCCGATTTCCTGTGTGCTGAGGCTGGCTTGAGGGAAGCATCGACCCGTGCCGCTGACCGCCGCCCCGCCGCTGACCGACCATGATCGCTCCTCGCTGATCACGTTCACGCCCATGCACGCCCTGGGCGAGGCGGGCGAGCTCATCGAGACCATCCAGCAGCTGTCGGTGGCACGATCGGTCCAGAACATCCAGGCGATCGTCCGCCACACCGCGCGCCGGCTCACCGGCGCCGACGGCGCGACGTTCGTGCTGCGCGACGGGGACCTCTGCCACTACGCCGACGAGGACGCCATCGCGCCTCTGTGGAAGGGCCAGCGCTTCCCCGTGAGCGCCTGCATCAGCGGCTGGGTCATGCTCAACCGCGCGCCCGCGATGGTCCCCGACATCTACGCCGACGACCGGATCCCCGCCGACGCGTACCGCCCGACGTTCGTCAAGAGCCTGCTGATGGTCCCCATCCGCAAGCTCGATCCGATCGGGGCCATAGGCACCTACTGGGCCGACCACCACGAGGCGTCAGACCGCGACGTGATGCTGCTCCAAGCGCTGGCCGACTCCACCGCGATGGCGATGGAGAACGTGCGGATGATCGGCGAGCTGGAGTCGGCACGCCGTGACAGCCTCATGCGACTGGCCATCGCCGCCGAGTACCGCGATGACGGCACCCATCGCCACCCCCAGCGCGTCGGGCGCACGGCGATGGCGCTCGCGCAGGCGCTGGGCATGGACGACAGCCAGGCGTCGCTGATCGGGCAGGCCGCGGAACTGCACGACGTCGGCAAGCTCGCTATCCCGGACGCGATCCTGCTCAAGCGCAACAAGCTGGCCGACCACGAGTTCGAGAAGCTCAAGACCCACACCACCGCGGGCGCGGCGATCCTCAGCGGCGGCCACTCACCGCTGATGGCGCCGGCCGAGCAGATCGCCCTCACCCACCACGAGCGCTGGGACGGCTCGGGGTACCCCAACGGCCTGGTCGGCGACGACATCCCCATGACGGGACGGATCGTCGCCCTCGCCGACGTGTTCGACGCCCTCACCCACACGCGGCCCTACAAGCCCGCTTGGAGCATCGATGCGACGGTCTCGGAGATCCGGTCGCTGCAGGCGCGGCAGTTCGATCCCTCGGTGGTCGGGGCGTTCATGGAGCTCGACCCCGCGACCCTGGTCGAGTTGCCCCTGGACGGACCGGTTCTCTAAGGCCCCGGGCGCCGCGCCGCAGCTCGGACGCAACCGGCGTGTCGCGTCCTCGAGGCCGCGGCGCAGCAGCATCGGGTTGCTCCTCCTCGAGCGTTCGCGAGAGCTTACCGATATGTGCGGTCCGTCACACTCCCGGTGCGGTCAGAGTTCCTACACGGGCGAGGACGGGCGCGCCAGGCCCTCGGCCAGGTCGCCGAATCCCGGCGCGATGATCGCGCCCGGCTGCGCGACCAACTCCTCGGCGACGAGCGCCTCGGTCGTCAGCATCAGCGCCGCCACCGAGGCGGCGTGCTCGATGGTCAGCCGCGTCACCCGCAGCGGGTCGATCACGCCGTCGTCGAAGAGGTCGCCGAACTCGCCGCTGAGCGCGTTGAGCCCGTACCCGGGAGGCATCGTGCGGACCTGGTCGACCACGGCCTGGCCGTCGTAGCCCGCGTTGGTCGAGACCCAGTACAGCGGCTCGGACAGGACCGCACGGATGACCTCAGCGCCGCGCAGGTAGTCCCCGGCCAACCCGGTGTCGTCGAGCGCGGTCTCGGTGCGCAGCAGGGCGGTCCCCCCGCCGGCGACGATCCCCTCGCTGACGGCCGCGCGGGTTGCTGCCAGGGCACCCTCGCAGCGGCGCAGCTTCTCCTTGAGCTCGGGGCCGGTGGAGGCGCCGACGTGGATGACCGCCAGGCTGCTCGACAGCCTGGCCAGGCGCTCGCGCAGCACCTCGATGTCAGTGTCCTGGGTGGCCCGCTCGAGCTCGGCGCGGATCTGCGACAGGCGCCCCTCGACCTCGTCCGCGGTCCCCGCCCCCTCGACGAGCACCGTGGCGTCCTGAGTGATGACCACGCGCCGGGCGGAGCCGAACGTGTCGGGCTTGACGTGCTGGAGGGTGAGGCCGGCCTCCTCGGCGATGACCTCGCCGCCGGTGAAGGCGGCCAGATCGTGGAGGTGGGCGATCCGGCGATGGCCGAAGCCCGGCGCGCGCACCACCGCCGCCTTGAGCGTGCCGTGCTGATTGTTCTGGACCAGCAGCCCCAGCGCCGCGCCATCCACCTTCTCGGCGAAGATGACCAGCGGGCGTGGAGACTTCATCACCGCGTCGAGCGTGGGCATGAGGTCCTGGATGTGGGCGATGGGCTTGTTGGTGAGCAGGATGTACGGGTTCTCGAAGACCGTCTCCATCCGCTGGGTGTCCTGGATGAGGTACGGGGAGAAGTGGCCGTTCTCGATGTGCATGCCCTCGACGAACTCCACGTCGATCCCAGGCAGATCCGCCTCCTCGATCGTGACCACGCCCTCGGGCCCGACACGATCGAGCGCCTGGGCGACCGCGCCGCCGATCCGCTCGTCCTCCTTGGCGGCGATCGTGGCGACGTGCATGAGGTCGTCGCGTCCCTCGACGATCCGCGCGCC
This sequence comes from uncultured Solirubrobacteraceae bacterium, assembly GCA_963737335.1. Classification (GTDB taxonomy): domain Bacteria; phylum Actinomycetota; class Thermoleophilia; order Solirubrobacterales; family Solirubrobacteraceae; genus Palsa-465. The sequence goes on from CAVTSK010000006.1 coordinate 53,890, forward strand.
GCGTCGCAGCTCGGCCACCACCAGCTCCGTGGCGTCCTCGATGCCGCGACGTAGGAGCATCGGGTTGGCTCCCTCCTCGAGCGCCTTCATGCCCTCGCGGATGATCGCCTGCGCCAGGAGGGTCGCGGTGGTCGTCCCGTCACCGGTGAGATCCGACGTCTTGGTGGCGACCTCCCTCACCAGCTGGGCGCCCATGTTCTTGAGCGGGTTGGAGAGCTCGATCTCGCGGGCGATCGAGACACCGTCGTTGGTGATGATGGGCGCACCGGTGAGCCGCTCCAGGACGACGTTGCGCCCCTTGGGCCCCAGGGTCACGCGGACCGTGTTGGCCAGCTCGTCGACCCCGGCGGCCAGCAACTGCCGGGCCTCGTGGTTGAAATAGAGGATCTTGCCCATGCGATGGCCCCTTGTCAGTTGCCGGCGGGGATGAGGATGCCGCGGCCCTGCAGACGCCCGCCATCGAGGTCGGCCATGGCGTCGTTGATGGCGTCCAGCGGGTACGTGCTGGTGTGGAGCGTGACCTTGCCCTGGGCGGTCAGGGTCATGAGCTCCTGCAGGTCGGCGTAGGTTCCGACGAGGTTGCCGATGAAGGAGATCTCGCGGCTGATGACATCGATGGTGGGGATGTTGATGTTCTCCCCGTAGCCGATCACGTAGTAGAACCCGCCGTCGCGGACCATCGCGATCCCGTCCTCGATCGCGCCCTTCTCTCCGACGAAGTCGATGATCGCCTCGGCGCCCAAGCCGTCGGTCATCTCCTTGATGGTGTCGACCTGTGTGCCGTCGACCTTCACGGTCTGGTCGGCGCCCATCTCGCCGGCCAGCGCCAGCGCCTGCTCCGAGGGGTCGATGACGATCACCTCGGCGGGGGTGTAGGCCTTCAGGCACTGGATCCCGATGTGACCGAGCCCGCCCGCGCCGATGACCACCACACGGGTGCCGGCGCCCAGAACCGGGATCGCCTTCTTGACGGCATGGATCGCGGTGAGGCCGGCGTCGGCCAGCGCCGCGATGTCCTTGGGCTCCAAGCCCGGACCGAGCTTGACCACCGAGCGCGCGGAGGTCTTGAGGAAGTCGGCAAAGCCGCCGTCGCTGTCGATGCCCGGGAAGGCGCCGTTGAGGCAGTGCATGTCGTCGCCGACGCGGCACGGCAGGCACAGGCCGCAGGAGATGTAGGGATGGACGATGACGGTGTCGCCGACCTCGACGTTGGTCACTGCCGAGCCGATCTCATGGACCCAGCCGGCGTTCTCGTGGCCCGGGGTGTAGGGCAGCTTCACGCCGGACTTCTCGGCCCACTGACCCTCCTGGATGTGGAGGTCGGTGCGACAAAGGCCGGCGGCGCCGATCCGCACGATCACATCGAACGGACCGTCGGCCTTGGGCTCGTCGACCGAGTCCAGCTTCAGGGCGTCGTGGTAAGCGTGGAGCCTCGCGGCCTTCATCTCCCTACCTCCTGTGTCTCTGGGTCAAGGTTGTGGCGGAAGGCCAGCAGCGAGCGGCACATGCCGCCGTTGGCCTCCAGGCCGGTGCGGATCAGCCGGGCGGCGCGCAGCCAGCGGGTGAGCTGGTCAAGCGCGACCGGCTCGCCGTTGGGCTGGATGAACGCCGGTGCGTCGGGCGCCGCGGCGAACCCGAGCTGCGCGCGCAGCTGAAGCGCCCGTGTCGCGTCAGGGTTGTCCGCCGGTAGCTCGGCCACCGTGGCCGAGACCACGTCCTGCTCGGTGGCGCCGCTCGAGAGCATCTGCTCGCAGACGCGGGCCTGGCGCGCGATCAGCGCCTTGCGGGTGAACAGGTCGCGCAGCGCCTCCAGATCGTCATCGTCGGTCTCGCCCGGAAACGCGCCGGTGAAGCCCTGACCGCGCGCGAGCGCGCCGTTGATCTCGTCGCCTGTGTAGTGGTCCTCCAGCTCGATCGTGACGCCGTGCACGCCCGGCACCGATCGCACGGCGCGGCGGGCATCCGCCGCCATCAGGAAGGCGAAGTTGGGCGCGCACTGCGGCGTGGGTAGGCGCAGGACGACACCCACCTCGCCGCCCGGGCTGACCTCGCACGAGGTGATGAAGCGCAGCGACGTGATCGGCTCATCGAGCTCGGGGTCATACACGGAGCCCAACGCGTCGAGGACCTGCTCGCGCAGCCCCGCGCCGTCCGCCGCCGATGGGGCGGCGGGGGCGCGGTTGGGGCGCGATCCGGCCTCCGGTCCGAGGGAGGCCGGGGTGCTCATCCGGCTTCGACCAGCTGGGCGTCGTCCTTGGCCGCGGCGTCGGGCTCGCCCATGCCCTCGGGGACCTCGATGCCGTACAGCTTGGCGGCGTTGAGCCCGAGGATCTTGCGCTTGCCGGCGTCGTTGAGGCGCGGGAAGTCCGAGAACTCCTCGTGATCGGGCTGGGGGTAGTCCCAGTCGAGGAAGCCGTCGATCTGCCACTTGGGCTCCCAGATCCCGTAGTCGGACCCGAACAGCATCTTGTCCTCGCCGACCCAGAACAGCAGCTCGCCCATCACCTTGGCGAAGAACCGCGGGCGGGCGTGCATGAGGCCGCCGATGACGACGCTCAGGCCGGCGTAGACGTTGGGCTCCTGCGTCGCCATGAAGCAGAAGTCCTCGATCCGCGGCAGGCCCACGTGCTCGATGATGAAGTTGAGCTCGGGGTTGTCAGTCGCGGCGATGTCGACGTCACGAGGGTCAAAGGCGTCCTTGTCCAGCGGCCAGATCGTCGGGCCCTTGTGGACGTGGATGTTCTTGATGCCGAGCTCGTTGCACTTGGCCAAGAACGGCTTGGTCTGCTCGTCGTCGAGCCGCCAACCGCGTGAGCCGTTGTTCCACTCCGCGGTGTAGAGCTTGACGCCCTGGAGGTTCCAGCGCTTGGCGTCCTCCTCGAGCTGCTTGAGGCCCGCGTCTCCGTCGCGCGGATCAAACCGGCCGTTGACGATCAGCTTGCCGGGATGCTTCTCGGCCATGGCGCCGTTGGCCTCCGCGGTGTTGAACCCCGTCGTGTACCACTCCTTCAGGTACGTGGACTGGAAGATGCCGACGTCGACGCCGCCATCCTCGAACACGTCCTTGACGAAGTCCGCCTCGGAGTACTTCATGAACTTCTCGATCGGCCAGTGGGTCTCGGCCGGGCCCAGGCCCATGTAGGCGTGGAAGCACTCGATCCACCCCTTGGCGTACTGCTCCTGTCCCTTGACCCAATTCTCAGGACTGGCGTCCCACATGTGGATGTGGGAATCGACGATGAAGTACTTCTCACCGTTCTTTTCGTACATTCTCTTCCTCCCTACTTAGGACAGAGCCTGCAGGTCGAAGCTAATGTACTCCGCTGCATCCTCGGGGTTGGCGAACATGATGATGCGGTCGTCGAGCACGACCATGCGCCCGTAGTGGGTGGACATGATCTCCTCGAAATCGTCGTTACCGAAGTCGTCCCAGCCGAGCGCCTCGGCGCACTCCTCGTAGACGATCTCGAACTTGTTGTCGCCGTCGACGCGGATCATCGAGGGCAGGACCTCAACGGTGACGCCCTTCTTGTGGCGCATCACCTCCGCAACGACGTAGCCGACCTGATTGTTCATCAGCGTCACGCCGGCGCGGTTGGATGCGGTCCGGTTGGACTGGAAACGGTCCGTCGCGGTGCTCATCTCAGTCGATTTCCTTTGCGTCGAGGTTCAGGTCGGCAAGGACCTCGTCAAAGCGGCGCCGCGCGTGCTCCATCGAGTCCTCGAAGCGGATCACCTTCTCGCCGGGCTGTGACCAGATCGGCTGCATGGCGCGCCCCGCGGCGATGCTCCGCGGCGTCCACTCCCGAAGCCATCCGTCCATCGTCTTGCGGTTGTGCTCGCCGTGCTCGGAGTCGTTGGCCAGCATTCCGAACAGGCCCCGCGCCACCCGTGCGTCCCGGGCGGTGTCGGACTCGCCGGCGCCCATCAGGGTCGGTGTGACGAAGTCGCCCTGGGGCGCCGCGACCTGCATGATGAACTCACTGCGGAACAGTTCGCCGACGAGCGGCTCGAAGATCACCGCGGCGGCGAAGAAGGCCTGCGCCCAGTCGCGGATGCCGGTGATGCCCTCGACGTTCTCGCGCACGCCCTGCCAGATCGGGTCGTCGTTCCAGGCCTCCTTGTGGGCCGCGCCGTCAAACCCGTCCACCGAGTCGGTCAGGTCGAGGTTGTAGAGGATCAGGTCCTGGCCGAAGCGCAGCTTGTGGGCTGAGGCCACGCTCAGCGCGTTGTTGATCATGTTGGTGGGCGCGTCGCGCTGCGCCGGGAGGTAGACGTGCATCCCGATGCCGTGCTCCACGTGAGCCCACGCGCCGACGTGGCGCTCGACCGTCTTGACCCAGCCGCTGTTCCAGCCGTCGAACGCGCGCGCGGCCTTGGCGTTGGCCAGGTTCTGACTGATCTGCCGCACCACGTTGGCGTTGTTGCGGTAGATCGTCTGCTCCCACTCCTCGTTGGGATCGAGGAACGCGTGCCAGTTGGTGGACTTCAGGGCGGTCCACTCCTGCGGGTAGCCGCCGGTCCCGTCGGCGAAGCCGTAGATCCAGCCCTGGAGCAGATGGCGATCGGGGTCGGGCTGGACGTCGACGGTCACGTCCTCGTACACCGTGGCCCGCCGCTTGGCCGGCGTGTAGTAGTTGTAGCTGCGGCTGTTGGACGACGGAAATTCACGAGCGCCGGCCTCGGCGTCGGTGAACACCGGCTTGGGAACGCTGCGCTCTTTGACGGGCGCGTCAGTGTCGGTTGCCATCGATTGCCTCTCTCCTCTCCGCGCTCAGGGCGCGGTGGTCGTGAACTTGTCGAAGAAGACCCGTGACTCGGGGACGCCCCCCTGATCCAGCATCGCGATGGCGGCGTCGACCATCGGCGGCGGACCACACAGGTAGGCGTCCACCTCCCCCAGCTGCTCCTCCAGCCGGCTGACGACGTCGGTGATGAGGCCCCGCTCGCCGCCCCAGTCCGTGTCGTCCTCGCAGTGCGAGAGCGCAGGCACGAACCGGAAGTTGGGAAGCCGCTGTTCGAGCTCGGCCAGCTCGTCGAGGTGGAAGAGATCGCTGGGCCCGCGCGCGCCGTAGTAGTAGACGGCCGGGCGCTCGCTGCCCTTCTCGGCCATCGACCGCAGCAGCGCCAGGATCGGCGCCATTCCCGCGCCGCCGCCGATGAACAGCAGCGGGCGCTCGGATTTCTCGCGCAGGGTGAACACCCCATAGGGCCCGGTCACCTGGACCTCATCCCCGGCCTTGAGCCGTTCCTCGGCAAGCAGGCTCGAGAACTGGCCGTCGGGATAGATCTTGATCATGAACTCCAGGTGGCCAGTACCGGGGAGGTTCGCCATCGAAAACGCGCGGACGTCCTCGGTGCCGGGGATCGTGATGTCGGCGTATTGACCCGGCTTGAAGGCGATCTCGTCGTCGCCGGAGAGCACGAGGCGCCGGATGTCGTGCGTGAGCTCCTCGACCGCCTCCACGCGCATCGACTGCGTCTGGAGCGCCACGCCGGAGCGCAGCACCTCCTCGTCGTAGTTGATGAGCTCGACCTCGAGGTCGGTCACGGCGTGGGCGCGGCAGAGCAGCGTCCACCCTTCCTCCTTCTCGAAGTCGTTGAGCGCGAAGGTCGAGTACTTGTCGAGGTCCACCTCGCCGTCGAGCAGGAACGACTTGCACGCTGCGCACTGCCCCTCCTTGCAGCCGTGCATGAGCATCAGCCCCTGCCGGAAGGCCCCGCGCAGGACGGTCTCGTCCTCGTCGACCTCGAACTCGATGCCGACCGGCTCGAGCCGGACCTGGAATGTCTCACCCATGGCGTCGTGCCCAAGGAGTGCCGAAGAGACGACCGGCCGTGCGTTTCAGACCGATCGCCTCACGTTCGGCAAATCCCCGGGCTATTTGGCGGCCTCCGCAGGCTTGCGGCCGGCGGGGCCTCCGCGCTTGTACTCGGCCACATGGGCCTCGCGGTCATCGGGCGTCATCTCGTTGAGGAGGATGTTGGGGCTCTGGACGGTGTGCCCCTTCATCTCCTTCAGCGTCCACATCTTCTTGGGATCGAGATCCAGATGCGGCTGCGGGACGAGCGTCTCGCCGTCGTCACGCACATAACCGAGATCCGAGATGCACTCCGCCAGGTCGTAGCCGTGGTACATCGTCTCCCACTCGCGCTTGCCGGTGAGCTTCCCCATCGACGGCGTCGAGCGGCCGTTGTACTCGGGCCGGAACGCGACCGCGTCGGTCCAATGGCAGGTCTCCGAACAGTACGTGCGGACCTGGCCGTCGACCTCGTCGACCACCGTGTCCTCCCGGATCAGGCACGGGACCATGCAGCTCCAGCACCGATGCGGATACACGTAGTCCGTGTCGGCGTCGAACGGGATCGGCGCGTGACCGTTCTTCTTGGACAGCTCGCCGTAGCGCTCCCACCACTTCCCGTACTTGTCGTACCAGCCGGGGTACTTGTGCTCGAACCACTCGAAGTCACGGTCGTCCATGCCGTCGATCCGCCAGTAGTTGAACGGCCAGCCGGTGGCGAAGAACTGGGCCACCTCGTGGATGTAGCCCTTGTTCCAGATGCGGTTCCAGGACTCCTCGATGAGATCGTGGGGAATCACCAGGCCGTACTTCTCCAGCGGGAGCAGGTAGCTGCGGTAATAGTCGTCATAGATCCACCGCCGCCACGCCTCGGCGTAGCTCTCGCGGTCCTTGCGGCGGTCCTTGGTGCCGTACTCGATGAACGTCCCGATGGCGGCGTCGACGACGGCATGGTTGTTCCACCAGGCGTAGCGCAGGTCGCGCTCGAGCAGCTCGCGGTTGCGCTCGTCGGCCAGCGCCATGAGGATGATCGAGTAGCCGTTGGAGATGTGGCGGCTCTCGTCGGACTGCACCGAGTGGAACACCGTCGGCAGCAGGTAGTCGCCGTTGGCGGCGGCCTCGCCGGGCATCGCCACGAACAGCACGTTGGTGAACGCGGTCTCGGCGACGATGGTCAGATAGATGTTGGCGGCGGTGATGGCGTCGCCGGTGATGAACCCCTCGCCGAACTGGCGGCCGATGGTGCCGGCGTAGCAGTTCTGGAACGCCTTCTCGGTGATGTCGAACCCGGCGGGGTCGATGTAGTGGTTCATGTACAGCCGCTTGAGGTTCATCTGGATCGTCGAGTGACGGACCTCGTCGATCATCTGGATGGCCAGGCCGTTGTGAACCTCGGGGTTGGGCACGGTGCCGATCGTCAGCGGCATGGCCCGCGCGGCGGAGATCTCCGGGAAGGGGATGATCGAGAGGAACAGCTTCTGCCACTCCATCCAGCGCTCCTGGACCTGACGGAACATGTTTCCGCGGATCGCCCCGTCCATCGCACCGAAGACCCGGTTGTCCTTCTCCTCCTCCATGGGGAAGTAGGAGCGCAGGACCTGCTTGAGCGGGTCCTTCTTGGGCGCCTTCTCGAAGGTGTAGTCGGTGGAGTACTTCTCGACCGGCGTGACGTATGTCGGCTCCCAGGAGAGCTCCTGAATCTTGTTGTGAGCCTTGGTGATGCTCGCTCTACTCACGCTTCTCTCCTTCGCTGGTTTCCCTCGTCACCGCATGCGCCCGTTACCGCGCCGCGGCTCTGTTATTTCAAGCTAAGCCGCGGGGTTGCCCCTGACAAGAACTCGCGGTTTTTCGCAGGTGCTTGCAAGTTCTCCACGGCGGCGTGGCGGGCCACATCGACGACGATCGGGGCGAGCTCCTCGCGGTCGGAGTCAAAGACGTTGGCGGTCATGGAAAGCCCGAGCGCGGCGACGAATCGCCCGCGGGCATCGAACACCGGCGCGGCGATGCAGCAGAAGTTCTCGTCGAACTCCTCGCGGTCGACCGCGTAGCCGGCACGACCGACCTGTTCGAGGTCGGCAGTGAGCTGGTCGGGCGAGATGATCGTGTGGGGCGTGAACGCGGTCAGGCCGCGGGCCACGTAGCGCGCGACCGCGCTGGGCGAAAGGAGCGAGAGCACGACCTTGCCCATGGCCAGGGCATGGGCGCTGTCGCGGATCTCCGAGCCGAGGCCCGGCATGCGCGGCACCCCCTGGCGGCCGCAGAAGGCCACGATCTCGATCCGGCCGGCCTTGACCACGCCGAGGTAGGAGCGCTTGCGCGTGCGCAGGAACAGCTCATCGACGCTTCCCGCCAGGCCGTCGTGCAATGCGTGGCCGGGATGGGAGTGCTCCCCGACGGCAGCGGTGAGCTCCTCCAGGCCGCGAGCCCGGCGGTAGACGCCCTTGCTCTCGTGCACGGCGAAGCCCTCCTCGCACAGGCTGGTGAGGAGGTAGTACGCAGTCGAGACGCTCTTGCCCAGATCCTTGGCGACCTCATCGGCACGGACCCCCTCGGGGTGTTCCAGCAGAAGCGCGAATACGCGCAGCACCGCTCGAGCGGTGCTGAGGCTGCGGCTGGACGCAGCGACGGGCGCGTCCGTGAGGACGCGTGCGAAATCACCCGGCACAGATCCGGCTCCTCTCTCTCCTGATCGGTCGCCCTGGCGGCGGGCCCACTGCGAGTGATTCGACACTAACCCACCCCCGGCCGGGTGGGCGTTACACAGGCGTTACACGCCCGGCGCGGGCGGTGGGTCGGCCTGGCTCTCGGCGTCGGCACGCAGCTGCGCGATCCGGGATGCCGCCAGGCTGCGCCGGGGATCGGCGAACGGGAGATTGGCGAGCAGGCGCTGCCACGCGGCCAGGTCGCCGGTGCCCGAGGCGGTCTGCAGCCACGCCCACAGCGCGTCCTGATCGCCCGCACTCATGACCGACTGGCGCATCCAGCGCTCCAGTGCCTCGCGCTCGTGGACCACGCCGGGCGCCCGTGAGCGGGGGAGCAACGGCCCGGCATACCGCGTCGCGGCGTCACGCACGCGGCCGCGGTGCAGCAGACCGCATATCTCGGCCACGTCGGAGAGGACGCCCGCGCGCAACCGGTAATGGTCGGTCTCGATCACGTCCCCGAACAGCTTGCGCAGGCGGCTGATCTCCACCCGGATCCCACCGCCGCGGCTGCTGTCGCCGTAGACGCCCTCGGCCAACTGCTCGCTCGTCATGCCCTCCGGGTTCGCGCACAGCAGGGTGAGGATCTCGGCGTGGCGCGGGCGCAGCGGGACCCTGCGACCCGACAGCTTGGCCTGGCCGTCGCGCCCGAGCAGGGTGAGGCTGAGCACCGGGGCGGTGAAGCCGCTGGGGACGGGCGCCGGAGTGGCCCGGACCAGGTAGGCGTCCTCGCAGCCGAGCGCATCGGCCACCGCCATGCCACCGCTCAGCTTGACCGGCCCGCCGCCCGGCGGCAGCGTGAGGCGCCCGACCGGGAGCCAGCCGATCGGCTGGCTGGCGATCACCCGGCCGCTCGGCGCCACCAGGGCGCGCGGGCCCGGGCCCGAGGTGAGCTTGTCGCCGTAGCGGCTGAGCAGCCGCCCGTCGCGGTCGAGCATCTCACAGCGCAGGTGGGCCTCCACGGCCTGCGCGGTCGCGGTGGCGACGGCCATGCTGTGCGGGTGCACGGTGGACATCCCGCCGGTGAGGTCGATCACCCCGATGACCAGGCCGGTGTCCGGGTCGTGCACCGGGGCGGCCGCGCAGGTCCACGACTGGACGATCTCGTTGAAGTGCTCGGAGGCGAACACCTGGACGGCGTGCTCGGCGGCCAGCGCGGTGCCGATGGCGTTGGTGCCCGCGCCGCCCTCGCTCCACAGCGTGCCCTCGGCGAAGTTCATCGAGTCCGCGGCGCGCAGGCGCACGCTGGGGTTGCCCTCGACCCACAGGATGATCCCGTTGGCGTCAGAGACGACGATCAGGTGGCGCGACTCGTCCGCGGAGGCGGCGAGGCAGGCCCGGATGAGCGGCGCGGTCTCGGCCAGCGGGTGGATCTCCCAGCGCGCCGTCGCCTCGTCGGCGTCGGCGACGATCGGGGCGATCCGCACCCCGGAGGGGTCCACGCCGGCGGCCGCCGAGCGGCGCCACGAGTCCTCGATGGGCGCGCGCATGGGTACGCCGTCGCCGCGTTTAGACCGGTCCCAGCCTCCGCCGACGAATCGCTCCCAGGCTCGCCTGACCTCCCGCGCGCGTTGCGCCGGAGCGGTGGCCACGTCGATGGCCAACCACGGATTCGACATCTTGAAGGGAGTCTAGGCCATGGCTGGCGGTGCGCCGGGCGACTATCCGGCGGACTCGACCCACTCCTCCTTGGGCGGGTCCTGCGGCGTGGCGAACTCCTTGTCGATGAGCTCGATGCGGTAGCCGTCGGGATCCTGGACGAAGCAGATCAGAGGGAGGTCCTCGCGCTCTCCGGGGTGATAGGGCGGCTTCTCGGGCTGGATGTCGCTGTCGTCAAGGCGCTCCAGGAGCGCGTAGAGGTCGTCGACGACGAGGGCCATGTGGTTGTAGCCGTCGCCGAGGTCGTAGGGCTCTTCGCGGCCCACGTTGACGGTCAGCTCCAGCACGTCGCCACCGCCGGGCAGGCCCAGGTAGATGTTGTAGGCCGCGCCGAAGTTCAGCCGGCCGCGGTGTTCGAAGCCCAGGTGCGAGTAGAACCTCAGTGATCTCTCGATGTCCTGAACGCGTATGCAGGTGTGGATGTATCGGGCAGTCATGCGACGCAGAATAACCCCAACGCCGTGACGGATTCGAGCTTTCGTTTCCGGCTGCTGGACCATGCGCTGGAGCGGGCGTTGCTCGGAGATCCGGTGCTTCGCGCGAGGCGCGGCGGCTGCTCGGCACGCAGCGGCTGTTCCTGCTCTCCACCGAGGTGATCTGGGGCTATCGGGGCGGAAGTCGCTGGGGGGTCAGCCACTACCTGCTCGAGCCGCGACGGTGATGACGAGATGATCGTCATACGTCGCTCTTGTCATCAGCGTTGCGGTCGGGCCCGCGCGGAGGCCACGGGAAGAAGGCCGAGGTGCGGCGGATGTAGTCCGCGTAGCCGGGGCGCCGCTCTCCGATGTCCTTCTCCAGCAGCCCCGCTCCGCTGACGCGGATGAGCAGGGTGCTGATGACCACGGGCCCGATGAACGTCCACCAGGTCCCGCCCGCGGTCAGCGCCACCAGCCACAGCCCCCACCAGACGCAGAAGTCCCCGAAGTAGTTGGGGTGGCGGGTGTAGCGCCACAGGCCGCGGTCCATGACCTGGCCGCGGCTGTCGGACCGCGCCTTGAACCGGCGCAGCTGCTCGTCCCCGATCGACTCGAAGGCAAAGCCCACGGCCCATACCACCACCCCCGGAATGATCGCCGCGCTGAGCCTGCCGCCCTGGCCGGCCGCCACCTGCACCGGCAGCGAGACGATGAGCACCAGCAGCCCCTGGAGCCCGAAGATCCACACCAGGCTCCAGGGCACGAAGCGGCTGCCTCGGCGCTCGCGCATCACGGCATAGCGGCGGTCCTCACCGGGGTCGCGTAGCTTGCGCACGAGCAGATAGGCCCCCAGCCGCAGGCCCCACACCCCGGTCAGGGCCGCCAGCAGCCAGCGGCGCCCGAGGCAGCCGTCGGCGGTGAGCGCCACCACCACGGCGACCAGCACGAACGCCGGCCCCCACGCCGGGTCAACGATCGACACGTCGCGCAGGCCGATGCTGGCCAGCCACAGTGCCAGCATGAACGCCGCCACGGCGATCGCGGCGTAGCCGCTGACCGCCCCGGGCGCGGCAAAGACGGTGGCGAGGGCTGTGGTCATGCCGTCACCTGTTAAGAATGGCGCGCATGGACGACACCCCGCGCGACATCCCCCCACTGGGCCCGCTGCGGATCCTCGACTTCTCGCGGATCCTGGCCGGGCCGTTCGCGACGATGATGCTGGCCGACCTCGGCGCCGACGTGACCAAGGTGGAGCGGCCGGGCGCGGGCGATGAGACCCGCAGCTGGGGCCCGCCGTTTGACGCGCAGGGGCGCGCGACCTACTTCCAGTCGGTCAACCGCAACAAGCACAGCGTGGTCCTGGACCTCACCGCCGACGCCGATCTGGCCCGCGCGCGTGAGCTTGCCCGCGACGCCGACGTGGTGGTGGAGAACTTCCGCCCCGACGTGATGGACAAGCTGGGGCTGGGCTACGAGGGGCTCGCCGCCGAGAACCCGGGCCTCATCTTCTGCTCGATCACCGGCTTCGGGGCCGGCGCGGGCGCGGAGCTGCCGGGCTATGACCTGCTCGTCCAGGCGCTGGGCGGCCTGATGAGCATCACCGGGTCCCCCGAGGGCGAGCCTCAGAAGGTCGGGGTCGCCCTCGTGGACGTCCTGGCCGGACTGTTCGCCTCCGTCGGGATCCTGGCCGCGCTGCGCCACCGTGATCGGACCGGCGAGGGCCAGCGCGTCGAGGTCAACCTGCTCTCCTCGTTGCTGGCCGGGCTGGTCAACCAGGCCTCGGCGTACACCATCGCCGGCAGCGTGGCCGGCCGGATGGGCAACGCGCACCCGAGCATCTCGCCCTATGAGCTGTATGCCACCGGGAACGGCGACCTCGTATTGGCCGTCGGCAACGAGCGCCAGTTCGCCGCCCTGTGCCAGGTGCTGGACGCGCCCGAGCTGGCCTCCGACCCTCGGTTTGGCTCAAACTCCGACCGCGTCGCCAACCGCACCGCGCTCAAGGCCGAGCTGATCGGGCGCCTGGCGGCCGCCCCGGCGGCGGAGTGGGCGGCGCGGCTGACCGAGGCCCGGGTGCCCGCCGGCGTGGTCAACGACCTCGCGGGCGCATTCGAGCTGGCCGAGACCGTGGGGCTGGAGCCGATCGTCGAGGTACCGTCGGCGGACGGCGTGCCGGTGGCACTCACGCGCAACCCGATCGGGCTGTCGCGTACGCCGCCGACCTACCGCGCCGCACCGCCGGCGCTACCCGATCACTGACTCAGCTCTCGTCCCAGGCCTGCACGACGGTCTGGTCGGCGATCTGCCCGTCGGACAGCCGGAGCACTCAGGTGGGCAGCGCCGCCTCGATGGCGGCGATGATCTTGGGGTCCTCCGGCTTGACCTTGGTCGGCCAGCGGGCGATGAGCTTGCCATCGGCGCCGACCAGGTACTTGGTGAAGTTCCATACCGGCGGCGCCGAGTGGGGCTGGCGGGCGAGGTCTGACCACAGCGGGTCGGGATCCGCGCGCACCGACATGCGCTCGGTGAGGGGGAACTCGACGCCGTAGTTGCGCTGGCAGAACTCGCCGATTTCATCGCCGGAGTCGAACTCCTGGTCGGCGAAGTCCGCCGAGGGGGAGCCGAGCAGCGCCAAGCCCTGGCCGGCGAAGCGCTCGTGCAGTTTCTGGAGCCCCTCGTACTGAGGGGTGAACCCGCATTTGCTCGCGGTGTTGACGATCAGGGTCGGCCGGCCGTGCAGCTCGGCGAGGTCCAGCTCGCCACCGTCGAGCAGTGTCACCCGGTGGGTGTAGAGGTCGGTGGGCTGATGCAGCTTGGGGGTCCGCCGCACGTACATGCGAAGCGTGGAGACGATGCTCATGTCACCAAGCTAATCATCAGCCGGCCCTGACGCACGCCAGATACCACTCGACGAAGGACAGGACGTTGTATTCCCGGCGCGGCGAGTAGGGCCCCGGGACGAAGGCGGGGTTGCGCACGCCGGCGTGGTTGCGCTGGCACAGCGCCCAGTCCTGCTCGCTGGTGAGCTGCCAGAACGGCAGCAGGCGGTCCAGCGTGTAGTCGCGGTCGGGCTGCGCGGCCTCGTCCACCAGCCACATGACCCGGATCGCCGTGCGTTCGGGGCCGGCCGGCAGCAGCCGGGTGAGCACGGCGTGATCGGCGCTGGCGTGACACCAGAAGTTGGGGACCGTGCGCAGGCGCAGGGTGCCGACGTCATAGGCGGCGTGGTCACCCATCAGCGGCGCCACCGGCTCGCCGTCCAGCGACTCGGTGACGAAGCCCTCGCGCAGCGGCGTGCGGTTGGCCGACCACCACCGGCCCGGCGACGGGAAGCGATACAGCCCCGGACGGTCATGCTCGTCGGCGGGGGCGGCCAGCTCGGCCAGCGCGACGGCGTGCTGGGCGGCCCGCTCCATGGCGGCGCTGCGGTGGCGCTCGGTGTCGGGCGCCGCGTCGAAGTTGGCCTGCACGTACTCGGGATGACCGGTGTGGCAGTGCCAGCACTCGCGGTTGTTCTCCCACACGAGCTTCCAGTTGGCGTGCACGTCGTAGTCGATGTAGTGAGCGACGCGCGCCCGATCGATCCCCTGCACGCGCAGCGCCGCGCCCAGCTCGCGGGCAGCGTCATCCAGGGGCGCCGGCGCCGCGCCCGACGTCCCCAGCCACACGAAGACCAGACCGCCGATCTCGGTCACCGCGGCACGGCGCAGCCCGTAGGCGTCGGGGTCGAGATCCTCCCCGCCGCACCCGAGCAGCCGCCCGTCCAGGGCGTAGCTCCACTGGTGATAGGGGCACACCCAGCGGCGGGCGTGGCCCGTCTCCTCGGCGCACACCGGCATGCCGCGATGGCGGCAGGTGTTGTGCAGCGCGCACAGCCGGCCGTCCTCTCCGCGCGCGACGATCACCGCGTCACCCGCCTCCAGCGCCAGGCAGAAGAAGTCGCCGGGCTCGCGCGCCTGGGCGCTGACCCCGGCAAACAGCCAGCTGGCCCGCCAGATCGCGTCGAGCTCGCGGGCGTGGATCTCGGGGTCAAGCGCGAACGCGCGCGGCAGTGCGTGACCCGGGCGGTGCTCGGCCAGCGCTGCGGGTAGCGCGCTCACGAGCCCCTCAGCCGGGCGCCGACCGCCTCCGCGAGCTCCTCGCGGTAGTCCTCGAGGCCCGGCACCTGGGCGCCGCTGCACTCCACGGCCGTCAAGGGCTCGACCTTCGTCTCGCCGTCCATCTCCCTCACCCCTTCCACGTCACGCTCACCCCTTCCACGTCACGCTCACCCCCAGGGCAGCGTGTAGAGCTTGGTCTGAGACATAGCGCGCATCGCCTCGCGCACGCCCTCCTTCACCCCCAGCCCGCTGTCGCCGACACCGCCGAAGGGCGTCAGCTCGGTGCGCCACCCCGGCACCTCCCGGATGTTGACGGTGCCGGCACGCAGCTCGCGCACGCAGCGGGAGATCGCCCGCCAGTCAAACGTGCACACCCCGCTCGACAGCCCGTAGGGGGTGCCGTTGGCGGTGGCGATGGCCTCATCGAGGTCGCGCACGCGGATGATCGGGGCCACCGGCCCGAAGGTCTCGGTGGCGACCAGCTCCATGTCGGGCCTCACGTGATCAAGGACCGCCGGGGTGAGCAGGGCCCCGTCGCGCTCGCCGCCGCACAGCAGCCGCGCGCCCGCGGACACGGCGTCCTGTACGCGCCGGGCAATCAGAGCAGCCGCGGCCTCATCGATGACGGTGCCGACGTCGGTGTCGTCATCGAGCGGGTCGCCGCAGCGCAGCGCCGCCGCGCCGGCGGCGACACGCTCGGCCAACTCGTCGGCGACCTCGGCCACGGCGATGATGCGCTTGACCGCGCTGCAGCGCTGGCCGGAGTTGGCAAACGCTCCCGAGACCGCCAGCGCCGCCGCCTCATCTAGATCGGCGTCGGCCAGCACGATGAGCGGATCGTTGCCGCCCAGCTCGAGGACCGCGCGGCGGTAGCCGAGACGCTGCGCGATGGACTTGCCCACGGCCACCCCTCCGGTGAAGGAGATGACCTCCACGGCGGGATGGCCCAGGAACGCGTCGAGGATCGCCGACGGGTCACCGCACACGATCCGGGCACGCTCGGCGGGCACACCCACGTCGAGCAGCAGCTCGCCGAGGCGCAGCGCCGCCAGCGGCGTGCGCTCCGAGGGCTTGAGCACGATCGGGGCGCCGGCGGCGATCGCCGGGGCCACCTTGTGGGCGACCTGGTTGAGCGGGTGGTTGAACGGCGTGATCCCGGCCACCACCGAAACGGGGACGCGCAGCGTGTGGGCGCGGCGGTCGCGCCCGCGCTCAGAGACGTCGCCAGCGAACGTCTCGCCGTCGTCGCGCAGCGCCTCGATGGCGGCGAAGCGAAACACGTCGACGGCGCGGCCCACCTCGTGCCGGGTGTCCTTGAGGCACAGCCCGGACTCCAGCGAGATGAGCTGCGCCCACTCGGCGCTCTCACCCGCGAGACGGTCAGCGACGGCATTGAGCACCCGCGCGCGGTCGTGCCGCGGCGGCGGCGTTCCGGCTCGCGCGGCGGCGTCCAGCGCATCGGCCACCTGGGCCGGGCTGCTCACAGGCGCCTCGCCGACGAGCTCGCCGCTGTAGGGCGAGGTGACCGGAAGCGTGGCCAGCGTGCTCATCTCAGACGGTGACCACGTTGAGCAGAAGATCGTGGAGGTCGCGGTTGTGCAGCTGGCGCCCGGCGAGCGCGCCCACCGCCAGCGGCGCGCAGACGATGAGCGGGACGGTGCGCTCATGCAGGCCGCCGTGGGAGCGCAGGGTGCCGTGCAGCGCGCTGAGGTCGTGCGCCTCACGCGAGCGGCCGAGCACCGTGCGGGCGTCGGCGAGCACGATGAGGTCGCCGATCCGGTCACCCGGGAGGTCGAAGGCCGCCGCCGCGGCGGCCTTGTCGAGCACCCCCTCCACCCCGGGCAGCGCCGCCAGGACGCCGCGGGCGCGGTCGAGCTGAGCGAGGTCCTCGAGGTGGACCCAGGCCAGGGAGCCCAGCGCCGCGTGGTGAGCGACGTAGGGATCGGTGATCGGGCACAGGGTCCGGCAGCCCGCGATGCCGGCGGCGGCGAGGGCCTCGTCGAGGTAGCGCACGTTGGGCTCGCCGGCGGCGTTGGTCTTGGCGCGCATCCCGTGGTCGGCCACCAGCCCGACGGTGAAGCCCGCGTCCAGCGCCCGGCCCAGCGCCCCGTCGGCGGCACGATAGAAGTCGTCGGCCAGCGGCTCGCCCGGTGCCGCGGAGTGCTGGACGAAGTCCGTGAGCGACGCGTACACCAGGCGCGACGCCAGGCGCTCGGCGAGCGCCAGCGCCAGGTCGATGGTGTAGATCGACAGCTCCCAGTCATAGATGCCGGGATTGGCGCGGCCGATGACGTCGGTGATCGGGGTGCCGTCGTCGAGGCTCTGCTCGTGCGCGCGCTCGGCGCTGAAGGCCGGCACCCCGCCGGTGGCCAATAGCCGGCGCAGCTTGTCCTTGGCGGTCACACACAGCGCGGGCACGCCGGCCTGGACGGCGGCGGCGTGGATCGTGGTGGCGCGCAGGAACGACGGGTCGGTGACCTGGACCTCCTCGCCGGAGCCGTCGAGATAGTGGTTGCCGGCCACCCCGTTGACCGCCGCGCTGACCCCGGTGACGATGGCCACGTTGTTGGGGTTGGTGAAGGTGGGCACCTGCGCCCGGGCCAGTTCATAGGTCGCGCCCGCCGTCAGCGCCTCGGCCAGCCGCGGCATGAGACGGCGCTCGAGCGCGTCGTCGATGTAGTCCGGGTCCCACCCGTCGGCGCAGACGGCAAGCACCGGCCGTTCCGGCGCGCGGTAGCTGCGTCCATTGGCCTGGAACGTTAAGGCCATATCCTGACTATACAAGTGGACGAGAAGCGCCGGCCCGATGGCGGTGCGCCGGTCACGGGATGATCACAATCTTGGTCGTTGCCGTACACTTGTCTTGACAAGTATGGCGCAGGCGAGAGCGATCGATTCCGACGTCTGCGTGGTCGGCGCCGGCATCGTCGGCCTCGCCCACGCCTTTGAGGCGCGCGCCCGCGGCCTGAGCGTCACCGTCGTCGAGGGCAGCGACCGCGCCGTGGGCGCCAGCGTGCGCAACTTCGGCCACGTCATCGTCTCCGCCATGGCGGAGGGAGCGGTGCTGGACTGTGCGCTGGACACCCGCGAGCGCTGGCTGGCCCTGGGCCGGCGCGCCGGCCTCGAGGTCCACGAGGCGGGGACGCTCATCGCGGCCCGCGCCGACGACGAACTCGCGGTGATGGAGGGCGTCGCCGGCGACGAGCGGCGCGGCGCGCGGCTCGTCACCGCGCGGGAGGTGGGCCGGCTGGCGCCGATCCCGGTGGACGAGCTGGTGGGCGGTCTGCATGCCGGCCTTGACCTGCGGGTCGACCCGCGGGCGGCCGTCGCCGCGCTGGCGACGCTGCTGAACGACGACCCCGGGGCCCGGGTCATCTTCAATGCCCCCGTGCACGAGATCGACCCCGGGCTCGTCCGGTCCGCGGGCGGCGACGTTCGCGCCCCCCTGGTCATCGTCTGCCCCGGGCCCGACCTCGGCTGGCTGAGCCCCGAGCTCTCGCCCCGGCGCGACGGCCTGACCCGCTGCAAGCTGCAGATGCTGCGCGTGGCCGCGCCCGGCGGCGCGCGCTACCGTCCCGCGCTGCTCACCGGGCTGAGCCTGGTGCGCTACCCGGGCTACAGCGATCATCCCGGCGCCGACGCGCTGCGGGCCCGGATTGAGGCCGAGCGGCCCGAGCTGGTCGAGGCGGGGGTCCATCTCATCGTCACCCAGCTTCCTGGCGGCGACCTGCTGCTGGGAGACACCCACGAGTACGGCGACTCGGTGTCCCCCTTCGGCGACGAGAGGCTCGACGAGCTGGTGCTGACCGAGGCGCGGCGGCTGCTGGGCGCCGACCCGCTGGTGGTACGCCAGCGCTGGCACGGCGTCTATCCCTCGGCGCCCGGCCATCCGTTCCTCATCGCCGAGCCGCTGCCGGGCGTCGCGGTGGTCGAGATCGTGTCCGGGGTGGGCATGACGACGGCGCTGGGGCTCGCGCCTCGCACCTTGGACGCACTGACCCAGGCGGGGTCGGCGGTCACCCTGGGCTGAGCGGCCACGGCGCACTCAGCGGTCGTCCTGCGCGGAGCGCAGCGCCACCCCCGCGCGGGGCAGCTGATGCTGGTTGTGGATGATGATCTCAAACGCATCGCCCCGGTAGCGATCGCGAGACCACTCCAAGGCGGTGCCGTCGGGACCCAGGGCCCGGCGGCGGACCTCCAGCAGCGGCGTGCGCCGCGGCACGTCCAGCAGCGACGTGTCCTCGCCCCCGCCGGCGATGGCGGCGATCGTCTGGTGGGCCTCGGCGAACTCGATGCCGCGCTCGCCGAGCTGCTCGTAGACCGAGCCGCCGTCGAGGTCGCAGTCGAGCAGCAGCCGCCCCACGGACTCCAGGAAGGCGGCGCGCTCGACGAGCACGGGGTCTCCGTCGAGCATGCGCAGGCGCGTGTAGGAGAAGATCGGCGTGCCGGGCTCGATGGCCAGCTTCTCGGCGGTCTCGGCGTCGGCGGGACGCTTGGTGAGATCGAGGGTGCGGGCCGACGGCACGCGCCCCAGTTGGCGCGCCCACAGGGAGAAGGAGACGAGCTGGTCGAAGTTCTGGGCCAGTCCCGCGCGGCGCACCACCGGCACACGCCCGCGGCCCCCCGCGATCAGCCCCTCGGCGCGCAGCGAGGCCAGCGCCTGGCGGACCGTCCCGCGCGAGACGGCGAACCGGCTGGTGAGGCGGGCCTCGGAGGGCAGCGGCGCCCCCGGAGTGAGCTCGCCGGAGCGGATCTGCTCGCGCAGAGCCTGGGCGATCGCCGCGTGGCGTGGGAGGGATTGGGTCGACGCCATCCTGGCGGCGATTCTCCCATCCACCGTCCTCGGGCGAAGCAGCGCGCCTCCTGGAGCTCCCCAACCGGGCCCCTCACAACCGCTTGCGCAACTCGAGCATCGCGCCGGTTCTGACAACTTGTCAAGACAAGTTACAAGCTGAACACACAAGTTGTGACGGGCGTTAACAGATGGCCCTGACCCGCGGTGACGGGCCGGTGGCGGGCCCGTGGCGCCTCAGCGGGCGCGGGTCCGGCGCAGGCCCGCGCCGAGGCCCAGCAGCGCGAGCCCGGCGAGCAGACCACCGAGGACGTTGAAGCCGGTGTTGGGAAGTGTCGGGCCGGTCTGGGCCGCCGCCGTGGCGGTGGTGGGCGCCGTCGAACTCCCCGGTGTCGTGGTGGTGGGCGTCGTGGTGGCCGGCGAGGTGGTGGTCGTGCTGGCCAGCACGACGATCGTCCCGTGCATGAAGGGATGGATCTGGCACGCGTAGGCGAAGGTCCCCGGCTGGGTGAACGTGTGCGACGCGCTCTGGCCCTTCTTGAGGATCCCGCTGTTGAAGCTGCCGTTGGTGGCGGTGGCGGTGTGGCTCGACGGTCCGCTGTTACTCCACGTGATGGTGTCGCCGACGTGGATCGTGGTACTGGCGGGCGTGAAGTGGAAGTCGGCGATGGTGACGCCCGGGTCGCCGGCCACGTGGGCGGTGACGCGGCCGGTGAGCCCGGATGTGGCCTTGTGCGCCGAGGACCGTGGGCGCGATCGTGCGGGCGTGACGGACCCCGATCTCGCGCGTGGTGCCACGGTCAGCGTGGCGGCTCCCAGCGCCGTGTGCCCGAGATGCGCAAAGCGGACGGCGACGGTGTGCGTGCCGGGCGTCGTGAACGAGACGACGGTCTGCGGCTCCGCAGTGTGACGTGAGAAGACGCCGCGCCCCGCGAGGTCCCAGCCAAACCCGGTCGCTCCCGAGGGCGGGGCGATGACCGTCAGGCGGACCGGCGTGCCGACCGCCGGATGGGACGGCGCGACCACGAGCTGGACCGCCGCGGGGCCCGCGGCGGCGGTCTCGCGAGAGACGCCGGTGGAGAGCGCGCCCCCGCTGGTGCTCGTCGGCGCCGAACCACGCGAGGTCGCCTGCGCAACCGAGGCGGGAACCGCGGCGAGTGCGGCGCAGCAGGCCGCAGCGATGGTCAGACGGCCTGGTCGGGCACGCATGGGATCTAAGACGTCGGGTCCGGGCAAAACTTCCCCGGGGTCTGCCCGGCGTTTCTGCGCGCCGGCTACGAGTGGGCCGAGGACACGCCGTCGGGCTGCTCGAAGCGGTCGGGCCGCACCCGGTCCTCGGGCTCGAGGTGCACGAGCACCGTGGTGCCGGGCAGACGTACGGCTACCGCATCCTGGAGCTGGTGCGAGACGTAGTGGGCACGCTCGAGGCTGGTCCCCGACGCGAACTGCAGGTGCAGATCGACCTGGTGGCGGCTGCCGACGTGGCGGGCGCGCAGATCATGGAACCCCACCACCTCGTCGCCGACGAACGACTGCACCACCGATTCGAGCGCCGCGAGCTCGTCGGGGGGCAGGGCCTCGTCAACGAGGCGCCGGCTGGCGTCGACGAGGATCCGCACCCCAGTGCGGGTGATCGCCACCGCCACGAGCAGGCCGACGAGCGGATCCAGCCAGGTGGCGCCGGTCAGCTTGACCACCACGAGAGAGACGAGCACGGCCAGCGAGACGCCCGCGTCGGTGCGCAGATCCGCCGCGTTGGCGTGCAGCGCGTTGGAGCCGGTGGCTCGCCCGGTGCGCTCCAGATAGCTCGAGACGACCAGGTTGACCACGGCTGCCGCGCCCGCGACGGCGATGCCGATACCGAGCGAGCCGACGTGATCGCCCTGGACAAGGGCCCGGATCGCCTCCCCCGCGATGAACGCGGCGCCGAAGAGCAGCAGCAGCGCCTGAGCCCCCGCGGCGAGATCCTCGAGCTTCTCGTGGCCGTAGCGATGCGACGCGTCAGCGGGCTCGTCGGCCTTGCGCACCGATGCCCAGGCGATCAGCGACGCGATCAGGTCCATGAGCGAGTGGACGGCGTCGGAGAGGAGGCCCACCGAGCCCGTGAGCAGGCCGGCGGCGACCTTGAGGACGATCAGGCAGGAGTTGGAGGCGATCGAGACCGCGGCGGCGCGCGTCTTCACCGGGGGGGCGTCGGGCGTCACTCCTGTTGATGATGCCCCAGGATGGGGCGGTCTGACTTAAAGACGCCTCAGGCGGCGGAGTGATCGACCTCGCGGGCCGAGGTGATGACCTCGGCCACGGGCACGCCCAGCGCCCGGACCATGCGGGGCAGCTCCAGACGGAACCAGTTCGAGTCGCGCACGGGGAGCATCGAGATGATCACTTCGTCGAAGCCGAGCACGTTGAGCGCGTCCTGAACCGCGGCGAGTGGCTGGGAGGTGCCCACGACTCCGATGATCGACTCTCCGACCGCCTCGGAGAGCAGCGGGATCGCCACCTCCAGCCGGTCCTCGGCCTCGCTGATGCCGTGTCGATCGGGGTCGGTGACCCGGTACAGGCCGCGGGGCTGGGCGGGCACCAGCAGCGTGAAGGTGCAGGCGCTCTCGTCGGCACGACGCGCCACGGCCTGCACCAGGTCCGGGCTGTCCGCAGTCTGGTGAGCCACGATCAAGACACGGCTGGGACTTGGTGCGCGCATGCCCGTCCTCCTGGACTCGATTCATTGGTCATTTGCATGCAAAGACGCCGAGCGGCGCGATTGCTTCCCGGCAACGCCTCAGATGGATCGGGGTCTGGCCTCGCGGGGGGCTGAGACCCGGGCTGAGTCCGGGGCTGAGTCGGTGGCTGAGCCCAGGCGGCCAGGCGTACCGCGGCGCCGGAGGGGTAGGGTGCCCGGTGATGACCCGGTCCACCCCGGCGACGCTTGTCCATCACCGGACGGGCCACGGATCCCCGCTCGTCCTGCTCCATCCGTTGGGCGCCGACCGCCATGTCTGGGATTCGCTGGCGCCCCTGCTGGCGGCGCGACGCGAGCTGATCGCCATCGACCTGCCCGGCTTCGGCGAATCGCCCGCCCTGGCCGGACAGATGCCGACGCCACGCGCCCTGGCCGCCGCGGTCGCCGAGCACTTGAGGGCGATCGGCGTGCAGCGCCCACACGTGGCCGGCAACTCGTTGGGGGGCTGGGTGGCCCTGGAGCTTGGCCTCCTGGGCGAGGCGCGCAGCGTGACCGGGATCGCACCCGCCGGGCTGTGGCCGGAGCCGCTGCTCCCCAAGGCGGCGATCGCCCATCGCCTGGCCCGGACGCTGCTTCCCGCGGCGAGCTGGTGCGTCGGCACGCGGCCCGGCCGCTCGATGCTGCTGTCCAGCGCAGTGGCGCATCCGCGCCGGGTGCCGGCGGCAGCCGCCCGGCAGCTTGTCCAGGCCTACGCCCTGGCCCCGGATTTCGTGCGCGTCAATGACGCCATGCGGGCTCGTCGCTTTGAGGGGCTGGAGCGGATCCGCTGCCCGGTGACGCTCGTCTGGCCCGACCACGACCGTCTCATCCGCCGCCCCGTCTGGGTTCCCGACCGGATCCGCAACGTCGTCCTGTCAGACGCCGGGCACATGCCGGTGTGGGACGCGCCGCAGGCCCTGGCCGAGGTCCTGCTCACCGCCAGCGGGGGCGAGGCCGCGGACCCCGCGCCGGCTTCCCGCCGCGAGGAGGAGCTCGCCGGCGAGGCGTCCTGATCGAGATCTCCGCAGAGCCGGGAAGGTTTCGCGCGGATGTGCGTCATGAGGATCAGGCTTGGCGCTTGCCAACCTCGTCGGCGCTAATCCTCGCTGGCGCCGATGGCCAGGGTGTCGCTGCCTCCGCGAGATGCGGGAGCAGCGACGCCCCCTGGCCCAGCCGCGCGCGAGACCGCTCACGAATTAACCACTCACGCCACTAGCCGACGGCGCGCAGCAGCGCGGTAGCGCCCGCGGCGCACAACACGACGACGGCCAGCGGCCAGCGGCGCCAGATCGCGAACGCGGCCACGGCCAGGCCGCCGACCCGAGCGTCGATGACCAGCGAGCGGCCCGGGCCCGTGCCGCCGACGGTCTCGGTGACCACCAGCGCCGCCAGCAGCGCCGGGGCCAGCAGCGGGATCGCACGGGCGAGCAGGCCGGGGAGGTCGCGCCCGCCGAACAGCAGTGGGCCGAACGCCTTGATGATCGCTGTCGTTACACACAGGCCGGCCACGGTGACCCAGACGGCGGTGGTCATCGGCTCACCCCCGCGGCCACGAACACCGCCGCCGCGGCCACGATGATCGGCACCCCGGCGGGCGTGAGCGGCGTCAGCACAAGCGCGATCACCGCACCCAGCGCCGCGATCGGCCGCGCCTGGCGTCGACCGAGCTCGGCGACGAGCAGGCCGAGGAAGAACGCCGGGAAGATCGCGTCCAGGCCGAGCGACCGGGGGTTGCCGATGAGCCCGCCCCCGAGCACGCCGAGCGCCGTCCCGGCCACCCACGCGGGGTACTGGGCCAGGGTGGACCCGAGTAGGAAGTCGATGTCGAAGCGGCCGCCGCCGCGGTTGGCCAGCGCCCACGAGGCGTCGACGAGGGCCTGACCGCGCAGTGCCCGCCCCAGCGGCCCGACGCGCAGCGAGGGCGCGATGGCGATCCCCATCGGCACGAAGCGAAGGTTGAGCAGCATGCCGGCGACGATCGCCGCGGCTGCCCCACCACCCGCCGAGAGCACGGCCAGCGCGGCGAACTGGGCCGAGCCGGCGAAGACGATCGTCGACATGACGATGGTGGCCACCGGCCCCAACACCGGGCGAGCGAGCACGCCAAAGGACAGCCCGAGCAGCATCGAGGCCGCCCCGTAGGGGAGCCCGGCACGCAGTCCCGCGCTGACGCGCTCGCGCGCGGGCGACATGCCCGGGGTCAGCCGCCCAGGCTGGCTCCGGCGAGCTCCAACTGCCGCGCAAGGCCCTCGCCGCGCGCGTCGGTGTAGGCCGGTCCGGTGCCGTCGATCAACACGAGCTCAAGGATGGCGATTCCGCGCGCGTAGAGGAGTCCGCTCGTCCGTAGCGTCGCGGAGAGCTCCAGCATCCGTGAGCGGTTGGCGTCGATGGCGTGGCGGCGCGGCAGGACCCGCACGCGCGCCGGCGAAGCCTCGGCAGTCAGTACGAAGCGCTCAAGGGCCGCTGCCAGCCGGTGCCGGGCGCGCGGAGCGACGAGCTGGGCCGCTCGCGCCGCCAGCAGCGGCGAAGAGGACGGGTCGACGCCCTCGGCCAGCGCGTGGTCGAGGTCCATGCGCCGCAGCCGGGCGCGAAGCCGGGTGACCAGCGTGGGCTCGAAGAGCGCCTGGGTGCAGTCGAGCCACCGGCGCGTCAGGAGATACGTGTTGGTGGATCCGACGCCCTGCGCTGCCATGGTCTCAGACACCTCCGTAATCGTTTTGCCGGTGTCCTGTAACCTACTAGATGCTTATGCCAGTTTCAACCCAGATGTCGACACCACCCCACAACCTCCAGCTCGTCATCGACTTCGTCAACACGCTCGACCTCGAAACCGGCCAGGACCGGACGGACACGCCCGCCCAGCTCGCGTCATGGCTGTGCGAGCAGGGGGTGTGCGATCCCGCCGCGCCGGAGCTCGGGGCGCGCGAGCTCGAGCAGGCAATCGAGCTGCGCGAGTCCCTGCGCATCGTCCTGCTCAGCCACAACGACCGCGACGCAGAACCCGGCGAGGCCGCCCGCCACCTGGAGGAGGTGGCCGAGCGGGGGCGGCTGTCGGTGTGCTTCAGTGCCGGCGACGGCGACGCGGTCGAGATCGTCCCGCGCTCCCCCGGCTATCCCGGCGTGCTGGCCCGGCTGCTGGTGCCGGTGGCCCACGCCGCGATGGACGGCAGCTGGGCGCGCGTCAAGGCATGCCCGGCCGATGAGTGCCTGTGGGCGTTCTATGACGCCAGCCGCAACCGCTCGGGACGTTGGTGCGACATGGCGGTGTGCGGTAACCGGGAAAAGGTCCGGAGCTACCGGTCCAGGCGCTCCGGCTAGCGGCCGGGTGGCCCGGTCGGGCTAACCGCCGGCCAGCGTGGGCCGTGGCCCGCCGCCGGAGAGGTACGTTGACGCCGGGATCCCGACGACGAGGCAGACCAGCGCGCCCAGCAGCAGCGTGTGGTGCACGGTCGCGGCGGTCAGAATCCCCGTGAGGGCGATCCCGGCGAGCCCTGCCCCCACCGCCGCGCCCACCAGGCGCCCGACCGACAGCAGCGCCGAGGTCCGTCCGTGCGACGCCTGCGGGGTGGCATTGAGCGCAGCCCGGCTGGTGGGGACGAACAGCATCCCCAGGCCCAACCCCACTGGGATCAGGGGCAGCACCGTCACGACGGTGTCCAGCGGGAACCCGGGGATCCCCAATATGGCCAGGCCGACGCCCGCGGCCGCGAACCCGATGAGCGCGGGCAACCGCTCGCCGTAGCGGTCGACCAGCTTGCCGGCGAGCGGAGCGGCGACGCCCACCAGGAGGGCAACGAGCACGAGCGCGCCCGAGGCGCCGAGCGCGGAGAACCCGGCCACGCGCTGGAGGTACTGCTCGGCGATGTAGAAGGCGCCGATCATCACCGCGAAGGTCAGCCCCGCCACCAGCGTCGCCGCCAGCACGATCCGATTGAGCGCCGGGTTACCGCCCCCCGCTTCGCCGTGCGGGAGCGCCGGCAGCAGCCGGGCGATGGCGATCGCCGCCGCCGCGGTGAGGGGCAGCAGCGCCCACCAGTTGGCGCGCCAGCCGAAGGCAACCGTCAGAAGGCCGCCCAGCAGCGGCCCGAGCAGATTGGACATGCCGGCGCTCGCCCCCCAGATCCCGAGCGCACTGCCGCGCCGCTCGGGCGGGAATCCGGACACCGCCCCGGCGAGGGCGGCCGGGCTGACCAGGCCCGCGCCGGCGCCCTGGACGACGCGCGCCGCCAGCAGCGCCCCGAAGCTCGGGGCCAGCGCTCCGGCCAGCGCGCCGACGGCGAACACGGCCAGGCCGCTGAGGGCCAGCCGCCGCGCCCCGAACCGGTCGACGAGTTCACCGGCGGGCAGGAGCACCAGGGCGTAGGCGCCAAAGTAGGCGCTGAGCACGGCCGACGTGCTGCTGCCCTTGACGTGCAGGCCGTGTGCCACCGTCGGCAACGCGACCGTGATCAGCGTGCCGTCGAGTTGAAGCAGCGCCGCGGCGGCGGTGCAGGCCGCCAGCCGCGTCCACGCCGAGCGCGGGAGCCGGGGCTTGGCCGGTGCCGGCTCGTGGGACGGCGGCGCAACGGTGGTGTCAGACACGGCGTCCAGTATCACGACTCGGAATCCAGGGGCGCGCCGCCGTCTATGAAATCTCTATGAAGGTCCTGGTAATGCGCGGAACATCACCTATCCTGCGCAGCATGTCCTTCACTCGTCAAGCGGCGCTTCGCGACCAGGCGCTCACACGGGACCAGACGCGTGGCGTCTTTGGTCAGGTGATGGGCCTTGTGGCCCTCACCTTTGGTTGCATGGCGCTGGGCGCCTACGTCACCCGCGACGCGACGGGCGGCACCGGAATCCTGTTCTTCCTCGTCGCTTTCGCCTGCCTCTTTGGGCTCCAGTGGGCGTCCGCTCGGGGCCGCGAGCAGCTCGCGATCGGGCTCCTGTTCGGCGTGGGCCTGTCCTTCGGTCTGGCGCTCGGGCCGGTGCTCGCGTCCTACGCCAGGGCGGAGCCCGGCGTGGTGTACCAGGCGGCGGGGGCCACGGCGCTGTTCACCGCAGGGCTCGGCGCCATCGGCTACACCACCCGGCGTGACCTGTCGAGCTGGTATCGCGCTCTGTTCGGAGCGCTCGTCGTCCTCATCGTGTTCGGGCTGGTCACGCTGTTCGTGGCCATCCCCGGCGCCAACGTGATCTACGCGGTACTCGGCCTGGTGGTGTTCGGCGCGCTGACGATCTTTGACTTCAACCGCCTGCGCCGCACGTCGGCGTCCGGGGCGGTGCCGATCGCGGCGTCGATCTTCCTGGACATCTTCAACGTGTTCCTGTTCTTCCTGTCTCTCTTCGGCGGGGGCGGCAGCCGCCGCTGACGCTGCGTGATGGACGTCGCCCCCGTCGGTCACCGACGGGGCGGCGTCTGGTCACCCGCGCTCATCGTCGGGCACGTAATGCCGGGTCCCGCCCGCGTCCTCCCACACCCGCATCACCCGATTGCTCTTCGGGTCGCGGAAGCGCTCGTTGGTCGGTCGCCAGCCGGGGTGCGGCGCGTCGGCGTCGCCGTGGCCGCGCCCCCAGCCGGGCCGCTCACGGAGAGGACCCGTCGGATCGCCGGGCAGGACCGGGAGATCGGCGAGGATCTCGGCCGCCTGCTCACGAGTGGTGGCCGCGGCCACCAGGCCGACGCGCCGCTCGAGCTCGGGCACGTCGAGATGGCCGGCGACGTGATGTCGGCTGAGTCGCTCGAACAGCAGCTCTCGGTCGGCGTCGCCCAGCTGCATGTGAGGGCGGGGCTAGGCCGTGGGACGGACCGTGACCGCAGTCCCGTAGGACACGATCTCGGTGAACTGGTTGCCGATCTCGGAGGAGTCGAAGCGCACGGCGATGATCGCATCGGCGCCCATCAGACGGGCGTTGTCGACCATGCGATCGATGGCATGCCGGCGCGAGTCCTCCAGCAGCTGCGTGTACTCACTGATCTCGCCGCGCCGCAGCGCCTTGAACGAGGACACCACGCTGCCGGTGAAGCCCATGCTGCGCACGACCAGTCCGTAGACCACCCCCAGGCTCTCCGCCACCGTCAGGCCGGGCAGCTCCAGGCCGGTGGTCATCGGCAGGCCGGCGGAAGCGGGCTGATCGGACATCGCCGTACACGCTACCAACGCCCCGGGACACGTATCCAGCTACCTTTGCGGATCCGATGCGCCCCGTGATCCCTGCCGCCACCGCGCTCGTGTGCGCGCTCGCCCTCGCCGCGTGCGGCTCGTCGAACCCGAGCTCGAGCTCGGGCACGGGCTCCGCCGGCACTGGGACGTCAAGCGCCGCCGGCACCGGCACGTCGGCGGGCGCCGGGACCGGCACATCCGGAGCGTCGAGCGCGTCGCAGCCCGCGATCGGCTTCGAGGGGGTCCCGCTGCAGACCGGCCCCGTGCTGGCCCCGGCCAGCACCACCGGCACCGGGAAGGTCAACGGGATCTCCTGCGGGGCGACCGAGCAGCTCGTCTACCACATCCACGCCCACCTGGCCGTGTTCAAGAACGGGCAGCCCTACACGCTGCCCGCCGGCGTGGGCATTCCGGGATCGCAGGCCGAGCAGACCAATCAGGGGCCCATCGCCAGCGGCGGCAGCTGCATCTACTGGCTGCACACCCACACCACCGACGGCGTCATCCACATCGAGTCGCCCTCCAAGGCGATCTACACCCTGGGCGACTTCTTCGACGAGTGGCATCAGCCGCTGTCGGAGTCCCAGGTGGCCGGCCTCAGCGGCAAGGTGACTGCGTTCGTCAACGGCAAGCCGTGGAAGAAGAGCCCGCGCGACATCCAGCTGCTCCCCCACACGGACATTCAGCTCGAGATCGGGGAACCGACGCCCCCGATCGTCAACATCGACTGGTCCCAGACCCAGCTCTGAGTCCGGCGCTCAGCGCTGCGGACGGGCGATCGTGGCACAGCGGCAGGGCGCCCCGGCCCATGCCGCCGGGATAGACGCTCGGCCGCGATCCTTGTCCACGCGGCCAATGCCGAACCGCAGCCGGTGGCGCAGGATTGCGGTCGCCATGGCGACCCCGGTCATCGTCTCCTACGACGGCACCACCAACGACGAGGACGCGCTCGCGCTCGGCCGGATGCTGGCAGTGGGCGGCGCCACGCTGTCGCTGGCCTACGTACGCCACTCCCGGGAGTTCGACCCCCGGCGGGAGGAGCTGGGCGTCTATGACGCCGACCGCCGGCTGGAGCAGGGAGCGCTGTGGCTAGGCGAGCCGGAGATCGCGCGCCACGTGGTGATCGACGCGTCCACGAGCGCGGGGCTGGCCACGCTGGCCTCCTCACTGAGCGCGACGCTCATCCTGTTCGGCTCGGATTACCGCACCCCGCCGGGCCGGGTCGAGCCCGGTGGCTCCGCCCAGGGCCTGCTCGAGGGCAGCCCGGTGGCGATCGGTGTCGCTGCGGCGGGGCTGCGAGCCCGGGGGGACGAACGGATCGGGACCATCTCTGTGGCCGGCGACGCCAACGGCGCCGCCCATGAGAGCGCCGAGGCGCTGGCGCTGGCGCTCGGCGCCGACATCCTCGAGGACGGCGGCAACGCCGACCTCATCCTCGTCGACTCCCAGAGCCAGGGGCCCGAGGGCAGGATCGGACTGGGCGGATCCACGCGCGCTCAGCTGGACTCAGCGCGCGGGTCGGTCATCGTGCTGCCGCGCGGCACGACGCTGTCGCTCTGACCCGACCGGGCCCGTTTATCCCTATGTCCAGCCGGTGGCCCGGTTTGCTGGACGCGAGGCCATGGGGCGGGCGCGCGGGCCCATGGAAACTGCCCTCTGGTTGCCACCGGGCCGTTGGCCTGCCGCTGAATGACAGCGGCGGCTTCCACGTTGTTCATCCCCGTCCCCTGGATAAGGAGATCTAGATACATGTGGCTGCCATACCCAACATGGCTTAGCCCCGGAGACAACGCTTGGCAGATGACCGCGGCGACGCTGGTCGGTCTGATGAGCGTCCCCGGCCTCGTCGTGCTCTATGGCGGCGTCATGCAGAAGCGGTGGTCGATCAACAGCATGATGCTGACGTTCGCCGCCTTTGCCGTTGTGCTCGTCATCTGGGTGTTGTGGGCCTTCAAGATGGGCTTCGGCACCCCGTGGCATGGCATCAGCGGCCATGGGTTCTTCGGCAACTTCATCGGCATCCCGGGTGAGATCCTGGGTCACAAGGCCGAGCAGGGCCAGGCGGCCATCCCCTTGGCCACCACGGGCCCGAGCTTCCGATTCCCACAGGCGACGCTGGCGTACTTCCAGTTCGTCTTCGCGGGGATCACGCCGATCCTGATGCTCGGCTCGGTGCTGGGGCGGATCAACTTCAAGGCCTGGATCCCGTTCGTGGCCCTGTGGAGCTCGATCATCTACACCGTCGACGCCTTCTGCATCTGGGGCGGCGGCTTCTTCGCCCAGCACGGTGCCGTCGACTACTCGGGCGGTTACGTGATCCACCTCTCCGCCGGGGTCTCGGGCTTCGTGGCCGCGGCGGTGATCGGCCCGCGCCTCCAGCGAGATCGCGAGATCGACGCTCCCAACAACGTGGCCATGGTCGCCGTCGGGGCCGGGTTGCTGTGGCTGGGGTGGAACGGCTTCAACGGCGGTGACCCGTACTTCGCGGGCGCCTCGGCCTCTGCCGCGATCATGAACACCAACCTGTGCACGGCGGTCGCGTTCCTGGTCTGGGTGGGCTGGGACTACATGACCGGGCGCAAGCCGGGCCTCATCTCCGGAGTCAACGGGATGATCGTGGGTCTGGTGGCGATCACGCCCGCGGCCGGTTACGTCAACGGGTGGGGGGCGATCTGTATCGCGGTCATCGCCTCGACGCTGGTGTACTTTGCGCTGAACTACCTCAGCCGTCTGCGGCCCTTCCGCAACGTCGACGACACGCTGGGCGTGATCTATACCCACGGGTTCGCCGGGCTGGCCGGCGGTCTGCTCGTCGGCGTGTTCGCCGACTCCAACATGACCGTCTATCCGGGCGTGGGCAAGACTCCGAGCATCGCGTCCCAGCCGGGGTTGATCCACGGGAACTTCAACCTGATCAAATGGCAGTTCCTCGCGGCGCTGTTCGTGATCTGCTGGTCGGCCGCGGGTACGTTCCTGCTCCTCAAGTTCGTCGGGCTGTTCATCCCATTGCGAATGTCCGAGGAGAACATGGAGATCGGCGACACCGCCGAGCACGGGCACGAGGTGTACCCGTCGGACATCCCATCGCTGGGGTACCCCAACGGGGTCCCAGGGGTGGCCAGTGCCGGCGGCCACGCGGTAACGCCCGAGCACGTGGTCTGAGTCGGTTGGTTGTGTGCCCGGCCGGCCGAGGTGGCTGGCGGGGCCGGGGGCGCGGAGCCGGGCGGGCGCGGGCCGGGGAGCGGAATCAACCGCTCCCCGGCCCGCGCTGCCTTGTCTAGCCGAGGACGATCTCGGCGACCGCGCGCAACGTGGCCGGATCGCCGCCCACCAGGAGCGTGGTCACGATCGAGTCGCGCCACGCCTCGAGGTCGTGGCGGATCTTGTCGGCCGGCCCGATCAGCGTCAGCTGCTCGAGCAGCCGGGTCGGGACGGCGGCCGCCGCCTCGTCCTTGTGGCCGCCGAGATACAGCTCCTGAATCTTGGCCACCTCGGCCTCGTAACCCATCCGGATGGCCACGTTGGCGTGGAAGTTGGTTCCGCGCGCACCCATCCCCCCGAAGTAGAGGGCGTACATCGGGCGAAGCGCGTCGGCCGCCGCCTCGACGTTGTCGGTGATGATCAGCGGCACGGTGGCCGCCACCTCGAACTCCTCGCGCGTGCGATGGGCGCCGGGCCGGGCGAAGCCCTCGTCCAGGGCGTCCCGGTAGAAGCCGTCGTGGTAGGGGGAGTAGAAGAGCGCCAGCCAGCCGTCGCACAGCTCACCGGCCATGGCGATGTTCTTGGGGCCCTCGGCCGCGAGGTAGATGGGGATGTCCGAGCGCAGCGGATGGATGCTGGCTTTCAGCGGCTTGCCCAGGCCGGTGACCCCGTCGCCGGCCTGGAGCGGCAGCGGGTAATGGGGGCCGTCGCTGGTCACCGGGCCCTGGCGCGCCCAGATGCCGCGCAGGATCCCGATGTACTCGCGCATCCGCGCCAGCGGCTGGGCGAACGGCTGCCCGTACCAGCCCTCCACCACCTGGGGACCGGAGACGCCGAGACCCAGGATCACCCGCCCGCCGCTGAGATGATCGAGGGTCATCGCCGCCATCGCCGTCGCCGCGGGGGTCCGGGCGGAGATCTGCGCGATCGCGGTGCCCAGCTTGATCTGGGTGGTGCCGGCGCCCCACCAGGCCAGCGGCATCAGGGCGTCAGAGCCGTAGGCCTCGGCCGTCCAGACTGAGTCAAAGCCCAGCCGGTCGGCCTCCTGGATGGTCTCGGCGGCGCCGGGCGGGGGGCCGCCGCCCCAGTATCCGACGTTCAGGCCGAGTCGCAGGTCGCGCGCCATTGGGGCCACCCTACCGCTCGCCCGCGGAGCGGTTTCGGCGCGCGAGGGCGGCGCGCAGGCGCGACAGCGGCCCGGGAGGCCGCGGGGGCCGGGGCTGCGTGGCCGCCCACTCATCGCGGGTGGGCAGACGCCCCGCCTTGCGCGCCTTGAGCACGCACGCGCTGTGGGCATGACGGCGCCGCGCCGAATCTCCCTCAGGGGTGACCAGCATGTGCTCGCTCAGCGCCGGCAGCAGTTGGCCGCAGAAGGGGCACCGGTAGGTGGCCGGCTTGCGGTTCTGAGCGCGGCGCACGACATACCAGCGCGCCTTCAGTCCCTTGGACATCGGTCCAGAGGATGCCAGCACACGGCCATCTGACCGCTATCGTGCCCGCGCGTGGAGCAACGGACCGAGCGCATCATCGTGGAGACCGACCGTCATCGCATCGTCGGCCACCTCATGTTGCCCACCGACGGCTACCGCAGCCGCCTCACCGACTACCTCAACGCGTCCGAGCGGGATTTCCTCGCGCTGACCGACGTCGAGGTCACCACCCTCCAGGGCACGCCGCGGATCGAGAAGCGCGAATTCATCGCCCTGTCGGTGCGCCACGTGGTGCTGGCGATGCCCGCCGACGACGACGACTCATAGGCTCCTGCGAAGGTTCGTCCGCGGGCGCCTGGGGCGTCATGTCCGCGGTGTGACGGGATCACAGATCCGCCTGCAGCGGCCCGGTAATATGGATTGCCAATGGCCAGCCACGGCGCCGACGATCTCAACGGGCTCAGCCGCAGCGACGTTCTGCGCGCGTCGCCGCGCATGTTCGACTCCGCCGTGCTGGACAAGCTCTCGCGCGTGCATCCGGCGGTCCCGCCGATTCTGTTCGTGCCGGTCATCACCGTGCTGCTCGTGGAGGGCTTCGTCCGCGGCGCCGGCGCTCTCACCGCGGTGTGGCTGCTGTGCGGCTACGTGTTCTGGACGCTCACCGAGTACTGGCTGCACCGGATCGTCTTTCACTTCGAGCCCGACCACGGGATCGGCGCCCGGCTGCACTGGATCATCCACGGCGTGCACCACGACCATCCCAATGACCCGATGCGACTGGTGATGCCGCCGTCGCTGAGCGTTCCGCTGGCTGCGCTGTTCGTCTACGGCTTCTACCTGGTGCTCGGCAGCCCCACGTTCCTGCCCTTCGGCGCGGGCTTCCTGGGCGGGTACCTGGGTTACGACATGCTGCACTACCACGTGCACCACCACCGGCCCAAGACACGGCTGGGACGGCGCCTGCGCGAACTGCACATGCGCCACCACTTCCAGAACCACGAGCGCGGGTACGGCGTCAGCGCACCGTTCTGGGATCACGTGTTCGGCACGGCGCCGAGCAACCAGCGCTAGCTGTCGCGTCCCGGCGCCCCACCGCGCCGCGCTCAGGTGGTCAGCACGCCACCGTCGACCGGCAGGACGATCCCGGTGACGTACGACGCCGCGTCGCTGGCCAGGAACACCAGCGCCGCCACCAGTTCCTCGGGACGGCCGACCCGGCCCGTCGGCACCCGCCACATCATCTGCTCCATGTAGCCGTCGGGGTACTGGTCGGTCATCTCTGAGGCGAAGAACCCGGGCGCCAGCGTGTTGACGCGGATGCCCTTGCGTCCCGTCCACTGCTGGGCGAGATCACGTGTGAGGCCGATGATCGCCGCCTTGCTCGACGCGTAGGCCGCCTGGGGCAGCCCGGCTGTGGTCAGGCCCAGCACGCTGCCGATATTGACGATGCTGCCGCCCTCAGTCATCGCCCGCGCACAGGCCTGGGCCATCCAGTAGGACCCCATGAGGTTGATGTCGATGACCCTGCGGAACTCCTCGGGGTCCTCGCGGGTGGCCGGCACCGCGGTCCCGATGCCGGCGTTGTTGACGAGCACGTCCACACGGCCCAACTCGCTCACCGTCCGCTCGACGACGCGCTCGCAGTCCTCGACGCGGGAGACGTCGGCCTGCACGGCCACGCAGCGGCGCCCGGTGGCCTCGACGCCCTTCCGGGTCTGATCGAGCCGGTCGGCGCGTCGCGCGCAGATGGCCACGTCGGCACCGGCCTGCGCCAGGCCTTCAGCGAAGGCCACGCCCAACCCGGATGACGCACCCGTGACGATCGCGACCCTACCGTCCAGGCGAAAGCTGTCCAGCACGCTCATTCAGGGCCTTCCACGGGCGTTGCAGTGGAAACGGAGAGGGCGGGATTCGAACCCGCGATAGAGATTTCTCCCCATACTCGCTTAGCAGGCGAGTGCCTTCAGCCACTCGGCCACCTCTCCCAAGCACCGCGGAGTGTAAACGACCCCGCCCGAGCAGCTTCGCGCACGCGAGCCGGGCGCATGGCACCATGCAGACCGAGATCCGCCGGCCTGACCCCGGAGGGGTGGCAGAGTGGTCGAATGCGCTGGTCTTGAAAACCAGAGTCCGTGCAAGCGGACCGCGGGTTCGAATCCCGCCCCCTCCGTCTCCGTCACAGCGCTCGGATTCCGGGCCCATGAGTCGAAGTGCCTGGTATCCGGGAGCCCCGCTGCCGTAGGATGCGCGGATGACCGAGATCATGGTGCCGCCCGCGGCCGCCGCGCAGACTGAGCACGCACCTCCGGCAGGGCCGCTGGACTTCGAGATCGTCCCGCTCAAGGGGCTGCCGATCGTCGGGCTGATCGCGGTGCTGCTGATCGCCGCCATCGCGTCCAACAAGCTGTGGCCGCTCACGTTCTTCCACGTCGCCGGCGGGGCCGCCTGGACCATCATCGATCTGTTCCTGGGGCTGGTGCTGGGACCGATCATGGGCAAGATGTCAGTCCCGGCCCGCATCGAGTTCACCACCAAACTGATGCCCAAGATGGTCCTGATCATGCCCACGGTGGTCACGGCCACGCTGGCCGCCGGCTGGCAGCTCTCCACCTACCTGGGCACCAACCTCACCTCCAACCCGCTGCATGGCTGGGTCGTGGCCAGCATGATCGTCGTCGGCGTCATGGCCATCCTGGCCCTCGGCCTGCTCGAGCCGGCCAACATCGCCGTCCTCTTCGAGCTCAAGAAGCCCCGACCCAACCCCGCGGTCATCGAGCGGCTGATGAAGCGATTCATCTACAGCGCCGGGGTCCTGGGCGTGATGCAGGTGGCGACGCTGGTGATCATGACCAAGCTGGCCTCCGGATGAACGAGCGCAAGTACCCGCCGTTCACCGAGGTGGGGATGCTCTCCCTCGCCCTGGTCGTGATCGGCGGCATCTACCTCTCCGCCCACATCCCCCAGCACGTGCCGCTGGGCCTGCCGACCGCGCTGCTCATCGCCTCGGCCGCCCTCGTCGTCGGCAACATGGTGGTGCTGGCGCGCGTTCCGGGCTTCGCCTGGGGCCGCTTCTTCCAGGTGTTCAAGTGGGCGCTGCTCGCCTACTTCATCACTGCGGGCCTGATCGAGTACGCGTTCCTACGCAACCACCTCAGGGGCGGGCCGCTGGTCATCCTCACCCTCTCCCTGCTCGTCTACGCCGTGCAGGTCCCAGCCATGATCGCCTTCACCGTCGCCCGTTATGAGGTGCCCGCGGGCGCTACGGCCGACGGGTCGCTCGTCCGCAGCTAAACTCGGCTGCCTCGCGCCCGTAGCTCAGCTGGATAGAGCGTCGGTCTACGGAACCGAAGGTCACAGGTTCGAATCCTGTCGGGCGCGTCTGAATGCCCCGTTCCGCGGGGCGCGGCTAGACCGGGGCGACGTTCGCCGATGCAGCGGGCGGCGCGGCCGAGCCTCGACCGCCGTCTAGATGACCGGCGATCTGGTGATGCCGAGGCGGATGTTGGCGATGATGGCCGGCAGCTGATCGGCCGGGAGGGCCGGGTTGTACAGCGGGCTGTCCACCGCCTGGGTCAGCAGTAGATGCAGGGCGACCGCGCTGGCCGGACGGATCTGGGTGATCGGATCGGCGAGCTCCTCGCCCAGCACGGCAAGCTGGTCGGCGTAACGACTGACTCGACCGCTCAGGAACCAGCTGTCGGGGATCTGACGTGCCTCTCCGACCATCTCGACGATCCACCGGGCCAGGCGCTCGCGTTCGAACTGCGTGGCCAGCCGATTGGCGTAACGCGAGACCTCGGGGAGCTCGTGGGCGACCGGATCGAGAGCAAGCTGGGCGATCCGGTCCTGCAACCCCAAGGCACTGAACATGGCCACCAATATGCCGGTCACAGCGCCGGCCGCCATCGCTGCGGCAAGCCCGAGTGCGAACGGGACCGCGACGGCCGCGGCGACTGCACAGGCCAGCGCGAAACCGAGCGACTCACGGATGCGCCGGCGCCGGCGCGCCAGGTCAAGCGCGGTGGCCTCGACCTCGCGGGCGTTCATTAGTTGGATGGTACCCCACGGCCGGCGGCGCCTGACGCCGCGGCGGATGAGCCCTCTTGGGAGCATCTGCACAATTTCGATTTAAGGGATGCACTTAGTGGCCCGACAGGGGATAAATCCGATAGCTTAGGCTGGGAACTGCGCTGGATGGCGGCGACCTCCATACTTCACCACGGAGCCTGGACGTAGGGCTACAGGAGGAGACGGCAGAACCGATGCGGGTCCCAGTCCGATGAGTCCGGCGGCCGGGTTCGTGGCCGCGGAAACTCACCCCGAGCGGCACGGGGAGAGGGGCTGGCAGCTCACGGACCTGATCGACGTCGCCGCGCTGCAGGACATCCAGGACACCTTTGCCAAGGTGTTCGGACTGCCGACGGTGATCGTCGACCCGGCCGGGCGGAACATCACGAACATCACGCATCGGGTCACGTTCTGTGAGGACCTGACGCGGACCTCGCCGGTGGGCGGCCCGCGCTGCACGGAGTGCGACCTGCGCGCGATGGGGCAGGGGGCGCGCACCAAGCAGCCGGCGATCTTCAAGTGCTGGAACGGGCTGTACGACTGCGCGATCCCGATCGCGCCGAAAGGCGAGGTGCTGGGTTACTTCCTGTGCGGTCAGATCCTGACCGAGGTGCCTGACGTGGGCCGGTTCGCCAGGACGGCCGGGGAGATCGGCGCCCCGCCGGCGGCCTACGTGAAGACGGTGCGCGATGTCCGGGTGATGGCGCTCGACGAATATGAGTCCTCGATCCGGACGATGCACACCCTGGCGCAGATGATCGCCGACCAGGCGGCCGCCGCGATCGACAACCTGAAGATGCTCCAGGACGCGGTAGCGGCGAAGAACGACGCGGCCAAGCTCGTGGAGGAGCTCGAGGTCATCCTCGAGGCGTTCCGGGACAGCTTCGCCCAGACCGATGGCCGCTCGACTCTCGAGACGATCGCCGACCAGCTCCAGCGGCTGATCCCTTACGACTCGTGCCTGATCTACACGGTCGACGACGGGGCCGACGTCCTCTTTCCGCGCGTCGTGCGTGACCCCAATCCCGAGGCGTTCAAGTCCCATCGCCCGCGCAAAGGCGTCGGCGTGTGGGGCAAGGTTGCGGCGACGGGGGTGCGGCGAAAGATCGACGACGTGCGCGAGGACCCCGAGTTCGTGCCGGTGCCGGGGGTGGATCTAGAACCCGAAGCCATGCTCGTTGTGCCGATGATCCGCAAGGCGCAGATCTTCGGCGTCATCTCGCTGAGCCGGTTCGAGCGGCGGGTGTTCACCGAGCATGAGCTGCGTGTGCTGGCCGTGTTCTGCTCACACGCGTCGCTCTCGATGCAGGTCGCCCGTCTGCACTCGCAGAGCGCGCAGAGGCTTCGAGAGGAGCAGGCGCTGGGCGAGTTGCTCAGCACGATGGCTCATGGTCTGAGCGTCGAGGAGACGCTTACGGCGATCGGCCGGTGCGGCGTCGACCTGCTTGGCGCGCGCGCGGCTCTGCTCCAGTGCGTCCCCGAGCCCGGCGCCCCGAGCGGCACGGTCCGGGTCGCGATGGACGCAGGCGACGCCGCCGAGCTGCTCGCCGACCTCGGGCCCGAGATCGAGGGCTGCATCGCGCGCGGCGCCTCGCGCGTGCTCGATCGTCCGCACGGCTCGGTGCTGCTCGTTCCGTTTCAGGGCGGGCCGGAGGCTCTCGGGATCGCCGTGTTGGTGGCTGCGGCGGGCCAGCAGTGGAACCAGGGCCTCGTCGACACCTTCGCGCACCAGTCCTCCCTCGGTCTGCGTAACGCGGTGGCGCGCGAGCGCGAGCGACGGGTTCTGCTCCAGCACGACCTGCTCGCCACGCTCGGGACGGAGCTCGCTCAGGCCAAGTCGCGCGAGGAGGCTCGGGCGCGCCTACTCGCCAACGCCTCGGAGATCTTCGGCTCGGAGCTCAGCGTCCTTGCCCTCCTCGATCCGTCGCTCGACGCCATCCAGGTCCACGTCAAAGAGGGTCGTGGCGCCCGCGAGCTCACCATCAAGCCCCTGGGGCGGGGCCGTCTGGCGTCGGCCCGGCTGACCGGAGAGACCGGCACCGAGGACTCGGTGTTCGCCGCCTGGGCGCAGGACCTGTCTGATGAGCTGGCCCGGGAGCTCGGCGTCGTCTCATACCTCGCCGCGCCCTTGCGCACGCCGACCGGCGTGCTCGGCGGGCTGTTCGTGGCCTGGCGGACGACGATCCACCGCTTCTCGGCGGAGCAGCAGCGCCTGCTCGGCCTTGTGGCCGGCGCGGCCGCGGCAAGCCTCGACAACCTGTTGGCGGTGGCGCAGACCGACCACACCCTCCGCAGCCGGCTCGCCGAGCTGCAGACGCTCGCCCATCTGGCCGAGCAGATCGCCGGGCTGACCGAGGAGGAGCCGATCCTCGAGGAGGTGCTCGCCGCCGTCGAGGTGCTCGCGGGGCTCAGTGGCGCGGTTTATGCGGTCCGCGACGACGCCGGGGATTGGGCGGTCCGGCGCTCGGCGGGCCTTGGCCAGGACGAGAGCGCCGAGGTGGCGGCGGTGCTCGGCGGGCTGGCGCCCAGCGAGCAGATCGCCCGCGTCGATCTCGACGGGGACTCCCGCCAGCTGCTCGTGATGCCGCTTCCCGCGATCGACCGGGGACAGGGAGTGATCGCCGGCGTGGCCTCGCGGCGTGGCGACCCGCAGCGCGACATCGTGCTGGCCGCGATAGCCCGGTTCGGCTCGGTTGCGCTGGAGAACGCCACGCTGCACAGCCGGCAGCGGGGCACGATCGCCCGTCTCCAGAGTGCCAACGAGGATCTCCGCCAGGTGCTCGTCGTGCACGAGACACTGACTGCGGACGTGATCGGCGGCCGCGGTATCCAGTCGGTCGCCGACTCGCTGGCAGGCCTCGTCGGTGGCGAGTTCGTGGTCGTCGGATCGCTCGGAGAGGTCCTCGCACGCGCCCCGGCCGGCGGCGACTGGTCGTGGAGTCCGCGAGCCAATGGCAGCGATGGCGGCGCGGCCGAGCACGACGACGTCCACGTGGGCTCGGCCCCCGCCACCGTCCAAGACGAGGTCCTGGCGTGGGTGGCGGCGCGGTTCGCCGCGGCTCCGGGCCAGGTCGAGCAGGCCGCCCTCGAGTATGGGGCGCTGCTGGTGGCGCTTGAGCTGCTGCGTCAACGGACCGCGCTCGAGGTCGAGCACAAGCTGCGCGGAGGGTTCCTCGAGGAGTTGTTCAGCGGCGACTTCGTCGAGGACCTCGTCATCAAACAGGCGGAGGCGTTCGGGCTCGACCTGACCTCGCCGACCCGGATCTTCCTGGCCGAGCCGGCCACGGGCCAGCTGAGCCACGCGAGCGCGCACCTTCTCTCGTCGATCTGCACCGACTGCGCGGCCAAGTGGCCTGGCTCCTCGCTCGTCGCGGTCGAGAGCCGCGGAGCCGTCGTGCTGCTCGAGGGCCCGGACACCGAGGGGCCGTTGTTCGAGGACCTTCTCCAGCAAGCCCTGCGCCAGCGTATGTCCCACTCAGGCCTGAACATCGCAGTCAGCCGCGCGGTGCGGGCTCTACCCGAGTACGGCAACGCCTACGCCGCCGCGCGTCGCGGTCTCGAGCTGTTCAAGCTGCTCCAGCGCTCCGGTCAGGTCGTGTCGTTCCGCCACATGGGCGTGCAGGAGATCCTGGTTCAGGCCAGTGAGCCCGCCGCGCTGCTCGAGTTCATCAAGCTCTACGTAGAGCCGCTCGAGCGCTATGACGAGGAGCACAAGTCCCGACTGCTGATCAGCCTCGAGACGTTCTATGACGCCGGATTCAACCTGCACGAGGCGGCCCGGCGCCTTGACGTGCACGTCTCCACACTGCGCTACCGGCTCGCTCGCGTCGAGGAGCTGCTCGGCGTGGATCCGAAGGTGGGCGAGGCGCGCCTCAACATCGAGGTCGCGCTGAAGGCCGCCAACGCGCTTGCGGTCCACCGCACCTGACGCATACGGCTCTTCGGTGCGCCCGCGCCGGGCGCTGCACAACAGTAGGAGCACGCCTCGCAGAATTCCTACGCATCGTGGATAGGCGTTGCGCGGGGGCTCTTATACCTTCGCGCAACCCGAGAATGGTGCTGTCAAGTGGGAGGGACGGAAATCGATGGCCACAGTGACTGGTGCTGCCACGCAGGACCTCCAGCGTCTTCGCGGCAAGCAGGAGAGCCTCACAGACGCCGGGGTCGAATACTGCCTCGCCGCCTACGTCGATGTCCACGGCATCGCCAAGGCCAAGGCGGTACCGATCGACCACTTCGTCGCCATGATGCAGGGCTCCGAGCTGTTCACCGGCGCCGCGCTCGACGGCCTTGGACAGGAGCCGAGCGACGACGAGCTCTCGGTGCGTCCCGATCTGGACGCGATCCGCATCCTCCCGTGGGAGCCAACCGTGGCGTGGGCTCCCGGTCAGCTGTACTTCCACGACGAGGCGTGGCCGATGGACTCCCGGACCGTACTGCGCCGGCAGGTTGACCGTGCGGCGGCGCTTGGATTCACTTTCAACCTCGGTATCGAAACCGAGTTCTTCCTGGTGCAGCGCACGAACGGGACCGTCGTCCCGGCGAACCCGAAGGACACGCTCGCCAAAGCCGCCTATGACATCGTCGGCCTGCTCGAGAACATGACCTTCATGGACGAGCTGATCAAGTACATGAACGTCCTCGGCTTCGACGTGCACTCGTTCGATCACGAGGACGCCAACAGTCAGTTCGAGTTCGACTTCTCCTACACCGACGCAATGGGCATGGCCGACCGCCTGATCCTGTGGCGGATGATGACCAAGACGCTCGCCCGCAAGTACGGCTGCGAGGCGACGTTCATGCCCAAGCCCTACGCGGATCGGACCGGGAGTGGCGGCCACTACAACATGTCAATCGCCGACATCAGCACGGGCTCCAACCTGTTCGCCGATCCTGACGATCCGCGAGGGTGCGGTGTCTCCAAGCTGGCCTACCAGTTCATCGCCGGCGTGCTATCGCATGCGCCGGCGATCTGCGCGGTCACGGCGTCGACGGTGAACTCGTACAAGCGGTTGATCAAGACCGGGTCGATGACCGGCTTCACCTGGGCCCCGGTGTACGTCTCCTATGGGAACAACAACCGGACCCACATGCTGCGGATCCCGATGACCTCCCCGCGCGTCGAGTCGCGGGCGGTGGACATGGCGACGAACCCATATCTCGGCGCGG
This sequence comes from uncultured Solirubrobacteraceae bacterium, assembly GCA_963737335.1. Classification (GTDB taxonomy): domain Bacteria; phylum Actinomycetota; class Thermoleophilia; order Solirubrobacterales; family Solirubrobacteraceae; genus Palsa-465. The sequence continues at coordinate 96,090 of CAVTSK010000006.1, forward strand.
CAATGATGCTGGCGGCCGGCCTGGAGGGGATCGAGCGCGAGCTCGACCCAGGGGATCCGATCCCCCACAATATGTACCTCCAGAGTGACGCGCAGCTCGATGACATGTCGGTCGGGACCCTGCCGCGGACCCTCATCGAGGCGGTGGAGGCGTTCGAGGCCGACCCGCTGAGCGAGGCCGTGATGGGTCCGGAGCTCAAGCACTCCTATGCGGAGCTCAAGCGCGAAGAGTGGTGGGACTACCACAATGCGGTCTCCGCCTGGGAACTCGACCGCTACCTGACGTTCTACTGAGGTAGCGAAAATGGCGTTCGGACGAAAGAAACGCCCCACGACCCCGGGCACCCGGATCTTCTTCTGCACCGACCTGCACGGGTCCGACGTGTGCTTCAAGAAGTTCGTCAACGCGGCCGACTTCTACGGGACCGAGATCCTGATCATGGGCGGCGACGTGACGGGGAAGATGGTGGTGCCGATCGCAAAGCAGCCTTCGGGCGCGTATCTGACCTCATTCGCGGGAGATGACCTCGAGTTCACCTCCGAGGACGAGGTTGCGACGTTCAAGAAGCAGCTCGCGAACATGGGTTTCTATCCCGCCGCAATGGATGAGGAGGAGTTCCGGGTCATCAAGGCCTCCCAGGATGAGCAGGACCGGCTGTTCCGCGACCTGATCCGCCGCCGACTCGAGCAGTGGATGGAGTACGTCGAGGACAAGCTCAACGGGACGGGCGTGCAGGTATTCGCCGCCCCCGGCAACGACGACTTCTTCGAGGTGGACGAGTTGCTGGCGGCCTCCAACACAATCGAGTTGCTGGAGATGAAGGTCCACCGCCTTACCGATGACCACGAGATCATCACCTCGGGCTGGACCAACCCGACGCCGTGGAACACCGAGCGCGAATGTACTGAGGACGACCTCGCCAAGCGGCTCGACTCCATGTTCGCCGAGGTCCAGGACATGGAGCGTTGCATCTTCAATCTCCATGTTCCGCCCAACAACTCGAAGATCGACATCTGTCCCAAGCTGGACGAGAACATGAAGGTCGTCTACGACATGGGCAACCCGGTGATGGCGCCGGCGGGCAGCGTTGCCGTCCGTGAGGCGATCGAACGTCTGCAGCCTCTCGTCGGCCTACACGGGCACATCCACGAGGGTCGTGGAGAGACGAGGATCGGCCGAACGCTGTGCCTGAACCCGGGGAGCGTCTACTCCGAGGGCGTGCTCAACGGATTGTTGCTCACCCTGGCTGAGGGACAAGTGCGGGACTATCAGTTCACGCAGGGATGACTGAGGGAGGAGAGAAATGTCAACAAAAACAGATGGCTCCACAAGTGTCGGCTCCGGGGGAGGCGCCGGCGATCGCGTCTTCCTGCGCAAGGCATCGGGGCTGATCAAGACCGCCGGCACCACCGACGTTTTCATCTTCAATGTCGGGCTCGTAAGCATCGGCATCGGCATCGGCGGACTGCTGCTCTACGGTCCCGCGGTCTACCCGGGTGGCAACCTCTACCTGGGGGTCATCATCGCGGCGCTGGCGATGGGGCTCATTGCGTGGGGGATGCTCACCTGGACGGTCACCATCCCGCGGTCGGGTGGCATCTATCCCTTCGGGAGCCGGATCCTGCCGCCGGCCGTCGCGTTCACCCTCAGCGTCGTCGAATCACTCGCGTGGCTCTTCTTCTGCGCCATCGCCGCCTACTGGGTGGTGACGATCGGAATTATCCCGATGTTCACCGTCAGCGCGGCGGTGACCGGTAACTCCAGTTTGACGAGCATCGCGACCTTCCTGTCGCACAAGGGAGTCATCTTCCTCATCGGCGCGCTCGTCCTGCTGTTGGCCGGCGGCATCTTGACCGCCGGGATGCGTCGCTACTTCCTCTCACAGAAGATCGTGATCGTGGTCGCCGCCCTGGGTACGCTCCTGCTGTTCGTGCTGCTGCTGTTCGGCTCAAAGCACACGTTCATCACCCACTTCAACAAATACTTTGGCCCGAAGGTGACCTACGCCTCGGTGATCAGGTCCGGCCACGCCGGCGGCTGGAACAATCCCGGGTTCAGCCTCGGTGAGACGCTGAAAGCGTCCAACTGGGCCTTCCTGCCCCTGATCGGCGCCGCGTTCTCGATCGCTATCGGCGGCGAGATCAAGTCCGGGATGAAGGGGCAGTCGCGCGGGATGTTCGGCGCGATCCTCGTCTGCAGTCTGACCTTCCTGATCAGCATCGTGCTCGCCTACAAGGTCTTCGGATACGACTTCCTCGGTACGGTCGGGTACAACTCGCTCGGCTTCAACACGAGCGCCAATGTCGCGACCACGCCGACTACGCCCTGGATCACGCTTCTGGCCGGGGTTCTCAGCGGGTCGTGGGTGCTGACCGTCCTGGTGTCGCTGGGCTTCATCGCCTGGATCTGGATGTGGATCCCCGGGATGCAGGCCTACGGCGAGCGCGCCATGATCGCCTGGGCGTTTGATCGCGTCGCCCCCGCACCGCTCGGTCGGGTGAGCGACCGTTTCCACAGCCCGGTGGTCGCGATTGGCGTCGCCACGGCGGTGACCCTCATCTTCATGGCTCTGTTCGTGTTCACGACCTACTTCGCGACGCTCGTGGTGTTCATCATGATCGCCCTCGGCGCGTGGGGCATCGTGCTCGCCGCTGGTGCCGTGTTTCCGTACAAGCGCCCGGAGATCTACGAGAAGTCACCGATCTCCAAGCGCAAGGTGCTCGGGCTGCCACTGATGACCGTCGCGTGCACGTCCGGGTTCATCGGCGCAGCGTTCTATTTCTTCACGCTCTTCTTCGACAGCTTCGCTGCGGGTCACGACCCAGGCCGACTGGCGATCATGGCGGGCTGCTTCGCGGCCGGTTTCATCTTCTTCTACATCATGAAGGCGATCAGGAAGTCGCAGGGTGTGGACGTCGACCTTGCCTTCAAGCAGATTCCGATCGAGTGAGGGCGGCCCATGCCTGTTCAGAACGAGCATTTCGTCGCCGAGGCACTGCGAATCGTCGCCGAGGCGGAGGGTCAGGGAATCCGGCTGAGAATCCTCGGATCGCTCGCGTACCGGATTCACTGCGAGGCCAACCTCGACCTGTTCGCGAAGATGGAGCGAGCGCTCACCGACATCGACTTCGCGGCCGAGAAGAAGCAGTCGAGGCAGATCAAGCAGTTCCTCACCGCATCCGGGTACGTCGAAGACGAGCGGATGACAGTGTCAACCGAGGGTAACCGATACTACTTTGAGCACCCGGACACCACCCTCGGTGTCGACGTGTTCATGAACGAGCTGTTCTTCTGCCACCGCATCCCGTTTGAGGGCCGCCTGGACCTCGACCGACCGACCATCACGACGACCGACCTGCTGCTCGAGAAGATGCAGATCGTCGAGCTCAACCTCAAGGACATCACCGACACGATGGTGCTCATGCTCGAACATCCGATCGCGAGTAACGGAGGCGATCGCGAGACGATCGACGGCTCCTATATCGCTGACCTACTACGGGAGGACTGGGGCTTCTACTACACAGTCACCACCAACCTCGGCAAGGTCGGGCGCTTCCTGCCCGAGAACGCGGCGCTCGACACCGGTCAGGCCGACGTGATCCGCTCCCGCCTCGACGAGGTGGGGCAGATGATCGAGGACGCGCCGAAGTCCAGGAAGTGGCGGATCCGCGCCAAGGTCGGAACGAAGAAGCAGTGGTACCAGGACGTCGCGCCCAAGGGCTCGGGGTTCTAGCCATCGTGTCATGAGCGACCCCGTGCGCCAGCCCTCAGATGTGATGCCGCTGCAGCTCACGCCAGCGGAGATCGACGAACTTCTGGACGCACGCCTGATCGCCAACCTCGCGTCGATCAATCCCAACGGCAGCGTCCACCTCGTCGCCATGTGGTTTCGGCGTGAGGGCGACACCATCCTGTTCCCTACCAGTCACCACACGCGCAAGGCCAAGAACCTCCGCAAGCGCCCGCAGGCGACGGCGATGATCGACCGGTCGCTCGCCGGCCTCGATCTGCGCGGCGTCCAGATCAAGGGGACGGTTGAACTCGTGGAGGGGATAGAGGCTCGCCGCCTGAACCACTCCATCCACGAGCGCTACATCACCGCGCTCGGTCTCAAGCAGGACGCCGTTGCCGCCTACCTGAGCGATGGCGACGACGTCGCGGTGCGGCTGGCGATCGAGCGCGTCAGCTCGTGGAACCTTGCCGATCGGCCGGCCGGAATCGCCCTGCGAGCGGATGGCATGGCCCACCCCCTCGCGTAATAGTGACCAGAAGGGAGCAGCGACATGGGGATGTTCCACAGTCATGGGAATGGGCACGACCATCCGCCGTATGACCGCGGGAAGCTGCGCGGGCTGCAGGTCCAGAAGCGTCTCAAGGACATCACGGACCACAAGCAGCGCGAAGAGGCCGAGCGCGGCATCGACCTTGGGCTGGAGGCGGCCTCATCAGTCCAGGATCGGACGATCTCCACGTTCGCGCGCGGGCAGCAGCCGGCGTTTGCCGGCATCAATACGTTCCGCAAGGCCCCGTATTGCGAGAACATCCGGGATGTCAGCAAGTATGAGGTGGCCATCATCGGCGCCCCGTTTGATATGGGCACCACGTACCGGCCCGGCTGCCGTTTCGGCCCTCAGGCCGTCCGGCGGATCTCAGCGCTGTATGACTCCTACAACGCCGATATGGGCGTGGACCTCGCCGAGGAGCTCAACATGTGTGACGCCGGCGACATCTTCGTCATCCCGTCCAACCTGGAGAAGTCCTTCGATCAGATCGACCGGGCCGTCAGCTTCATTCACGAGCAGGGGGTGTTCCCGGTGGTCATCGGCGGAGACCATTCCATCGGCTACCCGGATGTCCGCGCGATCGCCCCTCACATCGACGGCAAGGTGGGGATCATCCACCTGGATCGCCATATCGACATCCAGGAGCGCGATATGGATGAGCGTATGCACACCACGCCGTGGTTCCATGCCACCAACATCCCCAACGCGCCGCCCAGCAATCTCGTGCAGATGGGAATTGGTGGCTGGTACGGCTCGCGGCCTGGCATGAAGGTCGCCCGGGAGCGCGACACGACGGTGATCACCATCTCCGACGTCGAGGAACTGGGAGTCGACAAAGCGGTGGAGATCGCGCTGGAGTGCGCTTGGAAGGACGCCGAAGCGGTCTTCCTGTCTTTTGACATCGACTCCATCGACGCGGGCTTCGTCCCCGGGACCGGTTCCCCCGAGCCGGGCGGTCTGCTGCCGCGCGAGGCACTGCGAGCGTTGCGGATGATCGCCCGCGAGGGAATCTGCGGAATGGAAGTGGTGGAGATCTCCCCGCCTTACGACGTCTCGGACATGACCGCCCAGCTTGGGTGCCGCGCGATCATGGACGTCCTCGGCACCTTGGTCGAAGAGGGACACCTGGGAAGCCGATCGCGCCCCGACGAACGGCGCCAGGAGCAGCCCGAGGCGCGGGGAACCGGTGACTGACCCCGGTCCGCGGGTCTGGGGGGCGATGGCGTGGCCGGAGCTGCGCGGCGCGCTCGAAGGCGGCCACGAGGTCGGCCTCGTACCGCTCGGCGCGATCGAGCAGCACGGTCCGCACCTACCCCTGGCCACCGACGTGATCGTTGCGACCGCACTCTGCGAACGGGCAAGCGCCGTGTGCGGGGCCCTGGTCATGCCGACGCTCAACCTGGGGTGCAGCTTCGGTCACGGCGCGGAGTTCCCAGGAACGATCTCGCTCTCGCCCGACATGCTGACCATGACCATCCGCCAGTACGTCGAGTGGGCCGCCACCGCCGGCATGACGAAGTTCCTCGTCGTCGACGCGCACATGGGCAACCATCCGGCGCTCGCGAGCGCGATCGACTACCTGCGCCTGCTGCGGCCGGACCTCCAGGTGGGGGTGTTTCACTGGTGGGATGCCTCGCCGGAGGTCGCCGCCGCGACGGTGCAGGACGCGGCCGACCTTCACGCCAACAGAGCGGAGACCGCAGTGATGATGGCGCTCGCGCCGGAGCACGTCCGCCTCGACCGGCTCGAGGCCGGCGACGATCCGGACCGGACCGACGGCCTCGTCTTCCGTTACCACGCCTCGGCGCTGTCGAAGAACGGCGTCACGGGGCGCCCGTCGGAGGCGACCCCGGAGCTCGGGCAACAGCTGTTGAGCGCGATCGTGGCCGAGATCGCGGCCCGCGTCGAGCGGGGCCGGACCGAGGAACCACCGCTGGGCCGGGCGTCGACGCCGCGGTTCACCTGCCTCTAGTGACCCGCCAGCCACGGGAGGACTGCTTGCCACCGCGCGCGCCGCGAGCCTCGATCTGGCGACTCGCTGCGCGATGGTCTGTCAGCCGTCGACCTGCCGCCAACACCGTCGTCCGTCGCGATGGGCTTGCGGTAAGGAGTGGCGTTCGGATGGGTTGTCCGCGTCACGATTGCCCGGTGGCGGGACCGCCGCGTCGAGGGAGGCGCTGATGGAAGCGGCGACGGCTGGGCGTGGTCAGCGGCCGGGGGTGCGTGCGTTCTGGGCGGCGCTTGACGGCAGCCAGCGGCGCACCCTGTTGATGATGTTCAGCGTCGTGGCGGCGCTGCACGTGCTCGGGTTTGTGACGTTGCTCGCGGTTGTCGCCCCGAGCCACTATGACCTGGGTGTCTCAGGGACGTTCACGGTCGGGATCGGGATAACCGCCTACACGTTGGGGATGCGTCACGCGTTCGACGCCGACCACATCTCCGCGATCGATAACACGACCCGCAAGCTCATGAGCGAAGGTAAGCGGCCGTTGAGCCTCGGGTTCTGGTTCTCGCTGGGGCACTCCACGATCGTGTTCGCGCTGGCGTTCTTGATCTCCGTCGGCGTGCGGTCGCTTGACGGGCCGGTCAAGAACCACAACTCCAATCTGCACCAGGTGGCCGGCTGGATCGGCACCGGCGTCTCGGGCGTGTTCCTCTACATCATCGCTGCGCTCAACGTGGTCATTCTGGTTGGGATCGTCAAGGTGTTTCGGGAGATGAAGACCGGCCGCTATGACGAGGCGGCGCTGGAGGCGCAGCTCAACAGCCGGGGGTTGATGAACCGCTTCTTCGGTCGGCTGACCAAGACGATCACCAAGCCCCATCAGATGTATCCGATCGGCGTGCTGTTCGGCTTGGGGTTTGATACCGCGACCGAGGTCGCGCTATTGGTGATTGCGGCCAGCGCCGGCGCGGCCGGTCTGCCGTGGTATGCGATTCTCTGCCTCCCGGTCCTGTTCGCGGCCGGGATGTCGCTGCTGGACTCGCTGGACGGGTCGTTTATGAACTTCGCCTACGGCTGGGCGTTCTCGCGACCGGTGCGCAAGGTGTTCTACAACATCACCATCACGGGCCTGTCGGTGGCGGTCGCGTTGGTGATCGGCACGATCGAGCTGGGTGGGTTGATCGCTCGGCATCTGAAACTGTCAGGGTCGTTTTGGACCTGGTTCGAGAACCTCGACATCAACTTCCTGGGGTTCGTGATCGTCGGGATGTTCGTCGGGACGTGGGCGATCGCGGTGTCGGTCTGGCACTTCGGACACATCGAGGAACGATGGAGCGCGCACCTGGACAGGGCAGTGTCGGACCCGCCGGCTACAACGCCGGTGCGGCCCTGAACCAGGCGGGCGGCTCAAATTGATGCGACGACTACCTCCCCCGAGACCCCCGCATTGCCCTGCGCAAATAGGCTGAGGCGGCCGCAATCTTTCGTGATCAGAGGCAAGCGTTCCTCGCGCGCAGGATGCTCCGCGGTGCTCATCCGCGATCGCCGTTGATCCGCAGCCCATCTAGGCGCCTGTGCCGCGATCGCTGTGGACCGTTGCCGGCGCACTACTCACTCACCAATCGCAGACAACCCCGCAAAGGCCCTTTCAAACCGGGCGCGTGTTGCGATCACTGGGCGAACCCAGGCCCCGCTCGGGCGCGCCATATGGCACAGATGCTCCCGCTGAACTCCGGCTCTGCGCCGCAGGGACAGTTCGGATAACACGGCGAGCTACGCGTGCGACCGGACCAGCCTTGGCGGGTCCCGGCAGCCGGCCGCACGCGAGCTCGTGGGTCTATCAATCCGACGCGGCGGCCGTGTCTGCGACGGCTGCGTGGAACCGAGAAGGCCCAGTAATGCGTTAGTCCGCTGTGGGCCCTGGAATGGTTCCGATGCCTTCCATCGCCTTCGTGAACTCGATTGCCTCGTCGTCCATCACCGCTCGGGGGTTAAACGACGGATCTGCCATGACGCCGTGCACACGGCGCCGTTGCATCCCGAAGTTGCCGGCGTCGTACAGCGGAAGGATGGCAGCCTCTCGCAGATAGCGATGGAATTGATGCTGCTTGTCGACCGCGTTCACGCCAACAACTTGCATGCATTTGTAGACGGCGTCGAACAGCATCTCCGTACAGTGCACCTTGCACATCGCGCCGAGCATCTCGCCGTGGTAGTCGTGCTGGTCAAGGTAGTGAGCGGTTTTCCAGCAGAAGTACCGCGCCGCCTCGATCTTGGCAGCGACGTCGCCGAGCACGTACCCGGGATATTGGTAGTGGATGATCGGCTTGGGTCCTCCGGCGGTGTACGTCTTCGCCCACTGCAGCGCGTCCTCGTAGGCTGCTCGCGCAATTGCGACGGCTCCGATTCCGGCAACCGGCCCCGACCACGCGAAGTTCCGGTTGATCAGCAGATCGCCGTTTCCCTTCGCCCCCTCGATCATGTTGGCGGCGGGCACCCGCGCGTTGTCGAAGATGATCTCGCAGTTCGGGGCTGTTCGCTGACCGAGTGTGCTGATCGAGTTGTAGGTGATTCCTGCCGTGCCCCGCTCGACGACGATCGCGGACAATCCCGATCTCCCGCCCGCGGCGGAATCGGTCCGGACCACGACAAGGTTCAGGTCGGCCCCCTGATTGTCCCAGCCTCCGACGTTGCACGGCCAGTACTTACGACCGTTGATGACGTACTCGTCTCCGTCCAACGTCGCCGTGACCGCCATGCCGGCTCCGTCGACTGCGGGCGCATCGAAGTTCGCCGTACCGCCGGGCGATCCTGCCGGCTCACTGGCGGCGTAGCCGACAATGAACTCGTTGCTCGTATCGGACGTGGCCGTTGCGATGAACCGCTGCTTCTGGTCCTCGGTGCCGTAGTACCAGACGGGCATCAGGCCCAGGCCGTTGACCAGCACTGCGGTGCCGAAGCCTGGGTCGACAGCCTGGATTTCCTCGGCAGCAATGACGAAGTCGACATTTGACATGCCACCGCCGCCGTAAGCCTTAGGAAGCATCGAGAACGCGATACCTCGCTTGCATGCCTCCGCGTATGCCGGCTTGGCCAATTGCCAGCCGGTCAGCGGATCCGGCTCGTCGTCAATCTGTGGCGTGATCGGGGCGAGAACGTTCTGCGCGAACTCGCGCGCCCCAGCTTGGATCTCCTGCTGTTCCTTCGTAAGGGTGAAATCGATCGCCATCTGCTCTGCCTCTCTCTCTCTCTCCATCTGAGTACAAGCGCACCGACACCGACATCCCGAGGGCCACGATCTGCTGCACCGAGCCCGGCTCGCCGCAGGGCCCGAAGCCATCCAGACCCGCGCGCCTCAGCGCGGCCTGCCGCCACGCGTCATCGGTTGGGTGGTGCTTCTCGACGCCGACACCGAACGGCGGGGCTCGGCATTTCACGGCTTCACCTCTGCGGAGAAACGGAGAACTCTCCGCGACCGGTTCGCTGCGAGGCTCGGGCTCGCGGCCGGGACGGCAGGCTCACCAAGGACGAGCCGGCGCGCCATCGCGACTCGCACTGTGGCGCGCGGCGGACAGCTCCTCCGGCCGTGTCTCATCGAAGCGACCGTTGGCCCAGCCAGCCCGGTTCGTCGATCGCCGCGCCCGTGGCTCCAAGCACCCGGTCTGCTGCCAGCCGCGCTTCCAGCCACGTCGTTTGAACACTACGCATCGCGATGGTCCCGGTTCACCCTTGACGACCGACGGGCTAATTTACCCCATCTCTTGTGTAAAAGGAGCGTAGAGCAAACTCGCGCCTGAAACCAGCGTGCTTTCATCTAGTCCCTGTGCGAAACTGCGTAGGTGCTCGACGCCCAGCCGGAGATCAGCGGGAACGATGCGCTGGCGCAGCCCTCTCGGGCGCGTCTGTTCGGATTGTTGACCGAGCTCAAGCGAGACGCGAAAACGGCGGAGCTCGCGGCGCGACTCAATATGCATCCAAATGGTGTGCGGATCCATCTCGAGCGCCTCGAGGATGCCGGCCTGGTCATGCGGGCTCGTGTGCAGGGCGCTCGTGGGCGTCCAGCGGATGCCTGGACCGTCGCTCCGAACGCCAGGCCCGCGGGACATCCGCCTCGCGCGTACCGAGATCTGGGCCGATGGCTGGCGCGGTCGATCGACGCGCCTTCGATCAGTCTCACGGGCCTTGAACGCACAGGTCGCCAGATCGGCCGCGAGATCGCTCCGAGCGGCGCCACCCCAGGCTTGGAGGCGTTAGAGCGGGCGCTGGCGTCGTTGGGGTTCGCTCCCTTCATGCAATCGCGACAGGGTGACCGGGTGACGTTCTGTCTGGCCAACTGCCCCTATCGTGATGCCGTGCGCGAGAATCAGCCGGCGATCTGCGCGCTGCATAAAGGGATCACACGTGGGCTGCTCGACGAGCTCGCTCCAGGAACCAAGCTCGCAGGATTCGTCCCGCACGACCCCGGGCGGGCGCGCTGCGTGATCGAGCTGCGCGGCGGTGCCGCGGTGGCGACCTAAGTCGTTACCTCCTCCAGGATCCAAACGGTCACTTAAGCACGGGAGGATCGCGCCTGGATCGGATGCGTCTGCGTTTGGAACGAACCCGGCGCTCTCAGCCGAGCCGCGTTGTCGCCATTCCGGCACTAACCGTGAGTTGACACATTGCCGCCAGTCAAGTCAGGAGATCCATGTGAACGGCGGATGTGGTTAGCTGCGGTGCGGCGCCCATTGAAACCGGCGAAGCGCGACCGCGGCACCCACCGCACCCCAGATTACGACGATCAGCAGGTCGTGTCCGGACCAGGCTGAACTCCCGGGATGGATGAAGGTCCTGAACACGGCGGTGATGAAGTGGCGGATCGGGAAGAACGTCGAGATCTTGGCCAGCGCCGAGCCGGATTTGAGCGGAAACCACAGGCCTGACAGGAACAGCAGTACGAAGAACACGGTGCTGGTCACGGGACCGGCGGCCTGCTGGTTGGGGATGAATGTGCTCATCGCGATCCCGAGCGCGGCGAAGCTGAGCCCACCGATTACGAGCACGGCGACCAGGGCCCCGATCCCCGATGCGCCCGATGGCAGGTGAACCCCAAACGCCCAGCGTCCCACCGCGAGCATCAGCACGACCTGGGAGAATGCGATCAACAGCGTGCTGAGCAGGACCGAGGTCAACAGCGTCCATGTAGGCAACGGACTCAGCCGGAGACGTTTGAGCAAACCAGTCTCGCGGCGGATGACCAGACTGATCGCCAGGCTGTTGAACGACGCGGACATCACTCCGTAAGCGATGAAGCCCGGGACGTAGTACTGGACAAGCTTGATGTTGTGCAGGTAGCTGACGCGCGAGGACCCGGCACTCGCGCCCAGCAGCAGCAGGAACAGGAGCGAGAACCCAACCGTGAAGATCGCCCCGACCGGATTCAGCCAGAAGGACAGCTGCTCGTAGCCGACCTGCCTGACCACGAGCCGCAGTTCCGCCAGCACCGCGCGCGGCGAGACGATTGATTGGCCCCGCGCGCTCAACCTCCGACCGGCGCTCCCCCCGCCGCGTCGGCCTGGAACCGGTCAGGGTCAGCGCCGGTCAACTGCAGATAGACGTCTTCGAGCGTATGACGACTGACGGTCAAGCCGGTCAGCTGAACCCCACGCTCAAGCGCCCACCGGGTCAGCTCGTAAAGTGCCTCGAGTTCACGGTCGGTCCGCAACTCCACGGACGGCCCATCGCCGACGAGCGCCAGGGGCAGATCGGCGCGTGTGACGCCAGCGGGTAGCCGGAAGCGGATTGTGGCCGCACCCTGGTCGCGACCGCCGAGGGACGCCGGCGGCCCCTGGGCCACGATCTTGCCCGCCGCGATAACCGCCACCTGGTCGGCCAGCGCCTCGGCCTCTTCCATGTAGTGCGTAGTGAGGATCACCGTCGTGCCCCCACCGGCGAGCCTGCGCACCAGCTCCCAAGAGGTTCGCCGTCCCGCCGGATCAAGCCCAGTGGTCGGCTCATCCAGGAACAACAGCGCCGGATTGCCCACAATCCCCAGGCCGACATCCAGTCGTCGCTGCTGACCCCCCGAGAGCGTCTTGACCTTCGCGTCGGCCTTCTCCGCCAGGCCGATCAGCTCGATCACCTCACCCACCGGGCGTGGCGCCGGGTAGTAGCCAGCGTTGCGCTCGAGCACCTGACGAACGGACAGAAACGGTTCCACCGCAAGCTCCTGCAAGACCACCCCCAGTTGGCTGCGCAGCCGACGACCGGACCGGCGATCACCCGGGTCGATCCCCAGCACCCGCACCTCCCCGGAGTCACGCTCGCGGAATCCCTCCAGGATCTCGATCGTCGACGTCTTGCCCGCGCCATTGGGACCCAATAGCGCGAACACCTCACCCGCCTCGACCTCGAAGCTCACCCCATCCACGGCGCGGACGGCCCCATACGACCTAACCAATCCACGAACGCTTACCGCCGGCACACTTCACCTCGCCGCACATGACTCGCCCTGAAAGCGGGTTGGATAACCAACACGAGCGGCATTCCACCATACCGAGAGGCCAGCCCCACGGCCCCCACTTGCGCCGACGCACCATCCTCAAGTTGACCAACGGCGCCGCCCCACCGTTGTCGCGGCGCGTGGCGCCGGTCGCGCGGGTTGTCTTGTTCGCGCTAGGCTCGCCCGGCAACATGTTTCTCAAATGAGCGAGAGCGAGGGAGAGCCATGCCACGCACCGCCAGCGCACCGACCTTCGTCGGCGACGGGAAGATCGTCTTCACCGATCGCGAGTATCCGGACCCAGGACCGGGTCAGTTGCTGCTGTCGGTCGAGGCAAATGCGATCTGCGGCACCGATCGCGAGCAGTATTACCAGGGGTCGGAGTGCGTGCCGGGCCACGAGGCCGCGGGGACGGTGATCGCCGCCGGGGCGCAGGCCAGGACGGGGGCCGGCACCCGCGGCGCGGTCTTCCTGATGGACTATTGCGGGACGTGCCGCAGCTGCCTGGCGGGCTATACGAACCAGTGCCTAGCCAAACGCAACGACATGGGCTTCACCGCGGACGGCGGCTACGGGCCGTTCGAAGTCGTCCATGAGACGAACTTCTTCCCGGTGCCGTCGGACCTGAGCGCCGCCGAGGCAACCCTGCTGCTGGACGTGATGGGCACCGGAAGCCACGCCCTTGGCCGGATCGTGCGCATGCGCGAGGACGTCGAGAGCCTCTTCTGCTCCGGCGCGGGCCCGATCGGGCTCGGCGTGCTCGCGATGGCCAAGGTCCGTTTCGGCCGCGACTTCCCGGTCTACATCAGCGATGTCTCGCCGTGGCGCCTGGATTTCGCCAAGTCGCTCGGCGGCATCCCCGTCGATGTCCGGGAGCCGGAAGCGATTCTGGAGCTCTCCGACATCGACGCCGCAGTCGACTCGACCGGCAAGACCTCTGTCCGCGCCTCGATCATGCAATTACTCGGCAAGCGCGGTGTGCTCGCCTGCGTCGGTCACGGGGAGGGCCTCAGCCTCACCGTCTCCCCCGACCTGATCGCGACCGAGCGCACCGTGATGGGCAGTGAGTACTTCCGCTACGCCGAAATGGAGCAGAACCTGGGGCTGCTGCTCGACAACCGCGACTACGTCGGACAGATCATCACCCACCGTATGCCGCGCAGTCAGATCAGCGAGGCGTTCGACCTGTTCCTGGCGGGCGAGACCGGCAAGGTCATCGTCGAGGCAGACCCCTCATGAGCGCGCCGCTGAAGGTTGCGGTCGTTGGGGGAACGGGCGGCTGGGGCGAGCAGCACGTGCGGATCTTCTCCGGCCGCGACGACACCGACCTGGTGGGGATCGTCGGGCGCACCCCCGAGCGCGTGCAGCAGCGCGCGGCCGCCTACGGGACGACCGGCTACACCAGCATCGCGCAGATGCTCGAGGAGGCCCGCCCCGATCTGGTGACGACGAGCCTGCCGAACGAGGCTCACTTCGAGCCGACGCTGGAGCTGATCCGCGCCGGGGTGCCGCTGCTGGTGGAGAAGCCTCTCGTGTTCAGCGTGGTCGAGGCCGACCAGCTGATCGACGAGGCCGCCGAGCGCGAGCTGTTCTTCGCGATCAATTTCAACCACCGCTACGCCGAGGCGGTCCAGCTCGCCCATCGCGCGATCCAGGCCGGCGAGCTCGGTGAGATCGTCCACGCCACGTGGCGCTTTGGGGGTGAGGCCAACCCGGGCGAGAACCCTTATCGCAACCTGTTCGAGACCCAGTGCCACGGCTTCGACATGCTGGAGCACCTCGCCGGTCCGATCACCTCCGTCATGGCGCAGATGAGCAACCTGACCGACGCTGCGGCGTACCACACGATGGCGATCGCGGTGCAGTTCGCCAACCGCGGCGTCGGCAGCCTGCTTGGCAGCTACGACACGTCCTACGCCTATCCCGACACGCAGTACATCGAGGTCAACGGCACCCGCGGTCGAGCGGTGATCCGCGACACCGTGCAGGAGCTGATCCTCTCCACCGCCGGCGACGAGACCCACCGCGTGTGGCGGCCCGGGTACTTCAATGACACCGACCGGACGTTCACCCACACCTTCGATCGCCACGTCGACGCGGTGCTGGCGGCGCTGCGGGCCGGCGAGCCGCCGCCGATCCACGCATCCGCTGGTCGCCGCGCCGTCGAGCTCGGCGAGGCGTCGGTGCGCTCCTTCGAGCAGGGCGTCCGTGTCGACACCTGACGGCGCCGGGGCGCCGCGGGGCCAGGCGAGCATCCGTGACGTCGCCGAGCTGGCGGGGGTCTCCCCCGGCACTGCGTCCAAGGCGCTCAACCACCGCGGCTCACTGCGCCCGCAAACGATCGAGCGGGTGCTCGCCGCCAGCGAGCAACTCGACTATCGGCCCAACGAGCTCGTGCGCGGCATCTTCGGCCGCCGGAGCTTCACCGTTGGCCTGATCACGACTGACAGCTTCGGACGGTTCAGCGGTCCGGTGATGGCGGGCGCCGAGGACGCCCTGGACTCAGGCGAGCTGTCGGTGATCATGTGCGACAGCCGCGGAGACCCCGACCGTGAGCGGCGGCACCTCACGACGCTGCTCGGACGCCGCATCGACGGCCTGATCGTCACCGGCCGCTGCTCCAACCCGCGGCCGCCGATCTCGTCCTCGCTCCCATTCCCGGTCGTCTATGCCCACACGCCGTCGACCGACCCGGACGACTGCTCGGTGATGGTCGACGACGAGGGAGCCGGCCGGCTGGCCGCGCGCCATCTGATCGAGGTGGGGCGCCGCGGGGTCGGTCACATCACCGGCCCGCCGGACTTCGACGCCGTCACCCGCCGCGCCGCCGGTCTGGCCCATGGCCTGCATGAGGCAGGGCTAACGGTCATCGGCGGCACCCGGACGGGCGATTGGAGCGAGGCGTGGGGCCGATCGGCGGCGACCGGGTTGGTCTCAGAGCACCCGAACGTCGACGCCATCTACTGCGGCAGCGACTTGATCGCCCGCGGCGTCGTCGACGCCCTGACCGCCGGCGGCGTTTCCGTTCCCGACCGGATCGCCGTCGTGGCCACCGACAACTGGGCCCTGATCGCCCGCGCCGCCCGTCCGTCTCTCACCACCGTCGATATGCGCCTGCACGAGGTCGGCCACCTCGCCGCCGGGTTCCTGATCGACGCGATTGAGGGCCGGGCGATCAGCGGGCGCCATGTTGTTCCCGCGGAGATCGTGGTCCGGGCGTCGACGGGATTGCCGTACCTGGATCCCGAGGCCGACGCGTCGCCCCGCTACCACGACTTCTGCATCCACGACCCGAGGGCGTTGTCTGTGGATGGCGCCGCAGCGGCAGCTGTCTCTGACCGGCTCAATCGGCACCCGGCACGCTAAGCCTGACCCCCACCACTACCTGACCTCCTTCGGCGCGCCGCGCCGATACGACAGTCGTCCGCGATTCCGCCAAGAGCTAAAGGAATAGACCCGGCTGCCGATACACCCTGTGAAGGAGGGTTGAGCCACGCTCACGATCAGCGAAGCAGCCACGGTGCTCAATGTCAGCGCGGACACGCTGCGCCTGTGGGAGGAGCGCTACGGCTTCCCAGCGCCGGCGCGTACCCCCGACGGACGCGATGAGTACGACCGCGACCAGCTGATCGGCCTCCGCAACGCCCTGCAGAACAGCAGATCGGTCACCCATGCTGTCGCCGAGGCGCGAGCGACGCCCAGCCGAGCCCCCCAACACATCCTTTAGACAGGTAGTCAGATCGCGACTGCCGAAGTGACGAGAGACGAGAAGCGCGGTCCAGCGCGTGATTCTTAGCTGAGAGCGTCGGCGCAGGCGGCCAAATCGGCGTAGAGCCGTCGTCGCTGTTCGGCGTCAAAGGTGGCGAGCATCCGTTCCTGCACGGCGGCGACGGCCGCGGAGGCGCCGACGAGGCGCTTGGCGCCGGTGGCGGTGAGGGTGAAGTGCTCGTGGCGGCCGGCGCCATCGCTTTGGACCAGGTCGGCGCTTCGCAGCGTGCCGAGGAGCTGGTGCATTGCCTGACGGGAGACGAACGTGCCACGTGCGAGTGTGGCGTTGGTGAGCCCGGGTGTGTGGGCGAGCTGTTCCAGACACGAGTATTGCGGGACGGTCAGATCGTGGTCTCGCAGGGCTGCGTCCATCGCGGCCCGCAGGGCGGCCGTGGTGCGTTTGAGCACGTAGCCAACGGCCGTATCGAGATCGACTTGACTCACGTCAATATCTTGACATATCCTGGTCGTCAAGACATTGACAAGCGAAGAGGAGTGTTTCCGATGCCCGTTGGTCCTGACTTCATCTCTCTGCAGGTCCGCGATCTCGACACCGCCGCCGCGTTTTACGAGGACCGTGTCGGCCTGCGCCGTGCGCCTGCCTCACCGCCTGGCGCTGTGGTGTTCGCCAGCCAACCGATCCCGTTCGCCGTCCGCGAGCCGCTGCCCGACACCGATCTTGACTCCGGTCAGCCCGGCCTCGGCATCGCGCTCTGGCTCAAGGTCGATGATGCGCAGGCGTTGCATGACCAGCTCGCCGGGCGCGGGGTCGCGATCTTGACCGACCCGTTTGACGGCCCGTTCGGTCGCACCTTCGCTCTTCGGGATCCCGACGGGTACGCGGTGACGATCCACGATGCCGCCTGAATGGCGATCACCTTTCATCCGCTCGGCCAGTTCTCGCTGACCGCGGCGGCCGCGTTTGCCGATGACTTCCCCGGCACCCGGGCTGAGGGACCACCGAAGGCGCTGCGCTACGCCTGGGCCGTCGACGGTGACTGGCGCACCGTGCAGGTCACGGTGCGCCAGGACGCTGAGGCGATCCAAGCCGAGCTCGGCGGTCAGCCACCGGCGGAGCTCGCCCGTCGGGCAGCACGCGACCTTGAGTGGATGCTCTCACTCGACGTTGATGGGACCGACTTCGCTGCCCTCGGCGAACGCGACGATGTTGTCAGGGCGCTGCAGCGACGGTTTCCTGGACTGCGACCGGTGTTGTTCTACACCCCATATGAGGCCGCAGCCTGGGCGATCATCGGGCAACGGATCCGGATGACGCAGGCCGCCACGATCAAGGAGCGTCTGAGTGATGAGCTCGGCAAATCCGGGGCGTTTCCCGCGCCGGCACTGCTCGGTCACCTCTCCGCACCGCAGCCGGGGCTGACCGACCGCAAGATCGGTCAGCTCCGCGCACTGGCGACCGCTGCCCAGGACGGCGCGCTCACGCGTGAGCGACTTCGGGGCATGACCTACCAGGACGGGCTTGAGCACCTTCAACAGCTGCCGGGCATAGGACCGTTCTCCGCCGAACTCATCCTCATCCGCGGTGCCGGCAACCCCGACGCATTGCCTGTCCACGACCCACGGCTCGATGACGCCATCCGCTCCGCCTACAGCACATCCGACGACTCGGCGATCCACCAGATCACCGAATCGTGGCGCCCCTACCGGGCCTGGGTGGCGCTCCTGCTGCGAGCGTGGCGCGAGGCCGAGACGGGCGAGATCGCCCGGGGCCGGCGCAGCACAACGCGCTTGGAACCCCCAGACGCAACATGAGCGAAGGCACCCAGCCCGACCTCCGCTCGCACGAAATATCTGGTTTCTCGTCCGATCCGCTGCCGGTGGTGAGCTTCTGCTCCCGGCGGAATCCGCTCGTAGGCAACCCTCGCTGCGCGAGCTTGGCGCCTGACTCCGAACTCACCGGCCCCCGCGAGCGAGGCCTTGCCCGTCGCCGCGAGCAAGGCGCGGAATCCGGGCCCGATCGGCAGCTCTAGGCGCGCTCTGTCCCGCCCCGGGCGCGGTAACGCTGCAGTGCGTTGCCGGCCCGCAACGCGGCTCGCACGGCCCGGGGGGCGGTCCGTGCGGTGCGAAGCGCGACGTGGTCGAGCGGTGTCTCAAGTGACCTCTCGATTGGGAGAACCACAGGTTGATCGGCGGCCGCGAGTGCGTACACGTGCCAACGTCCCGGGACACCCTTCAGAGTGTGTGAACCCCGGTCGACGAACGCGAGCCCAGAGCCCGCCACCAGATCGCGAACTGTCCGAGAGACGAGTACCTCATTAGGCATCGCCATGGCGCCCACGCGTGCCCCGACGTGCACGCTCAACCCGGTGAGGTCGCGGCCGGTGCGTTCGAGCTCGCCGGCGTGCACGCCGGCGCGCACCGAAATGCCGAGCTCCTCGGCCGACTTGCGAATCTCCTCAGCGCACCGCACTGCCTGGGTCGGGCCGTCGAACAGGCTGAACGTGCCGTCGCCGGTGACGTTGATGAGCCGGCCGCCGCTGTGCTCGACCTGGAGCCGCACGTGCCGTTCGTGTGTGGCGCGAAGCGCTCGGTATTCGGCGTCGCCGATCCGGGCTAGCAACTCGGTGGACCCGACGACGTCTGTGAACAGCATTGTCCCGAAGAACCGGTCTGCGTCCGGTGGGCGCCGGGCGCCCGTCGCGGCCTCTTCGACATGCAGCCAGACCGGGATCCACGCCTCACCAATGGCCGCCCCCGCCTGAGTCGGAGGCAGGTGGTAGAGGCTGGCCTGGGGAATCAGCTCGGCCACCCGGCGCACGACGGCCTCCGGTTCCGGGGAGGTCGGCGCGTACAGCACTCGGGTCGGCGCCCGAACGGCACCAAGGACCTCGCTGACGTCGAGGCGCACGAACCACTCCCAGTACTGTCGTGCGGTCGCCGGCGTCGCCGAGCATCGTTCCAGCATCGCCATCAGCCGGCGGTTGTAGGCGCTGCCCTGCATTGCGTCGTACGCCTCGATGACTGCACCGCTCCCCCATCGATCCAGGGCCGGCTGCCACCGCGACGTGTACTCGGCGGCGTCAGCGGTCGTCCATCCGTGCTGCGCGGCATTTGGAGCGAGTGGGCCACACGCGATCGGCTTGAACAGGACGAGGTTGGCAACGCGCTCAGGCGCTCGGGCGGCTGCGAGCGCGGTCAGCCCGGACGTGGTGAGCACACCGACCAGTGTTGCCGTCCGCATCCCGACGGCGTCCATAACGGCGAGGATGTCGTCGGCGTGCTGTTCGATGGTCGGGACATACCTGATTCGCTCGGAAAGCCCAAAGCCGCGCGGCTGCATGTAGACCGTGCGCGAGAAGGAGACACCCCGCTCATACACCTCGTAGATGTACGGGTCAGTCCAGCACAAGTCGAAGTGCTGAGCGGTCTCGCCCACCACGACCACATCAACGCCTCCCTCGCCGACGACCTGATACGCAAGCTGGGCTCCGTCACGTTCAACGTACTGGGCCTCGGGCGCGTCCACGCGGGAAGGCTAGACCAGACGCCCAGGCCGGGCACGTCGATTCCCCTCGGGCCGCGGCAGACTCACCGGGCCCGCGCGAGGCACGGCCATCAGAGCCGCACGCCGCACCGCGACAGGATCTATACACCGCAGACGCTGGCTCGCGGTTAGCGGCGCCATGGCATCGTGGGGTGTCCACGGGCCGGAGTGGAGCGACGATGCGCCAGTTCTCATCCCCACATCTCGCGGCGCTAGCCGTGCTGGTGGTCGCTGTCGGCGGATCGGTGTGGGCCGGGCGGCGCCACCCCGGTCGGTGGATGCAGTGGTTCATGGCGGCGCTGGCGCTGGCCATCGCGGTCGCGTGGGCCGGCGAATACGTGGTCGACGTGATCCGCGGCACTTGGTCGATCCGTTTCACGCTTCCGCTGCAGCTCACTGACGCCATCTCACTGACCGCGATCGCCGCATTGTGGACGCGTCGCCCGCTACTGGTGGAGCTGACCTACTTCTGGGCGTGCACCGCCGCGCTGCAGGCCGTCCTGACACCCGACCTCGCGCAGAACTTCCCCGACCCCCTCTACTTCACCTACTTCGGCTACCACATCGGCGCGATCGTCGCGGGCACGTTCCTCGTCTACGCGGTCGGGATCTACCCGCGCCCGGGCGCTGTCGCTCGCGTGTTCGCCGCGACGCTCGGATGGGCAGCGGTGGCGGGGACGGCCGACGTGATCAGCGGCGGCAACTACATGTACCTGGCATGGAAGCCGGCACACGTCTCACTGCTGCGGGTCATGGGGCCCTGGCCGTGGTACATCGCCGTCGGCGCTGGGGTGGCGCTCGCGCTGATGGTCATCGTCCAACTCCTCACGCACGTGCTGCACGACGAGGAGTCGCGCGCTGGAGCGTCCCGGCGCGTAGGTGTCGGAGGATGACCCGCCATGCGATTCCTGTCATGGCCAGGCGATCGCGCGGAGGGCTGGCGGCGGACGAGTGTTGTCTCGCCATTGGTATCGCCCGCCCGGCGGCCGGCCTCGGCGAGTAGCCTGAATTCAGTCCATGATGGCCGTTCACTACGTGGAGATCGTCAGCAACGACGCAGACGCCTTGGCTGAGCTGTACCAGCGCATGCACGGCCTCTCCTTCGGCCCCCCGGACCCCGATCTCGGTCTGGCCCGGGTTGCGACCCAAGCCGACGGAGCCCTGGTCGGCATCCGCAAGCCGCTGGCGGCGCATGAGCAGCCGATCATGCGGACGTACGTCGCGGTCAAAGACATCCGGCAAGCACTGACGCAGGCCGAGGCGGCCGGCGCGACGATTGCCTATCCCGCCACCCGTCAAGGCAGCCAGGGCACCTTCGCAATCGTGATCCAAGGCGGCGTGGAACACGGACTCTGGCAGCGCTAGCCTCCCGCCTCCGTGAAAGCGGGCTCGACGGCTACACGGCTGCACGAGACAGAGACAGCATCGTCCTGACGGCTCCGAGGCCGATGCGCGCGGTGCTAGCGGTCGAACTCGTCGCGGAGCGGGCGTCCCGCGCAACGCAGCTCATGTGACAAACCCACGCGTTCGCCGGCCGCCTTAGCGCCCGGCGTTCCCAAACCTGCGTCCGTAGACTCCGGAAACCGCTTCTCCAAAGCCAGGAGGTCCACCATGCCAATCGTTGTGATCTCAGTCGCACCGGGCGCCGGAGCTGAGCAGGACGCGGCGCTGAGGACGGCACTCGACCTCGAGAACAACCCGCCCGCGGGCGGTCGGCTGCGGATCGCCGGGCCGACGGACGCCGGCTGGCGGACCATTACCGTCTGGGATTCCCAGGAGGACTTCGACGCGTTCGTGCGAGATCGGCTGACGCCGACGTTCGAGCGCTTCGGACGTTCGGTACCCGAGTCCGACGTCGCGCCCGTAGCGAGCATCGTCACGCTCGTCTAAGCAACAGTTCGCGCACGCAGCGATCCGCACCGTAGAGCAAACGGCTGCGTACGCCCAAGCCGTCCTCCCGGTCTGCACCACCGCGCAGCGCTCTCTCTCCGCGCTCGCGTGCGAGCAGCCATCGGACTCGCTGCCGGACGACGGCCCGCGAATCCCAATGTCGGGATTCGCATACCTATCTTGGGCCGGTCAGCCCGAGCCGCCCCGCCTGGACTACCGCTTCGCCTCGAGTATGGGCATCGAGCTTGCGGAGGATCGCCGAGACGTGGTGATCGACAGTCTTCTCTGAGATGACCAGCCGCTTTGCGATCTGCGCGTTGCGCAACCCTTCGGTCAGCAGCCCCAGCACCTCGAGCTCCCGCGCCGTGAGCCCCGCCGGATTCTGTCGCGTGCGGGGCCGCGGCCCTCGCGGCACCCCACGGGCGCCCCGTTCACGCAACTTGCGGGCCACGATCGCCGCCATCGGACGTGCGCCCAGCGCGTGCAGCTCGTCGTACGCCTGGCGCAACGGCTCTTCCTGATCGGCGTCTGCCAACGCCAGCGCCGCCTCGTACGGACAGCCGATCTTGCGCCAGCGCTCTGCCGCCTGCGACCACTCGCCCGCAAGCGAGAACGCGTACGGCTCCGCCGCCGCGCCCCGAGCGAGACGATCCCGCACCCCGGCGCGCCATCGCCACCATGCCAGCTCACCGGCGAGCCACGGCGCGTCACGTTCCAGCGCGAGCGAAAGCGCTGCGTCGGTCTCCCGCTCTACGGCAGAGTAATCCCCTGCGAGCCAGGCCACCTCGGCTCGCGCCGCGGCGATCCAGCCGATACGGATGGGCTCTTCGGTGGGCAACGCGAGCGCATGTTCTTCGGCGAGCGGCGCGGATGCCTCAGGGTCGCCGCGGCGCGCCCTGACGAGTCCGAGCGTGATCAAAGCCAGGCCGCGGGGCACCGGGACGCTGCGGGGATCGCGCAAGATTCCCTGGGCCAAGTCGACGGCGTCCTCCCATTGGCCGCGGTTGAGCTCGAGCCGAGAGCGAAACCCGAGCAGGTAAAGCCGCCAGGTGTCCAGGCCGCGCTCGCGGCAGTACTCCAGGCCCCGATCGAGGTACGCGTCTGCGACCTCGAAACTGCGTTGCTCAACCGCACAGCGGACGAGGCTCATGAAGGCCCTCCCGGCGTAGTCCTCAAGGCCGTGCCCCTGGGCGAGCTCCAGCGCCCGCTCCACCTTGGTTCGTCCTTCCTCGAGACCCGCCTGGAACTCGGCAGTGCCGATGTTCGTTAGGGCGTAGACGAGCGCCTCATCGTCATCCAAGTTTCGTGCGAGCTCGAGCGCGCGCGTCCCCCACGCGACTGCCCGATCGAGGTCCTGCACCGCCATGCGACGCTGCGAGAGATTCCCATACGCCATCGCCAGTTCGCGTCCTGGAGGCAGGCGTTCGAGCAGCTCGACCGCCTCCGCCGCGTTCGCCTCGCCCTCGTGGACCCGGCCAACGAAGAACAGCAGGCGCGAGAGCGTCCGCAGCGCGTCTCCCTCTCCGAGGCGATCCCCGATCTGGCGCCGGCATTCGAGCGCTTCCTTCTGCGCCTCGATCGCCGCGTCGAACTGGTCGGTCATCCAGCACTCATCCACGCGACGCTGCAGCAGCTCCGCGCGCGTCGTGACTGGCAACTCGGCTCCGAACCTGAGCGCCGTGGCGAACTGTGCGGCCGCCTCGCGATGCGAACCGCCCCTGGCCGCTCGCTCCGCCGCCTCGGGTGCCCAGCGGAGCACCCTCTCGTGGTCGCCGGCCGACTCTGCGTGGTGGGCGAGCCTTGCGCAGTCCGGACTCTCGTCTCCTCGCGACTCAAGTGCTGCGAGCGCGGCCCGGTGAAGCCCAACGCGGCGGTCAGGTGGGATCGTGTCCTCGATCGCAACGCGCGCCAGCTCGTGCCGGAAGGCGACGTCCGTCTGCCCGGCCGTCAGGACCCCCGAAGCTACGCACTCCTCCAACTGGTCGATCGACTCCGATGCCAACGCCTCCAACAGCGTGAGATCGACCCGGCCGGGAACCACCGCAACCGCCTCGAGAAGCCTCCGGGCACGGCCTGACAAGCGTCCCGTGCGAGCCAGAACCGCGTCGCGAACCGTCGCGGGAGTATCCGCACCACCGGCGGCCAGCGCCTCGGTCACGAAGAACGGGTTGCCCGCCGTAACGCGATACAGCTCAGCCGCATCGACATCCGCAGCCACCGCCACCGTCAACGCCTCAACACCAGCCACCGACAGCGGCGCAACCGCCAACCGCCGGACACCCGACCCCGCTCGGAGCTCACCCAGCACCGACCGCAGCGGATGGTCCACCGCGAGCTCATCGTCTCGGTATGTCGCGAGCACCAGCGCCGGCACCATCTCGGCCCGCCGCCCGAGCATCGTGACCACGTCGAGCGTCGCCTCGTCCGCCCAATGCAGATCTTCGATCACCACGATCGTGGGCCGCACGGCGGCCACTTCGTCGCACAGCGCCGCGAAGCAGCCAGCAGGGCGCTCACCCCGCGCGACGGTCTCGGCAAACGCACCACCAACGTCCGCCGCGATATCGACGAACGGAGCGAGAGGACGCGGCGTACGAAGGCCGTCACAGCCACCCCACAAGACCCGTCCTCGTGGACGCCTTTGGTCACAGAAACCCCGCACCAGACCCGTCTTCCCGACCCCCGCCTCACCCGCCACCAGCACCAACCGGCCGTGACCGCTGCCGACGTCGGCCCACCAGACTTCCAGCGACTGGAGATGCGAATCGCGTTCCAACAAACGAACCGAGACCTCTGATGCGTCGACCCCTGAAACCGGTCCTCTCACCGCGCCATCGTCCACCGGCACGATCACGCCGTCAAGTCAAGGACCCGCCCGCGGTCCGCGGTCGTGCGGACCCGGCCAGGGCGCAGGTTCCCGCGGTCTGCTCAGGCAGCCGGTTTGTGCGCTGGTGCCTGGCCGCGCGGGATGCAGCACAACGTGAACATCGGTGCCGGCACTCAATGTCTGGTCGGTGATCGAGATAGGCGGTAACGGCAGCCCAGCAGGCCGAAGAGAAGTCCGCCGGCGAAGAAATAGCCGTCGGTGACGTTGCCTGACCACAGGGCGGACGCGGACCGGTAGTACGCCGCGCCCATCGTTTGCTTGTGTGAGAGCCCGGTGATCCCGTTGGGCAACAGGCCCACCACGCGCGTCAGGTCATCGATGAGCCCGGCGCCCCCGCGGAGGACGAGCAGTGCGCAGCCGAGCCAGACGACGATCGCGGCGGCGCGCTGCATCTTGCCGCGCGGCCACCCGCGAGCGATGGCCAGGCTCACCCACGCGCCGAGCGGGAAGGCGACCAGGCCCAGCACCTCAACGATCCCGCCGACCACCGAATCCGGGACCAGATCGCGGCGCAACTCGCCGTTGAGCCCGAACGATCCGCCGGCGTACCAGTAGACGTGAAAGGCGAAGAACACGACGACCCAAGCAAGCGCCGCATAGGCCACGCGAACCGGCAGCCGAGCGCTGTCTTTCATCGCGCCACGGGGCGATGCGGCAACAACGCCGGAGCTCATCTCGCCGACCCCAGTAGCGAGCTGACGTCGGCGACCGGCCCGAGGTGTGCGAGCTTGTCGGGGTTGACAATCGAACTGATGCTTGTGATCTGGCCGGCGGCGGTGTCGAGCGCCATCACGGCGATCAGGCGCTGCTGTGCGTCGAGAAACACTGCTCCCGGACCGCCGTTGACCACAACGGGGCGCGACGATACACCTGGAAGGCGGGCGACCAGGCGGAACGCCTTGATCAGCGTGCGCGCGACACGGTTGCGGCCGTACAGCGACCGCGCCAACGCCGGAACCTTGCCGCCGCCGTCCCCGGTCAGTTGCACGTCGTGGGCCAGCAGCTGCTCCAGCCCTTGGAGGTCACCTTGCTCGGCAGCCGCGAAGAAGTGGGTCGCGAGTTGCTCTCGCTGCTCGCGCGAGGTATCGAACCGGGGGCGCCGCTCGTCCACGTGGCGGCGGGCGCGTGCGGCGAGCTGGCGGGCGTTCTGCTCGCTGGTGCCAACGATCTCGGCGATCCGGTCATAGGGTTCGTCGAACACCTCGCGCAGCAGGAACGCGGCGCGCTGCTCGGGCGACAGGTTCTCGAGCAAGACGAGGAAGGCGAGCGACAGCGAGTCCGCCATCTCGGCCTTGCGGGCGGGATCATCGTCGGCGCTCGTCACCAGCGGCTCGGGCAACCACTCGCCGGCGTAGGTCTCGCGCCGCACGCGCGCCGAGCGCAGCTGGTCGAGCGACAGCCGCGAGACCACCGTCGACAGGTAGGCGCGCGGCGACTCGATCCGGTCCCCGCCCGCGCGCGCCCGGTGCAGGCGCAGGAACCCCTCCTGCACCACGTCTTCGGCCTCGCTGACGCTGCCGAGCATCCGGTAGGCGATCGCGAACGCTGACGGGCGCAGCTCGTTGAACTCCTCCTCGGTCATCGCCTTAGCCGAGTCCCTGCGCGAAGCCCTGGCGCCAGCTCGGATAGCGCGGCTGCCAGCCGAGCTCGCGCTTGGCCTTGGCGTTCGAGGCACCTTTCACCTCGGTCATCGTGAGCGTTGCCGCCTCACCGGCGGCCAGCCGCCCGAGCCAGCGCGGGATCCGCCTGGGTGGCTTGGCATCCAGCGCGCTTGCGAGCACCGGCAGCCACTCACGCACGGGCGCGGGCTCGTCGTCGACAATGTTGTAGATGCCCGGCTGGCCGTGCTCGACCGCGATCGCGGTCGCTGCCGCCGCGTCGTCGATGTGGATCTGTGAGAAGACGCCACCACCGTCGCCGACGATCGGGAACCGGCGCTTGCGGATCGGTGCCGCCATCACCGCGTCCGGAGCCAGGCTGATCGAGGTCCCCGGACCGTAGAAGGCGCCGTAGCGCAACACCAGACCCTCGCCCCACTCGATACTCGTCACCGCCCGCTCCAGATACAGCAGCCCGTCCACTACCGTCCGCAGCGACGCCGGCGGGTTGGGATCCAGGGGGTCGGCCTCGGTCAGCACCGGCCTGCCCGTTCGGGCCCATCGAAAAGCCCCAAAGCTCTGCGCCACAAAGCGCCGTGCCCCGACGGCACGACCGGCCGCCAGCAGATGGTCCGTCCCCTCCATCCGCAGCCGGTTGGTCATGATCGCGCCCCTGAAGCGCTCGGGGTGCCGCGCATCACGGACGCTCATCGGCCCGGACAACGCCGTGAGCTCATGCACGATCACCTCCGGCCCCGCTGACGCCACCGCCTGGGCGACGGCGTCGGGATCCAAAGCGTCGGCCACGACCGGACGCGCTCCCAGACTGCGCACTAAATCCTGCTTCGACGCGCTCCTGGTCATCCCGACCACCGCGTGGCCTCGCGCCACCAGCTGCGGGACGAGAACTCTGCCAAGAACGCCCGTGGCGCCAGCGACGAACACCTTCATGTCTGCTCCTCTCGGTTTCATTTGCCCTCGTAAGACGAGACAGACACACCGCCTGTGACAGTTCCAGCCCCTCGGTTCTCAGCACGCGCATGTCCGTTTGCGCACCACCGTCCGCCCGGCGCTCGGCTCTGGCACGCTCAGGACCCGGCCGGCGGCGGGCGGAGCAATGGACACCAAGACGCGTGCTCGCTGTCGCAATCGCGAAGCAAGTGCACTCTTGCCTCGGCCGGGGCCCCGGCGGCGACGCTGCCGCGGCGGGCAGACCCGTAGTGCGGGGCCGGGCGTGGAGGCAGGTCTGTTCAAGCGCGGCTCGAGTTCGCCGGCCCGCTCTGTCGCTGGCGACGCCTGGGACCGTCCAAACAGTCCTGCCAGGAGGCGGTCGACGGGGTGGAGCAGGCGGTCAACGCGCTCGCCGGCCCTGCGGCGTGGGCTACACCCTCGGGCTCCACGAGGAGGACAAGGAGATCGTCAAGGTCACCTCTCCACTTGACCGTCCGATCACCCGCGGCAACCTGTGCGCTACTGCCGGGTGGGCGCGGCGAGCGGGCGGCGCGAGAACGCCGGCGGCACGGTACCAGTGTGGTAGTAGGCGAGAAACAGATCGACGACCTCATCGGTCGTGAGCACCTCACTCGGCGTCACGGCAGAGCTTCCGCCCGACCAGGAGATTGTCTCGGTGCGGGCCTCCGAGTTCGTTTCAGAGCGTCCGATCACGAACTGCTCGTAGCCGCCGGCCTCATCGCGCTGACGCAGCTCGGCGGTGAGCTGCCGACCGTCCTGCCCGGCAGCCTGGATGTATTCCTGCGGCCATTCGTCGTGTTTGACCAGGTCGATCGGCGTACCCGGTGGCAGCGCCCACAGGCTGACAGCGAAGTGGCGGCCGCCGTCGAGCATCCGGACGGCTCGTTCAATCGCCGCCTCGACCGTCGAGTCATACGGTGCGGCCTCCATCGAGGTGTGGCCGTCGATCGTAATGGCGTGGGTGACGTCGGGCATCAGGGGACCGTGATGACGCGCACTGAGGTGATCCGGATCTCCGTGCCGCCCAAAGTAGCAGTGGCCGGATTGGACGAGCTGACCTTGCCGTCGAAGGCCCGCTGCGCGGCGTTACGCGCGGCGGTGCCGCTCTTGACCTCGATCCCCTCATATGTGCCGTCCGACTTGAGTGCGAGTCCGTCGTAGAAGCGGCCCTGCGGGCCGTCGGGAAGCTTCGCTTGGACATGGTCGGGGATCGCATCACGTCCCGTCACGTCGGCGTAGTCCTGCAGGCCCTGAGCCTCCTTGTCGGCGCCGTAGCCGCCGCTGCCGGTAAAGCGGCCGAGCGGATCGCGTCCGTCGCCGCGATCGATGCCCGGGCCACCCGTGGCGGCGTCACCCCCCTCGCCGGCCGCCGCGTCGGCGTCGATCGCCGCGTCGGTGGCGTCGGCGCCCGCGGTGGCGGCCACGACGGTGTCCGCGGTGCCCTCGATGGCGGCGACCTCGGCGACGGATGCCGCATCGGCGGCCGGATCCTCGGGGCCCCCGCCGATGATCTCGGTCCCACCGACCGCGATGCCGGCGAGAATATCGCTGAACAAACCGCCGCCACTGTGGTGCGGGACGCTCAGCTTGACGTCGTTGAGGTTCTTTCCACCGTTGAGCGCATTGAGGATGGTCTGGACGTCGTTGTTCTCGTCAGAGCTCGAGAGGTGGTTCTTCTTTGCGTTCGCGGCGGCGATGGCATCGGCGAGCGGGCCCGTCAACTGCGGGTTGACGGCGAGGAAAGGGGCGTCATCGGCGAGCGTGTTGGTGAACGTCGCGGGCGCGCCTGCGAGTGGCGGCGGGGGAACCTCGAGCGGCTCGAGGCTCCCCGTCGCCAGCGCAGCCTCGTTCTGTGCCTCGTGCCAGATCAACCGCGACTTCGTCTGCCAGGCGAGGACCTGCTGGTCGTCATGGTCGACCGCCTTCTGAGCGTCCCGCTCAGCCGTCTGCGCCGTCTCGAGCGCCGCCTGCGCCTGACGGAGCTGCTGCGCTTGCGCATTGACTTGCACCGTCACCGCTCCGGGGCCACCGTGAGGGACGTATGAGTTGATCGACGACTGGGCGCCGGACACGGCGTTCTGGGCGGTCTTGACGTCGGCCTGAGCCTTCTCGAGCTTCTTCTGGTCCGCGGCCCGGACGGTCATCCAGTGCACGACCTGCTTGACGGCCGCGACGCCCTCCTGCTGGAGCAGAAGGAGCTTTGAGCCGTAGCGGCGCAGGGCCGCCCCGGCGGCGCTCGCGGTCATGGCGGCCTGGCTGAAGTGCCCGATGACCAGGCCGGTGAGATCGCGGTAGGAGCTCGCCGCCTCCCCCGACCAGTTCTCGCCGCTCAGCGACCCGCGCGTGAACTGCAGCATCGTCACGGTGGTCTCGAAGTGGCTGGCGAGATTCTCGTGCCAACTGGCCGCCGCAAGCAGGCTGTCGGGATCGCCGGTCGGCGCCGAGACGCCAGGATCCACGGGGATCACGACCGCCCCTCACCTTTCTCCGCCGCTACGGTCACGGCGGCGTCCGATTCCCGGCCTCGGCGAACCCGGGCAGCGCCGTGGCCCAGCGCGCCATCAGCCCGCTCACCGCCCCGTGAGCCGGCGTGTCCGCCGCAGCCGGGCCCTGCCTGGTGACGTCCATCTGTGACATGCCCCAAGCATGCCCCCCACCAGCAGCGCCCGGAAGTGGCCGCGGGTGTAGACCGGCCGATACCTCGCCCCGCCGGGCCTGGCGTCCAGTGCCAGGGCGCCGAGCTTGTAGAAGCAGACGCTGGTGGAGTCGGTATGACCGCGGCTCGGGCCGGCATCGAGCCCCGTGGTAGCCCTCCGGGCGCTGTTGCTCGAATGGGCCCTTGACTTTGCCCCGCAAAGTCGGCTAGGGTTTGCATCGCAAACTCTAGTTGGGAGCCAGGACTATGACTACACACATCGGACCGTCATCCGGAACCCCCGACGAGGGCAGGATGGAACCCCGCGAGGCGGCGCGCCTGCTGGCGCAGACCCAGGCCGACGCGCGGCGCTCACTGGACTTCCGGGCGCCGTGGGTGTCGCTGGTGGCGGCGGTGGTGGCGCTGGCCGGCTTCGGGATCGTGTGGCTCAACGTCCGCGATCAGCACCCCTTCACCGGCCCAAGCCCCGCGTCGCTGGTGTTCTTCTACGGGCTGATCGCACTGCGGATCGCCACCGTCATCTACGCCTACGCGCGAGCGCGGACCGGCATCAGCGGCCACTCGGTGACGGTGCAGCGCAGCGAAGCCGCGGCGATGGCCCTGGCCCTGCTGGTCTGGTATGTGCTGCTGATCGCGATCGCGAGCAGCGCCCACCACAGCGCAGGCTTCTACTGGTCGCTTGGCCTGAACGGAACCCTGATCGCGCTCGCCGCCATCTGGGCGGTGCGCTCCGCGATCCACAAGAACTGGCAACAAGTCGTGCTTGCCTTTGCGGTCGCGCTGATCGCCGCTGTCGGCGCAATTGCCGGCCCCCGAGGCATGTGGCTCGTCAACGGTGTAGGGCTCTGCGTGTTGCTGCTGGCGAACGCAGCGATCGGTACGTGGCGGCGGCGCGGGACTCGGACACACACGGTGCGGACGGGCGCATGACGGCCGAGGCGCTCGACCCGCTGATTCACGTCCCGGCGCGCCTCCAGATCATGGCGGCACTGGCCGCCCTGCCCGACGGCGATCAGCTGTCGTTCAAACGCCTCCAGGACATGATCGAGCTAACGCCGGGCAACCTGATCACGCATCTACGAAAGCTCGAAGAGGCCGGCTACCTCGCCACCAACAAAACGGGCAGCGGACCGGCCTCGCGGACCTCGGTCGCGCTGACCCACGACGGGCGCCACGCGCTCGAGATCTACGCCACGACACTGCGGGGATTGCTGAACGGAGTGTCAGCAGGCCCCGCAGCCTCGGGCTCGCATCTCGACCGCCACGGTGCTAGTCCGGGCTAACCCGACGGCGGCGGTCGCCGTGCCCGTGCGTGGCCGCTTGTGTCCCGGAGGCAGCAGCCGGGCGGTGTCGCCGAAGCTGCTGCTCTCGTGCTTGGTACTCGGGACGTTGTGGCTAACGGTGGAGGGTGAGCGTCACGTCCGCGCCGCTGGACTGCTGCATCGCCGGCCGGACGGGCAGCCGTGGCCGGGTCGGTTGGCGTGGCCGGCGTCCCGAGGCGGTAGCCCGCCGACCGGTGACCCGAGACGCTCGCTCACCCGAGTCGTCGGCTCATCATCCGGCGGGGCCGCGTGCATCACGGGGTAGCGAGGCGTCCCACGGGACGGTGGCAGCACGGCGTGCTGCGCTTCTAGCCGCACCCGCTGCGCGGTGCCGCTGCGATTTGACCGCGTCCCGACGTTCGGAATTGACGGCGCTACCGGCCCAGCTCCCGTCAGGTGAGGATATTCACCGCGCGTGCGACGACGAGCCCGAGAATGATCAGCGAGATCAACGCCTGCACGCCCATGGTCAGCTTGGCCCAATGCCTCAGCGGCATGACGTCGGTCGGGCTAAAGGCGGTGGCGTTTGTCAGGCCGAGGTAAAGGTAATCGAGGAACAGCGGTCGCCAGCCGGGGGGCGCGAGGGCCGGGTTCATGTGCTCCGGGAACGCTAGGTGGGGGTAGTTTGCCGTGCGATGAGCGCGCGCCGCAGGGCCACCTGCATCGATCTCCCAGTAGGCGAAGGTGAACGCGATGATCGTTTCCAGCCAAACCAGCGCTCCGGATGAGAGCAGCTCATGCGGGTTGTTCAGCGCGCTGTTGCCGTTCACCAACTCGACCGTCAGCACGACCGCTTGTGTCGTCGCCCCCACGACGAGCACGACTAACAGCCCGACGCCGATCGCGCGAGTGGCGCGCGACTCCCGGTCGATGCGTCCCGGGTCGGCGATGATGTGCGCCACGAGCAGCAGCGCCAGCACTGCCGGTTCGATCCAGGTAGACACCAGGCTGAAGCGATCGGGCAGCAGTAGAGGGACGGCGATCGCAATGCAAAGCACTATCGCCGGAGGCCAGCGACTCTCTCCGCGGAGGTCGTCGACCTGCTCCTGAGTTAGGCGACTCCCCATCACGGACTCGGCTGCAGAGCATAACCTGACCCAGCGTGCCCGCTCCGCGGCCAAGCCGAGACGCGACGGACCGCGTGCTCGCCGGGCGTCGAGGTCTTTGCCGCGCAGCCGGTGGCTGTCGCCCTTGAGCGACAGGATCTCGGCGCGGCCTTGGAGTGCTGGCTGCGTGATTGCGGCAGTATTCCCCGAGGAGGCGCGGCGCGGCGGGACCTGAGCCGCGCGATCGTCATTTTCCTGACATCAGGCGAGTCGCCGAGCCCGGTCACGGGAACGCGAAGTGTGTTAGCGCTAAACGGCTGGGTCCGGCCGAGGAGGTCTGCATGTCGTTCGAGGTGCGGCAGTCACGACCACGCCCACGCGCACGGCGCGGTTACGCGACAGCATGCTCTGCAACTCGGCGCCGCCACGGTTGGATCCCTCGGCCTGTCGACGACGGCGCGATCGCGCAGCGCGAGTGGGG
Organism: uncultured Solirubrobacteraceae bacterium; assembly: GCA_963737335.1. Classification (GTDB taxonomy): domain Bacteria; phylum Actinomycetota; class Thermoleophilia; order Solirubrobacterales; family Solirubrobacteraceae; genus Palsa-465. The sequence goes on from CAVTSK010000006.1 coordinate 128,924, forward strand.
ACCCTCGGAACGGGATAGCCCGTTCGATGAGGGCCCGCGGTTTTGGTCGGGGCTCCGGCCGGGGCCCAAGCGCCGGCCTTTGATGACAGCGGCTGGCGCCTGCTGGGCCTCCCGCAGGACAGGAGCATCGGGGACCTCTCCTACGCCCCGAGCATTTCACGGCACACCCAGATCACTGCACACCCCAAACGCAGCACTACTACTAAAACCTAACGCTATTGGAGGGAAGAGTCGTGTCGTTTCTTCGAGGGTTTAACAGCCGCACAGGGGCCGTCGCAGCGGTAGCGGCCGCGCTGGTGGTGGCGGCCGTCAGCGTGCCGATGGGAGCGGGCGCAAACACCGGCCGGCACAACAGTCGTCGCGACCACAATCGCAACCCTGGGTGGGTAGCGACCTGGGCGGCCAGTCCTTTGAGTGGTGACACCACCTCGTTCAATAACCAGACGGTCCGCAACATCATCTACACCAGCGTCAGCGGCAGCGAGGCCCGGATCCGGCTGAGCAACAAATTCGGCACTCAGGCGGTCACGATCGGCGCCACCAGCGTCGGCCAGGTGCTTGACGGAGCCCAGCTTCTACCGGGGTCGAGCCAGTCGGTTAGCTTCAACGGTCAGGCCTCGGTCACGATTCCCGCCGGCCAGGCGGTCTTGAGCGACCCGGTCCACATGCATGTATCCGGGCTCACGGAGCTGGCGGTCGATCTGTACCTTCCGAGCCCGACGGGCCCCGCCAACTACCACGCGCTCGCCTGGCAGACGAACTACGTCGCGGCGGGTAACCACGCCGGTGACCCCGACAGCGATCCGTTCACCACCAAGGTCGGGTCGTGGTACTACGTCGACGGTGTCGACGTGCTCAACCCATCGACGCCCGGAACCATCGTGGCGTTCGGGGACTCGATCACAGACGTCGGTCACACCGAAGTCGATTCCGAGGCCCGTTGGCCCAACTACCTGTCTCGGCGTCTCGACGCCGCATTCGGGAACAGCGCGCCGGCCGTCGTGGATGAGGGGATCAGCGGCAACCGGGTGCTCAACGACACCGCCGGCGAGGGGCTGAGTGCCCTGAAACGCTTCGAGAGCGACGCGTTGGCACAGCCGGGCGTCAAGGACGTGATCCTGCTCGAAGGCATCAACGACATCGGCCACACCGATCCCAGTGTCACCGCGGCCCAGATCGAGTCCGGCTATCTGCAGCTGATCAAGATGGCCCACGCAGCCGGGATCAAGATCTTCGTCGGGACACTGACGCCGTTCTCGGGCTCCAACTGTGTCTATCGCAGCAACTACGGAACGGCCGCGGGCGAGGCGCTGCGCGAGAGCGTCAACCATTGGATCCGGACCGGCCACGCTTTCGACGGCGTCGTCGACTTCGACAAGGTCACGGCCGATCCAAACGACCCGGAGTTCTTCAACCCCTCGTTTAACGCCACTGGCGGCGCTAACTGCACGGTGGCCGACAGCCTCCACCCGAACGATCTCGGCTCGGAGGCAATGGCTGACGCGATTCCGCTCAGCTGGTTGACTCACTGAGCCAGTTGACCCAACCGGGGGTCGGTCGCATTAAGACCCCCCCGGTTGGGCGCCGGGTCGTCGCGCGCAGTGTGCTTCGCCGCCACAGTCGACAGAGGCCGTCCTGGAGCGCGAGCAGCTCGACTAGCGTGGTGCATGCGTTTGTCACCTATCCAGTGATCCAGGCGCCCTCAGGGGACGTTGGCCAGTTCACTGCGTTTGCGACGTCCTGGGGTTGATCCCAGCGACGGGCTGGAAGCGCGGCAACAAGCGGGCTCGACCCCGCTATGGATGTCCGAGCGCCTCTACCTCGAGGATGACCATCTAGAAACCCGTTCGGGACTCTCGGCGAGGACTGGTCGTTGCCCTATGTGCCGGCCGGGGGCGGGCCGGAGCGGAGGATGATTTTGGTATCGGTGTCTGCGACGCCGAGTTTGAGTCGAAGGGTTCGCAGCAGGGTGTCGAGTTCGGCCGTGTCGTGGCACGCGACACGCAGTTGGTAGTCGGGTGTGCCGGCCAGGTGGAGCACTTCGCTGACGGGACCGAGTGTGCTGCTCACGGCTGCGAACCTGTCTGAGTCGGTGCCGGGCAGCAGCACCACCGAGACCAGCGCTTCGATCTGGCGGCCTCCTGCGGCTGGATCGATCTGCGCCGTGAAGCCAGTGATGACGCCCGCTCGGCGCAGGCGTCGAACGCGGTCGGCTGCCGCGTTGGCACTGAGACCGACCTTGGCGCCGAGGTCGCGCCAGGATAGTCGAGCGTCTTCTCGGAGGAGCCTGAGGATGACGCTGTCGATCTCGTCCATATCTGCGATTGTCGCAGTAGAAGCCAATCTTGGCTTGTGATCTCGCAGTCTCGGGTGCTACGCACGCGGTATGGACATACCCGACGCCCTGGGGGCTGGCCTGATTGTCGGAATGGTGATCGCGACGCAGTTCGGCGCGGTCAGCGCCTTGCTTCTGGAGACCGCGGTTCGTGCCGGCCCGCGCGCCGGCGCGGCGGCTGCTCTCGGTGTCGCGAGTGTCGACATGGCCTACGCAACGGGCGCAGTGGTCGCCGGTGGCGCGGCCCGCGCCGGGTTAGCCGCTCATCTGGCGGAGGTGAGGGCCGTCGCAGCCGTGATCCTCGCGCTGGTGGGCGTTCACGGATTGTGGGCTCTCACGCGCGGCCCGTCGCGTGATCGGCGCGCCCAGGCACCGACTCTCGGCGACGTTTCTCGGCCGTTCGGCATCCCGTCTGCTCAGTACTTTCGCTTTGTTTGGCTGACGGCGATCAACCCGCTGACGATCGTTTATTTCGGGTCTGTTACGGCGTCCCTGTCACTGGGCGGAGTGGCAGAGGGCGTTGCGTTCTTGGTCGGGGCGGGTACTGCTTCCGCGCTGTGGCATCTGGCGTTGTCGCTGGCCGCCGGCCACGCCGGCCGGCGGTTCACGCCAAGGATCCAGCGCGTGGTCTCAATTGCCGGGAGCCTGGCTGTGGTTGTCATGGCGATTCGGCTCGCGATCTGAGCTGAACATGCGCGCCTGGCAACCAGCCCGCTCGGGCGTGATCGGCAACCAACGCGCTCACATCGCGATAGCGCCTGGCGGGTCGAAGCGGCCGGTGCGTCTCGGACGTGGTTTCTGGGTCCTGTGTGCCGGCGCGTTCATCAACAGAGCCGGAACGATGGTCGTGCCGTTCATGACGCTTTACCTGGTCAGCGCACGGGGGTTCTCGATTGTCGTGGCGGGTGAGATGCTCGCGGGGTTCGGCGGCGGAGCGCTCGTGGCTCCGTTGATCGGTGGTGCGCTGGCAGATCGCGTCGGGCGACGGGTCACGCTTCTCGGTGGCACACTCGCGACCGCCGCGATCATGGTGGCGCTGGCGTACGCTCGCCTGACGGCGCTGATCGTCGTGCTGATTCTCCTGCTCGGCCTGACCCTGGAGGCGCCCCGGCCGGTGACGCATGCGCTTGTGGCCGACCTGGTGCCAGAGGAAGATCGCGCTCGCGCGTACGCCGCACTGTTCTGGGTGAGCAACCTCGGATTCGCGGCAGCGATGACGAGCGCAGGCTTCCTGGCCCAGTCTGCGTTCACCGCGATCTTCTGGATCGACGCGGGCACCGGTTTGTTGTTGGGCGGTCTCGTTTGGTTGTTCGTGCCCGACCGTTCGGGCCGACTCGACGCGGTGCGCAAGAGCCCTTCGGGCTACAGGCTCGTCATGCGTGATCGCACGATGCTGGCGTTCACCGCGGCGGTGCTGGTCTATTACTTCGTGTATCTCCAGTCGGATTCGACACTGCCGCTAGCCGTGCACCGCTCCGGACTTGGTCCGCACGTCTACGGACTGTGCATGGCCCTCAACGGGGTGGGCATTTGCCTCGCTCAGCCCGTACTGGCGCCGCGCCTGATACGGCGTGACCCCGGCCGGGTGTGGGCCGCGGGTGTGGCACTGGTCGGCGTCGGATTCGCGCTCACGGCGATCGCGTCGACGACCGGTGGATATCTGCTGTCGGTTGCCGTCTGGACCTTCGGAGAGATCTTTCCTGCAACGGTCACTGGAGCGATCGTCGCGCGGCTCGCTCCCGAGGAGCTCCGGGGACGGTACGCAGGCCTCTACAGCCTTGCGGTCGCCTCGGGCTGGCTCACATCATCTCTCGGAGGAACCCGGCTCCTGTCCTTGAGCCCACTCGTGCTCTGGGGATCCTGCGCGGTGCTCAGTGCGGCAAGTGCGTACGGTGTCCTTCGCCTCGCGCCCAGATTGCGGCCCGTGAAGCCGGAGGGCTCCAAGCTGAATGGATCAAGTGACCATGCCCCGGTACGCGCTGGATCTGGCTCAGTGGCCGGCCAGGTGGATGACGCCAACACTGTGCAGTCCGTCGAGCATGAGCTGGACTGCGAGCGCCGCAAGCAGGAAACCGAAGATCTTCTCGGTCACGAGCATTCGACTCTCATCGAGATGGTCACTCACCCGGTTCGCCCATCGAAACACCCCAACGTCGAGCGCTAAAACGAGCGCGAGTACGCCCAGCACCATCGCGAAAACCGCGAACGAGTCCGACTCGGCCGAGAGCGTCACCAGCGTGACGATCCCCGCCGGGTTCAGAAGATACGGAACAGCCAAAGGGAAGACCGCGATCCGGGCCGGATCCTGACCCTTGATCGCTTGACTCTCTCGCGGGTCGGCCGTCCCGAGAACCATCGTCGCCGCGATGATGATCAGGATGACACCCCCGGCGATTGACAGCGACCCCGTAGAAAAATGCAGGAGCCTCGCCAACAACTCGCCGAGTCCGACAAGCAGTACCGCGACGACGCCCGCAGTGGTGAGCATCTTGCGCACGACGAGCGCCTTGGTCGCAGGGTCCATCTCGGAGGTGACCTCAAGAAACGGAACCAGCGCGATCTTCGGTCCCACACCGATCAACAGCAGCAGGAACGTGTCGATCACCAGATAGATGTCGATCGACGTGTGATCCATCGCGCGTCCTCCTCGCCCTCTCATTTCGCCGGCCGCGATCGGACAGCCGCATTAACCGGCTCGCCGCAAGACAATACGGCCGCTTCTGCACCCACGTAGTCTGGGTCCCGCGGTCCCGACTCGTCGGACAGCGGAACTTCGAAAAGGCCGAGACGCCTCCCGTCTGTGCCGCCAGCTGCGAGTCAGGCCCCGGGGGTCGAGTGGGACGCTCACAGGGCCTGGCCTTATTTCGTGAAACCGACAATCCGGCGACCGATCCGGTAGGCGATTAGTCTCGCTGCTGCCTGGAGTCTGAGTACGAAGAATCGACTCGAGCAGCTCGCGTCGTCCATCCCGGAAAGGAAGCAGCGCATGGCCTCACTGGTCCTGAAGATGTCCGTCTCGCTCGACGGGTACGTCGCACCACCAGACGGCAGCAGCGACTGGGCCACCGCGGGACGCTCCGAAGACGGCGCCGCCTGGACACTGGAGACCGTGAGCAACGCGGACACGCACCTCATCGGCGCCGCGACCTACGCCCGCTGGGCGACGTTCTGGCCGAGCGCCTCCGGTCCGTTCGCCAAGCCGATGAACGAGATCCCCAAGATCGTGTTCTCGAACTCACTCGCGTCCGCGGACTGGCCCGAGACGACAATCGCCACCGGCGACCTTGCCGAAGCCGTCACGCGGCTCAAGCAGGAACGCTCTGGCGGATACCTGCTGGCGCAAGGCGGGACACGGTTCGCACGGTCGCTGGTCGCGACCGGCCTGATCGACGAGTACCGGCTGGTCGTGCATCCGGTCATCCTGGGCGCGGGCGAGCGGCTCTTCACCGCACCGCTGGCCGTCGAGCCTGTGAGCACTACGGCCTTCAGCCGCGGAGCCGTCGCCCACGTCTTCGCGACGCACCCGTGATCGAGCCCGATCGGCAACTGGCGCTTCTGCCGAACAGGCGGGCTGACCTTCATGCTCGGTCGCTGCCCCGATGTCCCTCCTGCCGGTCAGGGCACCGGCCCGACGTAGAACCAGCGTCCCCCCTCGCGGGCAAATCCGCTGTTCTCGTGCTGGCGCCCGTACTGGCTGCGGGCCAAGTCCCAATAGTGAGCGACGAACTCGACCGTGCCCACGTCGTCGTTTTCGGTGCCGCCGGTCAGCTCCCGGATCCGCAGCCTTCGCCATTCGACCGCGGGATCGAGATCTACCGACGCCGGCCGTGTCGCCGGGTGCCACGTCGCCACTAGATAACCCGCGTCACCGAGCGCGAACGCGCTGTAGCGAGAGCGCATCAAACGGAGCGCCGTGGACGCGGTCGCGGTGCCGCGATGGAGCGGACCGCAACACGCGACGTAGGTCGTCCCGGCACCGCACGGGCAGTCAGTCTCCATCGTGCTGGCGAGTATCGCGCAGCGGATTGCTGAGCCGACGCCTCTGCCGTCTCTGAGTCCTTATCGACGAACGCGGATGATCGTCTTGCCGTTGCGTCGCTCGGTCGGGTTGAGGGCGGCGACGGCATCGTCGAGGGTCGCGACGTTGCCGATGTTGGTCCGCAGCCGTCCGTCGCGCACCCGCTGGACGATCTCACTCAGTTGGGCACGATCGGACTCGACGACGAAGTCGACTGCCAAGCCGTCGGAGGGCCGCGCCTCGGGCGGCCCCACGACGGTCACGAGGGTTCCTCCGGCCCGGATCAGGCTTGCGGACCGCTTCTGGATGTCTCCACCGATGACGTCGAAGACCAGGTCGACGCCGCCGACGTCTTCCAGGGCGTCGCTGTCGAGGTCGACGAACTCCTGCGCGCCGAAGTCGAGCGTCTTCTGGCGGTCGGCGGCGTGCCCGGTGCCGATGACGTAGGCGCCCGCCTCACGTGCGAGTTGCGTCACCATCGTGCCGACCGCGCCGGCCGCGCCGTGCGCGAGGACGGTCTGCCCCGCCTGAAGGTGGCCGTGGTCGAACAGTCCCTGCCACGCGGTCAGACCCGAGATGGGCAGGCTGGCGCCCACGGTGAAGTCGACGTCGCCCGGCAGCGGCGCGAGGTTGCGTGCCTCGATCGCCACATACTCCGCGAGGGTGCCGTCGCGATGCCAGTCCGCGAGGCCGAACACCCGCTGTCCCACCGACACCCCCGTCGTGCCGTACCCGAGGGCGGTGACCACTCCGGCCAGCTCGTGCCCCGGGATCGACGGTGTTCGGTCACGGTCGCGGCGATCGGTCCAGGTCGAGGGCCACGCCAGCTCAGTCGGGACGAATCCCGACGCATGAATCTCAACGATGACGTCGTTGATCGCTGCCGGTGGCTCGGGCCGGTCCACCAGTGTCATCCCGGCGGTTCCCGCAGCCTCGTCCGTTACCACGATTGCTTTCATGGGATCGTCTCCCCGCTCATTTGTCTCTTTGGTGGTTCACGGACGAACGCGGATGATCGTCTGCCCGCTGATCCGCTCGGTCGGGTTGAAGGCGGCGACGGCATCGTCGAGGGTCGCGACGTTGCCGATGTTCGTCCGCAGCCGTCCGTCGCGCACCCGCTGGACGATCTCACTCAGTTGGGCACGATCGGGCAGGACAACGAAGTCAATCGCCAAGCCGTCCGCGGGGCGCGCCTCGGGCGGCCCGGCGATGCTCACCAGGGTCCCTCCGGCGCGGATCAGGTCTGCCGACCGCTTCTGGATGTCGCCGCCGATGACGTCGAAGACCAGGTCGACGCCGCCGACGTCTTCCAGCGCGTCGTCCTCAAGGGCAACGAACTCGGCCGCGCCGAAGTCGAGCGCCGTCTGACGGTCAGCAGCGCGCCCGGTGCCGATGACGTAGGCACCGGCCTCACAGGCGAGTTGCGTCACCATCGACCCGACTGAGCCGGCCGCGCCGTGCACGAGGACGCTCTGCCCCGCCCGCAGACGGCCGTGCTCGAACAGTCCCTGCCACGCCGTCAGCCCCGGCATTGGCAGGCTCGCGCCCACCGTGAAGTCGACGTCGCCCGGCAGCGGCGCGAGGTTGCGCGCCTCGATCGCCACATACTCCGCCAGCCCGCCGCCGCGATACGAGTCCGTCATGCCGAACACCCGCTGTCCGACCGACAGCCCCGTCGTGCCGTAGCCGAGCGCGGTGACCACTCCGGCCAGCTCCTGCCCGGGAATCGACGGTGTTCGGTCACGGCCGAGGCGATCGGTGAAGGTCGAGGGCCACGTCAGCTCCCCCGAGGTGAATCCCGACCCATGAACCTCAACGACGACGTCGTTTATCGCCGGTTCCGGCTCAGGCCGCTCCACCAGCGTCATCCCCCCCGTTCCCGCAGCCTCGTCCGTCACCACAATCGCCTTCATCCGGCACCTCCCGGCGTCGAGCTCTCGCCTGCAGAAGACTAGGCCAACGATACGATCAGGACCTCCGAGACTCTGCATCGCGAGGGTCCCAACTGCCGGCGCCGCACTGGCCAGGACCGGCTAGGGCGCGGCGGGGCGTTCGTCCTTCGGCGCATAGCGGTGGTGCAGCGACAGCGGGTTGCCGTCAGGGTCCAGGCAGATCGCCTGCCAGCAGACGCCAGAGTCAAACGTGTCGCTGACAAAGCGCACGCCCTGTGCCTCAAGCCGCTCCCGCGCGACGGCCACGTCGGCGACCTGCAGAGCGATCGGCATCGCGTTGCGCGAGAAGGTGCCGCCGAAGTCCTCAGTGCGCATGATGGCCAGCGTGAGGTTGCCGGCCTGGTACTCGGCGCCCCGCCGGCTCCCGTAGCGCTTGACGAACGGCAGGCCGAGCGTCTCTCCGTAGAAGACGATCATCGCGTCGAAGTCCTGCGCCGGGATGCAGACGAAGTCCACACCCGTGATGAGTGGGGTTGTATCGGTCATGTGGCTTAGACCCTTGCATGTCCGTCGACTCATCGGTCGGCGGCTGACCGAAGGACGGCGAGCCGCCATACGCCTGTATTCTCGGCAATACAGGATGGGATCGCCGTTCTCCCAGATGCCGGTCCGCAAGTCAGATCTCAGCGCTCAGGCGCGGATCCGCAACGCGGCGCTCGAGGGCTTCGCGGCGCGGGGTGTCGCGGCCACGTCGATCCGCGATGTCGCCAAGGCAGCGGGGGTGTCGCCGGGATTGGTGCAGCACCACTTCGGCACCAAGGAGGGGCTTCGCACGGCCGTGAACGAGTATGTGGTGGCGGTCGCGGTCGAGACGTTCGCGGATCTGGTGTCCGAGGAGAGTCAGGAGGCGTGGACGGCGATGGGTGACACCGTGACCGCGTGGGTGAGGGACAACGCCGTGGCGCTGCGATACCTGGCTCGGGGGCTGAGCGAGGGGGATGAGGATGCCACGAAGATCCTCGAGTCGCTCCTGGAGATCGCCCAGACGAAATGGCTGGCGCCGCTGGCCCACGCCGGCGCGCTGCGGCCGGACATCGATCGCGACTGGGCCGCGATCCACGTGTTCATCTTCAACCTCGCCTGCGTGCTGTTCGAGCCGGCGATCAGCCGCCACCTGGGTGAGCCGTTCTTCAGTCCCGAGCAACTCCAGCGCTGGAATGTCGCGACCACCGATCTATACCGGCAAGCACTGATGAAGGCGGCCGGGGGCCGCGCGCCCTCCCGGAGGGACTGACGGACGACAAACCGGTCCCCCCGGGCTCCGATACGGGTGTATAGTTTCAGCTACACACGTATTGGACGTCCAGGAGCCGCCATGTCGATCGAGACCGCACCCCACCAGCCTCAGCCCTCCGAGAGCCCGGCCATGCAGGAGATCGAGCTCGCCGCAGGGATCATCGAATACCGGGACACCGGAGGCGACGGACCCACCGTCGTGCTGGTGCACGGGCTACTCATGGACGGGACGTTGTGGGATGACGTCGTCGCCGACCTCTCGCCGGGCCACCGGTGCGTGGTGCCGACGCTCCCGCTCGGCGCACACCGCCGTGCAATGACCCCCGAGGCCGACCTATCCCTCGCAGGGATCGCCGGGCTCGTGCAGGAGCTCATCGAGAGCCTCGAGCTGGACGACGTGACCGTCGCCGGGGTCGACACCGGGGGAGCGGTCGTGCAGCTGTTGATGGCCGACCGCCAAAGCCAGAGCGACAGCCGGATCGGGCGGGCCGTATTGATCTCCTGCGACGCCTTCGACAACTTCCCGCCGGGGCTGACGGGCAAGGCCCTGGTTCTGGCGGGCAAGTTGCCGCCCACGCTGTTCGGGTTGTTCATGCAGCAGCTGCGACTTCGGCTCGTACGACGGCTGCCGATCGCCTTCGGCTGGTTGACCAGGCGCGGCGACGCGGTCACCAAACGCTGGCTGCGCCCGGTGCTCACGCAGCCCGAGGTCCGACGCGACACCGTGCGCGTGCTGCGCGCAATCGCCGGTCAGCGGAAGCTGCTGGTCGACACAGCCGAGCGCCTGCCCGCGTTCCAGCGGCCCGCGCTCATCGTCTGGGCCGAGCGCGACCGGGTCATGCCGCCTGAGCATGCCCACCGGCTTGCCGAGCTCCTTCCCCAATCCCGCGTGATCGAGGTAGCCGAGACCTACACGCTGGTTCCGCTCGACCAGCCGGCGCGACTGGCCGAGCTGATCCGCGAGTTCGTCGACTCCTGACCGGCGTTAGTTAAGCGTGCTAACTTTTTGGTTACGCATACTTACCTACGCCGAGGAGCCGGCTCATGACCACGCATACTGCAACCGCACCAGGGACAACATTTCGGGCCGGCCATCGCCGGCGGACCGCGGCGCCCGCGGTAGCGGGGATCGGCTTCGTCGCAGCGTGGGTCATCGGCCTGCTGGTCTGGCCATCGAATCTGAACGTGGCCGCCTCCGGCTCGCGGGTCGTCTCGGCGTATGCCGGACACCAGGGCGTAGCGGTGACGCAGTACCTGCTGGTCGAAGGCGCCGCCGCGGTTGCCCTGGCCATCGTGGTGACGACGCTGGCGCGAGCCGCCCTCGAGCGCGGCGCCGAGCGGCCCGGTCGGGTCATTCTCGTCGCCGGCATCGGCGCGGTGATGGTGTCGCTGACCGAGTGCGCCCTCGGCCTGGTGCTGCCCGCCGGCGCCGTGCCCGACGGCGACACGAGTCGGGCCGCCACCCTGTTTCACCTGATCAACCGGCTGGACGGCGTCAAGATGCTCGCGCTGGCCGCCGTGGCGGCGGGCGGTGTCAGTCTGGCGCGGCGCGGCGACCTGATGCCGCGTTGGCTGGGATACGTCGGCGCGGCGCTCGCGGCGGCGATGATCGCCTCCGGCATCGGCTACCTGCTGCTGAGCAACAGCCTTGCGCAGGCGGCGGCTGTGTCGCTGGCGCTGCTGCTGGTCTGGGTGGCCGCGACCGGCATCACCGTCGGTCGTGCGGGCCGGTAGGGCCGCGGCGTGCCGCGCGCCGGTGTCACCCATGAGCGCGTCGTGGCCGAGGCCGCCGTGCTGTCCGACGAGGTCGGACTCGAGCGACTGACCCTCGCCGCAATCGCGCAGCGCTTCGGGGTGACGCTGCCCAGCCTGTACAAGCACGTCGCCGGGCTGGATGCGCTCAAGCGCGACCTGGCGGTGCTCGGGGTGCGCGAGCTGACCGCGGCGCTCTCGGCCGCCGCGGTCGGGCGCGCCCGGTCAGACGCGCTGCACGCGATCGCGGACGCGTACCGCGAGTACGCCACGGCCCACCCCGGCCGCTCAGTCGCTGCCGTCAGGGCGCCGGATCCCGACGACGCCGAACACGTCGCCGCCAGCGAGGCCGCCGCCGCCGTGCTCCTCGCGGTCCTGGACGGCTACGGCATCACCGGCGAGGACGCCGTCGACGCGATCCGCTCACTGCGGGCAGTCATGCACGGGTTCGTCACCCTGCAAGCCGCCGGCGGCTTCGGTCTGCCGCGATCGGTCGACGCCACCTACGCGCGCCTGATCACCGCCCTCGACGCCGCCTTCGCGACCTGGTCCACTGACCCGAGCGCGTGACGCCCAGAGGGCGTCAGCCACTCATGTCGCCGCGGTCTGATCGTAGGCCGTACGGGCGGCATGGATCTCCTGGATGTGGCTCTCAGACCAGGCCTTGATCGCGCCCACCACGGGCAGGATCGTCTGACCCAGCTCGGTCAGCTCGTAGTCGACGCGGACCGGAACCGACGGGGTGATGGTGCGGGTGACCAAGCCGTCGCGCTCGAGGGTGCGAAGCGTCTGGGTGAGCATTTTCTGGCTGACCCCCGCGATGGTGCGTGCGAGGTCGCTGTAGCGGCGCGGGCCGTCGGCCAGTGCCGTGAGGACGAGCGTCACCCACTTGTCACTGAGCGCATCGAGCACCTGCCGGGAGGGGCACTCCGCGACGTAGGCGTTGTACACGTGGCGGTCCCGCTCACGACGCTGAGCTGCGGTCATGGTCGCCATCCGCTCTTCCTTTCACGTCCGATACGCACTCCTGGGTGTCTTCTTCCCAAAAGAGAGTAACACTCCTATGGTCCTGTGGGCAATGATCACCGCCAGTCCAGGAGAGCCCACTATGAGAGCCGTCGTCGTCCATCGTTTCGGTGGTCCGGAGGTGCTGGAGATCGCCGAGGTCCCCGTCCCACAACCCGCGACCGGCCAGGTCCGGATCCGGGTTCTGGCCGCCGCCGTGAATCCCGTCGACCTCGCCACCCGGGCCGGCCGGCTGGCCGACAGCGGCCTGATGGCCTCCGGCAACGAGATCGGGATCGGCTGGGATCTCGCCGGGGTCGTGGAGGAGGTCGGACCCGAGGTCGACCGCTTCAGCGCCGGTGACCCGGTGATCGCCATGCGCAACCTGCTGAGCGCGTCGATCGGGGCGCAGGCCGAAGCCATCGTCCTCGGTGTCGAGGCCGTCGCGCCCGCCCCTCGGAACACCTCGGCGGCCGAAGCGGCGACGCTCCCGCTCAACGGCCTCACCGCGATGCAGGCCCTGGATCGGCTCGAACTGCAGGCCGGGCAATGGCTCCTCGTCACCGGGGCCGCCGGCGCGCTCGGTGGGTTCGCACTGGAGCTCGCCTCGATCCGCGGCCTGCGCACCGTCGCCGTCGCATCCCCCCAGGACGAGGCGCTGGTACGGCAACTGGGCGCCGTTGAGTTCATCGCGCGCACGGAGGACCTTGCACACGCCGTCCGGGACGTCGTACCGCAAGGCGTCGACGGCGTGCTCGACGCGGCGCTCCTCGGTATGCCGGCCCTCGATGCGGTCCGCGACGGGGGCTCGTTCGCCGCCGTTTCAGCCGGCGCCGCGCCCGCGCCCTTGCGCGGCACCCGCGTTCACAACGTCTGGATCCGAACCGACGCGCGGGCGCTCGCCGAGCTCGCGGCGCTGGCCGACGCCGGCCGGCTGACGCCACGGATCGCCTCACGCGGGCGACTGGAGGACGTCGCCGCGGCACACGAACGCCTCGCCGCCGGCGGCCTGCGCGGCCGGATCGTGCTCGAGACCAGAGTGGCGCACGCGGATTGACCGGCAGTGGGGGGCTTGGGTATAAGACAGCGGTGACGTTTGAGCGCGACTCGGGGCTGACGCGCGGGGCGACAGAGCGCCCGGCGCCCCGGGCTCGGGTGGGCCGATCGGCCCAGCAGGCCGCCGTGTTGCGCCTGCAGCGAGCCGTAGGGAACCGGGGCATGCGCGCCCTGCTGCGGTCCCCCGACCCACCGCCGCGCGGGGAGTTTCCCACCCAGGCGAGCGCTGTCGCTGACGGCGGACTCGACGCCGCGTCCTGGAAGCAGAAGGTGGTCGAAGCCAAGAAGGCCCTTGACGACCGCGATGTCGATGCCGCGGCGGCGCTCTACACGCTGCTCTACCAGGACCTCGCCAAGACCGCGGGAGCGAATGTCATCGCCGACATCCCGGACTCGTTTCCGGTCAACCGGGCCAATGCGGACGACACCGGGTTCAAGCCGGGCCTGAACCTGGTGCTGAAGCCCGGTGGGTCCAAGGGGGGCACCACCGCGTGGGTCGACTCCGGGGGCAAGTTCGGGGTGCCGCTCGGCTTTGGGCCCGCCGATCCCGAACCGCACATCGCGGTCCGGCTCTTCAGCTCGACCTTCACCGACGACAAGATGATGTCGCTGGACACCTTGCGCCACGAGATGACGCACGCCCGGCATCACGAGAGGGCGTTGACGGCGCTGCGACAGTGGCGCAAGGGTGGCGGCAAGGGGAGTTCGGGCGACTTTGAGAAGTGGCTGGGTGGGCATCGCAAGGGCCTGTCCGATGTCGATGTCGAGCTGATCAAGGGCGAGGCCAAGGCGGCGAAGGGCAGCACCGAGTCGCTGGCGTATGTGGAGGGCTTCATGTCGGTCTTTCACCTGATCGATCCACCGCCTCCACCACTTCATCCGGTGTTCCTCGAGCTGCTCGGCGTCGTGAGCACGAGCACGGTCCTGCCGTGGGCCAACGCACCATCCGTCGTTCACGACGAGGCGATCCGGCGGCTGGAGCAGTACTACTGCGAGGTTCTCGACACGGGCCACCGGCAGGCGTTTGACGACTGGGTTGCCGCCCAGGCCAAGCAGGCCAAGGACGACGACGCCGCGCTGAAGGCGAAGTCCAACCCGGGGGCGGTGTCCACCGCCAAGACCCACGCCGACGAGCACTTCAAGGACTTCATCGACCGGCTGCAGACGATTCCGGCGAAGTGTGCGGCGCGCCCGGCGGGGGCCGGAGCCGGCCACCCGGGCACGGCCGCGACAAGCGAGACGCCGGCCGAGACCGCGACGCGGCATGTGGCTCTCCTGAATGGCGGTAGGCCAGGCGACGAGGCGCTCGTCCTGAGCGAGCTGCGACGGCTTGACAAGGACACGCTGGCCAAGGTCGACGACGCGGCCGCGAGGATGCCCAAGAACGCCGGCGCGGCGCTGAGGCGGAAGATCGGCTTCGCGCGGCACGGGCCGGGCGATGCTGTGGCCGGCAGCGACGACCTCACGATCACCGGTGGCGACACCAAGGTCGACGCCCAGGCCGTCGACGGCGGGACGGTCACGGTGACCAGCCGCTCCGACCTCTCGTGGAGTGAGACGTTCCCACGCACGGGGAAGATGTCTCAGGCGCTTCAGAATGCCGTCACCTTCCAGTACAAGGGCGCCCGCGCCCAGCGCTCGCACTGGATCCAGCTGATCTCGCGGCAAATGGTGGTGACCGACGCACACGGGCACGAGACGGTGCTCGACAAGGCGACCACGAACTCCTCCGGGATCAGCTACCGGCTGACGCCCAAGGGGTCACCGCCGATCATCGCCGTCGACCGCGGGTCGCGCTCCGAGCCGTGGTATGAGCACGGCTCGCCGAGCCATCGCGATTCCGGCTCGATCAACGTCGCGGATGTGCCCCAGCCCCACGAGGATCTCTTCAAGGAATACATCACCGGCGCCGACCCGGCGAAAAACGTCCGCGCGACCGCACATCTGACGACGTATCTGGTGCGCGACGACAAGGTCCTATTTCAGGTCTCCACCGATGTGAGCTGGAACTGGGATCGCAACACCCGGGCGGGTTCGGCCGATCCCCCCTACCGCGTCAGCGGGCCGCTCTACGCCGTCAAGGGCAAGCTGGTGAAGGCGCTCGATCAGCGCGACCGCGAGGCGTTGGTGCGCGACTTCCCGGACATGGACTACCTGCCGTAGGCCGGCGAGCGTGGCGTCTGCGCGGCCGGATCGTCGTCCAGACCGCGCGTTCGCACGCCGACACCGATGATTGCGGAGGGTCGCGGCAGACCATAATCATCTGTGAGTGACGCGCCCCAAGAGCTTCCAGAAGCTGCGAGATCTTCCTGGCGTCGGCCGCGTGGCCGACTGGGGCATGGGTCCGCACTCGGCGTCGCGCAAGACGCGTGAGGCGGGTGCGCGCATCGCCGGCCTGAAGGTCACGGAGTCGGTGTGCCCCTATTGCGCCGTCGGCTGCTCGCAGGTCGTCTACACGCGCGACGGCGAGCTGATCGACATCGAAGGCAACCCGCGTTCTCCGGTCAACCAGGGGACACTGTGCCCGAAGGGCTCGGCCTCACGCCAGCTCGTCCAGCAGCCGGGCCGGCTGACCACGATCCGCTACCGCCGCCCCGGCGCAACCGAGTGGGAGGACCTCGACCTCGAGACGGCGATGGACATGATCGCCGAGCGCGTGATCGCGGCCCGCGAGGACGGATGGCAGACCGAGGACGAGCAGGGCAAGCGCGTCGACCGCACCCTTGGATTCGCCCATCTCGGCGGCGCGACGCTCGACAACGAGGAGAACTACCTCATCCGCAAGGCCTTCACAGCGATGGGCGCCGTGCAGATCGAGAACCAGGCTCGCATATGACACTCGAGCACGGTCCCCGGTCTGGGGACCTCGTTCGGGCGCGGTGGCGCCACCAGCTTCCAGCAGGACCTGCAGAACGCCGACTGCATCCTCATCCAGGGCTCCAATATGGCCGAGGCGCACCCGGTCGGGTTCCGCTGGGTCATGCGCGCGCGAGAGCGCGGCGCGAAGATCATCCACGTCGATCCGCGCTTCGGGCGCACCGGCGCGTCCGCCGACATGCACGTTCCCATCCGCGCCGGGACCGACATCGCCTTCCTGGGCGGGATCATCCGCCACGTGTTGGAGACGGGGTCCTACTTCAAGGAATACGTCCTGCACTACACCAACGCGTCGACGATCATCAACGAGAAGTTCGCCGACACCGAAGATCTTGGGGGCGTCTTCTCCGGCTTTGACCCCGAGACCGGCACGTATGACCCATGGAGCTGGATGTACGAGGGCGGTGAGGTCGCGGCGGCCTCCGGCATCCGCGAGCATGCCACTCAGGCGTTCGACGAGCACACCGGCGTCGGCCTGCTCGAGGGGCCAGATCATCGCGACGAGACGCTGCAGCACGAGCGCTGCGTCTTCCAGCTCCTGCGCCGGCACTTCTCGCGCTACACGCCGGAGATGGTGGCCCAGATCTGCGGGATCCCCGAGGCGCAGTTCCACGAGGTCGCCCAGGCACTGATTCAGAACTCTGGCCGGGAGCGCACCACCGCGCTGTGCTACGCGGTCGGCTGGACCCAACAATCGATCGGCGTGCAGATCATCCGGACCGGCGCGATCCTGCAGCTGCTGCTGGGCAACATCGGCCGCCCGGGCGGCGGGATCATGGCCATGCGCGGCCACGCGACGATCCAGGGCTCGAGCGACATCCCCACGCTCTACGACATCCTCCCCGGCTACCTGCACATGCCCCGCGCCCACGAGGAGGAGCTCTCGCTGGAGACCTACGTCTCGTCAGGAGACGCGGAGCGGGGCTGGTGGGCGAACTTCGACAAGTACATCGTCTCGCTCCTGAAGGCCTGGTTCGGCGACGCCGCGACCGAGGACAACGACTATGGGTTCGCCCACATTCCCAAGATCACCGGCAACCACGCGCACTTCCCCACCATGATGCGCGCAGTGGACGGCGGTCTCGACGGTCTCTTCGCGATGGGCCAGAACCCCGCGATCGGCTCCCAGAACGGCGGCCTCATGCGCCGCGCGCTGCGCAACATGAAGTGGCTGGTTGTCCGCGACCTCAATGAGATCGAGACCGCGACGTTCTGGCGCGACGCGCCGGAGATCCAGTCCGGGGAGGTCCGCACCGAGGACATCCAGACCGAGGTCTTCCTGATGCCGGCCGCGTCGCACGTCGAGAAGGCGGGGTCGTTCACGCAGACCCAGCGAATGGCCCAGTGGCGCGACAAGGCCCTGGACCCGCCCGGCGACGCGCGCAGCGAGCTGTGGTTCATGCACCACCTGACCAAGCGCGTCATCGCGCACTACGCGGAGTCGGAGGACCCCAGGGACTGGCCGATCGTCAACCTCAAATGGGACTACTCCGAGCTCGCCGAGGGCGCGATCCCGGACGAACCGTCGGCCGAGGACGTGCTGCGCGAGATCAACGGTTATGACGTCGCCACGGGCAAGCCGGTATCCGGCTTCGCGGAGCTGGCCAACGACGGCAGCACGGCGTGCGGCTGCTGGATCTACAGCGGCATCTATGCCGACGGGGTCAACCAGGCGCGGCGCCGCGACCCCGGTGACATCGAGGCCGAGGGCGGCTGGGTGTCTCCCGAGTGGGGCTGGGCGTGGCCGGCGAACCGCCGCATCCTCTACAACCGCGCGTCGGCCGATCCGCAGGGCCGGCCGTGGAGCGAGCGCAAGAAGTACATCTGGTGGGACGAGGAACACGGCAAGTGGACGGGCTACGACGTCCCGGACTTCCCCGTCGACAAGCGCCCGGACTACCGTCCGCCCGATGACGCGCGCGGGATGGACGCGATCGCCGGCGACGAGCCGTTCATCATGATGGGCGACGGCCGCGCCTGGCTGTACACGCCGTCGGGGCTGCTCGACGGGCCCATGCCCACCCACTACGAGCCGGTCGAGTCGCCCATGCCCAATTTGCTCTATCCGGCGCTGAGCTCGAGCCCAATCGCGATCATCTGGAATCGGCCCGACAATCCCATCAACCGATCAGAGGACCCGAGCTGGCCGATCGTGATGACCACGTACCGGCTCACCGAGCACCACACGGTCGGCGGCATGAGCCGAACGCTGCCATGGCTCAACGAGCTGCAGCCCGAGATGTTCGTGGAGCTCGATCCCATCCTGGCCGCCGATCGCGGGATCGAGGACGGTGGCTGGCTGGTCGTGACGACCGCGCGCGGCGAGATCGAGGCGCGCGCCATGGTCACCGAGCGGATGCGCCCGCTGCGCGTCGCCGACCGCGTCATCCACCAGATCGCCGTGCCGTGGCACTGGGGCTACTCCGGCCTGAACGTCGGCGACAGCATCAATGACCTGCTGCACCTGTCCGGGGACCCCAACACCACGATCGAGACGACCAAGACGATGACCTGCAACGTCCGCAGCGGCCGCCGCCGCTCGCCGGCGACGTCCAGCATCACCAACGCGCCCCACGGTCATCTCGACGTCAATCGCGAGCATCCCGCCGAGCAGCCCAAGCTCCACAGCCGGCACATCGTCCCCCCCGTCCGCCGACAGTGAGCATGGTTCAGATCCGATGAGTGACACCCTCCCCCACGCCCCGCCGACCGAGATCTCGGTCCACCGCGACGGCGCCCAGCGCATGGGCTTCTTCACCGATACCACGGTGTGCATCGGCTGCAAGGCGTGTGAGGTGGCGTGCAAGCAGTGGAACGACCTGCCGTCCGACGGCGGCTCCTTCCGACGCGCCGGCTCCTATGACCACACCGTGTCGCTGGGCGCGGCAACGTGGCGCCACGTCCGGTTCGTGGAGCTGCTCGAGCCCTCGCCCATCGCCCGCGAGGAGGCCGAGCGGGCGCTCGCCCACGGCGCCGGCGGGCAGATGCCCGACCTCGTCGCGATGGCGCAGGAGGGCGCACCGGTCGACGTCGCGGCGGCGGTGGCCGATATGGACCGCTGGGTGTTCATGTCCGACGTCTGCAAGCACTGCACCAACGCGGGCTGCTTGGACGCCTGCCCGACCGGCGCGCTCATCCGCACCGAGTTCGAGACGGTGGTCCTGCAGCAGGACGTCTGCAACGGCTGCGGGTACTGCATCCCGTCGTGCCCCTTCGGCGTGGTGGACCGCTCGCCTGAGGACGGCCGCGCCGCCAAGTGCACGCTCTGTTACGACCGCCTCCAGGACGGCCTCGAGCCGGCCTGTGCCAAGGCCTGCCCCACCGATTCGATTCAGTTCGGCCCCTACGAGGAGCTCGTCGACGTCGCGCAGCGCCGGGTGGCCACGCTCCAGGATCGTGGGCTGGCGGGCGCCTACCTCTACGGCGCCGGCGACGCGCCGGGGGCCCAGTTGGCCGGCGGTCTGGGAGCCTTCTTCCTGCTGACCGAGCCGCCCGAGCGTTACGGCCTGCCGGCCGAGGCCGACTCCCCCATCCAGGAGAACGTCGTCCCCGCGACGCTCGCCGCGGTCGGGGCCGGGCTGGCCGCCGCGGCCGGGGTCACACTGGCCTTCCGCATGCGCCCGGGGCCGCCCAAGAGCGTCGGCGCGCTCGCCCTGCTGGGCGTCGGCGCCGGGGCGCTCGAGCTCGCGGGGGACCTGATCGCCCGGACGCGGCGCCGGAGGTCCGCGCGGTGAGCGAGCGCGACATGGAGCCCGCCGTCGGCACTCCCGGCGGTCCCGCCTCGTGGCGGCGCGCGGTCGCGGGCGCGGCGGTCGGGTTGCATCAGCGCGGCTGGAAGGACGCAAAGTGGTCATCGATCTACCGGCGCGACACGCGCTACGCCTCGGCCGAGCCGGCCGACCCTGAGCGCGTCGCGCAGGCCAACCTGCGCGGCCGCCGCGGCGATCCGCCGGCGATCATCCAGGGACCGATGATGAAGGCGCCGGTCTGGAGCCGGGAGGTCCCGATCTACTTCTGGTTCGGCGGGATGGCGGCGGGCGCGTCATTCGTCGGCGTCGCCTGCGACCTGGCGGGCGACGAGCGCTCGGCGCGCGTGGCGCGCAAGGTGGCCCTCGGCGCCCTCCTGCCCTCGCCGCCCCTGCTGATCCTCGACCTCGGGCGACCCGAACGGTTCTACAACATGTTGCGCATCTTCAAGCCGCGCTCGCCCATGTCGATGGGCTCGTGGTGCCTGACCGTGTTCGGCAGTCTCCTCTCAGCGGCCATCGGCGCCGATCTCCTCGGCCGCCGGCGGACCGCGCAGGGGCTGGGCGTGGCCACGGCCGCGGCCGGGGGCTACCTGGGGTCCTACACCGGCGTGCTGCTCGCCTCGACGGCGGTCCCGGTCTGGGCGCGCAGCCGGCTGTTCCTGGGCCCGATCTTCGTCGCGACCGCCACCCTCACCGGCGCCGCCACCACCCGCCTGGTCCTCACGGCGACCGGTTTGCCGTCGGACCATCCGACCTGCGAGGCGCTCGGGCGCGTCGAGAGCGGCGCCATCGCCGCCGAGCTGCTGCTCTCCCAGGCCAACCACCATCACCTCGGAGACTTGGCGTCGGTGCTGGAAGAGGGGTCCGGCGCGGCCTGGTTTCGCCGGGCCCAGTGGCTGGCACGCGCGGGGCTGGCGGCGCGGCTGCTGCGCCGCCGCGCGCCCGGGCCCCTCGAGCACATCGCGAGCGTCGCCTTCCTGGCCGCTGGGCTCTGCTTTCGCTTCGCCTGGGTGCAGTCGGGGGCGTCCTCGGCTCAGGACGACGCGGCGGTCGCGCGCATGGCCCGCGGGCGCGCGACGAGCCGGGAGTCCGAGCTCTCGATCACCGTTGTCGAGCCTGGATAGCCGATCAGGACGCTGACCGAGCGGCGGCGCGTGCCCGCAGAACGCGCCGGTCGTCCGGCCGGCGGCGCGTGACGCGCTCTGCGTCGAGGTGCTCGAGGAACGCCTGAGCCGGCTTGCGGCCGGTGCCCAGCGCATCGCGGACTTCGCCCAGCGACACCGAGCCCGCGGTCTCGATCATCGCGACGATCCTCGTCTGGACCTCGGCGGCAAGCTCAGCGTGCACGTAGAGCCGGCCGCTGATCCTGACGGCGCGGCCGCCGTCGCGCAGCGCCGCCAGCGCGCGGGCCCCGGCGCCGTCGAGCGAGGCCGCGTTGAGCAGGGCGAGGCCGGCAGTGCGCAGGTCGGCCTCGACACGAGTGACGATGGCGGGATCAATCGGGGGCATCGCGGGCGGCGCCACCTGCGCCGCGTGCGCCGTTTGCGCCGCGTGCGGGGTCGGGTCAGAGGCTGGCTCCGGTCGCCCTTGCGCCCGGGCCCGCAGCCGCGCCAGCACGTCGGGTCGGCGTCCGTGGCGCCTGGCCCCGGCGTCGAGCACCGTCCCGCCGCCCAGCGTGTCGGGCGGCGACAGGCGTCGCACCACGACGCGGTCGCCGTCGGCGGCCAGAACCGGCCGCTCCAGCCGCAGCTGCCACAGCCCGTCGCCGAGGTCGGCGAGCCGCCCGGGTGCGTCGCGCGTGCCGTGGTGGACCTGAACCCGCTCGCCGTGACGCGCGCCCTCGACCAGCTCCAGGGCGCAATCAAGGATCGTGGTCTCGGCCACGCGACGCTCCGCCGCCAGCGCGTCACCGCGTGACACGTCTCTCGCGCGCACGCCCGCGAGGTTGGCGGCCACGCGCTGACCGGCGCGCGCCTGCGACACCGGCTCGTCGTGGACGTGGAGGCCGCGAATGCGCACCGGGCGCTCACCGGGCAGCAGCGTGAGCGTGTCACCGATGTGCAGGGTCCCGGACCACAGCGTCCCGGTCACGACGGTGCCGATGCCCGCGACGGTGAACGAGCGGTCGATGTGCAGGAGCGGCTCGCCGGGAAGCTCGGCGCGCGTCGGCAGGCGGGCGGCCACGCGGTCCAGGGCCGCGGCGACCTCGGCGACACCGGCGCCGGCCGCCGCCGAGCACGCGACAAACGCGTCGGCGTCGGGCAGCAGCGCCCGAGCCTCCCGCTCGGCGCGTCCCGGGTCCGCCAGGTCGGCCTTGGTGATCGCCACGACGCCGGCGGTGACGTCGAGGGCGCGTAGGACCGCGGCGTGCTCGACGCTCTGGGGCATCACCCCGTCGTCGGCGGCGACCACCATCAGGTACAGATCGATCCCGGAAGCGCCCGCGACCATCGTCCGGACGAAGCGCTCGTGACCCGGGGCGTCGATGAGCGACAGCCGCCGTCCGGAGGGCAGCGCCAGGGGCGCGTAGCCGAGCGCGATCGAGATCCCGCGTTCGCGCTCCTCGGGCAGCCGGTCGGTGTCGACGCCGGTGAGTGCCCGGACCAGAGCGGTCTTGCCGTGGTCGATGTGGCCGGCGGTGCCAAGCGTGAGCGGGGCGGCGGGCGCGGGCGGGGACGGGTTCCTCGTCATGGGACGGAGCGGCGAAGGAGTCGAACCTTCCCGGCGCCGTCGAGGCGCCGCCAACGGCTTTGAAGGCCGTTCGGGGCACCGGCCCCGGGCCGCTCCAAGCTGGTGATCTCGCTCACCGCACGCGGATCGTGCCAGGCGCGCCCGCGACGAGCCGGCCGACCACCGTGCCGCCCGCGATCGCGTCCGCATGCGCGGCCGGGACGGCGGCCAGCAGGCCCCCGGACGTCGTCGCGTCGACGATGAGGCGGGCCCGCCACGCGGGAACATCGGGATCGATAGCAGCGAACGTCGCCGCCCATTCCGCGTTGCGCCGGCTACCGCCCGAGACGGCACCGTCGTCGCGCAGGAGCGCCTCGACGCCGTCGATCGCCGGCACCGCGGCCGCGTCGAGCTCGGCGGCCAGCCCACTCTCACGTGCGAGGTTGTGCAGGTGCCCGAGCAGGCCGAAGCCGGTGACGTCGGTCATGGCGTGGACGCCTGCCGCAAGCGCGGCCTGCGACGCCGCGGCGTTGAGCTCCACCATCACCGAGACGGCGGTGGCGACGAGATCCGAGCTCGCCGTCCCGCGCTTGGCGGCGGTGACGATCGCCCCGACGCCGAGGGGCTTGGTCAGCACGAGCATGTCGCCGGGTATGGCCCCGGCGTTGGTGATGATCCGCCGGGGGTCGACGGTGCCGGTGACGGCCATGCCGTACTTGGGCTCATCGTCCTTGATCGAGTGGCCGCCGACGACCGAAGCGCCCGCCTCGGTCACCACGTCCAGACCGCCGCGGAGGATCGCGGTGAGCACGTCACCGCCCAACTGCTCGAGGGGGAAGGCGACCACGTTCATCGCGGTGATCGGCCGGCCGCCCATGGCGTAGACGTCAGACAGCGCGTTGGCCGCGGCGATGCGCCCGAAGTCATAGGGGTCGTCGACCAGCGGGGTGAAGAAGTCGATGGTCTGCACCAGGGCCAGGTCCTCGGTGAGCGCGAACACCGCCGCATCGTCGCCCGTCGGGGCGCCCACGAGCACCCGCGGGTCCGTGGCCGTGGGCAGGTCCATCACGATCGGCAGCAGGTCCGCGGCGGCCAGCTTGCAGCCGCAGCCCGCGCCGCTGGACAGCGAGGTGAGCGCGACGGGGTCGCTGATCGAGGACATCGTGCCTGACGTTACCCCGTGCCGCGACGGTGATGACGATCCGGGTCATAGTGACCCGATTTGTCATCAGCGTCGTCAGGACTCGTGGCCGCGGCGCGCGACGCGATAGGCGCGCGCTCAAGCACAATGTGATCGAGCACGAGTCCGCCTGGACCACGCGCTGGCCGCAGACAAGCCCACAAGCGAGGTGCGTCGATGAATGAGAGCCCGGTACTTGTCCATGTGTGGCAGGTCGATCCCGCAGACGAGGCCGCCGTCGTCGGGCGCCTGGAGGAGATGCTCGGCGACGTCGTCAAGGATCCCGGGTTCCTGAGAGCACGGGTTTTCCAGAGCGGCGATCGCACCTCGATCGCGATCACCATTGAGATGGGCAGCGTGGAGGACCGTCAGCGCTTGGAGCAGCTGCCCGAGGTGCGGGCCACCCTCGACAACCTGCCGGGTACGACGAACCTGATCATCAAGCTCTACCACGAGGTCGGGGCCTACGGGGCGTGACGCCGGGGCTGCGAGCGATCCGCCAGTCGCCCGCTACCCCACTACGAGAGGCCGGCCACCTTGCGCACGAGCTCGGCGCGCGACCGGAGGTTCAGCTTGCGGTAGGCGTTTGAGAGATGGAACTCGACCGTCTTGGTGCTCAGAAAGAGAGCTGCAGCGGCTTCCTTGTTGGTGGCTCCGGCCGCCACATTGAGCGCAACCTGCAGCTCCTGCTGGGTGAGCGCACGTAGCGATTCCGGCTGTGAGGCCTCAAATGACTCGCCTCAGACCTGCGCGACGAACTCCGACATCGCCCCGGACTGGATGAGCGCCACCGTCGTCGCGATGTCGGCGTCGAGGTAGCGATCGCGGTCCAGGAAGGGGACGTGCTCGCGCACGCGGTGGAACGCCGCCTGCGTCCGCGGGCTCGCCTGCTCGATGCCGCGCAGCTCCAGCGCCTGGCAGCAGGCCATGAGGTGGATGGCGGCGATGTTCTGGGCCAGCTCAACGATCGAACGGGCGTCGCGCGCGGCGATGGTGCCCATCGAGACCTTGTCCTGATTGTGGGCCTCGGTGGAGCGTGAATGGATCGTGGTCGGAGCGGACAGGTGCATGGCCTCGGCCGTCATTGCCGAGGCGCACAGCTGTAGGCCCTTGAAGCCGTGGTGCAGGCCGGCCTCCGGGTGGGTGGGCTCAAAGCGCGGGATGAGGTTGGCGGTCAGACCGCGATTGAACTTCTCGTCGACGACGTGGGCGATCTGACGATCGATGAGGTCGCACAGGTTGGCCAGCGCCACCTTGAGCGAGTCCATCGCCTGCCCGATGTGGCCGCCGTAGAAGTTGCCGCCGCTCTCGACGCGGCCGGCGGCAACGTTGAAGAGCGGGTTGTCGTCAGACGAGTTGATCTCGACCGACACCCACTGCTCCACCCAGACCAGCAGGTCGCGCAGGGGCCCGACCACGTGCGGCGCGCAGCGGATCGAGTACCTGTCCTGGACCTGGCGATCGAGCTCGAGGAACCCGGCGCCGTCCATGCCCCCTTCGAAGAGCTCGTCGCTGTCGGCGGCCAGGTTGGACTCGGCGAGCAGCTCACGGATGTGGCGGGCGCTGGTGACCATCCCCGGGTGGGGCTTGGCGTCGTCGAACAGGAACGCGTTGAAGTGGCCGCGGTTGCCCAGCAGCGCCTCGGAGGCCATTGCGGTCATCAGGTCGGCGAGGTCAGCCAACTCCCGCGCGGCGCCGACGGCGAGGCACGCGAAGGCGCTCATGAACGAGGTGCCGTTGGTCAGCGCGAGCCCCTCCTTGGCCTCCAGCAGGAACGGCTCGAGCCCGAGCTCGGCCAGGACCTCCCCGGCGCCGCGCGGCATGCCGTCGTAGAGCACGTCGCCGTCCCCGGCCAGGGCGCGGCCCACGTAGGACAGCGGGGCGAGGTCGCCGCTGGCGCCGCACGAGCCCCGCTCCGGGATGAACGGCGTCACGTCATGGTTCAGAAGCTCCAGCACGTGCTCGATGAGCTCGACGCGCACCCCCGAGTTCCCCTTGGACAGGCAGTTGGCGCGCAGCAGCATGGTCACCCGCGCCACCTCGGGTGCAGCGATCGGGCCGGTGCCGACGCCCATGAAGCGCAGGATGTTCTGCTGCAGCCTGCCGGCCTTGGCCGGCGAGATCTGGCGGTGGGCGCTGTCGCCGAACCCTGTGGTGACGCCGTAGATCGGGATCTCCCTGGCGATGAGCTCGTACTTGAGCTCGCAGCTGGCCCGGACCGCCTCCGCCGCACGCTCGGACACACTCACGGTGCGATTGCCGCGCGCGACGGCGAGCGCGTCGGAGATGGTGAGCGTGGCGCCGTCGAGCTGGAGCGAGGTCCGGCTCGCGGCATGATGGGGATGGGCGATGGCAGTCATGAGCAGAATGGTCGCTCAGAGACGCCACAGGCGCAATGAAGACGCAGCCAATCGCCATTTAGGTGCAATGAAGGCCCTCTCTGACCCGTATTTGCCGCAAGATTGTTGCGTTCGTGCCACGACTGAGTCGGCGACGGCGCATGATGTGGGCCGGCTCGGTGCAGAAGAGGAGGTTGCAACCACGATGAGCCCGCTGCTGGAACTCCAGACATTCGCACCCCCGGACATCGAGTCAGAGCGTCGCGACGACGGGTCCACGGTGCTCGCCTCGCGCCATCCGCTGGGTGAGATCGAGCCGTCGATCACGGCGGTCCTGCGGCGGCGGGCCGCCGAGCACCCCGACCGCGTCCTCGCCGCGCAGCGCGATCCCGAGGACCACTGGACCGCCCTCTCCTACGGTGAGGCTGAGCGGCGGTCACGCGCGCTGGCGGCCGCCTTCAGGCACCTCGGACTCGGCCCCGACAGACCGCTCATGATCCTCTCGGGCAACTCGCTGGAGCACCTCCTGGTCAGCCTCGGCGCGTACGCCGCCCAGGTCCCGGTGATGCCGATCAGCGTCGCCTACTCGCTGATGAGCTCCGACCACGCGCGCATCAAGGCCATCGCCGAGCTGACCGAGCCCGGCCTGGTGTTCGCCGACGACGCGGTCCCGTTCGCCGCCGCAATCGACGCGCTCGCCTCGACCGTCGGACGGGTGCTCGTCGCTCGCGGGGAGCGGGAGCGGGCACTGCGCCTGGATGACCTGCTCGCAAGCGACCCGACCGGCGCCGGCGGCGAGTCCGGGGGCGGGCCGGGACCGGATACCGTGGCCAAGCTGCTGTTCACCTCGGGCTCCACCGGCGTTCCCAAGGGCGTCGTCAACACCCACCGAATGCTGTGCGCCAACCAGGCGATGCTCCAGGCCATCTGGCCGTTCCTGGCCGACGAGCCCCCGATCATGGTGGACTGGCTGCCGTGGAGCCACACCTTCGGGGCCAACCACAACCTCAACCTCGCGCTGTTCAACGGCGGCACGATCTACATCGACGACGGCAAGCCGGCCCCGGCCCTGTTCAGACGCACGGTCGCCGCGCTCACGGACGTCCCCCCGACGCTGTATTTCAACGTGCCGGCCGGGTACGCGCTGCTCGCGCCCGCGCTGGAGAACGACGCCCAGCTCGCCGAGAGGTTCTTCAGCCGGCTGCGCTTCATGTTCTACGCCGCCGCCGCGCTGCCCGACGCGCTGGCCACACGCCTGCGCACGGTGGCCGCCGAGCACGCCGACCATGAGGTCCCGCTCACCTCGAGCTGGGGTACGACCGAGACCGCCCCGTGCGCGACCAGCATGCACTACCTCGGCGCTCCGACCGGCTGCATCGGGGTGCCCATCCCCGGCTGCACGATCAAGCTCGCGCCAGTGGGCGACCGGCTCGAGATCCGGGTCAAGGGCCCGAACGTCACCCCGGGGTACTTCCGCCGTCCCGACCTGACCGAGGCCGCCTTCGACGGGGACGGGTTCTATCGCTCGGGCGACGCGGTGCGCGTGATCGACGCGCAGGACGCCAATGAGGGCGTGCTGTTCGACGGGCGGATCGCGGAGAACTTCAAGCTGCTCACCGGGACGTGGGTCGCGGCCGGCGCGCTGCGCACCCGGCTGATCAGCGCGGCCGGGGTGCTCACCGACGCCGTCATCTGCGGGCAGGACGCCGAGTACGTCGCCGCCATGGCGTGGATCAACCAGGCCGAGGCGCGCCGGCTGACCGGTGCCGCCGCGGACGTCGCGCTCGACGACCCGACACTGCGCGCGCATCTGGCGCAGGCGCTGCTCTCGCTCAACGCGCAGGCCGGCTCGGCCTCGCGGATCGAGCGGCTGCTCCTGCTGGCCCAGCCGCCCAGCCTCGATGCCGGCGAGGTGACCGACAAGGGCTATCTCAACCAGCGCCGCACGCTCGAGTGCCGCGCCGCGGACGTGGCCCGGTTGTACGCCGAACCAGTTGCTCCCGCCGTGATCAGCGGCTCAGACGCCTGATCAGCGGCGCCGCTGCAGGCGATCGACCACCGCGTCCGGCGGGGTCGCTTTGATCCCTCGTTCGCGTGATGAGGGTGGTGAGACGAGGCAGAGGATCCGGTGAGGCTCGGCGGTCGCT
The DNA here is from genome assembly GCA_963737335.1 of uncultured Solirubrobacteraceae bacterium. Classification (GTDB taxonomy): domain Bacteria; phylum Actinomycetota; class Thermoleophilia; order Solirubrobacterales; family Solirubrobacteraceae; genus Palsa-465. The sequence continues at coordinate 157,240 of CAVTSK010000006.1, forward strand.
GGGAAAGGATTTCGGCTGGCTGTGGAGGGCCTACGCGGTCAGCGCCTACGGCACCGGCCTGGGCTTCGGCGCCTTCGCCATCATCGCCATCCGCGTGCTGCACGCCGGGGCCGCCCAGGTGGCGATCCTGTCAGCGTGCGGGCTGGGGGTGGGCGCCCTGGTGGCGGTACCGCTCGGGCCCTGGGTGGAGTTCCGGCGCAAGCGGCCGGTGATGGTGGCCATGGACCTCATCCGCTTCGCCGCGCTGCTGAGCATCCCCGTGGCCTATGAACTGGGCCGGCTGACGTTCCTCCAGCTCGTGGTGGTGTCGGTGATCGTCGGCGCCGCCAGGAACGCCTTCCGGGCGGCCAGCGGCGCCTACGTAAAGGAGCTGGTGGCACCCGAGGACCTGCTCGTCGCCAACGGCCGGTTCGAGTCCACCACCTGGAGCGCGACCGCGGTCGGGCCGCCGCTGGGAGGGGCGGCCATCGGCCTGTTCGGCCCGGTGACGACCGTCGTCGCCGATGCCGCCAGCTACCTGCTCTCCGCCCTGGCGATCGGCGCCATCCGGCATGCCGAACCGCGCCCGGAGCACGCCGGCGCGACGCGCCTGCGCCGCGGCGATCTGCTCGACGGCTGGCGCTACATCCTCACCCATCCCCAGCTGCGCGCCCTGTTCTTCAACACGATTCTGGTCAACGGGCTCATCCTGGCCACCGAGCCGCTGCTGTCGGTGCTCATGCTCGCCCGCCTGGGCTTCGCCCCGTGGCAGTTCGGCCTGGCCTTCGCCTCACCCTGCGTCGGCGGGCTGATCGGCGCCCGGCTGGCGCGACGGCTCGTCGCCCGCTGGGGGCAGGCGAAGGTGATGTTCATCGCCGGGGCGCTGCGCGCCTGCTGGCCGATCGGGCTGGTCTTGATCGGCCCGGGGGTCCCCGGGATCGCGCTCGTCATCGTCATCCAGTTCGGCCTGATCACCTGCATCGGTGTCTTCAACCCGGTGATGGCGACCTATCGGCTCGAGCAGACCGCGCCCGATCGCGTCGCCCGGATGCTCTCGGCATGGTCGGTCTCGAGCAGCGCGACGACCGCGGCGCTGACCGCCCTGTGGGGCGTGCTCGCCGCCGTCACCAGCCCGCGCGCCGGGATCGCCATCGCCGGCGCGCTGCTGCTGGCCACCCCGCTGCTGCTCCCGCGGCCGGCGCTCGAGGCCCGGGAGCTCTCGGTCGGTGCCGCGGCCCACAGGTATCAAGGTGGCTGATCGTCAGGGTCGGCAAGCCATCAGCCGCGCTGATACCCCACATACACAAACGCGATTTGGAGCGGAGGGGTCGCGGTGTTAATTTCGGCCTATGAGCGGTGGCAACGAGCTCTATCACGGCGCCAGCGACATCTCCGGCACGGCGGACCGAGACGGCGATGAGCTCACCCCGCCGCCGGCGCCGCCGGGGCTGACCGTCTACGAGCCCCCGCGCGAGACGCCCGTCCACGCCCGGACGGATGTGCTGGTCGTCGGCGGCGGCCCGGCCGGCTGCGCCGCCGCCCTCGCCGCGCGACGGCTCGGCGCCGAGGTGACCCTGGTGGAGCGCTACAACCACCTCGGCGGGCTCTCCACCGGCGGGCTGGTCATCTGGATCGACCGGATGACCGACTGGACCGGACGACTGGTCATCGACGGCTTCGCCCGCGAGATCCTCGAACAGCTCCCCGATCACGCCGTCGCCGGCGCGCCCGAGGAGCAGTGGGGCTCCACGGACGAGGAGCCGGTTGGGCACTGGGGCGGGCGCCAGGGCGCGTTTCGCGGAGTGGTGACATGGTCGCCGATGATCGACCCCGAGTGGCTGAAGCTGGCGTCCGTCGAGCTTCTGGCCGCTGCGGGGGTGCGCTTCCTGCTCCACAGCTGGGCGGTGGACGTGGTGCGCGACGGCGCCAACGTGAGCGGAGTCATCTTCGAGAGCAAGCAGGGCCGCCGAGCGCTGCTGGCGCGGGTGGTCATCGACGCCACCGGAGACCTCGACGTGTGCCGGCAGGCGGGCACGCCGTTTCAGTCAGACGCCGACGGCAGCGAGAGCAACATCCAGCACTGCCTCAACACCGGCTGGACCTGGGCCGGCGTGGATTTCCCGCGCTGGCTGGCCTTCAAGCGCGAGGACCCCCGGGGCCATCGCGCACTGATGGAGGAGGCCCGGGAGGCGCTCGGCTATGTCGAGCGGCCGGTGATCGGGTGGCGCGACGACGTGGCGCTGTTCCTGGGGCCACGCCTGCGCGGCTACAGCGGACTTGACGTCGCTGACCTGACGCGGGTGGAGATCCAGTCGCGCCGGCGCATGATCGCGCACCTGAACTACTTCCGCCGGCATGCGCCGGGGTTTGAGCGCGCGTGGTTCATGCTCTCGGCGCCGCAGGTCGGTGTGCGCCACACCGGGCGGGTCCTCGGACGCCATCAGATGCGCGCCGAGGAGTGGAAAGGGGGCGTGCGCCATGCCGACGAGATCGGGGTCTCGCCGTCGCCCTCGCAGGCCTTCGAGAATGTCTCGGTCCCTTACGGCGCGCTGCTGCCGACCGGCCTGGACAACGTGCTGGTGGCGGGGCGTCACATCGCCTGCGATTCCCAGACCCAGGCGTTCATGCGCGAGATCCCGCAATGCTGGTTGACGGGTCAGGCCGCCGGCGTGGCCGCGGCGCTGGCCGCCGATTCCGGCGCTGCGGCGGGGACGGTGGACGTGGGCGAGATCCAGGACGCGCTGCGCGCGCAGGGCGCGTACCTGCAGCCGGCCGTCAGGCGCGCAGCAGCGAGAGCTGGGTGAAGCCGGGCGCGCCCTCGATCTCCAGCATGCGCCGCTTGGTGGCGATGCCGCCCGGCGCGGAGAAGCCATGGAGCGCTCCCGTCGAGGACAGGACGCGATGGCAGGGGACGATGATCGGGAAGGGGTTCTCGCCCAGGGCGTGGCCGACCGCGCGCGGCGCGTCGGGCTTGCCGATGGCGCGGGCGATGTCGCCGTAGCTGGCGGTGGCGCCCGGCGGGATCTCACGCGCGGCGGCATAGACGCTGCGCCGGAACGGGTCGATCCCGCGTTCGTCGAGGACCGCTCCGCGCAGGTCGGTGGGCTCGCCGTCCAGCAGGGCGACGATCGCCGCGATCGCCTCCGCAATGGCGTCCGGCGCCTCGGGCAGCTCGGCGCCTGGATGCCGGGGCAGCCCACGCGTGCCCGGCAGCAGGATCCCGGTGATGCCCGCGTCGCTCCAGGCGATCCCGCAGGTGCCCAGTGCCGTCTGGAAGGGGAGCATGAGCCGGACGCTAGCGCGCTGCGAGGATGCTCTAGGCCGAGAGCCGCGTCGGGCAGGCCGAACCGCGCGAAGTCGGCCTCGAGGAAGACGGTGACCTCCGCCACGCGGCCGTCGTGGATCGTCAGCACGTCGAGCCCGCCGGGGACAAAGCGCCCGGCCTCGTCGTCCCACATATAGGTCCCGAAGGCCAACTGGCCGTTGGCGGTGGTGGGCAGAAAGCGCCAGCGGGAGCGCAGCGGGCCGTCGAGCAGGAACGTCCGGATGGCCTCCTGACCCTGGAACCACTCGAGCCACGGCGGCATCGAGAAGCGCGCGTCCTCGGCAAGCATCGACACGATGGTGTCGACGTCCGCCGCCTCCCACGCGTCCGCCCAGCGCTCCACGAGCGCCGAGATCGAGTCGTCGCCCAGCTCGCCCAGCACCGTCTGCTGGGTCTCGGCGGTTGCGTCCACGGCCTTGCGGGCGCGCTGCAGCGCGCTGTTGACCGACGCGGCCGAGGTGTCGAGCAGTTCGGCCACCTCCGCGGCGGAGAAGCCGAGGACCTCACGGAGGATCAGGGTCGCTCGCTGCACCGGGGAGAGGTGCTGGAGCGCCGCGACGTAGGCGAGCTCGATCGACTCGCGGGCCATGATCCGGTCCTCGGGTGTGGTGTCCGGGTAGGGCTCGAGCCAGCTGATCTCCGTGGCCGGCATGTCGGGCGACACGTCAACGGGAAGCTCGCGCCGGCCGCGCCGCTCCAGCGCAGTGAGGCAGCGGTTGGTGGCGATCTTGAACAGCCAGGCGCGGATGAAGCCGCGGTCGTCGAGCCCGTGCACGCTGCGCCAGGCCCGGACCAGCGTCTCCTGCATCGCGTCTTCGGCATCGTGCAGCGAGCCGAGCATGCGGTAGCAGTGAGCCTGGATCTCCGGGCGGTGCGGTGCGACGAGCGTCTCGAACGCGTCGGCATCCCCGGCGCGCGCCGCCTCGAGCAGAACCGAGGTCATGGGCCCATCATCGCGATCGCGATGAGTTTCCGCGCCACCCGGGGTTTCACCAGCGACACCCCTCAACCACAGGAGGCATCATGAGTGACACACAGACCATCCGCGAGCTCATCGAGCGTTGGGCGCAGGCGGTCCACGAAGGCGACATGGCGGCCGTCCTGGAGGACCATGCACGCGACATCGTCATGTTCGACGTGCCACCGCCCGAGCAGGGGAACCGCGGACTGGACGAATACCGCGCGTCGTGGCCGGGCTTCTTCGAGTGGCAGGCGAGCGGCGCGGTGTTCGAGATCGAGTCGCTCGAGGTCACCGCCGGAGACGACGTCGCGTTCGCCTTCGCTCTGCTCAAGTGCGCTACGGCCGAGGCGCTCGAGCGCGACCCGGAGCGACGCTTGCGCCTCACCATCGGCCTGCGCAAGGAGGAGGGGCGCTGGACCGTGACCCATGAGCACCACTCGTTCACCGACCCGTCATAGGTCACAGCCACTCACTCCCCTCGGCCAAGGCGATTCACGTACGGTTATGAACGGTAGAGATGCGCCGTAGGCTGTTGGTCGACTAGGTTGGAGACGAGCACTGGGAAGCGATAGAGGGAGAGCGCGGATGGGACGGTTCCAGATTTCCACGCACGGCCGGCTGCAGGACTGGATCGCCGTGCAGAACGGCTACTTCGAGGATGAGGGCCTCGACTACGAGCTCGATGTCCGCGCCCAGCAGAACACCGACCAGGACATTGAGCCCGCCGGCCAGGAGGATGTGAAGACCGGCGCCTACGAGCTCTACCGCGTCGGAGGCGGCGGCAAGAAGGGCATGAGCTGCGCCTGTCACTGGGCGGTCAACCAGGCCGCCGGCGACGCGGCGGGGCGCATGTGGGGCCGCTGCTACGCCATCCTGCCCAGCGGCGTCTACGTGCGGGCGGACTCTGACATCCAGCGTCCCGAGGACCTCGCCGGCGTCGACGTCGCCGTCGGCTACCACTCGGGTAGCCACTTCTCGACGATCCAGGCCCTCGAGCCCTTCCTGGGCGAGCAGGACATCACGCTGCGCTTCGGCGGCATGCCCTATGACCGCGTCGACGCACTGCTCGCGGGCACCGTGCCCGCGGCGGCGATCTGGAGCGCGCCGACCTACCTTGTGGAGCAGCAGGGCTGCCGGAAGATCCTCGACACCACCTTCATGGCCGGCTTCATGTTCGACTTCGAGACCGACCCGGCCGACGTCGAGAAGTACTTCGACGCGCTCAAGCGCGCCCAGATGGAGCTCGACCTGCAGCCCGAGCCCTACAAGCAGCACTACCTCAAGGAGATCCCCGAGCGCTTCCACAGCATGATCGACGTGCGGCGCTTCGGCCCGGGCGAGCGGATCGTCTTCCTGCCCTACACCTCGGACTCCTATGACCGTTCCCAGCAGTGGATGCGCGAGCGCAGTCTGTTCGAGTCAGCGGAGGCGGCGGCCCCGTTCGAGTCGGTGGTTCAGGTCTAGCTCGCCGCCGGCGCCGGCGGTCAGGCGACCCAGGGGTCCTCCACGGGCTCGCCGTCGCTGTCGTAATGCGGGCCGACGACCAGGAACTCGAGCCCCTCGGGTCCGGCCTCCAGCGCCCGCGGCACGTCGGGTCGCACCCGGATGGCGTCGAGGGCGCGCACGTCGCGCAGCTCGTCGTCGAGCTTGATGCGCCCGCTGCCGGCGAGGATCACATAGACCTCCTCGGCCTCGGTGTGGCGATGCGCGAACGGCGAACGCTTGCCCGGACGCAACCGGAAGTGGGTCACGCCGGTCTGCTCGGCCTCGAGCGGCCTGCGCGCGCCGCGCGCCTCCCAGCGATCGCCGAATCCGTTGGCCGGAGCCGCGTCCTCGACCTCGGTCAGGTTGATCTGCGTGTAGGGCTCGGCCATCTTCCCTCCGTTTCGCCGGCGTTTTCAGTGATCTGACTCGTGCCAGACGCTAGCGTTGGCGATGGTGAGACTGGCGCAGTACGAGGATGGTGACTTCGCGCTGACCGAGGCGCTGGAGACCGATCCGGTCGTGATGCGCGAGCTCGGCGGTCCCATCGACCCCGCGCGCCTCCCGGACAGTCACGCGCGGCGGGTGGCGGATCCCTGGTACTTCACCATCGTCGCCGATGCCGAGGGTCCGAGGGTGGGAACGATCGGGATCTGGGGCAAGGAGTTGGACGGGCTCACCATCCATGAGACGGGCTGGATGGTGCTCCCGGCGTTTCAGGGCCGCGGCATCGCCACCGGTGCCCTGGGCCTGCTCATCGAGCGCGTGCGCGCGGCGCCGCAGTTTCCGAGCATGCACGCGTTCCCGCCCATCTCCAACGCCCCGTCCAACGCGCTGTGCCGGAAGTTTCACTTCGGCCTGCTCGGGCAGCGGGCGTTCGTCTACGCCGGGCGGACGCTGCAGTGCAACCACTGGACGCTGGACGTCGCCGCCCCGGCGGACTAGATGCGGCGGCGGGCGTGGAGCACGGCGTCGCGGATGGTGACGGGCGCCCCCTCGGGCCCGGTGACGGTGCGCTGCGGCGCGGCGGCGGTCACGATCTCCCAGGCCCCGGGGTCCAGGAAGGCGGCCAGTTCCTCGGCGGTGCAGAACAGCTCGGGTACGTTCGGGCGCAGGCCCGGAATCTCGAGATCTGACGGGTGATGCGCGGCGACGAGGAGGTCGCCTCCGGGCGTCACGGCATCGGCGAGGCGCTGGATCGACCGCTGGCGCCCCTCGGGCGGGAGATGCAGGTACTGCGAGGTGACGAGCTCGTAGCTCCCGAGCGGCGTCCACTCGTCGGCGAACAGGTCGACCTGGCGCCAGGTGATCCGCTGAGCGATCTCGGCCCCGACGGTGTCGGCGTTGCGCGCGGCGCGCTCCAGGCCCACCGGCGAGACGTCGGCGCCCGTGACCTCCCAGCCCTGCCCGGCCAGCCAGATCGCATCGGCTCCTTCGCCGCAGCCGACGTCGATCGCCCGAGCCGGCGCCAGGTCACCGGCCTCGGTGAGCAGGTACGGATTGGGCCGTCCGCTCCACACGTGGCGGTGGCCGGAGTAGCGGTCGTCCCAGTACGCCTGGGTGAACATGTCACGTCGGGTCATCGACACCTCATCGTGTCAGCGTTGCGCTGCGATTGATCGTGGCCTCACCGGCCGCGATGAGTAGAAAAATGGTGCTTCGGGTATTCGTCGGGCTGAGATGGCATGGCGGCCCCTTCGATCTGTGCGTGTGCGGATGCTGGCGCTCGGCGCCATGGTAGGCGCGTGTGCCGCGGTCACCTCCGCTCCGGCGCTCGCCGTCGCGCCCTCGCCCCCGCCGGGTGCCCCGGCGGTGGAATCGGCCCCGTCAAGCCTCGTCGGGCTCGACCCCGAGCTGCCCTCCGACGTGATCTCCGCCAGCGCCGCCCCGGGCAGTCACTGGACTGCGGAGAAGGCGGTGTACGGATCGGCGTCGACCAACGACATCGCGGTCACGGGCGCCGGAGGGACGACGATCCGCGTCAACGAGATCTACCCGACGACCGCGTCGGGCCAGCCCGCCAAGGGGCCGTTCCCGGTGCTGCTCACCATGACGCCGTACGGCAAGGGGCAGGGCGGTTCGAGCACTCCCGGGTCGGCGTCGTCGCCGACCAGCGGCGCGGCGACCGGCGGCGCGGACAACTACCTGGTCCAGCGCGGCTACATCGAGGTCGTGGAGGACGTGCGGGGGACCGGCGACTCCAACGGGAGCTGGGGGCTGTTCGATCCGATCCAGCAGCGCGACGCGATCAAGGTGCTCAAGTGGGCCGCCCACCTCCCCCATGCCAACGGCAAGGTCGGGACCTACGGGCCGTCCTATCTGGGCATCGACCAGCTGCTGCTGGCGGGCGCGGTGGGCAAGCACTCGCCGCTGAAGGCGATCTTCCCGATGGTGCCCGCCAACGACATCTACCGCGACACGTCGTTCATGGGCGGGCTGCTGGACTTCGAGTTCGCCGAGACCTACCTGGGCCTGACCGGCGCGCTGAACACCGTCAACCCGCTCAGCGACGCCACCTCGGATCCCGCGCTGCTGTCCGATCTGGCCGGCGTCGAGTCTGACCACGTCAACGGGCTGGCCAGCTACCACGCAACGTCCACCGCGAACATCCTCAGCGGCGGCGACGAGGCCTATGACGGCACCTACTGGCAGGCGCGCAACCCCGAGAACGTGCTGGCGCGCGTCGCCGCCAACCACATCCCCGCCTACATGGTCGGCGGCGAGTTCGACATCTTCCAGAACGGCGAGCCGCTCAACTATGCCGAGCTCCAGAACGCGTGGGCCCACCGCGGCACCACCGCGCCGATGCGCTCCGGGCAGCGCACCACCGGCCGCTACCAGCTGATCGTCGGTCCGTGGGAGCACCTCAACGGGTCGTCGGTCGACGTCGACCCGCTCGAGCTCGAGTGGTTCGACACGTGGCTCAAGGGCGAGAGGACCGGCATGGCGCGGGCCCCGACCCCGCTGCACTACTACGACCTGGGCAGCGGCGCGTTCACCGAGACCTCGACCTATCCGTTCACGGGCGCGACGCCATCTCGTCTGTACTTCGGCGCCGGGGGGACGCTCACCGCCTCCGCGCCTCCCGCCTCCGGCGCCACCTCGTCGCCGATCCCGGGGCTGCCGCTGCCGACGCTCCCGGTCGGGCAATCGGACACCCTGGTCTGGAGCCCGAGCGGCGTCCCGTGCGGCCGATCGATCGACCAGTGGTCGATGGGCGGCCTGTCGGTCCCGGCGGGGTCGGCCGGCTTCCTGGCCCCGTGCGCCACCGACGACCGGCTCGCGCAGACCGGGCCCTGGGCCACCAGCTACACCTCGGCCCCGCTGACCCACGCCGAGACGCTGGCCGGGCCGGTCACCGCCACCGTGTACGCGAGCGCCACCACGTCGCAGACCCAGCTTGTGGCCGAGTTGGAGGAGGTCACCCCGGACGGCACGTCCTATCCGCTCACCGAGGGCGCGCTGCTCGGCTCGCTGCGCGCGGTGAACCAGAGCCGGTCCTGGACCGCCGACGGTATGACCGTGCTGCCCTATCACCCCTACACGCAGACGTCGGCCAGGCCCGTCAGCCCCGGGACGATGACCGAGTACCAGATCCAGGTCTTCCCGACGCTGGCCACGATCGCCTCCGGAGACCGCGTGCGGTTGACGCTGTCCACCGCCGACGCGCCGCACCTCACACCCCTGCCTGCGCAGCTCTCCAGCCTCGCCGGTGGCGTCTACACCATCGGCCGCTCCGCCGATGCGCCGTCCTCGCTGACGTTCGAGACGCTCGGCTAGGTCGCCGCCCCCGCGCCCGCCAGGTCGCTGACTGGCGGAAGTGCACGCACCATGGGCGTGTCACGGGTGCGGGGCGTCTGGCGCCAACCTGGTGGGCAAAAGTGCACACGCGGCGGGCGCGACGCTTGGTGTGTGCGCTTTCGCCAGGGCGACCGCGTCGGACTAAAGACCGGCGGCGGAGAGGTCCGCGTGCAGGCGCGACATCTTGTGCAGCTCGCCGGCGGCCGCGACCGCGACGAAGCGCACGGTGCTGCCCCGCACCCCGTAGACGTAGCGCGCCCCGCGGGCGGTGCGGCGACCCTCCCACAGGCCCGAGGCCAGGCGAGTCGCCCCGCGCTTGCGCAGGCGCGCGGTCGAGGCACCGGGGGCGATGCCGTTGGCGCGCTGGCCGCGCGCGGTGGTGGCGATCAGCGCCACCTTGCCGGCCGTGTTGAACACGCCGGCCACGTGCACGCCGCGATCGGACGCGCCGCTCACGCAATAGCGGAAGGAGCGCCCGGGGCGCGAGAGCGGCTGACCGGCACGGAACAGCGCGGCCTGCGCGGTGTCACCGAGGCGCAGGGTCCGGCCCAGCCCGGCGGCGCTGAGGCCCGCCCGAGCGGGCAGGCAGCTCATGGCGGGCACGCCGTCAGCGCGCTCCCAGGTCTCGAGGTAGGCCTCGGCGCCCTGGAACATGTCGGCCATCATCTGGTTACCGCCGACGACCTGGAGGTCGTGCAGCCAGTCGGCGTACATGCCGTAGTTGGCGAGACCGTCGGTGTTGAGGTTGAAGGTCCGGTCACCCCACTGCTCCTGGGTGAAGGTCACCTTGCCGTCGTAGGACTGGAACGGGTAGCTGATCGGGGTGCCGGCCGCGGGCCCGGGCTGATCGGCGAGGCCGTTCATGTCCGACCCCCAGCCGAGCCCGAAGTGGTACCTGGGATCGGCCTGGGCCTTGTCGGCCTTCCAGGTGGCGACGAACGCCGGGGCGGGCTCGGCCGGCGGGCTGATGAACCCGCCCGTGGCGTAGATGCCGCGGAAGAGCTGCGGCGAGGAGCAGCAGTGGGCCGAGATGACCCCTGAGTAGTGCTGCGCGGTGGCGATGGCCAGCGCGGCCGTGGCGGTGGCGCTGTCCATGTGGTCGAGCTGGATGAGGTAGTGGTCCTTGATCATCTGGTTGATGACGTAGGTCCCCAGATCGGTGATCCCGCGGACGTTGCACTGGGGACCGTCGCCGTACACGGGCAGCGCGCTGCCGTGCAGCAGCGAGGCCAGCGGTCCGTTGATCAGCGAGGCCAGCGGGCCAGCGGGTGGGACGTTGATCTGCGTCGCATCCTGGTCGGAGGCCGGGCACGGCGCCAGCGTCCAGAAGCTGCCGGTCTCGTCGCGGTTGCCGGCGTTGACCACCGTCCCGAGCTCGCCGGCGATCATCTTCGTACCGCCGAAGGCGTTGTCGAACTCGTGGATGGGGAAGAAGGTGCGCACGCCGAGATCGTGGACCTCCTTGAGCCCCGCGTCGATCTGCGACTCGTTGCACTGGGGGACGTCGTCGACCTCGCCGCAGCCGAAGATGCGGGAGACCTCGATGCCCTCGATCACGGCGAGCTTGCCCTCGTTGATCACCCGACGCGCCTGGAACGGGTCGGTGACGATGCGAAACCAGCCCTTGCCCGGCCCGCCTGACTGGGCGTCGATGTAGTCCTGCAGCGCATACAGATCCCCGCTCTGGATCTTCACCGCGTCCATGTCGTTGCACGGGTTGCGAGTGGTGGTCATCAGCGAGCACAGCGCCTCGTTGTCGACCAGATCGGTGACCATGAGGCGCAGGCCGGCCTTCCAGGCGCGCTCGATGCCGGTGTAGTAGTCGCCCTCCTCGGCCAGCGCGGTGGGACTCGGCCAGTCCACGAACGTCGGCCAGCCGTGCATGTCGCTCGGTCGCGTCGCTCCGCCGAAGTCCATGAGCGACTCAAACGCGCCGTTGGTCCCCTGCTCGTCGGCGGCGCAACTGGCCGGGAGCGCGTACTCCACACCGAAGGGGCTCCACGGCCGGCCGCAGTGCCAGTCGCCGCCCAGGAACTCGAACGCGGTGACATGCGCGTGGCCCTCGACGGTGCCGAGCACGTCGGCCTCGGGGCTGGCGCCGCTGAACGGGGTGCCGATGGCGTCGACCTGGGCCTCGGGGTAGGCCGCGCACCCGGTGGCGGGGACGAAGGTGACGGGCAGGCGCGTCCCGGTGGCGGCGTTGGTCATGGTGAAGCCCTGGGCGGAGGTGCCGTCCACCGTCCACTCCGTGGCGGCGCTGGGGGTGCTGGCGCCGGACAGCTCGCCGGTGCCGTCATCGGTGAGGTAGTCACCCTGGGGTCCGTAGAGCAGGTAGACGCCCAGGGCCGCCGCCTGCATCGTGAAGGGGCCGACGTTGGCGGCAATGGGCGTACCGCGCGACGGTGAGCTCAGCGAGTAGCAGCCGTGCACGAGGGAGTAGCGGGTCTGGGCCTGGGGCGTGACAGCCGGGCGGTGCGCCACCGTGCTCGCCGAAGAGCTGCCGAATCCGACGATCATCCCCGCGGCGACCGCGACCGCCAGGGCCGCGCACCGGCCGGCTCGCCCCACGCTCACCGGCCCACCGCGCCGCCGCTTCGCACTCATCTTGCTCTCCTCGGTCGCCTTCGCTCAGAAACCCGGAGCATTATGCACCGGCAGGCGTTTGGAGGGCACTACCCGGATCAGGAGAAGGACATGCGGAACCCGCCGTCGTCGTCGACGATGGTGATCAGGGCCTTGGTGGTGGAGCCCGTGCCGGACACCTGGCAGGTGAAGGTGTGGCCGATCACGACCGGGATCCGATTGGGGCAGACGACGTGCGCGCCCGTGGGCGAGCCGGGCAGGTTGCCCTCCACCGCGCGCTCGACGTTGTCGGCGAAGATGAGGCTGCCCACGATGTCGTACGTCTGGTTGCCGTCGGTCTGCGTCGCGCGCACCCGATCGACCTCGCCGCTCTTCAGCGTCGCGGCGCAGTGGATGACGACGCCCTTGGCCTGCTTGAAGTTCGAGGGGCAATGCACCGCGCGCACAGCGAAGCCCGGATGCTGCTGGAGGCTTCCCGCGATGAGCTTGGCCAGATGCGACGAGTCTGCGCCCGATGTACTCGACGAGCCGCAGCCCGCGAGCGCCAACATTGCTGCCGCAAGCGCGGCGAGCACCGCGACTGTGTATGTCCGCGGGCGCGTGCGCCCGCCAGTGATCATCCCGGTCCGATTGGTCATGTCGGGTACCGACGCCGATGTTAGGGAGACCTTCCCAGAGCGTTCCAAGCTTGTGCCCGGCGGCGTGTGCGTCCCCGGTCGATTCACCGCCGAGGCCAACTCGCTCCGGGTTGAGCAGGCATCGGGGCCGGGCGGCGCCTCGGGTGGTGCACGTCAACGCCGGGTCACACGGGCCCTCCGTCGCGGCGGCGTGATCTGAGGTTTCAGCGGGCTGAACCCCCAGGTCACACACCACGAGATGCCCGACCGTGTGACCCCAGGTTTCAATCCTCGAGGCGACGTGTGAGCGGGCGCCCGGTTACTCCGCCCCGGCCTCGCGGCGTCGCGTCAGCGGGCTGACGGCTCCGAGATGGCCGATCTTGTCCGGGTTGACGATCGAGCGGATCGTGTGGACGAGGCCGTCGACGATGTCGAACCCCAGGACGGTGACGACGAGCCCGTCGAGATCACGGACCACGGCGCCCGGCTGACCGTTGACCAGCGCCGGCTCGAAGCGGAGGTTCAGGCGCCGGTTCTGGTTGGCGAAGGCCGCGAGCAGATGCACGACGCGGTCGCGTCCATGAATCGGCTCGGGCAGCGCTGCCGCCTTGCCCCCTCCGTCGCCGACGAACACGGCGTCGTCGGAGACGAGGTGCAGCAACGCGTCGATGTCGCCGTCGCAGAAGGCAGTGAGGAACTCGTCCGCGGTCTCTACGCGCCGCCGCGGGTCGCTGTCCAGGCGCAACCGGCCGGATTCCAGGCGGCGGCGGGCGCGCACCGCGATCTGGCGGCAGCCGACCTCGCTGCGGTCCACCATGGCCGCGATCTCGTCGAAGCGGTACCCGAAGACGTCGTGGAGGAGGAAGACGGCCCGCTCGGTCGCCGAGAGCTGCTCGAGAAGGACCAGGTAAGCGATCGACAGCGATTCGCTCAGCTCGGCGCTCTCGGCCGGCGCCTCATCGAGACGCTCCACCACCGGCTCGGGCATCCACGGCCCCGGGTAGGACTCACGCCGCACGCGAGCCGAGCGCAGGTGATCGATCGCCAGCCGTGTGACCACGGTGGTGAGGTAGGCCTTGGGCGCCTGGACCTCGGTCCCCGCAGCCAGCGCCTGCTGCATCCGGAGGTAGGCCTCCTGGACGAGATCCTCGGCATCGGCCACGCCGCCCACCATCCGGTAGGCCAGCGCGAACATCAGTGGGCGTAGATCCTCGCTCATCGTTGTCACGCCCCACGGTCCTGTGTCGTCTCAGAGCCTGTCACAAGACGCGGCACACGCGAAAGGAAACCTGATGAGCACCCTTTCATCCCTCAAGGACACGAAGACCGTTCTCCTGACCACCTACCGGCGCGACGGAGCTCCGGTCGACACGGCGGTGAGCATCGCCTTCGACGGCGACCGTGCCTTCTTCCGCTCCTACGACAAGGCGTGGAAGACCAAGCGGCTGCGCCACAACCCCAACGTCAAGGTCGCGCCCGCCACTGTGCGCGGGGCGGCCACGGGGCCCGCCCTCGACGCCCGGGCCACCCTCCTGGACGCCTCTGAGGCCAAGGTCGCGGCCCGGGCGCTCGCGCACCGCCATCGCGTGCTCCACGCCGTGGTGGTCCCGCTGGTGCACCGCCTCAGCCGGTACCGCACCATGCACTACGAGCTGACCGCTTGAGGACTTACAGGACCTGACAGGACCTACAGGACCTACAGGACCTACAGGAGCTTGGCGAGGCGGACGTCGGCCGCATGGGCCGGGTCGACCAGCGCCTCGAGCGCCGGCTCGTAGGCCGGGAACGACAGCACGCCGCCATCGTGCAGCACCATGAGGAAGCGGTCGAGCGTGGACAGGAAGGCACGGTCGTGCGAGACCGCCACCACCGTGCCCACGAACCCGTCGAGCGCCGTCTCCAGCGCCTCGGATGAGTCGGTGTCGAGGTTGTCGGTGGGCTCGTCGAGCAGGAGCAGGTTGTGGCCCTCGAGCTCGAGGATGAGCACCTCGAGGCGCGCCTTCTCGCCGCCGCTGAGCACGTCGTAGGGACGGCGCGCCGCCTCGGCGAGCCCGTAGCGGGCCAGGGCCGCCATCGCCGCCTGCAGCTCGCCGCGCTGGATCATGACGATGTCCAGCACGATCTGACCGGCGAAGTCGGCACGGGACTGCAGCTGGGTGAAGAAGCCGGTGGAGACCCGGGGCCCGATGCGCAGCTCTCCGCCGTCGGGGTCCCGCGTCCCGGCCAGCACGTGCATGAGCGCGCTCTTGCCGGAGCCGTTGGGTCCGATGACGCCGACGCGCTCGCCGAAGTGGATCTCGTCGGAGAAGGCGGAGACGAGGCCCGCCATCTCCAGGGAGCGCATGTCCAGCACGATCCGCGCCGAGTCGCTGCCGCGGATGCGCACGGCGATGGCCTGATCGGCGACGGGCGACGGTGGCGGGCCGGGGGCGCGGAACCGGTTCCAGCGGGTCTCCATCGCGTCGGCGCGCTTGGCCCAGTCCGGGGCATAGCGGGCGCGCTCCTTGAAGGTCTTCATGAGCCGGAACAGCCGGCGCTCCTCCTCGTGCCAGCGCTTGACGGCGTCGCCGAGGCGCCGCTGGCGATCCTCGCGCGCCTGGGCATAGCTGGCGTAGGAGTCTCCGTGGACCCAGGCGCCGTTGCCCTCCAAGGTCACGATCGCGCCAAGGGCGCCGGCCAGCACGGCGCGGTCATGCGAGATCATCACGATCGTCTTCTTCGACGCACGGATGCGCTGCTCGAGCTCGAGCTTGGCCGGGATGTCGAGGAAGTTGTCGGGCTCGTCGAGGAGCAGCACGTCGGCGTCGCTGGCGAACAGCACATCGAGGACGAGTTGCTTGCGCTCGCCACCCGAGAGCGTGCGGGCCGGGCGCTCGGCGATCTCGTCAAAGGCGGCGCGCACGATACGTCGGCACGACGCGTCCCAATGGCCTTCCAGCTCATAGCCGCCCAGGGCCGACCAGTCCGCGATCGCCTCCCCCAGCTTGATCCCGGCCGCCGGATCGCCCGCCTCCAGCTGGGCCTCGAGCGCCAGTACGCTCTCGCCCGCCTGGCGGACCGCGAACGGGGCCAGCGACAGCAGCATCTCGCGGACGGTGCGCTCATCGTCGCCCACGCCGACGTCCTGGGGCATGTACCCGACCGCCCCGCCGACCGCGTGCTCGCCCTCGCCCGATGTCAGCACGCCGGCCAGGATCTTCAGCAGCGTGCTCTTACCCACGCCGTTGCGGCCGACCAGCCCGACATGCTGACCGGGCGAGACCCGGAAGGAGACGTCGGAGAAGAGCAGGTCTCCTCCGGGATGTGCATAAGCGAGCCCCGACACCGCCACGTGCGCCACGTGGCCATGTTGTCAGGTCGCGCCGGGCTACCTATCGCCCGATCGTGGTGAGCTTGTCCGGGTTGCGCATGACGTCGACCGTGGTGATCCGCCCACGGTCGATCGTCATGGTGATGACGCTCGGCCCGTCCCCGATCTCCATCAGCAGGCCTGGTGCGCCGTTGATCGTCACCACCGAGCCCCTGAACTGATCGCGGTAGTGACCTCGCATGGCGGTGAAGATGCGGGCCACGCGCTCGGGCCCGGTGAACACCGTGCGCGCGGCGGGCACGGTGCCGCCGCCGTCACTGCGGAACGTCACCGACGGATCCAGGAGCTCGACCAGCCCGGCGAGATCGCCGTTTTGGGCGGCATCGAGGAAGGCCTGCACGATCTTGCGCTGCTCGTCGGCGCGGGCGGGGTAGCGAGGGCGCCGGGCCTCGACCGCGGAACGCGCGCGCGCCGCCAGCTTGCGCGCGGCCGCGGGCGTGCGGTCAACGATGCGAGCGACCTCGTCGAACGCGTAGCCGAACACGTCGTGCAGCAGGAACGCGCTGCGCTCCGCGGGCGAGAGCGACTCCAGCACGATCAGCATCGCCATGCTCACGTCCTCGTCGAGGTCGGCGCGATGCGCCGGGTCTGCGCTGTCGTCGGCATCCTGGACGAGCGGCTCGGGGAGCCATGGCCCCACGTATTGCTCTCGGCGTGCTCGCGCAGAGGTGAGCGCATCGAGCGCGAGACGGCTCACGACGGTCGTCAGCCACGCCCGCAGGTCCCGGATCTCGGCACGGTTGGCCCGGGTGAGCCGCAGCCACGCCTCCTGGACGAGATCCTCGGCCTCGCTGACGCTGCCGAGGTGGCTGTAGGCGACCCGCAGCAGGTACGGACGGAGGCGATCGAACTCGGCCTCCGTCCGCTCCAGCGGCACCGCGCGCGCCCGCGAGACGCCGTGCTCGCAGTCGCGCGCGACTGTGCGAGGCCTATCGGCCATTGCCCGCGCTCGCAGGGGTCTCGAACATGCCGGGGTAGTAGTGGCCCGGCTCCGCCTGCGTCGTGATCTGCAGGCGGTTCCAGGTGTTGATGACCGCGACCGCGTACACGACCTGGGCGAGCTCGTCGTCGCCAAAGGCGGCCGCGGCCTGCTCCCAGACCTCGTCGGGGACGCCGCGGCCGGCGATCTCGGTCATCGCCTCGCACAGCGCCAGCGCGGCCCGCTCGCGCTCGTCGTAGAGCGAGCTCTCGCGCCACGCGCTGAGCATGTAGAGCCGCTCCTCGGTCTCACCGGCGGCACGCGCGTCCTTCCAGTGCATGTCCAGACAGAACGCGCAGCCGTTGATCTGCGAGGCGCGCAGCTCGATGAGGGCGCGAAGGCCGTGGTCGAGCTCGACCGAGCTCGAGAAGCGGGACATCGCTCCGTATTGGCGGCCGGCGACCTCGGCGAGCTGGAGCCGGCGCGCGGGAATGGTGGGGGTCATGGCAATCGTCTCCTGTCTATGGGCGTTCACTTCGGGGACGACGTAGCGCCGGCAGGTGTGACATCCGGGCGCGCTACTGGACGCGGTAGATCTCGTAGGTGATCGCGCGGGGACCCGCTGGTGGACCCGAGCGGCCCGTCGATCGTCTCCTCGTAGGTCATCTCGCACTGCAGTTCGATCATCGCGGCGCTCCGAAGGTCCGGTGGGGGTCGTGAGTGATCAGCCGATCAGCCGCCGCGCTCCGTCACGGAGCTCGGTGACGATGTCGGCTGCCGGCACGCAGGCACGGGCCAGGCCGACCCCCTGCCCGGCGTACAGTGCCATCTCCTCGACCTCGCCGTGGGTGCCGGCCTGGGGCATGCTCATGTGGTAGCGCTTCAGCACGGAACCGTTGGGCGCGGTGGCCACGACGTCGCCCTCGCCGGGCCGGTGCGGGGCCGCGGGGCGCCCGGCAGCCTCCCAGGCGGTGAGGGTGGCGTTGCGCAGCACGCGGTGGGGCGCGTCGGGCCAGCCGCCGTCAAAGGCCTCGGTGTGGATCGCGTCGCCGGCTTGGGCGCGGATGAGCCGGCTGCGATAGGCGGCGTGGACGTTGGCCTCGGCGGCCAGGAGAAAGCGCGTCCCGACCCACGCGGCCTGAGCTCCCAGCGCCAGCGCTGCCACCACGCCGCGCGCGTCGGCGATCCCGCCCGCCGCGATCACGGGAACGGGGCCGACGGCATCGATGACCGCCGGCACCAACGCGAGCGTGGACGTGGTCCCGCGCACGTGGCCCCCGGCCTCGACGCCCTGGGCCACGATCACGTCGACACCGGATTCGGCGGCGGCCGCCGCCTCGGCGACCGAGCCGACGGTGTGCAGGTGCAGCGCCCCGGCGTCATGGATGGCGTCGACGTGAGGACCGGGGTCGCCCCAGAAGGTGGAGATGAGGGGGACGCCCTCGCGAGCGCAGACCGCGATCCGCTCGCGGTGGTCCCAGTCGAGCACGAGGTTGACGGCAAACGGCCGGTCGGTCAGCGCCCGGGTCCGCCGGATGCGCTCGGCACATGCGTCCGGCGCGGTCCAGGTGAGCGCGAGCGTCCCGAGGGCGCCCGCACCCGACACCGCGGCCGCCAGTTCCGCGCAGGCGGCGCTGCCGATCGGCGCCTGCACGATCGGCACCGCAATCCCCAGCTGGTCACACAGTGGCGTTGCCAGTGACAGTGTCATCGGCACGCCGCCTGTGGCGCTTGGCCGCTCGCGGTGAATCGCTGTCCCGGGTACGCACGCCGAGCTCGCGGCGGCACCGCAAACGTCGCCCGGCTCACCACCTCCATGAACGCGTTGATCCCGTTGTTGGCACGCCTTCCGACGGCCGGGTGATGGTGGGATGCATCGGCGGCATTCATCACCGCCCGGGTGGCGTTGAAATCCTCCAGGGTGCGCTGCAGCGAGACGAAATGGGTGCCGGGAATGCCGTCATCGAAGGTTACGAAATCCCGGCGGTTGATCCGCGGGCGCCCATCCAGCCGAGCGCGCGCGGCGGCCTGGGCGTGGCCCACGACCCCGTATCGGCGTGCGGTGGCGGGCAGGCGCTCGAAGTCGGCAGGTGCGTCGTCAGAGAACTGCGCCGCCTGACGCCGCGTGACCGTGGGCGCGTACATCAGCGCGGTACGGCGCGCCCCGTCTTGCTCATACCAACCTTCGAGGTCGAGATTGATGCGCGAGACATGCATCGTGGTGCCGCCGGCGAGCGGTCCGGCGGGAATCGTGATCTCGTCCTCGGTGGCCTGGTTGCGGTGCAGCCCCGAATGAAAGCCCAACAGGAGCGGCGAGTCTACGGGGACCCGCGCGCCGGCGACGCGGGCGGGCAGCCCGGCGCCGACGAGGCCGGTCCGGACCTCGCGCACCCGCAGCGGGTGACGCACGCCCACGTCGTGAACCCACAGCAGCGCCAGCGCGTCGTCGAGCCGCTCCTCGTCATCAGAGGCGAGATGCAGGCACGCGTCGATGTCCTGGAGCGCGGCGTGCTCCCCGCGGGCCATGGCCAGCGGCCGGCCCACGGGCGCGGCGATCTCGGCGTGGCGTGCGAAGTATCCCGGTCCCCACCCGAGCAGCATGAGCAGGCCGTCGGGGCCGTGGCAGTGGCGATCCTCGAGCCGGCGCAGGGCCTGTTCGAGCCATACCGCGTCCGCAGGCCCCGGCGTGCGGGTCACGTCGAGCATGACAAGACGGTGAAACCGCGGCGGCAGCGGCCGGCCGAGCGCATCGGTGGCGTACGTGTCCTCCCAGGCGTGCTGGGCCTGAGGGCGCATCAGGCCGCATCCCGGTCAA
Source organism: uncultured Solirubrobacteraceae bacterium (assembly GCA_963737335.1). Taxonomy (GTDB): domain Bacteria; phylum Actinomycetota; class Thermoleophilia; order Solirubrobacterales; family Solirubrobacteraceae; genus Palsa-465. The sequence continues at coordinate 177,092 of CAVTSK010000006.1, forward strand.
GGACGGAGAACAGCGGCGCCCATGAGCGCGGCGCGGGGCCTGGCTCGGCGAACACCGCGAACGTCGTGCCCCGTGCCGCCGGTTCCCCAACCGCGGCCAGGCACACCGCCGCGAGGTCCGCGCGCGCGATCATTCCGTCGGCGTGCGGGTCCTGGGTGAGCGTGACGGCATAGCGGCCCGGCGGGTCACTGGTGAGCCAGGTGGGGCGCACGATGGTGTACGGCACGCCGCTGCGTCGGACGAGCGCCTCGGCTCCACAGCGGTCGGCGAGCCGCTCGGGCGTGTTGAGCGCGTGCTCGAGGCCGTGCCCGAGCGAGAAGCCGGTGACGAGGATCAGGTGCGGCCCGGTGGCGGGCTCGCCGATGGCGTCGAGGATCGCCTGGACCTGCGCCGTCAACGATGCGACGGTGCGCGCCGGGATGAGGACCGCGGCGGCGGCTCCGTCGAGGGCGGCCCGCAGCGCGGGGCCGTTGGCGGGCTCGTCGACGAGCCGTACCTCCCGACCGGCAGCGCCGGCCTGGCGTGCCACCTCGCGGCCGGTGGCGAGGCTGCCGCCGGCGACGACGAGCGGGGCGAGCGTGGAGGAAAAGGGCGTGGCGGGCATTCCGCCGACCTTAGGCCGCGCGGCGCGCACTGTGAAATCTCATTTGGGTCTGAAGACATGCCGAGCGGGCATTTCCGATCGCCGTCACGTCGGCCTACGCTGCCTCGCCGTCACCTCACCCCAGACAAGGAGGCTCACCATGAACATGCAGGCTGAGAGCAAGGCCGTGGTCCAGCGGTACGTCGCCGCCGTGGCCGCCGGGGACGCACAGACCGTGCGCGAGCTGTTCGCCCCCACCGCGACCTGGACGCTGGCCGGCGACGACCTGCCGATTGCGGGGACCTGGGAGGGACGCGACGCGATCGTCGACGACTTCCTCGCCACCGCCCAGTCCTATTACGCCCCGGGCTCGATCAACATCCAGATCACCGGCATGGTCGCCGAGGCCGACCAGGTGGTGGTGCAGTGGACGAGCCGCGCGCGGACGCGGGCCGGCCGGGCCTATGAGAACGGCTGCATCGGCGTGTTCACGATCGCGGGCGGGCAGATCCAGCAGGTCCGCGAGTACATGGACACGCTGTACGCGCGCAACGTCGCGTTCGGCGAGGTCGGCGAGGTCGGCGACTATGTCCAGCCGAGCTCGGCGGATACATCGGCCGCGGTCTCCAGCATCCGGTCCACCGCCGGCGGGCGGTTGTAGCGCCGAGCGACGAGGCTCACCTCCAGGGCAGCCGGTGGGCTCAGGGGTACCCACCGGAGCTCGTCCGGAAGCCCCTGGCGCGATGACTCACCGATGACCGCCACGGCGTCGCCGTTGGCCACGGGCGTGTAGGCGAGGTCGAAGCTGAGGCTGCGTAGCTGCACCCGTGGCTCGAATCCCTGCGCGCGACACAGCTCGACGATGGCGTCGTAGTGACCCGGATTGGCCTCGCGGGGGTGCAGGAGAACGTTCTCGCCGGCAAGGTCGGACACGGCGGCCGCCGCGCCGTGGGCCAGGGGATGGTCGTGCCGGACGAGCAGCCCCTGGGGCTCGCGGCGAATCGTTCGCGTATCCAGTCCGGTGTCGGTGGGAGGGCAACGGATGAGGCCGAGGTCGATCGACCCCTCGGTGACACCAGCGACGATCTCGCTCACGGACTTCACCGCGGTGGCGATGTGTACGCCGGGATGGCGCGCCGCCAGCGCCTCGAGCAGCTTGGGCGCAGTCTCGTAGCTGGCACTGGCGCCGTAGGCGAGGACCACGCTCCCGCTATCCCCGCTCCCGTAGGTGCGCACGCCGCGCCACAGCTCGTCGACTCCCGCGAGCACCGCTGGGCCCCGTTGCACCAGGAAGGCGCCGGCCTCGGTGAGCTCGAACGAGTGCGTCGTGCGGTGCAGCAACTCGACGCCGAGCTCATCCTCGAGGAGCCGCACCTGGCGCGATAGGGCGGGCTGGGCGATGTGCAGCTGCTCGGCGGCCCGCGTGAAGTTGCGCTCGCGAGCAACGGCGAGGAAATACTGCAGCCGGCGAAGGTCCGTCACCCGGCGATCTTAACTCGCTGTGGGTGCAGCCTCGTCCGTGGGGGTGGCCGCCTCGGCCAGCACCATTGCCGCGTCGGCGAGGGCGGCGGGATCCGCGTCGACGCTGGTCTCCGTCCACTCGCCCCAGCTCACCAGTGGGAGCGTGATCTGGTAGCGGTACACGGTCCCGTTGTCGTTGACCAGGTAGGTGTCCACGGCGTCGGCCTGGTGGTGCAGGACGAGCTGGCCGGCGCTCTCGGCCAGGCGCGCGAGCGCCTTGAAGCTGGTGACGTCGACCGGCGGCCAGCCAAGGTCCTCGCCGACCACGATCGGCACGAGCAGGTGGCTGTAGCGGGCGCGGATGCGGGCCGCCTCGTCGAAGGCCTGGTTGCGCTGGAGCAGCACGACGAGGAAGACCGAGAGACCGGCCGCGAGGAGGAAGCCGCCGAGGGCGAGCCACATGATCGTGGAGTAGCGGAGGGTCTGGCCGGCGAGGCTGATGTCGTTTGGGGCGGAGGAGACGACCGTGACCCTCCCCTGCGCGCTCGGGTCAAAGCCGGTCTCCGAGGAGGACGTGGCGCTCGATGCGGCCCCCGCGGCGGAGGGCGGCGGGCTCCCGCTCGGCGTGAGCTCCAAGGGCTGAAGCTGGAAGCCCGCGGTGGGCGTGAAGCTCGCATCCACCGGCTGGCCCGCGACAGTGCCGGTGACGTGGACCTTCATGACGATCCCGATGCTCGCCCCCGTGGCCGGGATGCCGGTGGCCTTCTGGACCTGATCCAGGAGCGCCTGCACCGCGTGCAGATCGATCGCGGCCGGGGTGGCGATCGCGGCGCCCTTGAAGTGGCGCAGCGGCGAGAGCGCGAGCTGGCGCTGCCAACCGGTGGGGCCGGTCAGCTGGAGGAAGACCTGCTGGGTGCCCCGCAGCCGCACGCGCGCGTCGGCGTCGGTCGCGAAGCGGTAGCTGGCCGTGATGGCGAGGCGGTGGACGAGCTGGAGGAAGATCGGATCGCCGGTGCTGACCGCCCCGTCGGGATACACCGGTCCGGCGGGCACGGTGGCGTGGTAGGCGATGTGCCCCTTCTGCGTGTAGTGGACCTGGTCGACAACGCTCGTGGCGGTGGGCCGGGTCTTGGCGAACACGGCCACGGCCGCGCACACCACCGCGACGATGGCGACCGCGATCAGCGCGGAGCGGACGCTCACGCCCACGGGCGCACCGCGGTTGGGCGAAGTCACCGGTGACACTCCCTGGCGAGCAGATCCATGGCCACGATTACCCCGGCGGTCACGCCGCCGCTTGCTCTCCCCGGTGCCGACCAGCAGCAGCGCCACGAACCCGCACAGCACGGCCGCGGTGATCGGCGAGTGCAAGGCGCGGAAGGCGGCGCCGCCGTGGGGGACGTGCACCCACAGCGCTCCGACCAGCTGCGAGCGGGTGGGGTGCGTCGGATCGATGAAGTGGTTGTTGTCCCCTTTGAAGACGTAGTGGCCGCCATGGATCGCGATGATGCGATGCAGGACCACCACATGCAGCAGAGTGCTGTGGTAGGCGACGACCTCGCCCACTCGATAGTGCGACGCCGGTCTGACGAGCGCGAGGTCCCCGGTGTGAAACGACGGCTCCATGCTGATCCCGCTGGTGATCACATAGCTGGTCCGCCCGCCGATCTTCGGCGGGGCCAGGAACAGCCAAAAGGCGCCCGCCAAAAGCACGAGGGCGCCGGTGATCAGGCCAGATCGCAGTCGGTGTGTCTTCACGATGTCGTTGCATGTCGCTGCTCGGCCCGGCGATGACGCAGGAGCGCGGCCCTTTGTGGGACCGCGCTCCGCGCATCATGCGTACGACGCGGCGATTAGTTGTTGGTGACCGCCACGTTGAAGGTGGCCGACGAAGCCGTGTTCTGGGTGTAGCCCGAGCACGTCGTCGTGCTGCTGGTGGTGCCGTCATAGACCGGCGCCGAGCAGGTGGTGAGGGCGTCGGTTCCGAAGCCGGCCTGCACGGTGTCGCTGCTCAGGTCACCGGTGAAGGTGACCAGGGCGGTGGTGATCTGCGTGCCGTCAGCGTTCAGCGTGTAGTGGACGTCAGTGGCCGTCGCGCCGGTGATGTTCGACGTGCCGTAGCCAGCGGTGCTGGCCTGGACGGTGTTGCTGGCCGTGAAGGCGGCGCCGCCGGCGGCAATTGCGCCGATGACCACGAGCACTGCGACCATCCTCCTTGAAATGCGGTGCATCTTTATCCTCCTTGATAGCCCCCGGTCAGCACTTGGCGGTGGGCGATGGGTTGGGTCCGCCTGTGTGCAAATAGCGGGGTTTCCTGTGCGGGGGTCATCGTCCAGTCCCGGCACACCCTGATCCGTAGTTACTGCGGATTTGGTGGTGCTTCTGTCCGGCGCGTGTGCTAGCGAGCAGCGCGCCGGGAGGCGTCGGCGACGATCCGCGGGCTGTCGGCGACGATCCCGCGACGGCGCAGCAGGGCGAACAGCGGCTCCTGATCGGCGTAGGCCACCAGCCGGGCGACGCCCGGGCGCAGGCGGATGGTGAGCAGGTGTGGGTTTGTGCCCGCCACCTGTCCGTCGATCTCCAGACGCGCGCCGCCGTAACCGGTGCCCACATCGAGCATCAGCTCGGATGCGGCGGCCACGACGAGCGCCTGTCGCGAGCCACCATGGGTGGGTAGCGGCGTGAGCACGTAAGCGTCGGCGCCGGGGGCCAGGAGCGGGCCACCCGCGGCCAGCGAGTAGGCGGAGGAGCCCACAGCGGTGCTGACGATGCAGCCGTCGCCGGCCAGTCGGCTGAACAGGGTCCCGTCGACCCGGCTGGCCACCCGCACCTGGCCGATGCCGTCGCGCACGATGCTGACGTCGTTGAGCGCGAACAGGTCCGGGCCGTCGGAGCGGGCCACGGTCAGGGCCGGCAGCACGCGCGGCGACCAATCGCCGTCGCGGAACCGGTTCAGGGCGCTAGGCAGCGCGTCGGCGCTCACCGCGGTGAGGACGCCGAGGCTGCCGCAGGATACGCCGAGCACGGGGAGGTCCACCGCCACCGCGGCACGCATGGCGGCGAGCATCGTGCCGTCACCGCCGATGGAGACGATGAGGTCACAGTCGGCCACCTCGCCGGGGTCGGCCACCGCCCGGTGCTGCCCGGGCACGGCGACCTGGGTGACGGCGACGCCGTGTTCGCCCGCCCAGGTCCGCAGGCGGCGCAGCGGCTCGTCGATGTTGCGCGAAGGGTGCACCACCACGCCGACGCGGTCGACGCGCTGCTCAGTCACGGGCGCAGGCGTAGCGCAGGAACAGCGTGCCCTCCTGCTCGAGCGCGCAGACCAGGCGCACGCCGGCCAGCTCGTCAAGGGGGCGGCCGGTGGTGATCCCCATCCCGTCGCCGCCCACCAGCTTGGGGGCGACGGTCAAGAACAGCTCGTCGACGAGGCCGTCAGCCAGCATCGCGCTGAACAGGCTCGGCCCGCCCTCGCACAGCAGGGAGCGCACGCCGTGGTCGGATCGCAGCGAGCGCATCGCGTCGCCCAGGCTTTCGTCGCCCGATCCGACCTCGTGGACCGTCACCTGCGCCGGGCAGTCGGGCGGCGTCGTGCCGGCAGGTGCGTAGAGGGCAACGCGCGAGGCGGCATCGGCGAACAGCGGGATGTCGAAGGGGATGGTGCTGGTGCGACTGATGACCACCGCGAGGGGCTGGGGCTCACGGCCTGCGCTCACGCGCAGCTCGGACAGGCGCGGCTCCTTGGCCAGCGGACCGTAGTTCTCGATGAACAGCGTGCGGGTGCCGGCGAGCACCGCGTCGACCTCGGTGCGCAGCAGGTGAAACGCGGAACGATCGCCGGGGCTGCCCAGCGAGGCGGTGCGCCCGTCGGCCGTTGCCTTGCCGTCCGCGCTGGAGATGAAGTTGGCGACGACGTAGGGACGCTCGGCGGGGGCCCGGTCGCTGAGGCCGAGGCCGGTGTAGAAGGCCTCGGGGGGCGCGGGCGGGCCGGGCGGGATGAGGGGCTGGAACTCCATCCGCGTCCAAAGGCTAGTGCGGGCGGCCTCGCTGCCTATGCTGGGCGGGTGCCGGACCTGCGTGTGGCGATCATCGGATACGGGCTCGCCGGCCGCGTCTTTCACGCATCGCTGATCGAGGCGACGCCCGGCCTGGCCGTAGCCAGCGTGGTGACCTCTGACCCGGAGCGCCAGGCGCAGTTGGCGCGCGACCATCCCTCGGCGCGCACGCTGAGCAGCGCGGACCGGCTGTGGGAGCGCGACGACCACGACCTGGTCGTCATCGCCACGCCCAACGACACCCACCTCCCTCTGGCGACGGCCGCCATCGACCACGGCCTGCCGGTGGTGGTGGACAAGCCGCTGGCGGTGACCGCAGCGCGCGCCGAGCAGCTCGTCCTCCGCGCCCAGCGCGCCGGCGTGCTGCTCACCGTGTTCCAGAACCGCCGCTGGGACTCCGATCACCTCACGCTGCGGCGCCTGCTCGACGGCGACCACCTGGGGGATGTGCTGCGCTACGAGTCGCGGTTCGAGCGCTGGCGGCCGTCGCCCAAGCCCGGTTCGTCGCGCGAGACCCTGTCCCCCGTCCAGGGCGGCGGGCTGCTGCTGGATCTCGGCAGCCATCTCGTCGACCAGGCGCTGACCCTGTTCGGCCCGGTCACCGAGGTGTACGCGGAGGTCGACGCCCGGCGCGGCCTGGCGGCGGATGACGACGTGTTCATCGGCCTGCACCACGGCTCGGGCACGATCAGCCATCTGCGCGCCTCGGCGGTCACCGCCGCGCCCGGTCCGCGGCTGCGTGTTCTGGGCCGCGAGGCGGCTTTCGTGGTGCGTCCCATGGACTCTCAGGAGGACCGGCTGCGCGCCGGACAGCGTCCGGACACCGTCGCCGACTGGGGCGTCGAGCCCGAAGCGCATCGCGGGCGGCTGGTCACCGGGGACGCCAGCGTTCCGGTGCCCGGCGAGCGCGGCGACTGGCGCCGGTTCTATGTGCTGCTGGCCGCGGCACTGCGCGACGGCGGTCCGCCGCCGGTCGACCCTGGCGACGCCGTCGCGGCGCTGCGCGTGCTGGAGGACGCGCGGCGCAGCGCTGCCACTCGGACGACGATCAGCGTGGCGTGAGCACCACCACGGGGATGGTGCGCCCGGCGTTGGCCTGATACTCCGTGAACTGCGGCGAGCGCTCGGACTGGGTGGCGTAGAGCCGATCGCGCTCCTCGGCCTCGGCCTCGGTGGCACGGACATCGAGGGTGCCGGTTCCGACCTCGATCGAGGCGTCGGGGTGAGCCTTGAGGTTGTAGTACCAGGCCGGGTTCTCGGGCGCCCCGCCCTTGGAGGCGAAGATCGCGTACCGGTCGCCGTCGCGCAGGTAGGCGAGCGGATTGACGTAGGCGGTGCCTGACTTGGCGCCGGTGTGATGCAGGAGCAGCAGCGGCATGTTCTCGAACATCCCTCTGACGCGCCCGTCGTTGGCGCGGAACTCGTCGATGACCTTGGCGTTGAAATCGGCTGGCGACGTCGACATGACGGCTCCTGAGGTTGACGATGCGGCCCGCCGAGTCTAGGCGTGCGGCGCCCGCCTGCGACCATGAACGCCATGAAGGTCCGGTTTGCCGTGGCGCCACCGACCGCCTCACTGACGGGCGAGACGATGCTGGAGTTCGCCGAGGCGCTCGAGGCCAGCGGCTTTGACGGCATCTGGCTCTCGGACCTCCCCGTCACCCCGGCGCTCGACCCTCTGCTCGGCCTCGCGCTCGCCGCCGGGCGCACCCAGCGCCTGCGCCTGGGGGCGAACGTCGTGCCCCTGGGGCGCAACCCGTTTCTGCTGGCCAAGGAACTCGCCCAGCTCGACCAGATCTCGGGCGGGCGCCTGCTGCTCAGTTTCGTCACCGGCCTCGGCCAGCCCGGGGAGCGCGAGGCGCTGGGCATGGACGGCGCGAACCGGGGTGCGGTCCTGGAGGAGGTGCTGAGCCTGCTGCGCGCGTGGTGGGCGGGAGAGACGGTCACGCACCGCTCGGAGCGGTGGTCGTTCACCGACCTGCCGAGCCCCGGCCGCCCGGTCCAGGATCCCCTGGAGGTGTGGCTGGGCGGGCGCGGCCCCAAGGCGCTTGACCGCGTGGGCCGCGTGGCCGACGGGTGGTTGGGGGCGCAGCTCACCCCGGCCGAGACCGGGATCGCCCGCCGGCGCATCCAGGAGGCGGCCGGCCGCGCCGGCCGCGAGGTCGATCCCGAGCACTTCGGGCTGAGCATCCCCTATGCCCGCGGCGAGCCGCCCGCCGACGTGCTGGGGGCGATCGCTGCCCGGCGGGCCGATGTCGACCCGCGCGAACTGCTGCCCGTCGACGCGACGGGGCTGCGCGCGTTCGTGTCCGGATGCGTCGCGTCCGGCCTGTCGAAGTTCGTTGTACGCCCGGTGGGACCGGTCGCGTCGTGGGCCGAGGAGGCCGGCTGGCTCGCGGACGCAATCCTGGACCTGCAGATGTGAGGCGGCCGAGCCGCGAGTGGAGCGGCGCGCTCACGGTCAGCGTGGTGGCCGTGGCCCTTGCCGTCCTCGACATCCTCGACGGCCCCGTCCACCGCTGGTGGGCGGAGCACGCGTTCACGACCTCGCTGGTGGGCGGGATCCTCGTGCTGCTGGTGACCGTACTCGTCGCGGATCGTGTCGTCCATGCCCGGCAGCTCCGCGACCGCTCGCGCGCGATCGCGGCTCAGGCGGCGATCGTGATGACGCAGGCGGCGCGCACCGCCCAGGTCGCCACCGCGATGCTGGAGGGGACCGGTGACCGCGAGACGGCCCGGGACGAGCTGCGCTCCTACGGGATGATGCTGCTCATCGCCGCGCCGCTGCTGATCGATGCGAGCCTCTCGCGGACGTTTCTGGAGGAGGCGCAGCGCCTCGGCGCGGAACTGACGCGGGCGCTCCATGCGCATGCGCGCGGGACCGCCGGCAAGGCCGAGCGGACCAGACTGGACGACGCCATCGCCCGGATGCGTCAGGCGTCGACCCCGCTGCTGGCCATCCTCAACCCCGAGCAGCGGACGGTGGTCACCGACGATCCGGCCGCCGCGGCGGTCAGCCCGGCCGCGCCAAGCTGAGCAGCCGGCTGGTGGCCGCGGCATCAGCCCGGGATGTTCTGATCCGGCCGGGGCCGGCAGCCCACGCCGGGGAGCGTGCTGCCCGGCGCCAGACAGGCGATCTGGACCACCGGGCTTTGGCGCGCCCGGACGGTGAAGCTGTAGTACTTCCCGATGTAGCTGGGGTGCGTGATGAGGATCGTGAGCTGGCCGCCGACGGCCAGGCGGCGACCGGCGAAGTACTTGGTCAGGAAGAAGTTGTTGGGTGGGCAACTGAGCGCCGGGCGGCTGGGAGGGCAGATCTTGGGGCGGAGCACCGGGAAGTTCTCCTCGCGGAACGGGCAGCCCTTGCCCCGGCAGCCGAGCACCACGTCACTGCCCTCATACAGTCCGGTGACGGTCAGCTCCAGGATGCTGGTGTAGGTGGGCGTGAAGCGGAAGGTCCAGTTGGTTCGCGCGGTGATGTCGCCCTTGACCGGGATCGCGCTCACCATGAGGGTCGAGGCCGACGAGACCGCCGCGGCGTAGCTGGCGTCCCCGCCGTACTGCGCGGAGATGGGGTGCCGGCCCGCGTCCCAGAACGTCGCGGCGCAGGTGGCGGTCAGCTTGGTGAGCTTGAGAGCGCGGCAGGTAACGATGGCCTTGCCCCGGTCCGAGAAGGTCACTGTCCCGGTGGGCGCGGGCGCGGCCGGGCTGCCCGGAGCGGCGGCCGGCGCGGACACGGTGGCCGACATCGTGGTGCGCTGGCCCGCCCGAATCTGCTTGGCCACGCGCAGCGCCACCGAGGTCCGAGTGGCCCCTGCCGCGGGCGCGCTGTGCGGGCTGGCGGCGAGCGCGACGCCGACGCCGACGACCGCTGCGAGCGCCGTTGCAATGAAAAAGCGGACTGCGCGCCGGCGCGGCGAAGTAGTGGCGCGTGCCTCGCTTCGGCGACGCAGAAATCCCGCAAAACCAAGGGTTCTAGAATTCCCAGCCCGTTTCATGTCTCAGCCCATCATGTACGGCTCTAGACAAAATCCAATGCCCGCCGGCCCGGGCGCTATGGCCCCGGCCGACGCCAACGACGCGTTCGACATGGCAATCCAATTCGAACAGCGTGACGATTTGCCTGCCGCAGAGACGGCATATCGCGCCGCCGACCAGCTCGGCCATGCCGCCGCCGCGGTGAGCCTGGGCGTGCTCCTGGAGGAGCGCGACGACCTGGACGGCGCCGAGCAGGCCTTCCGGCGCGCGGACGAGCGCGGCGACGCAACGGGTGCGTTTCACCTGGCCTGGCTGTTGCAGGAGGGCGGCGACCTGCACGGCGCCGAGGAGGCCTACCGCCGCGCCGAACTGCGCGGGCACCCGGCCGCGCACGCAAACTTGCAGCTGATGCTGGGCGACCGCGGCAATGGCGGCGGCCCGACAAATGGTTCCGCGCCGCCGCCGCCGAGCGCACCGGCTGCGATGGCCGCGCCACCGCCGGCTCCGGCGCCGGTGATCGCGCCGGTCGCCGTTCCGCTGCCGCCGCCCGCGCCGCCCGCGCCTGAAGAGCCCGAGCCAGTGGTGGACGAGCTCGTTGCCGAGCCCGAACCCCAGCCGGTAGTGGAGGAGCCCGAGCCGGAACCGCTCGAGGAGGAACCCGAACCCGAGCCGGTTGAGGAGGAACCCGAACCCGAGCCGGACGAGGACGAACCTGAGCCGGACGGCCCCGCCTACGTCGAGGGGGCGGCGCCGCTCACGACGTCGCTGGCGGCGTTCCAGCCCGCCGCCCAGCGCGAGCCGGACGAGCCGGACGAGCCGATCGCCCCGGACCCCGGTCGCGACGAGGCCGACGCCCTCGCCGTCGCGGTCGCCGCGTCGGCGGCCGGCCGCACGCGGGGCGGCCGCCGCGGCACTGCCGATACGCGCCCGACGCGCGTCAGCCGCAAGGAGCGCAAGGCGCAGCGTGCGGACGACAAGCGCCGGAAGGGCGGCATCATGGCCCGCACGCTGGCCATCGCGATCCCCGTCGCCGCCTTCGCGGCAGCGTTCATCCTGGGCGCGGGATCACGCCCGCACGATCCGCCACCCGCTCACGTGGCTCCCGCCTCGGGTCTGCACGGCAGCGCGACGGTGGCCTCGATGACCACGGTGCCCTCACCGGCGAAGCTCGTCGCTCCACGCCACCCGGCCAAGAAGGCCAAGGCCAAGCCCGCCCACAAGGCGGCGCCCACCACCACCACCCACAGCACCGCCGCGACACGGGCGCCCACCAGTCCGCCGACGGTCGCGTCGCCTCCCTCCGCCACGCCGTCGCACTCGACGGTCACCCCCAGCAACGGGTCGGGCGGCTCTGCGGTGACCATCAGCGGCACGGGCACCACCAGCGGCAGCGGCTGATCAGCGGATGGTGTACCCGAGTTGGCGCAGCTGGGTGTACGCCGCGGTCAGGCCTGAACCCGCCGATGCCACCGCCGCCTCGGCCCGGCCGTAGGCGGGCACGTTCTCCTTGGCCGCGGCCCGCGCCAGGGCCTGGTAGGCGGTCGCGTTGCGCCTGAGCGCGGTGACCAGCGCGCCGTTGGCGGAACTGACCTGACCGACGCTGATGTGGCTGGTCGCCGTCGCCGCCTGAGCATGGGCTGTGGCCAGCGCCGACGCGGCTCGCGCCCGGGTCCCCGCCCGGCTCGAGCGCAGCCCCGGACCGGCCGACCGGCGCACCGCGTTGAGCTGACCGAGAATCCGGTTGAGCTGGAGGGCGTACCCGGGGTCGGCACTGACCGAGAGGACGTCGCCCGCAGTGACCTTCATCGTGGAGAGAACGCGCTCACAGCCGCTGGTGAAGCCGGCGGTGAAGGTGGGCGCTGAGCAGACCGCGGTGACCGTGCCCGTTGAGGTGGGCAGCGTATAGACCGACTCGGTCCCGTTCTGGCCGTGCGGGGTGAGGTTCAGGTATCGGTAGAAACTGGACCCGCCGAGCGTGACCACCTGCGGGCGAGTGGTGGGAGGCACCGCGGCGGCGAGCCGCGGGGGCAGCGCCGCGGGGGTGTCAGTCCGCTGGGTGCCGATGACGAGCCGCGAGCTCGAGGAGCCGCCGGTGGCAAGGGTCAGCACGTCGCCCAGCGGCACGAGCGGCACCGTGGCCGCGGGGACCACACGCCAGGTGGACGGGTAGTTGACCTTGAGATCCGCCACTGACGCCTGCCGGTCAAGCGGCGGCGGCGAGGCGGTGGACCTGCTCGTCCCATAGCGGGCCAGCGCGAACCCGACCACCGCGACCGCGACGGCCCCTGCCAAGGTGCGAAGGAGGGCTCGCATCCGGGTCGAGCATAGAACCGGGCTTTAGGAATCGAGGGTGTCCGCCGAGAGAAAGAGTGAGGGAGCAACTACTTAAAAGCCTCAACCCACCCAATCCTTTACAGACATGAATGAAGTCATTACCTCAATCTCGATGCTCGCCGTGCTCGTCGGCGTCACCGGCATCGTGCCGCAGCTGGTGACGATGCTGCGCAACCGCTCGTCCACCGGCCAGTCGAAGCTCGGCTGGTCGCTCGCGTTCACCGCCAACTTCGCGCTGGCCTTCGTCAACGCCTTCGGCAACCACTCACCGGTGCTGGCGATCGGCAACGTCCTCAGCTTCAGCGGCGCACTGACCGCGGTGTTCCTCGTCTCGCGCTTTCCCGCCGAGGCCGAGACCGAGGCCGAGACCGCGGTCGACCCCGCTCTCGCTGCGGTCGACGCCATCGTCACCGACCTGCACACCGGCGAGTTCGCCGCACTGCGCGATGCCGTCATCGCCGAGCATCATCGCCGCACCGGCGACCTGCAGCTCGTCGCCGCCTGAGCTCTGAGCGCCGCCGGACGCCGATCGGGCACGATGTCGCCCATGGACGACGGTCGCATCGACCGCCTGGCGGCCGAGTACCGGCGCTTCTCGGTGGAGGACGCAGCTGGGCGCTCGGCCCTCTACACCGAGCTGACTCGCCAAATCGCCGATGACCGCGAGCTGCTGGCGATCCTGTGCGAGCTGGAGCCGGCCAAGCGCCAGCCCAACCTCCTGCTCGCCGCCGTCCGCCACCTCTACGGGGACTTCGCGCGCGACTGGCCGCAGTTTCGCCGGCGGTTCTTCGACCGCCGGCCCGAGGCGGTCGAGCTCATCCGGACGCGGCGCACGCAGACCAACGAGCCGGCTCGCTGCGCCACCCTGCTGCCACTGCTGGCGTCCCTCCCTCAGCCCCTCGCGCTGCTCGAGGTGGGGGCGTCGGCCGGGCTGTGCCTGCTGCCCGATCGCTACGGCTATGACTACGGTGACGGCCGCCGGCTGGGCGGGCCGGCAGTCGACGGCCACGGCCCCGTGTTCCACTGCCCGGTCAACGCGGCCACTCCGGTGCCGGCGGCGCTTCCCGAGGTGGCGTGGCGCGCCGGCCTGGACCTGGCGCCGATCGACGTCACCGACGACGAGAGCGTCTCATGGCTGGAGTCGCTGGTGTGGCCCGGCGAGGGCGACCGTCTGGCGCTGCTGCGCGCGGCGGTACAGGTCGCTCGCGCCGAGCCACCGCGCATCGTCCGCGGCGACCTGCGCCACGACCTCCCGGCGCTGGCCCGGCAGGCCCCCGCGGCGGCGACGCTGGTGGTGTTCCACACCGCGGTGCTGGGCTACGTCCACGACGCGGCCGACCGCCGCCGCTTCGCCGAGACCGTGGGCGGATTGGGGGCGCGCTGGATCGCCAACGAGCCGCCCGGGGTGGTGGAGCTCGAGCAGCCGCCCCGGCTGGGGGCGGCGCCCGGCGGCGAGATCCTGCTCAGCCTCGACGGCGAGCCGCTGGCGTGGGCCGACTCGCACGGCGCCTGGCTGCGGTGGATCGCCTGAGCCCTGAGTCCGGGCTTACGCGGAGTCTGCGCCGCGGCGCGTGACCAGGCCGTCATCGCCGAGGGCGAACCCCGGCAGGCCGAACACGGTCTCGAGCAGATCCGGGATCTCCTCGCGCTGGAGACGCGACACCGCGGTCTCGGCCGGCGTGTAGCGCGTCAGGGTCGGCCCGTCGCGATCGCTGAGGGCGATCCGGGTCCCATCCGGTCGGTTGACCGCGACGCTCAGCCCGGTCACGAACGGAGAGCGCGGGTGCGTGCAGGTGAACCAGTTGCTGGTCTCGATGTCGATGACCGGGACCGCCTCGGGCACGAAACCGTAGACATCGGCCCAGCCGTCCGCGGTGGCGGTCTGTACGACATGCTCGGGGCCGTCCTGCACCACCCGAAAGCGCCAGCCGGACTGCTCGTGCTCGGCGCCGGGGCCGAACGGGATCGGCTCGAGCAGCGTCCCGTTGCCGAAGCCGACGTCCGCGAGCCAGGTGCGGTCGCCGTCGTGGACGCGCAGCACGAGGTGGGTGCGCGGGCGCGGGACGCCCGGCGGGCGCCCGAGGCGGACGCGGGCGAGCATCGGCTCCACCTCGAGGCCGAGTGCGGTCAGGGCGGCACTCAGCAGCAGGTTGTGCTCAAAGCAGTAGCCACCCCGCCGTTGCACCACCAGCTTGCGCTGGAGGTCACCGAGGTCCAGCGAGACCGGGATGCCGCGGTGTGAGTCCAGGTTCTCGAACACGATCGAGGTGACGTGGCCGCGGTGGATCTCGGCGAGCGACGCTCGAGGGCCGACGCCGATCCGCTCCAGATACGCGTCGAGTCGCAACGTCTAGCCGGCCGGGATGGTGAGCATCGTGGCGCTGGCCGCGGGCACGGTGATCGGGTAGCCGCCGCCCGACGCGGTGACGGTGTGGTGGTCGGCGGGTCCGGCCAGGACGCCGGTGCTGGTCTGCGTGCCGAACGTCTGGCCGCCGATCGTGACCCCGCCCGTGCTGTGGATGCTCGGCGCGCGCAGCTGCTCGACCGCCGCCGCACCGTGGGCACCGGCGATCCGCAGGCGCAGAGACTCAGACCGGGCCAGGCGCTTGTTGATGACGACGACGTGGATGACGCCGTCGCCGGCGCGCGTGGCCCACACCTTCACGCCCGCCGGTGTCGCCGTGCCCAGCTTGAGCAGGCGCGATCCGGCGGGGGCGGCCTGGGCGAACATCATCATGCCGTAGTACTCCGGGTGCACTCGCATCGATCCGGCCCCCACCTGTCCGCCGCCCGTGTTGCCGGGGCCGATGATCTCGTTGATCGTGCCCGGGACGGTGTGGATGTTGACCCCGCTGACGCCGGTGCGGGCCATCTCGAACAGCGTGTCGAGCACCCACAGCGCCGAGGTGAAGGTGTCGCTGACTCCGCGAAAGCCTCCGCAGGAGATCCCGTTCATCTCATCCACGCGCAGCGGGTCGTGATGGGCGCCGGCCACGGCCACGTAGGGCGCCACCGAGGCGGCCAGGCCGTGCGAGGACTGGTTGGAGAGGAGCTGCGCGTTGGTGATGACCTTGGACTTGCTGCAGTGCTTGAGTGGATAGGCGTGCACCGTCACCAGCCCGACGCGGGGCTCGGCGTCCAGGAACGAGCCGAGCTTGGCCAGCCACGCCGGCGCGCCGCTGCTGGGCCCGGCCAGCCGGACGTCGGGCAGGTGGGGGGCGAAGCTCGAGTAGTCGCGCTCGAACGCGGCCGGGTCATAGTCGCGCGGGCGGCCCGGAACCGACTTGCCGCCGGCCGACGTGTACCAGCCGAAGCTGCCGTAGAGCTCGGGCTCGTTGCCCAGCTCCAGCGCGGCAACCGAGCCGCGGCCGACCCGCTGCACCATCGCGTTGGCCTCCGCGGCGGCCACCGCCCGGTTGTCGGCCTCCAGGTCGACGCCGAGGATGAGCCGTCCCCGTACCGCGGCGGCCACGGAGTGCGCCACGTCCAGCCAGCCCGGCGTCAGCGTGAACCGCACGCCGGGGGGACGCGCGACGTGCGACACCGGCCACCACGACCAGTCGGTGCTGTCGCCGCCGAGACGAAGCACCGGGCTCTGCTCGGGGGCCAGGTCCTCGATGAGATGCAGGAAGACCGGGTTGACGGCGCTGGGATTGGTGCCCGCGTACTGCTCCAGAGCCTTGATCTCGATCGACAGGCCGACGAACCCCGACGCGACGGGATGGCCCTCCGCTGCCGCGGTCACGTTGAACGTCGGCTTGACCGGCGCACGGTCCTTGCTCCCGCCGCAGCCGGTCGCCGCGAGCACGACCACGATCGCCGCCAGCAGGGCGAGGGCGATCCGTGCCAGGAGCCACCGGGGGCTGCGAGAGTCCATGGCGCCCGGAAGGTAGCGGGTCGCAGGCCGTCGGCGCGCGGCCGTTTCCGCCCTTATCCGTGGTGGACGGCCTCGATGTTGTGGCCGTCGGGGTCGAGCACGAACGCGCCGTAGTACCCCTTCGAGTACTCCGGTCGCGGGCCGGGCGGACCGTTGTCGCGGCCGCCGGCGGCCAGCGCCGCGGCGTAGAAGGCGTCGACCTGCTCCTGGGTGTCGGCGGCGAAGCAGACGTGGACCGGGGCGCCCACGGGATACGCAAGTGAGACGGCGAAGTCATCGAGCTCGGGGGTGCCGAACGCCATGTCCCGCGCGCCCTCGCGCCAGGCACCGTGCGGCCCGAAGCCCAGCGGCGCCAGCGCGCGCGTGTAGAACTCGACGCTGCGCGGCAGATCGGAGACGCCGATGGAGACGTGATCGATGACGACGCGGCGGACGGGCATCCCCTACGTCTATCAGTCCACGCCGTCCTACGCCGTATTCAAGGGCTCGGCTCAATGCGCCGATCACCGGTGTACTGATGCTCGCTCGCGTGCTCAAGCTTGCCCTGCCCGTCGTCGTCGCCGTCCTCGCCGCGGTCGTGCCCGCCGCCGCCAGCGCTCAGGTGACGCTGGCCAACTGGGATGCCGCCCAGCAGCGCCAGGTCGTCCATGCCGGGCTGATGAGCAACCTGCGCGGGCGCGACTTCGGCGGCGCCGAGCGCCTGCCGGGCGCCCAGGCCGACCGTGCGCTGGCCGCGGTGGCCACGCTCGCGGGGCGCGACCTCTCCAGCGCCGGCGGCGAGCCGGCGACCGTGGCCCCCGTGCACGCCGGCGCGGGCCTGGTCACCGTCGATGCTTTCGACCGCCTGCTCGTCGACCAGCTCGGCCTCGGCGACGTCGCCGCCCACGTGCAGCGGGCGACCGCCGCGGTGGGCCTGCGACCGCCGTCGTACTACGGCACCGAGGTGGTGGCCCGCTTCCTGGGGCTGCGCTACGACCACCCCGCGGGCACCGACCAGCTCGAGCTGTTTCCCTGGGACCCGATCACCCGCGCCGAGGCCGCCTGGTCGCTGGCACAGGTGATCGACGATGGCAGCTGGAGCATCCAGTCCGCGCGCCAGACCCTGATGACCTACGCGCTGCCCCGGATGAGCGCTGACCAGCTCACCGCGCTGCGGATCGCCGTGTCCAAGATCGGCTACCCCTACGTCTATGCCGGCACCACTGACAACACCGCCGACGGCCTGGCCCACGGGGGCTTTGACTGCTCGGGCTTCGTGTGGCGGGTGTTCAAGGTGTCCGGGCTGCCGTGGGGCCGCCAGATCGGGGGGCGCACCGCCGCGCAGATGGCGCAGGAGATCCCCCACCGCGCCCGGCTACACGAGGACCAGCTGCACCCCGGCGACCTGCTGTTCTTCGGCACCGCGCACTTCGACAGCACCGCGACCGAGGCCAACGTCATCCACACCGGCATCTACCTGGGCGACAACTGGGTCATCCACTCCTCGGGCCAGGGCGTGTATGTGCTCCCGCTCCGCGGAAGCTGGCTCGGCGATCAGTTCACCTGGGGCCGGCGCGTCCTGCCGTAGACCTCGGGGCGCCCCCGGCACGGCGCGCGCTGCAGGCGCTAGCGCGGCAGCACTCGCGGCGCCCGTGAAAGAATCGCGCCCATGAGCGACTCATTGACTACGGAGACGATTCGGATCACCGGGCTCGACGGCGACGAGGTGGAGGCGTACCTCGCCCGTCCCGCCGGCGACGAGACCCGGGGTGGCGTGGTCGTCATCCACCACATGCCGGGCTATGACCGGGCCACGAAGGAGATCGTGCGGCGGTTCGCCGAACTGGGCTACGACGCCATCTGCCCCAACCTCTACTGGCGCGAGGCGCCGGGCGCGGCGCCGGACGACGCGGCGGCCACCGCCCGGGCCAACGGCGGTGTGCCCGATTCTCGCCTGGTCGGCGATGTCGGGGGCAGCGCGGAGGCGCTGCGGGCGCTGCCGACGTCCAACGGGAAGGTCGGCGTGATCGGCTACTGCTCGGGCGGACGGCAGTCGGTGCTGGCCGCGTGCAACCTGCCCCTGGACGCTGCCGTGGACTGCTACGGCGCGTTCGTGGTCGGTACGCCGCCGGAGGGCTTCCCGCTCCAGGTGACCAACCTGGTTGACCAGCTCCCCAACCTGCGCTGTCCGCTGCTCGGACTCTTCGGCAACGAGGACTCCTACCCCAGCCCCGAGCAGGTCAACGAGCTCGACGAGATCCTCACTCGTGAGGACAAGCCCCACGAGTTCCATCGCTACGACAACGCGGGCCACGCGTTCTTCTCCGTGGACCGCCCGGCCTACCGGGTCGAGGCGGCCAACGACGGCTGGGAGCAGATCGAGACCTTCTACACCACGTACCTCGGAGGCTGACCATGTGCACCTACGCGACGGTGAAGACCGACCTCGTCGGCAGCGCCAAGGGTCCGAACAGCAAATGGTTCGGAGTCACCGACGGGACGGTGTACTTCGACCATCCCGTGCACGCGATGGCCGAGCACACGCTCAACATCGATTTCACCGACCCGTCCAAGGGCCCGGGCGCGCGCGTCGCGGTGGAGCTCACCGCGGCGTCGGCGCGTGAGCTGGTGAGCGCCATCGAGGCGGCACTGGCCTCGGCGCCCGAGGCGCTGAAGGTGTAGGCGCTGAGCCTGCGCTTCGACCCCATCGAGGAGGCCGGGCGCCAGTGGCGGACCCACTGGCCGGCCTCGCCGGTGGCGGCGATGATGGCGGTGACCTCGGTGATGCGCG
This sequence comes from uncultured Solirubrobacteraceae bacterium, assembly GCA_963737335.1. GTDB lineage: Bacteria > Actinomycetota > Thermoleophilia > Solirubrobacterales > Solirubrobacteraceae > Palsa-465. Next base: position 196,150 of record CAVTSK010000006.1, read on the forward strand.
CCCATCAGATCCTGCTGGGACGCCTCAACGAGGCGCTGAACCCATTCGGGCTGACCTTCGCGCGCTACGAGGCGCTCATGCTGCTGCACTTCACTCGCGCGGGCTCGCTGCCGCTGGGCAAGATGGGGGCGCGGCTCCAGGTCCATCCCGCCAGCGTGACCAACCTCGTCGATGGGCTCGAGCGAGCCGGCTACGCGCAGCGCACGCCGCACCCGTCAGACGGGCGCACCACGCTGGCCACCATCACCCCGGCCGGGCGGTCGGTGGCGCAGGAGGCCACCGCGGCGCTGCACGAAATCCGCTTCGGCACCGAGCCGCTGGGCGACGAGGCCCTGGCAGCGGTGACGGAGATCCTGCGCGAGGCCAGGGCGGGCGCGGGGGACTTCGGGGCGGGCGCCTCGTCCCGATAGCGCGGTTGCGACATTTTTATGCAATGCGCATAAAGATCTCGCGCGTGCCGTGTGTGTCAAAGGACGCACCGCGGCTGGGTCCATCTACGTTTTCGGGCGCGCCCGGATCGGGGACACTGCGTGGCGTCGCCACACTCGGATCCACGCGGCAGCCGCCGGGCGGGAAGAACAATTCCGAGGGGGGCATGACACTGGCGCCAAGCCACCATTCAGGCCGGCTCTCCCAGGGCCGGCAGCGGCAGTCGGCCCGCTGGCCTGGACAGCAAAAGGAGGGGTCCCGGGGGCGCGGGGCTCCTCCTTCCTTCGTGCCCTCGAGTGCACGCGCCGGTCGGTGCGGCGGTCGCTCAGTCCTCGCCGCGGGCCACCTGGCCCACCCAGGCCAGCCCGCCCTCCATGCCCAGCTGCCCCGCCTCCCGGCGCGCCCCGGCCAGAGCATCGTCGTCGAGGCTGGCCCGGACCGCGTCGTAGAGGTCGCGGACCTCGCCGTGCGGCGACCACGAGAGCTCGTCGAAGCCGAGCTCGCACACAGCCCAGGCGGTCGCTGCGTCCGAGACACGCCCGACCCGTAGCAGGGCGGCCGTGATCGTCGTGGCCTGAGTGAGCATGTCGACGGGGGTGCCGAGCTCGGCGGCGACCGCGATGGCCACCCCGCCATGGGCGAGGCCGTCGCCGGGACGGTGGACGGCGAGCTCGAGCGCGGCCAGGCGGGCGGCGAGCCGGAACTGCCTCCAGGACCCGTCGGGGGCATCGGCCAGCAGGGTCAGGAGCGCATCCGCGCCTTCCTCGGGATGGCCGAGCAGCGACGCAGCCTCGGCCCCGACAACGGCGAGGATCCACTCGGCGTCGGGGTCGCCCCCGAGATGCACGGCCAGCTCGGCGCACCGGTCCGCCACCTCGATCTGCGCCTCTCCCTCACGGGCGTGGCCGTAGAGATCGGCGGCGTAGACGGCGCTGTAGAACTCGCCTTCGACGTCGTCCAGGTCATGCCAGGCGTCGGCGGCATCGAGACAGGCCGTCGGGTCTGAGTCCATCAGGCCGAGGCAGCCGAGGGCCTGCAGGCAGCGCGCGTGCATCACCATGTCGGTGGACCGCGCCAGGGCGATCTCCAGGTGGTCGCGGCTGGACTCGGCCGCGCCGTCTTGGCTCATCCACCACCCGGTCGCAGCCGCCAATCGGATGTGGCGCCCGTAATCCATGAGCTGAGCCCAGTCGAGCTCGGCAAGGATGTTGCCGCCCTCGGGACCGACAAGCCGCCGGCCCTCGCCCCAGGCTGTGACCCACCGCTTCTCAAACGGCTCGGCCAGGGCGATGAGCGCGTCGGTGATGGCCGCGTGCGCGGCGTCCTCGGCCTCGGCGTCAAGCAGCTCGGCGGCGAACCGCCTCACCGGCGGCGCGATCTCAAGTCGCCCGCTCTGCGTACCGCGGACCAGTCCGGCCGCCACAAGCCCTTCGAGCTCGTCGTCGACGTCGCCGAACGCGGCCCGGGCCAGCGAGGCCGTGAACCCCGCTGAGAACACGGCCAGTCTCAGGAGCAGCGCTCGCTCGCTCTCGGAGAGCAGGCCGACCGAGCATTCCAACATGGCTTCCAAGCCGCGCTCCCGGGCGGACAGATCGGGGCGGCCGCCCACCCTGTCGAGGCTCTCCTGGAGTCGCTGGGACAGCGCGCCGGGGTCAAGCGCGCCCAGGCGCGGGGCGGCCAGCTCCAGCGCCAGCGGCAAGCCCTCGAGCCGGCGGCACAACCGGGCCGTGTCGAACTGGTCAGACGCGGTCGGCTCCCAGGCCCCGCCCACCGCCGCCGCGCGCTCGGCGAGCAGCGCCACCGACGGCACGGAACCCAGCGCCGCGAGATCGCGCTCGGAGCCCGTCGGGACCGGGAGGGGATCGAGGGAGAGCACATGCTCGCCGGCGACGCGCAGCGGCAGCCGGCTGGTGACCAGCACCCTGACCTCCGGCGAGGTGCGCGCGACCCGGCCGATCAGCGACCCCACCTCGAGCAGGTGCTCGAGCTGGTCGAGCACGACCAGCACGCTGCGGGCGCGCAGGTGATCGAGGACGCGTTCGAGGGCCTCGACGCCTGCGAGCTCGGGAAGCTCCATGGCGCGAGACACGGCGCCCATCACGTCGTTGGGATCGAGGATGTGCTGCAGCCCCACCCACCAGACCGCGTCGACGTCGTCGGCGAGACGACGTCCCAGCTCGAGTGCCAGGCGTGTCTTACCCGAGCCGCCGGGCCCCGCCAGCGTGACCACGCGAGCGGTGGCGATCAGGTCGAGCAGGACCGCCAGCTCGTCGTCGCGGCCGATCAGCTCGGACGTGGGTGCGGGCAGGTTGGTGCGGATCCGCTCCTGGGTGCGCGGCGGCGGGGTCACGGGCCGGCCGCCGCCGTTAGCCGGGATCAGTCATCAAGCGCCTCCAGGGCCGCGTTGAAGGTCGGGCTGGGGCGCATGGCCGCCGCGGCCTTCTCCGCATCCGGGTGGTAATAGCCACCCAGCTCCACTGCCGAGCCCTGCACCTCGGACAGCTCTGACACGATCTTCTCCTCATCGTCGCTGAGACGCTCGGCCAGCGGCGCAAAGCGCTGCGCCAGTTCGGCGTCCTCGGTCTGATCGGCGAGTTCGCGCGCCCAGTACAGCGCGAGATAGAAATGACTCCCCCGGTTGTCCAGTTCGCCGACCTTGCGCAGCGGCGAGCGGTTGTGCTCCAGCACGGCGCCGGTGGCCCGGTCCAGTGCGTCACCCAGAATCCGTGCCCGCCCATTGCCCGTCTTGTCGGCGAGCATCTGCAGCGACACCGCGAGCGCCAGGAATTCCCCCAGCGAGTCCCAGCGCAGATGGTTCTCGCGCTCGAACTGCTGGACGTGCTTGGGCGCCGAGCCGCCGGCGCCGGTCTCGAACAGGCCGCCGCCGTCCATCAGCGGGACGATCGACAGCATCTTGGCGCTCGTCCCCAGCTCCAGGATGGGGAACAGGTCGGTGAGGTAGTCACGCAGGACGTTGCCGGTGACGCTGATGGTGTTCTCGCCGGCGCGGGCGCGGGCCAGCGTGAACCGGGTGGCCTGCGCGACGTCGAGGACCTCGAGCTGGAGTCCGTCGGTGTCGAGCTCGTCGAGCTCCGCTCGCACCTTGGCCAGCAGCTGCGCGTCGTGGGCGCGCGTCTCATCGAGCCAGAACACGGCCGGCCACCCGGTGGCCCGGGCACGGGCCACGGCGAGCCCGACCCAGTCGCGGATCGGGGCGTCCTTGGTCTGGCACATCCGCCAGATGTCGCCCTCCGAAACGGCATGCTCCAAGAGCGTCTCGTCGTCGCCGCTCCGCACGACCCGCACCGACCCCGTTTTCGTCACCTCGAACGTCTTGTCGTGCGAGCCGTACTCCTCGGCCTTCTGGGCCATGAGGCCGACATTGGGCGTCGTGCCCATCGTCGCCGGATCGAACGCGCCGTGCTCGCGGCAGTCGTTGACGGCCTCGGCGTAGAGGTCGGCGTACGAGTGGTCGGGGATCACGAACTTTGTGTCCTGAAGCTCGCCCGCCCGGTTCCACATCTGGCCGCTCGAGCGGATGGCGGCCGGCATCGACGCGTCGATGATGACGTCCGAGGGCACGTGCAGGCTGGTGATGCCACGGTCGGAATCGACCATGGCCAGGCCGGGGCCCTCGCGGTAGGCGGCCTCGACGGCATCGGAGACCTTCGTGCGCTCCGCTTCCGGCATGCTCTCCAGGGCCTTGAGCAGCGCTCCCATGCCGTCGTTGGGGCTCACGTCCGCGGCGGCCAGCGCATCGCCGTGCTCGGCGAACACCGCGGGGAAGTAGGCGCGCACCGCGTGGCCGAAGATGATCGGGTCTGACACCTTCATCATCGTCGCCTTCAGGTGCACGGAGAAGAGGACGCCCTGCGCCTTGGCCTCGGCCACCTGCTCGGCGAGGAAGGCGTCGAGCGCGGCGCGGCGCATGACGGCGGCATCGAGGACCTCCCCGGCGAGGACCGGGAAGTCGGGCTTCAGAACGGTGACGTCGCCGTCGCCCGAGACGTGCTCGATGCGGACCGCCCCGTCACCGTCCACCGTGACCGACTGCTCGGTGGAGCGGAAATCGCCGTCGCTCATGGTGGAGACGTGGGACTGGGACTCAGAGGGCCATGCGCCCATCGAGTGCGGGTGGTGGCGGGCGTAGGCCTTGACCGAGTCCGGCGCGCGTCGGTCCGAGTTGCCCTCGCGCAGCACCGGGTTGACCGCGCTGCCCTTGACGCGGTCGTAGCGCTCACGGACGTCACGCTGCGCGTCGTCGGCAGGATCGCTCGGGTAGTCCGGGATGGCGAAGCCCTGGGACTGGAGCTCGGCGATAGCGGCGCGCAACTGGGGCACGGACGCGCTGATGTTGGGCAGCTTGATGATGTTGGCCTCGGGCGTCTTGGCCAGGTCGCCGAGCTCGCCGAGGTCATCGGAGATGCGGCGGTCACCGTTGAGGCGGTCGGGGAACTGGGCGAGGATCCGCCCGGCGAGCGAGATGTCGCGCAGTTCCACCTCCACTCCGGCGGCGGCGGCGAAGGCCTCGATGATCGGCAGCAGCGACTGGGTGGCCAGCGCCGGGGCCTCGTCGGTCTGGGTGTAGATGATCTTCATGGCACGATTCACCCTACCCACACACGAGAAGGGAACCCACATGGCCGACCGACCGCCCCTGCCCCCATTCACCGCCGAGACGGCCGCCCACAAGGTGCAGGCCGCCGAGGATGCGTGGAACACGCGGGATCCGGAGCGGGTGGCGGGGGCCTATACCGAGGACTCGGTGTGGCGCAACCGCGACCAGTTCGTCACCGGCCGGGCGGACATCGTCGCGTTCCTGAGCCGGAAATGGGAGCGCGAACTGGATTACGCGCTGCGCAAGAGCCTGTGGACGTTCAACGAGAACCGTATCGCCGTCCGCTTCCAGTACGAGAGCCACGACGCCGGCGGCCAGTGGTGGCGCAGCTACGGCAACGAGCTGTGGGAGTTCGACGAGCACGGCCTCATGCGCCGGCGCGAGGCCAGCATCAACGACCTGGCCATCTCCGAGTCCGAGCGCCGGATCTTCGGGTCCCGTCCCGAGGCGGAGCGGGGCGTGGAGATCCCGTTGCAGTAAGGGATGCGCGGCCACGCGCGGGGTACGATCACAGGCGATGGAACGGCGCATCATCTACCTAACGCGACTGACCCGACTGCCCCTGCTCGGCGCCGACGGCGCCGAGGTCGGCCGCATCGCCGACGCTGTCGTCGATCTGGGCTCCAAGCCGCCTCGCGTCAACGGCTTCGTGGTCGCCGTCCAGCGGCGTCGCGTGTTCGTCGGCATCGGCCGCGTCGGTGAGATCGGCTCCGACGGCGCCCGGCTGCGCCGCGGGTCGGTGAACATGCGCCAGTTCGCCCTGCGCGAGGGCGAACGCCTCCTCTCCGCCGAGCTCCTGGCCAAGCGGTTCAAGGGCGCGCGGGTGGTCGATGTGGGCCTGGTCGAGGCCCCCGATCACGACGGCTGGGAGGTGGCCACCGTCGCCCTGGCCGGCCGCCGCGTGCCCGGATTGCGGCGGGCGCCCGACATCATCGACTGGTCTGAGGCGGGCGAGTTGTTCGCCTCCGAGCGGCCGGTCGACCGCCAGGCCGCCGAGCTCGGCGGCCTGCACCCGGCGGAGATGGCGGCGGCGATCCGGCGCCTGCCGCTCAGCCGGCGCCGCGTTCTGGCCGCCGAGCTAGAGGACGACCGCTTCGCCGACCTGCTGGAGGAGATGTCCGAGGACGAGCAGGTTCGCGTCATCGAGGGACTGGGTATCGACCGCCTCGCCCGCGTGCTGGACGAGATGGAAGCCGATGACGCCGCCGACCTGCTCGCCGAGTTCCCGGCCGGCCGCCAGGCCGAGCTGCTGCACGCGATGGACCCCGACGAGGCCGAGCCGGTGCGCCGGCTGCTCACCTACCAACCGGACACCGCGGGCGGATTGATGACCCCCGAGCCGGTCATCCTCAGCCCTGACACGACGGTGGCTGAGGCACTCGCGCGCGTGCGCGACCCCAACCTGCCGGTGCCGTTGGCGGCTGCCGTGTTCGTCTGCCGCCCACCGCTGGAGACGCCGACCGGCCGGTACATCGGCAACGTCGGGATTCAGCGCCTGCTGCGCGAAGCCCCGTCAAAGCCCCTGGGCCGGTGCATCGACGAGGACGCCGAGCCGGTCCACGAGGGCGTGAGCCAGAGCGAGGTCGCCGTCCAGCTCGCCGCCTACGACGTCGTGACGCTGGCCGTCATCGACGACTCGCACCGGCTGGTCGGCGCGGTGACGGTGGACGACGTGCTCGACCGGCTACTGCCCGCGGACTGGCGGGTCACGCTCTCGGAGGCGAGCTGATGGCCCGCCACGACGATCTCTCGCGGCCCAAGGGCACGGCAGGCGGGCCCGTCTATGACCCCGACCAATTCGGGGCGATCGCCGAGCGGCTGGCGCGGTTCTTCGGAACGCCCCGCTACCTCATCGTGCAGACGGGGATCGTCATCATCTGGATCGCTTACAACGCCTTCGTGGCGGTCAACTACGGCAAGGGCAAGGCCTTTGACCCGTACCCGTTCATCCTGCTGAACCTGGCGTTCTCCACCCAGGCCGCCTACGCCGCGCCGCTCATCCTGCTGGCCCAGAACCGTCAAGCCGACCGCGACAAGGCCGAGGTGGAACGTGACCGCGACACCAATTCGCGCGCGCTGGCCGAGACCGAGTACCTGGCCCGCGAGATCGCGGCAGTGCGCCTGGCCGTCGAGCACAAGGCCGACCGCGACGAGATCTTCGAGGTGCTCGAGCGCCTCACCCAAGCCGTCGAGCGGCTGCAGCCCGCCGACGTGATCGAGGACCCGCTCGACGGGGACGACTAGACGGGACGCGCCGTGAGGAGGCGCGCCCCGCCTGGAGCCGGGTGGGTCAGGCGCCGACGCCCGCGCCGACGGCCTGCTCGATCCTCGCGCCGAGATCGGCGTCGATGCTCTTCCAGTACTCGAACGCCCGCGCGAGCACCTTGTCGGACACGGCCTGGCTCAGGTGGCCGGCGACATTTGAGACCAGCCGATCGCGCGCCTCGTCGTCGAGGACCTCGCGGACCATGGTCCCCGCCTGGCCGAAGTCGTCGTCGTCGGCCCGGGGCGTGTAGGCCGAGCGGACCATGTCGCCGTCGGCCGCCCACAGGCCCGCGTCGTCGGTCCGGGACGGATCCGCCGCGGGGCCGCCGTAGGAGTTGGGCGCGTAGACGGGATCGGTCACGTTGACGGTCCGCCCCACGCCGTCCTTGCTGTAGCTGTGGACCTCGGCCTCCTTGGCCTGGTTGACCGGGATCTGCTTGTAGTTGACCCCGAGCCGGGCGCGGTGCGCGTCGGCGTAGGAGAACCCGCGTGCGAGGAGCATCTTGTCCGGGCTCAGGCCGATGCCCGGAACGAGGTTGTTGGGCTCGAACGAGGCCTGCTCCATCTCGGTGTGGAAATCGGTGACGTTGCGGTTGAGCGTCATCGTCCCGACCTTGACCAGCGGATAGTCGCCGTGCGGCCACACCTTGGTGAGATCGAAGGGGTTGAACCGGTAGGTCCTGGCCTCTTCGAAGGGCATGATCTGCATGTAGAGCGTCCAGGATGGGAAGTCGCCGTCGCGGACCGCCTCGAACAGATCCTGGCGGTGGTAGTCCCCGTTCTCGCCGGCGATGCGATCGGCGTCCTCCTGGGTGAGGAAGTCGATGCCCTGGTCGGTCTTGAAGTGGTACTTGACCCAGAACTTGTCGCCGCCGGCGTTGACCCACATGTAAGTGTGACTGGAGTAACCGTTCATGTGGCGCCACGTCTTGGGGACGCCACGGTCACCCATCAGCCAGGTGACCTGATGGGCGGACTCAGGTGACAGCGTCCAGAAGTCCCACTGCATGTCGTGGTCACGGAGTCCGTTGTCGGCGCGGCGCTTCTGGCTGCGGATGAAGTGCTGGAACTTCATCGGGTCGCGCAGGAAGAAGACCGGCGTGTTGTTGCCGACCATGTCGTAGTTGCCCTCGGGCGTATAGAACTTCAGCGCGAAGCCGCGGGGGTCGCGCCACGTGTCGGGGCTGCCGCTCTCACCGGCGACGGTGGAGAAGCGGGCCAACATCTCGGTCCTGACCCCCGGCTGGAACAGCGCGGCGCGCGTGTAGGCGCTCACGTCCTCGGTCGTCTCAAACACGCCGAACGCGCCGCTGCCCTTGGCGTGGGGCTGGCGCTCGGGGATCCGTTCGCGGTTGAAGTTGGCCATCTGCTCGATGAGGTACTGGTCCTGGAGCAGGATGGGACCGTCGGGACCGACGGTCAGCGAGAACTCGTCGCTGGCGACGGGGCTACCGCCGTCGGTGGTGGTATGTGGGCGCTTCTCGGTCATCTAGCTCTCCTTGAACTCGGGTTCGGATGCGACTGCCTGGCATGCCGGGCACACGCCCCAGAAGGTGATCTCCGCCTCGTCGACGATGAATCCGCCGGCGTCGGGTGGCGACAGGCACGGCGGCTCGCCGACCATGCAGTCGACGTCCGCGATCGCGCCACAGCCGCGACAGACCACGTGGTGATGGTTATCCCCGACGCGCGTCTCGTAACGCGTCGCGCTCCCGGCGGGCTCGATCCGGCGCAGCAGGCCCACCCGGGTCAGGGCGGCGAGGACGTCATAGACGGCCTGGGTCGAGATCGGCCCCACGCGGTCGCGCACGCCGACGGCCACCTGGTCGGGGGTGAGGTGCTGACCGGCTCGCAACTCGGAGAGGACCGCGACGCGGGGCGCGGTGACGCGCATCCCGGCCGCGCGCAGGGTCACCGCGACGTCCGTCCATCCCTCGGGGGTCACCGCCCCAACGTATCAGTTATCTGGAATCGTTCAAGATCTGGATAAGGTCCGGAACACAGCCGCGCGCCCGCCGGCGCCGCGTGGCGAGCGGATCACGTCAGCTCGCCGGCACGTGCTGCGCGGGAACGTTCTCGCCCGAGACCGTGACCACCGGGGCAGCACCGTGCAGCGCGGTTTGCGCGTAGCGGACCTCGAGGGTCTCGGACTCTCCCGGCCACAGGGTGGTGTCGTTGTCTGACCACAGCGCCGGCAGCACCTGGTTGTCACCGGACGCCGCCACTCCAGCCGCGTTCCCCCGCCGCACGTCGGCGCGCAGGAAGAACGCGGGCGCCGGCGTGCTCGAGGTGTTGGCGATGGTCACGTCGGTCACGTCGTCGCTGCCGACGGCGGCGGTGTGGGCGGTCACGCTCACCCGCGCCGGGGCCAGGTCACGCAGTCCGCGCAGGTCAGCGAACGAGGTCATGGCCGCCTGGGGCTGCCCGATGGTCTTTGACCAGTTGACGACGTCGTGCTGCGTGGAGAGCCAGTACACGTTGCGGTCCACAACCTGCCCGCCCTGGCGCAGGAGCAACTCGACGAAGTAGGTCTGCGCCTTGGCCGGCGGCTTGGTCGCGGCGGGCACCGCGGGGCGCAGCAGGTTCTCGCGCACCCCTTCGGAGCGCAGGGCCACGCCGGATGCGGTCCTGTCATCCAGGAGCTTGCCGGCCACCGAGAACACCCGGCTCTGGACGGCCAGGCCGGTCACCGGCGCCCCGGTGAGATTGGCCACCGACACCGTGCCCGTCCCGTAGGCGTAGATGACATGGAGCGGCTTGTTGGCCTCCTGGGCGCCGAAGTAGCTGCCGGCCTGGTCGTAGTCGTTGTTGTACAGGTCCCACAGGAGCGTGGGCCAACCCTTGTTGAGCTGCCAGTAGACGATGCCCGTCGACGGCGCCTTGGCGCGCGCGGAATGATCGACGTAGGCCTCGAACTCGGCACGCTGGGTCTCGTAGTTGGCCAGCTGTGCCTCGCCCACGTACCGCGACAGGTCAGACCACGGCCCGTAGCGTGCTCGCATGGCACGGTCGAGGTCGTGCAAGGTGCCGAACGAGTAGCCGCCGTTGGACGGCCCTGGCAGGTCGGGCTCGTAGTTGAGGTGGTACTGGTTGTAGTTGGGCGACTTCCACAGCTGGGTCTGCTCGAACGGTGACAGGAAGCGATCGATCGAATCCAGCGTGGGGATCGTGGCACCGGCGCCGGCCTCCGAGTCAAAGGCCCACGCGCCTCCGACGTTGGTGCGGCTGCCGTCGCTTGGCGCGTAGTGGCTGGTGTCGTACCAATAGGACGGCGGCACCCAGTCGTAGGGGCCCTCCTTCTCGCCCGACGGCCCCAGGCCCGGCGCGGTCTTGTACTCGGCCGAGGCGATGAGCGGCTCCTGGAAGTCGGCCCGGCGGAAGGCGGCGATCGAGACCGCCGCCTGGCGCGGGATCGGGTTGTTGTCTGACCAGCTGAAGTTCAGGATGCTCGGGTGGTTGCGCAGCTCACGGCCGATGGCGAGCGCCGAGTTGGCCAGCACGTCGTAGTCGTGGGCGGTGACACCCTTGCCGTCGCTGGGCAGCTCCCAGGCGTCGCAGCACTGGAAGCCCGCGTCGACGAGGATGCCCGCCCGGTCCATCTGCTCGTAGAAGTCCGCGGGCATCTCCTTGCCCTCGGTGCGGATGCCGTTGAGACCGAGGTTCTTGATCAGCGCGATCTGGTTGGCGGTGTCAGACGCGGAGTAATGCAGGAACAGATTCTCTGACCATCCGCCGCCGCGGAACAGGAACGGCCGGCCGTTGACCAGGAACTGGCGCGATCCGTGCGGGGCGATCGGCGAGGCGCCGATCAGGCGCGTGGTGATGGTGCGGATGCCGAAGGTCTCAGACTCCGTGTCGGCGGTGCCGCCGTGCCCGCTCACTCCCATGGTGAGTCCGTAGAGGGGCTGAGGACCCATCTGATAGGGCCACCACACCTGGGGGTGCCGGATGCGCAGCAAGGGGAAGGCCGCCGGCGTGAGCGACACGGTCCGTGTCGTGTGGCCCGGCAGGCTCACCGGGTGAGTGATCCGGATCCGGGGACCCGACGGCGGGGTCACCTGCGCGGTGAGCACGCCGGACTGCCTGCGGGCGGTCGTGTTGGTGACCTGCGCGCGCAGGGTCAGCGCCGAGCTCGTCACGCGCGGGGCGTTGTGCTGCAGGACGTGTGCGTCGGAGATGGCGAGCGCCGCCGAGGTGTGCAGCTGCACCGGGAACTGGATGCCGGTGTTGTTGTCCGGCGGGATCTGCGTCCAGTCGACGTTGTCCAAAGTGAACATCGTGTTCGGGTCGTTGGGGTACAGCCGGAAGGCCAGTGCGTTGGCGCCGTGGCGCAGCAGCCGGGACACGTCGTAGACGTACTGGGTGAACGCCCCCTGCAGCGTGCGGTGGCCGGCGACCTCGTGGCCGTTGAGCCACAGGTCGGCCTCGCCCACGACGCCGTTGACCACGAGGCTCGCATGCGGCCCGCCCGCCCCGCTGAACGTGGTGCGGAACCACCACGGCGCCGCGAAGCGCGGGATCGTGTCGGCGCCGATCGACTTCATGTAGCCAAAGCAGCGCTTGAGGTTCGTGGAGAAGAACACGTGCGGGCAGCGGCCGTTCTGGACGAGCGCATCGACCTCGGTGCCGGGCGCCCCGCCGTCGTCGGGCGCCACCTTCAGCCAGCCCGTGGGCGCGAATCCGGGGCGCGAGACGGCGGCGCCGTCGTTGCCCGCGGAGGCGCTGCTCTGAACCTGCCAGCCCTGGAGGCCCACGGTCTGGGTGGCGGCACTCGCCACCGGCGGGCCGGCGAATACGCACACGGCGGCGGCCAGGGCGATCAGGGATGGACGGACACGCAGACGACGGCTCGATGCATTCATTAGATCTCCTCCCGAAATAGAAGGTATCGCCGCTGTCAAGGCATTCACAGACGTGTGTATTTGTAAGGCCGCCGTCGAATAGCCGAGGCCTGGGGGTGCCGGCGGCTCGCGAGAGCGGGTCATGGGAGATCACCGTCACCCGATAACGCTCATCTCCCAGAACCCGCTCTGTGCAGTGACTGTTGGGACGAAGGCCGGAGGCAGCCCACCCCGAAGGTCAGGCGCGCAGCGCGCTGAGCGCCGCGACCCCGACCAGCACGCACGCCACCCCGGCCAGCTGCACCCTGCTGAGCCGCTCTCCGAACAGCACATAGGAGGCCGCCAGGGCGAGCACCGCGAACTGCGAGGAGAGGACCGCTGCGATCGCCAGCCCATGCCGCGACCCGAGCGTGTAGGAGTAGAAGCCGGCCACCTCGGCCAGTCCGGAGGCGACGACCAGCGGCGCCGCCCGCCGGGTGAGGCGCAAGCGCCCGGTGAGCAGCAACGGGAGGGCCAGCGTGACGGCGCCGATCAACCGCGCCGAGAGCACCACCCACGAGACGGGCAGCAACGCCCCCGCACGACCGGTGGCGTAGAGGCTCACGCCGAACGTGACGGCGGAGATGAGCGCGAGGAGGACAGTCCGCGGGTGTCGCGCGGCATCCTGGACGGCCAGGTCAGGCGCCGGGACCGACGCGAGCACGACGCCGACGACGATCACCAGCAGCGTGACCGCCACCGACGCAGCCAGAGCCTGGCCCGCGATCACCGAGATGACGGCGGCGATGGCGCCCTCGGTGGAGACGATGGGCGCCACCAGCGAGACCTGACCGCGGCGCAGGGCGTAGTAGTTGACGATCAGGCCGCCGACGTTCCCGGCGCCCGAGACGATGAGCCACACCAGAGCCGAGCCGTGCAGGCGCCCGGGCACGCCCGTCACAGCCGCGAGGGGAGCGGTGACGACCAGGCCAACGAGCATGATCCACGCGACGACGGCCATCGGCTCGATCAGCCGGCTCGAGCGCGACGAGCACAGCACCGAGACTGCCCATGCGGCCGCGGCCCCGAGCCCGCCGAGGATCGCGAGCACGCCGCGCTCAGCTCTCGCTCGTCAGCCGGAGATGCGTCGCCCGGTGGCGGGGTCGAACAGGTGGACGCGGCGGGTGTCGATCCACAGCCGGCCCGGCTGGCCCTCGGTGAGCGAGTGCGACACGCTCACGCGTGCCACCAGCTCCGAACCTCCGGCCAGCGCGACCTCCGGGTCCTCTGAGGCGGTGGCCTGGGCCAGTTCGCGCAGCAGCGGCTCGTCGGCGGCCGATGGACCGTGACCGTTGAGCGAGAGGTGGGCGTAGACGTCCGATCCGGTGGACTCCAGCACGTCCACAGTCGCGGTGACCGCGACGTGCCCCGGACGCTCGCCGACTGAAGCCACGTCCTCGAAGCTCTCGGGGCGCACCCCCACCACCACCCGGCCGGTGTCAGCGTCGCCGACGGCGTTGCCGAGATCGCTCAGCGGGATCGTCCCCAGCGGGGAGGTGAGCACTCCGTCGGCGATCTCGCCGATGAGGAAGTTCATGGCGGGCGAGCCGATGAAGCCGGCGACGAACAGGTTCAGGGGGCGCTCGTAGAGATCGGCCGGCGTGCCGACCTGCTGGAGCACGCCGTCGCGCATGACGGCCAGCCGGTCGCCGAGCGTCATGGCCTCGGTCTGGTCGTGGGTGACGTACACCGTGGTGGTGTGCAGCCGGCGCTGGATGCGTGTGATCTCCGACCGCATCTGGATGCGCAGCTTGGCGTCGAGGTTGGAGAGGGGCTCGTCCATGAGGAACGCCTGGGGGTCGCGGACGATGGCGCGGCCCATGGCGACGCGCTGGCGCTGCCCGCCCGAGAGGTTGCCCGGCTTGCGCTCGAGCTGATCCGCGATGCCCAGCAGCTCGGCGGCGCGCTGTACCTTGCGACCGATCTCCTCGGCGGGCACGTGCGCGCGGCGCAGCGCGAAGCCCATGTTCTTGGCCACCGTCATGTGCGGATAGAGCGCGTAGTTCTGGAACACCATGGCGATGTCGCGGTCCTTGGGGGTGAGGTCGTTGACGACGCGGTCACCAATCGAGATCGTGCCGTCGCTGATCTCCTCCAGGCCCGCGATCATGCGCAGCAGCGTCGTCTTGCCGCACCCCGACGGGCCGACCAGGACGGTGAATTCGCCGTCGGCGATCTGCAGGCTGAGGTCGCGCACGGCCAGGGTCCCGTCGCGGTAGCGCTTGCTCACATCCTGGATCTCGATTGCGGCCATGCCGTGTGTCTCCTCTCCTAGCGGATGAGCTCGCCCCGCGCCGAGGCGGCCCGGCGGCCGCCGACGGCGCCGCCCTGCGGAATCAGTTGGCTGCGCGCCGCATGCAGGGCAAAGGCGATCGCCCCGCGCAGAGCGGCCTGGTCACCGAGCAGGCTGGTCTCGATCCGCGCCGTGAGCGGCACGAGCGCGGCCGCGGCCCCGCGCACCGGCCGCAGGAGGAGCGGACTCGAGCCGATGCCCCCGCCGAGCACCACGAGCTCCGGGTCCAGGATCGCGCACACGGTGGCGATGGCCGAGCCCAGCCGGGCGGCGATGTGCTGCACCACAGCCCCGGCGTCCTGGTCACCCGCGCCGGCCAGCTCGAACACGTCCTGGGCGGTCGCGACCTCGGGGGTACGCCCGGGAGCCCGGGCGGCAAAGCCGGCGAGCACGCCCGCCGCCCCGATCTCGTCCTCCAGGCCGCCGTGGAGCTTGTGGCGCGGATCGAACGGGTCCCCCGCGAGCGGCAGGTAGGCGATCTCGCCCGCTGCCCCGTGAGCGCCGCGCACCAGCTCGTCGTGCATGATGATCCCCATCCCCACCCCGGCGCCGATGCCGATGAACACCATCGTCGAGACGCCCCGGGCCAGCCCGAACGACTTCTCCCCCAGCGCGGCGAGGTTGATGTTGTTGTCGATGAGCACGGGGACACCGAACCGCGAGCCCACCGCGGCGAGCGGATCGAGAGCGCCGTCGGGCGACACGTTGTAAGCGAGGCGGACCCGGCCCGTCTCGCGGTCCACCACGCCCGGAGTGGAGATGGCGATGGCGAGCAGGCGGTCGTGGGTGGACCGTCCGCGCTCGACGGCGCGAGTGGCGACGTCGGTGAGCTGAGCCGCGAGGGCGCGGCCCCCCGCCTTGGTGGTCGGCTCGAGCTCGTCGTAGATCATCTCGCCGAACACGTCGGCAGCCCCGGCGCGGATGTTGGTGCCGCCGAGGTCGAGTCCGACCACGAAGCCGGCGCTGTCGCGCACGACGTAGGCGATCGGGCTGCGCCCGCGCCGGCCGTGCTGGGGGCCGACGGCCGAGATCATCCCGGCCTGCTCCAGCCGGCTCACGGCGGCGCCGACCGTGGGCTTGGACAGCCCGGTCGCGCCGGCGATCTCCGGGCGGGTGACCGGGCCGCGGCGGAAGATCGCCTCGAGCACCGCCTGCTCGCCGAGCTCACGCAGCAGCCCGAGCCGCGAGTCCGGCGCGCCGGCGGCCGCTGCCGCTGCCGCTGCCGGCGGTGAGCTGTCTACGTCGCGATCCGCCATTGTCAAGAGTTCCTTACGAATGAATAGGGCGTCTTGACGCCCAAGAATACGAATTGTATGGTCGTTAGAACAAGCTTCTTACAAAAGCCGGCTTGCTGGTATGAGGAGAGCCCAGATGTCTCACGAGCAGAAGCGGACGACGCGCCGCGGCTTCATCACGACCACAGCGACCGCGGGCATGGGGCTGTATCTGGCCGCCTGCGGAGGCTCCAGCTCCAGCTCGAGCTCGAGTGCCGCCGGGACCAGTTCGGGCGCTGCCGCCACCAGCGGCGCGGCGGCAAGCGGCTCCGGGGCCACCGTCACCCTCAACAACCTCTTCCAGCAGCAGGCGGGCTACAGCGCCTCGGACCTGGCCGGGATGACCAAGATGTTCGAGCAGGCCAACCCCCACATCAAGGTCAACAACACGCTGGTGGCCTATGAGGCACTGCACGACAAGATCGTCGCCGCCGCACCGGCTGGAACGTATGACGTCGTCCTGGGCGACTGCATCTGGCCCGCCGAGTTCGGCTCCAAGGGGATCGTCAAGGACATCAGCTCCGACGTCAACTCGCTGCCCACCAGCCAGATCTTCCCCGGCGCGCTGGTCATGGCCGACTACAAGAGCAAGTACTACGGGATGCCGTGGATCCTGGACACCAAGTACATGTACGCCAACGGAACGATGCTCAAGAAGGCGGGCGTGTCCCCCGCCTCGCTGAAGACCTGGGACGGCGTGGTGGCCGCGCTCAAGCAGATCAAGGCCAAGGGGCTGGTCAAGTACCCGTGGCTGGGGAGCTGGTCGCAGGCCGAGGCCGTGGTGTGTGACTACGCCCAGCTGCTCGGGGCCTTCGGCGGCAAGTTCCTCGACGCCTCGGGCAAGCCGGCTTTCCAGTCGGGCGGCGGCCTGCAGGCGCTCGAGTTCATGAAGATGCTGCTCGACCAGGGACTCGCGGACCCGGCGTCCACCAGCTCGCTGGAGGAGGACGTGCTCAAGGCCTTCGCTCAGGGCAAGATCGCGATGAACCTCAACTGGACCTTCCAGCTGGCCGCCTCGCTGGATCCCAAGCAGTCCCAGGTGTCCAAGGACGACGTGATGATCCTGCACACCCCCGCCGCGACGGCAGGCGCAGCCGCCCCGGGCTGCAACGGCGGCCAGCCGGTGATGCTCACCAGCGGCACCAAGCACCCCAACGAGGCCTGGGAGTACATCAAGTTCATCACCAGCCAGAGCGTGCAGAACCAGTACGTCGCCGACTCGCTGCCGATCTGGTCAGCGTCCTACACCGACCCGGCGGTGGTCAAGAAGGCCGGCAAGCAGCTCGTATCGGTGGCCAAGACCCAGCTGCCCAACATGATCCTGCGCCCCCAGGTGGCCAACTACAACGCAAGCTCCCAGGCGCTGCAGGTGCAGATCCAGGACGCACTGCTGGGCAAGAAGTCGCCACAGGCCGCGCTCAACACCGCCGCTGCCGCCTTCAGCTCCAGCGGGCCACCCGCGTGATCCGTCAGCGGGGTCGCACATGATCCGGCCGTGACCGAGACCGCCGCGCAGCTCCCCGCGGCATCAGGCCCGCCCAGCCCGCCTGCCCCCGGCGCCGGGGGCACCAGCTGGCGCGCCCGGACGCGTGAGGGCCGCTTCGCGCTCGCCCTGCTGGCGCCGAGCATCGTCGTGGTGTTCGGGATCGTCGTCTATCCGATCCTGCGCACGCTCTACACGTCGCTGTTCGCGGTCGACACCCCGTTCCCCGGTCACTTCCCCTGGGTCGGCCTGGACAACTACAAGTTCGCGCTGCAGCAGTCGGACTTCTGGTCGGCGATCGAGCGCACGGCGTACTTCACCTTCGTCTCGACCGGCTTCGAGCTGGTCTTCGGGATGGGGATCGCGCTGCTGCTCTACGCGCCGCTACGCGGGCGATGGTTGTTCCGCACGATCGTGGTGCTGCCGTGGGCGCTGCCGACGATCGTCAACGGCGCCATGTGGCGCTACTTCTTCAACGCCCAGTACGGGGTGGTCAACGCCGCGCTCACGCAACTGGGCATCACCACCTCCTACCACGCGTTCCTGAGCTCGCCGTTCGCCGCGCTCAACATCGTGGTGTGGGCCGACGTGTGGAAGAACACCTCGCTGGTGGCCTTCTTCCTACTCGCGGGGCTCACCACCATCCCGCGCGATCTCTACGAGGCGGCACGCGTGGACGGCTACGGCCGATGGGGGGCGTTCGTTCACATCACGCTGCCGCTGCTGCGCCCGGTGATCGTGGTGGTGCTCGTCCTGCGCACCATCGAGGCCTTCAAGGTGTTCGACATCATCTACGTGATGACCGGGGGCGGGCCCGCCAACGGCACCCAGAGCATCGCTTTCTACACCTACCAGCGGGCCTTCTCCGACGAATTCTTCGGCTATGGCTCGGCGCTGGCCTACCTGATCGTCGTCTTCATCATGGTGCTGGCCATCGTCTACATCCGCCTGTTGCGCTCCGACAGCTACGGGATGGCGTGATGCGCGACTCCCTGCGCTACCGGGTCTTCATCCACGCCGCGGCCGTCGTGGTGTCGCTGATGATCCTGGCCCCGTTCGCGTGGCTGATCATCGCCAGCCTCTCCTCACAGGCCGATCTGCTCAAGATCCCGCTGAGCTGGATCCCCAGCCACCTGTCCTTCAGCCGCTACTCGCAGATCTTCACCTCCTCGAGCGGGACGATCTTCGCCAACTTCCGGGCGTCGTTGGTCAACAGCCTGATCATCGCGACCTCGACCGTTGCCATCTCGATCACCGTGGGCGTGTTCGGGGCCTACGCCTTCGCCCGCCTGCGCTTCCGCGGGCAGCGGATGTCGCTGCTGCTGTTCCTCTCGACCTACATGGTGCCGCCGATCGCGCTGGTCATCCCGCTGTACCTGATCATGGTCCGGCTGCATCTGCTCAACACGCGGATCGGGCTGATCATCGTCTACTGCACGTTCGCGACGCCGTTCGTGCTGTGGATCATGGGCAACTACTTCCAGACGATCCCGCGCGAGCTCGAGGACGCGGCGCGGATCGACGGCTGCACCCGGATCGGCGCGCTGTTTCGCGTGGTCCTGCCGCTGGCGCGGCCGGGGCTGCTGTCCACGATGCTGTTCGCCTTCCTCATCGCGTGGGACGAGTTCCTCTACGCGCTCATCTTCACCTCCACCACCGCCGCCAAGACGATCCCGGTGGCGATCGCCGAATTCACCGGGCGCTACACCACGGACTTCGGGCTCCAAGCCGCCGGTGGCATTCTCGCCGCGATCCCGCCGGTGCTGATCGCGGTCGTCTTCCAGCGCTACATCGTCGGCGGGCTGGCCTCCGGGGCGGTGAAGGGATGAACGCGTGGCGCGACGCGGTGCACCGGCAGCCCGCCAACCTGGCGGCGGCCGCGGCGGCGTTCGCCGACGCCATCGGGACGGTCGACCTCGAGACCCTGCGCCGCGGCACCATCGTGTTCGCCGGCATCGGAGCCAGCGCCCACGCCGTCATCCCGTCGGTGCTGGCGCTGCGCGCCGCGGGCCGGCGCGCCTTCGCGCTTCAGGCCACCGAGCTCGACGGATCCGGCGCCCGTGAGCTGGCCGATGCGTTCGTCCTGGTGTCGCAGTCGGGCGCGAGCACGGAGACCGTGGCCGCCCTGGAGCGGGTCCAGGGCGTGCCCCTGGTGGCCATCACCGCCCGCGGCGACAGCCCGCTGGCCGAGGCCGCCCACGCCTGGCTGCCGCTGGGACCTGAGCCCGACACCCCGGTGGCCACCCTCTCCTACACCGCGACGCTCCAGGCGCTGGGGATGTTGTGTGATGCGCTGCTCCAGGCCACCGGGCGGGTGTGGCCCGAGCTGCCCGCGCTGGCGGAGGCGGTCCTCGCGGCGGGGGCCGACCCGGCCGCGGAGCTGGCCGCTGACTTCGCGGCCGTCACCGCGCTGGAGGCTGTCGGCGGCGGCCCCGGCCTGGCCTCGGCGCGGGAGACGGCGCTGCTCGCCCGCGAGGCGCTGCGGCTCCCGGCCACCGGTATGGACACACGCGAATATCTGCACGGGCCCCTGGAGGCGGTGGCTCCGGGGTTCGGCGCGGTGATCTTCGGCCGTGAGCGCGAGCGCTCATTGGCGGCGTCGATGGCGTCCTTCGGAGCCCGCGTGCTGTTGGTGGGCGACCGCAACGCCGGCGTCCCCGGCGTGCTCCTGCCCGAGGTCCCCCCCATCGCCGCGCCAATCCTGCAGATCCTTCCGGTCCAGCTGCTCGTCGACGAGGTGGCCGCGCGTCGGGGCCTGAGCATCGGCGAGCTGCGCCGCCACCAGGACGACACCAAGGTGGCATGAACTTCGCATCGCCCAGCAGACGGGCCGGGGTGACGGTGATCGGGGGAGTCCAGGCCGACGTCGTCGTCCGGCCGGTGACGGAACTGCCGCCGCCCGGGGCCACCCGCCTCACCGAGGAGACGAGCATCCGGGTCGGCGGCGCCGGTGCCAACGCCGCTCTCGCCTTCGTGGAGACGGGCCTGCCGGTGCGGCTCATGGGGTGTGTGGGCGAGGACCGCCTGGGCGACTGGATGCGCCAGGAGCTCACCGAGGCCGGCGTGGCCGACGAGCTGGCGGTGCTGCCGGGACGGCCGACCGGACTGACCGTCGCGCTGGAATCAGACGAGCGCGACCGCACCTTCCTCACCCATCTCGGGGTCAACGCCGACTGGGGGCCGGACATGATCCCGGCCGACGCATTGGAGTGCGCGAACCTGTTGCTGTGCGACTACTGCGTCACGCCCGGGCTCCAGGGCGAGGCGGCCCGGGCGCTGCTTGGAGCCACGCGCGCAGCCGGCGGCCGCACGTTCTTCGACACGGCGTGGGACCCGGAGGATTTCCCGCCGGCGCGGCGCACCGAGGTGCGCGGTCTGCTCGGAGGCGTCGACGTGTTCCTGCCCAACGAGGCCGAGGCGTGCGCGATCGCCGACCTCGACGACGTGGACGCGGCGGCCCGCGCGCTGCAGGAGGTGTCGGGCAGCTGGGTTGTGGTCAAGCTCGGCGCTCGGGGGTGCCTGGCCCTCGGGCCCGACGGAGCGCGGCTCTCGGCGGCTGCGCCAGCCGTGGCCGTCGCGGCCGACACCACGGGCGCCGGTGACGCGTTCAACGCCGGGCTGGTGACGGCGCTCAGCATCGGCGACGACTGGGCCGTGGCCATCGAGGCCGCGACCCGTTTTGCCACCGAGATCGTCAGCCGTCCGTCGCACGACCGGTGGCGGCCGCCGCTACTGGACCGCGCCCGCGACTGAGTTATCACTCCGCAATCCGGGGTACGATCACGCCGGTGAGGAGGGGGAACCGCTGAGGCCGGTGACCGCATGACCTGGCCGCCGGTCTTCGCCGCGTTCCTGGTCTGCCATCTCACGGGTGACCTGCTGCTCCAGACCGAGTGGCAGGCGCTGACCAAGGTGAGAGGGTTCGGCGATCCCGAGGGGCGGCGTGCTCTGATCTCGCACGTCACCACGTACACGTTGCCCTACCTCCCGGTGCTCGTCTGGATCGGCGTGGACCGTGGCCTGGTCCGGGCGTTCGTGGTGGCGCTCCTCATCGCCCTGCCCCACGTGTTCATCGACGACGGCCGGTTCGTGGGTCTGTGGCTGCGCCAGGTCAAGCACTCGCCCGACCCCGCCCCCAGTCTGCGGCTGATGGTCGACCAGAGCTTCCACGTCGTCTGCCTACTCGGCGTCGCCATCCTCGCGGCAGCGTGACACCAACGTCTTCACCAGACGCTCACGCGCAGCGATCCATGTGCTGGGTAAGGTTCGCGGCATGTTGGGGCTACCCGATGGCGTGACCGCCTGCCTGTTCGATCTGGACGGAGTTCTCACCCAGACGGCCAAGGTGCACGACCGCGCCTGGAAGCAGACGTTCGACGAGTACCTCAAGGCGCGCGCGCAGAAGACCGGCGAGCCGTTCAGGGAGTTCGACCCTGACGCGGACTACAACGAGTACGTCGACGGCAAGCCGCGCTACGACGGGGTGCGCTCGTTCCTGGAGTCCCGGGGCATCGAGTTGCCCCAGGGCACGCCCAATGACCCGCCCGACGCCGAGACGATCTGCGGGATCGGCAACCGCAAGAACGACCTCGTCCTCAAGCTCATCAAGGAGGATGGGGTGGAGCCCTACGAGGGGTCGGTGCGCTATGCCAAGGCCGCCCGGGATGCGGGGCTGCGCCGCGCGGTGGTGTCCTCCAGCGTCAACTGCAAGGACGTGCTCGTCGCCGCCGGCATCGAGGACCTGTTCGAGGCGCGGGTGGACGGCCATACCGCCGACGAGCAGCACCTCAAGGGCAAGCCGGCCCCCGACATGTTTCTGGCCGGCGCCCGCGCGCTCGGCGTGCCGCCCGCCCACGCAGCGGTCTTCGAGGACGCGGTAGCGGGCGTGCAGGCCGGCCACGACGGCGAGTTCGGGTACGTGGTGGGCGTCGACCGCATCGGCCACGGCCACGCCGACGCCCTGAAGTCACACGGCGCGAGCGTCGTGGTGCAGGACCTCGCCGAACTGCTCGACGCGTCGTGATCGAGCACCCCGCGTTCCCCGTCGAGGCGTGGGCCGTCCGGGAGACCGAGCTGCATCTGGACAACCTGGCCCAGACCGAGTCGGTGTTCGCGCTGGCCAACGGGCACATCGGCCTGCGCGGGAACCTCGACGAGGGCGAGCCCTACGGCATCCCCGGGACCTACCTGGGCGGGTTCTACGAGATCCGTCCCCTGCCCTATGCCGAGGCGGGCTTCGGCTACCCCGAGGACGGCCAGACGGTCGTCAACGTCACCAACGGAAAGCTCATCCGGCTGCTGGTGGAGGACGAGCCCTTCGACGTGCGCTACGGGAACCTGCGCTCCCACGAGCGGGTCCTTGATCTGCGCGACGGCGTCCTGCGCCGCGAAGTGGAATGGGAGTCCCCCACCGGACGTGCGGTCCGCGTGCGCTCGACGCGCCTGGTCTCGCTCACCCACCGCGCGGTCGCGGCAATCGAGTACATCGTGGAGCCCGTCGAGGGCGAGTTTCCGGTGGTCGTGCAGTCGATGCTCGTGGCCAACGAGGAGGGTCCCGCGGCCAGCTCGGACCCGCGCGCGGCGGCGGCGCTGGCCTCGCCGCTGGTGTCCGACATGCACCAGTGCGCCGACACCCGCGCGATCCTCGTTCACCACACCCGTCAGAGCGGGCTGCGAATGGCGGCGGCGATGGACAATCTCGTGGAAGGGCCCGAGGGCACCACCACCAACGCCGAGGCGTTCGCCGACCACGCGCGGTTCGTCGTCTCGGCCGACCTCGCACCCGGGAAGCCGCTGCGGATCGTCAAGCTGTTCACGTACGGGTGGTCGGCGGAGCGATCGGCGGCGGCGCTGCGCGACCAGGTGGCGGCCGCCGGCCAGGGCGCCGTGCACGTCGGCTGGGAGGGCCTGCTCGCCGCCCAGCGCAGCTACCTCGACGACTTCTGGGAGCGCTCCGACGTCGAGCTCGACGGCGATGCCGAGCTCCAGCAGGCGATCCGCTTCGGGCTGTTTCACACCCTGCAGGCCGGTGCCCGCGGCGAGCAGCGCGCGATCGCCGCCAAGGGCCTGACCGGGCCGGGCTACGACGGACACACCTTCTGGGACACCGAGATGTTCGTCCTCCCCGTGCTCACCTACACGGCCCCGCACGCCGCCGCCGACGCGCTGCGCTGGCGGCTGCAGACGATCGACCTGGCGCGCGACCGGGCCAAGACGCTCGGGCTGCGCGGCGCCGCCTTCCCGTGGCGCACCATCCATGGCGAGGAGTGCTCGAGCTACTGGCCCGCGGGCACGGCGGCCTTCCACATCAACGCCGACATCGCCTGGGCGGTGTCCCGTTACCTGATCGCGGTCGACGACCAGGAGTTCGAGGAGTCGTGCGGCACCGAGCTGCTGGTGGAGACGGCGCGCCTGTGGCGGTCGCTGGGCCACCACGACGCCTCCGGTCACTTCCGCATCGACGGCGTCACCGGCCCCGACGAGTACAGCGCCGTGGCCGACAACAACATCTTCACCAACCTCATGGCGAAGCGCAATCTCCTCGCCGCCGCCGAGGTGTCCGAGCGCCACATGCTTCGCGCGGCCGAGCTGGGGGTCGACGAGGAGGAGGCGGCGAGCTGGCGCGACGCCGCCGCGCGGATGGTCATCCCCTACGACGAGGCGCTGAAGGTCCACTCCCAGTCAGAGCGCTTCACGGACCATCAACGCTGGGACTTCGCGTCCTGCGCGGAGAAGCAATACCCCCTGCTGCTCAACTTCCCCTACTTCGACCTGTACCGCAAACAGGTGGTCAAGCAGGCAGACCTCGTGCTGGCGCTGTTCGTGTGCGGCGACGCCTTCACCGCCGAGGAGAAGGTACGCGACTTCGAGTACTACGAGGCGATCACGGTCCGGGATTCCTCCCTGTCGGCGTGCTGCCAGGCGGTGATGGCCGCGGAGACCGGCCACCTCGACCTGGCCTATGACTACTTCGCCGAGGCGGCGCTCATGGACCTGGAGGACCTGGAGCACAACACGCGCGACGGGATCCACATCGCCTCGGTGGCCGGCACCTGGATCGCCGCCGTGTGCGGGTTCGGTGGCGTGCGCGACCACAGCGGCCAGCTGAGTTTCAGGCCACGGCTGCCCGCGGCGCTGACCCGGCTGAAGTTCAGGCTCATGTATCGCGGCACGAGCCTGCGCGTGGAGGTCGAGCACGGGCACGCGCGCTACTCGGTGGTGGATGGGCGGTCGGTGCAGATCACCCACTACGGCGACGAGGTGACCGTCGAGCCCGACAAGACGCTGGAGCTGGCCATCCCGCGCCTGCACCCGCGTCCGGCGCCGAGCCAGCCGCCCGGCCGGGCCCCCACCAAGCGGCGCCCGCCGCCGCGCTGACCGTTTCGTCCCGGACCCTCTGGGTAGGCGTGAGGACATGCCACAGAAACTGAACGTCGCCGATCTGAAGCTGACCAGCCCCGCCTTCCACCACCACACGGCCATCCCCGAGCGCCACAGCGGCGACGGCGAGGACGTCGCGCCCGAGCTGGCGTGGACTGGCGTGCCCGAGGGCACCAGGGCCTTCGCGATCGTGGTCCACGACCCCGACGCACCCCTGGTCGATGGATTCACGCACTGGGTCGCCTACGGCATCCCCGGAAGCACCGCCGGGCTGCCCGAAGGCGGCGGCGATGCCGTCCAGGGCGTCAACAGCACGGGCGAGCCCGGCTATATGGGCCCCGCACCCCCGCCCGATCACGGCAGCCACCACTACTACTTCTGGCTCTACGCCCTAGACGACGAGCTCGACCTGGAGCCGGGCCTGGACCGACGTGCCCTGCTGGAGCGCATCGAGGACCACGTCATCGAGCAGGCGCGCCTGGTGGGCACCTACAAGCACTGAGCCTCAGGCGAGCAGGCGCACGATCGCCGTGATGCCCACCACCACGATGATTGCGCGCAGCGCCGTGGGCGACAGGCGCCGGCCGGTCCGCGCCCCGATCACGCCGCCTATCAACGAGCCGCCGGCAATCAGGCCCGCCGCCCCCCATGCCACGTGGGCGGCGAACACGAACACGATCCCCGAGACGAGATTGACGAGCCCGGTGAGGATCACCTTGACGGCGTTGAGACGCTGGAGCTCATCGTCGAGGCCGAGGCTGAGGATGGCCAGCACCATGATCCCCTGGGCCGCGCCGAAGTAGCCGCCGTAGACGCCGCCCAACATGACGCCCGCCAGCATCAGCGGACCGGGGCGGTCGCGCCCGTGGGGACGGTGCTCGGCCAGCCATCGCGACAGCCGCGGCTGCAGGACGATCAGGACGAGCGCGACGGCGATGAACGCCGGCACGATCGCCTTGAATGCCGAGGCCGGGAGGCTGAGCAGGAGCACCGCGCCGATCACCCCGCCGATCACCGAGGCACACGCCAGCGTCAGCACCCGGTGGCGCTGGCCGGTGAGCTCACGCCGGTAGCCGAGCGCGCCGGTGACGGACCCCGGCACCAGCCCGATGGTGTTGGAGACGTTGGCCACCACCGGCGGGTAGCCGAAGCCCAGCAGCACCGGGAAGGTGAACAGCGTGCCGCTGCCCACGACGGTGTTGATCGTCCCGGCGACGATGCCGGCGGCGAAGATGGCGATGGCGTGAAGCGGGGTCACGGTAACAAGCCTTGCCCCACTGTCTACCCAGCCTAACGGCCGAGCGGCGGGCTACGTCTGCGCTGCGCGCAGGGGCGCCAGCGCGGCGTGCATCGTCATGAGCTCGTCGAGCATGGCCGCTGCCGCCTGCACCATCACGTCGTTGCCGACGATGGTCCCGTCGTCGGAGCGGAACTGCTGGACGAAGGGGATGTTGACCGCGGCAACGACGGGCACCAGCGCCAGGGCGATGGCCACCGGCTTGAGCGCCTGCATCGCGCGTGTCCCGGCGGCGACACCCCCGTAGGAGACGAAGCCCAGCGGCTTGTGCGCCCACTCCTGGTGCAGATAGTCGATCGCGTTCTTCAGCGCGGCGGTGTAACTGTGGTTGTACTCGGCGGTGACGAACACCACCGCGTCGGCGCTGTCCACGGTTGCACTCCACTGCTTGGTGTGCTCCTTGGTGTATTGCCGCAGGCGCGGGTGGTTGGGCTCGTCGAGCAGGGGCAGGTCGAGCTCGTAGAGGTCGATGAGCTCTACGTCGAAGCCGGCATGGGCGCGGGCCTCCTCCACGAACCAGTTGGCCACCGGGACCCCGATGCGGCCGGGTCGGGTGCTGGCGATGATGACGAGCAGCTTGGGCTGGGGCACGGAGCGGAATATAAAGGCGCGGGGGCGGGCCGTGCCGTATGGTCGCCGACGTGCCCGAGCCCGCACCGAGGCCGCCGTGGTGGTGACCGCCGCCGACCTGCGCACCACTTTGACCGGCCGGCTCGTCCGGGTCGAGCCGCTGGCGCCCGAGCACGAGCCCGGCCTGATCGAGGCGGCGGGCGACCCCGAGATGTTCGCGTGGATGCCCGTGGACATGGCGTCCTCGCGGGAGGCGCTGCAGCAGTGGCTGGCCGAGACGCTGGCGGCGGCCGATGAGGGAACGACGGTGCCGTTCGCCATCGTCAGCGCCGGCGACGGCCGCGTGCTCGGCTCCACGCGCTTCCTGGAGCTGCGCTTCGAGCACCTGCGCGCCGAGATCGGCTGGACCTGGGTGACGCGGAGCGCGTGGTCGACGGGCGTCAACGTCGAGACCAAGCTGCTGCTCCTCGGCCACGCCTTCGAGCAGGTGGGTCTGCGGCGCGTCGAGTTCAAGACCGACGCGCGCAACGAGCGCTCGCGGGGCGCGCTGCTCGCGGCGGGCGCGACGTTCGAGGGGATCCTGCGCAAGCACATGGTCGTACGCGACGCGGGTGCGCGCGACTCCGCCTACTACTCGGTGATCGACGACGAATGGCCCGCGGTCAAGCGCCACCTCGCCGCGCGCCTGGCCGCGGCGCTAGGCTGACCGTGCGTATGGCAGGAACCCGAACCGCCCGGCGCCTGGCATGCGCACTGGCTCTGGCGGCCCTCCTTCCCGCGGCCGCAGCGAGCGCCGCGACCGTCCGCGTCGGTCACGCGGCGGCGTCGCCCCCCGGGGCCACGTTCGTGGGCATGGTGCCCGCCACCCAGCGGATGCACGTGACCCTCGCGCTCCGGCCCCGCGACCCGGCGGCGCTGGCGGCCTACGCCCGCGCGGTCTCGACGCCCGGCTCGGCGGGCTATCGCCGCTATCTCACCCCGGCGCAGTTCGCGCGGCGCTTCGGCGCCACCGCGACCGAGATCGGTGCCGTGCGCCGGTCGCTGCGCGCGCACGGCCTCACACCCGGAGCGGTGAGCCGGGGGTCGCTCTCGATCTCCGTCGCGGCCGGCGCGGCCCAGCTCGAGCGCGCGTTCTCGGTGTCCCTGACCCGGATGGCTCTCCGCGGCGGCGGGACGGCGATCAGGGCCAGCGCCGCGCCTGCCCTCCCGGCATCGGTGGCAGCAGCCGTCCAGTCCGTGGTGGGGCTCAACGCCACCGCAGCCCCTCGGCCGCTGCTGCTGAGGGCGCGGCCGGGATCGGCGCCCGGGCCAGGACGAGCCGCCTCGGCCCGCGGCCATGTGGCCACCGGCGGCCCGCAGCCGTGCTCCGCTGCGTCGGCGGCCGCCCCCGGCCAGCAGGCCTTCACCGCCGACCAGATCGCATCGGCTTACGGCTTCCCGGGGCTCTACGGGGCCGGCGACCATGGTGGCGGCGTCACCGTCGCGGTCTACGAGCTCGAGCCCGACGACCCGGCGGATATCGCCGCCTATCAATCCTGCTACGGCACACATGCCGCGATCTCCTACGTCCCGGTCGACCAGGGCGCCGGCACCGGGCCCGGCAGTGGCGAGGCGGCGCTGGACATCGAGAACCTCATCGGCCTGGCCCCCAACGTCAACGTGCTCGTCTACCAGGGCCCGAACTCCAACTCGGGCGCCCCCGGCTCGGGCCCCTACGACACGTTTAGCGCGATCGTCAACCAGGACCGGGCCCGCGTGGTCACAGTCTCCTGGGGCCAGTGCGAGACGACGCTCGGTCAGACCGACGCCTCCGCCGAGAACACCCTGTTTCAGCAGGCCACCGTCGAGGGCCAGTCGATCGTCGCGGCGGCGGGCGACAGTGGCGCCCAGGACTGCGACACCGGCGGAGCCGTCCCCCAGACCCGGCCGGCCGTCGATGACCCCTCCAGCCAGCCGTTTGTGACCGGCGTGGGCGGCACCACGCTGTCGGCCCTGGGGCCGCGGCCGACCGAGAGCGTGTGGAACAGCGGCGGGACGGTGCTCAGCCCCATGCTTCAGCCGGGGGCAACCGGCGGCGGCGTCTCGGCGCTGTGGCCGATGCCGGCTGCCCAGCTCGACTCGGCCCCGTCGCTCAACGTCCGCACCGCGCAGGCGGCCGGGCAGACCTGCAACCACCCTGCGGGGTTCTGCCGCGAGGTTCCCGATGTGTCCGCCGACGGCGATCCCGCCAGCGGCTACCTCATCTACTGGAACGGCCGTGGGGACGTCCCAGGCGAGCCGGCAGGCTGGCAGGGCATCGGCGGGACCAGTGGCGCGGCGCCTCTGTGGGCGGCCGTCCTGGCGTTGACCGACGGCTCGCGGGCGTGCTCGGGTGCGCCGGTCGGCTACGCCGCTCCGGCCCTCTACAAGGCGGCCGGCGAGGCGTACGCCGCGGACTTCAACGACGTCACCAGCGGCAACAACGACTTCACCGGCACCAACGGGGGGCGTTTCGCCGCCGGACCGGGCTATGACCCCGTCACCGGCCTCGGCACCCCCGACGCGGCGAGCCTCGCGGCGTCGCTGTGCGCCAGCACGATCAAGATCGCCACCCCCCGCGCCCAGCAGACGAACCTCCGCGCGTCGGTGTCGCTGCGCCTGCACGCCACCGCCTCCTCCGGCGTGCCGCTCACCTATGCCGCCGGCGGGTTGCCGCCGGGACTGAAGGTCAATCCTGCCACCGGCCGCATCACCGGGCGCCCGACGCGCGCCGGTCGCTTCACCGTGCACGCCAGCGCCCATGACAGCCAGGCGCAGACCGCGGGAGCGACGTTCCGCTGGACGGTGGCCGGTCCGCCGCAGATCTCGCGCCTCTCGCTCCGGCAGACCGCGGCGGGGCCGCAGCTCGCCTTCACCGTCACCGCCGGACCGGCCGCCCCTGACCTCCGGACGCTGCAGGTCACGGTCCCCCACGTCCTGGTCATCACCACGGGCCGCGGCGTCCGGGTGACGAGCACCGCGCGGCGGCCGGCCCACCTGCGCTTCAGCGGCAACGTGTCGCGCGGGACCGTGCTGACCATCAGGCTGCGCAAGACGGCCGGCAGCGTACGGATCACCCTCGAGGCGCCGAGCCTCGCGGCGCGCGGAGGGCGAGTGCCCGACTCCACCCTCCGTCGCCGGCAGGTCGTGGCCGTCAGCGTGGTCGACGCGGCAGCCCGGCGGACACGCCTGAGCGAAAAGGTGGCCATCCGCGGGCGATGACGTTGCTGACGGGCTCCTCCACGGCCGAGATCGAGGCCCCGATCGAGCGGTGCTGGGCGGTGGTGGGAGACGTGGCGGAGTCGGCGCGGTGGCAGAACGGCCTCGAGCACGTCGAGGTGGTGGAGCGCGATGACGCCGGGCGGGCGGTGGTGTGCGACATCGTCAACGACGCCAAGTTCACCAAGGTCCGGGCGCGCGTCCGCGTGAGCTATGACCCGCCCCACCGGCTGACCTTCACGCGCCTGATGTCAGACGACGTCGACGCGCTCGAGGCCTCCTGGGAGCTCGAGGAGCTCGGCCCCGAGCGGACGCGGGCGACCTACACGCTGTCGGTCGATCCCGGGCCCGTCGGGATGCTGGCCCGCCCATTGGAGCGAGCGCTGCGCCCGGTCGTGGTGGGGCGGCGCGCGGAGGAGCTGGCGCGGGCGGTGGCCGACCGCGGCTAAGCCGCGGGCGTCTCGGTGTAGCGCTTGGCGACCCCGGTGAGCAGCGCGATCATCGCCTTGGCCGCCGGCGCCACGCCCGGGCCCGACATGGTCGCCGCCGTCACCTGACGCACCGGGCTGGCGGGCGCAAGCGCGCGCACCACGATCCCGCGGTGCACCCGGGTGAGGGCCAGCCGGGGGATGAGCGCCACGCCGACCCCGGCCGCCACCAGGCCCTGGACGGTGTCGTAGTCGTCTGACTCGAAGGCGACGTCAGGCTCGAAGCCGGCGGCCAGGCATGACCGGACCACGTGCCGGGCGCAGGGGCTCTGCGCCGAGGTCTGAACCCATTGCTGGTCGCGCAGATCGGCCAGGGTCAGGGCCGGGGTCGAGGCCAGGGGATGGTCGGCGGGCAGGGCGACGTCCATCGGGTCCTCCAGCAGCGCGACCGAGCGCAGGCCCGCGCCGGGCCGCTCGCGGCGCGGCTGCACCCCGGGGAACTCGAACAGCAGCGCCAGATCGAACTCGCCGGCACGCAGGCGCGGACCGACCTCCTCGGGCTCGCCCTCGGCGAGGGTGAGAGCGACCTCGGGGTGGGCGCGACGGAAGGCGGCCACGGCGAGCGGCATCAGCGTCGCCCCCGCCGAGGGGAACGACGCGACCCGCAGGCGCCCGGCGCGCAGGCCGAGCACCGCGGCCAGCTCGGCCTCGGCGGCCTCGACCTGGGCGAAGATCGACTCCGCGTGGGTGACCAGGGCCGTCCCCGCGGCGGTGGGCCGGACCCCGCGGCGGTCGCGGATCACGAGCATCGCCCCGGTCTCCGCCTCCAGCCGCGCGATCGCCTGCGACACGGCCGACTGTGTGTAGGACAACGCGTCCGCCGCCGCCGAGAACGAGCCCCGATTGACGACCTCGCAGAGCACCTGGAGCCGCCTCAGATTCAGCATTAGCAAATCTTATCGAGATCATGAACAACTTCATTGGTCGTGATGAGGATGAGACTGCGAGGCTGCGGCCAACCAGACGTCAGAGACCACGCTGACCCAGGGAGAGGGAGAACGTCTGAGATGACAACCCACGCGATCGTCTCCTACGACGACACCGACAATGACCGTGACGCGCTCATGCTGGGACGGACCCTGCGCGATGCCGGCGCCCGGCTGACGCTGGCCTACGTCCGCCACTGCGTCCACCTGCGCCCGGACGACGAGGAGCTCTCCCACCACGAGGCGCACGCGCTGCTGGAGCGCGGCGCCGGCAGGTTGGGGGAGCCCGACATCCCGCGCCGCGTCGTCCTGAACGCCTCCACGGGCGAGGGCCTGGCGTGGCTGGCGGCCGCCGAGCAGGCCGACCTGATCGTCTTCGGTTCCGAGTACCGCACGCGGCGCGGGCACGTGGCCGTCGGCCGCTCGGCACGCAGCCTGCTCGAGGGCGGGGCAACCGCCGTCGCGCTGGCACCAGCCGACTACGCCGCCGCCGGCGCCGGCATCGCCACCATCGGAGTCCTCCGCGGCACCGCCGACGAGGCGGCCATCGAGACGGCCTTCTCCATTGCGGCGCGCCTCGATGCCCAGGTGGTCGATCGCGACCGCGGCGTGGACCTGCTCGTGGTGGGCTCGCGGCCCGAGGCGCGGGCGGGGCGAGTAATGATCAGCGCCCACGCGGCCAACGCCATCGAGGAGGCCACCTCGCCGGTACTGATCGTGGCGCGCGGGGCGCCGGTGGGCTTCGAGTCGCTGGTCACCGCATAGCCAAGACGGGGGGCCAGGCTTAGCACCCCCTATCGTGCGCCGCCGTGCGCACGCTCGTCGTCTCCGATCTGCACCTGGGTAATCGCGGCCGGCGCGACGTGCTGCGCGTCGCGGACGCCCGGGAGCGGCTGCTCGCCGCCGTCGGCGACGCCGACCGCCTCGTCCTGCTCGGCGACACCATCGAGCTCGTGCATCGTCAGCCGCACCGCTCGATGGTGGCGGCCGAGCCGATACTCCGCGCGCTCGGGCAGGCCCTGGGGCCCGGACGGGAGGTGATCATCGTCCCCGGGAACCACGACGCCGCGCTCCTGCGACGCTGGGCGCTCGCACAGGGTGCGCAGCTGCAGGCCTCGCACGTGGTGCCGCCGACGGCAAGCCCGGCGCTCGAGCGTCTGGTGTCGTGGCTGGCACCGGCGCGCGTCGGGGTGAACTATCCGGGGGTATGGCTCGGCGACCGCATCTGGGCGACGCACGGCCAGTACCTCGACCACCACCTGCTCCCCGACTCGGTCTTCGGGGTGTTGCGCCCGGCGGGACGCGACGTGCGCGCCGCGTCGCCGATGGCCTACGAGCACCTTCACCGTCACGGAACGCGCTCGCGCGAACCGCTGCCTGCCCGGCTGATGACCCGCCCGGTCGCCACCGTCATCCAGACCGCGCTCGAGTCGGTGCGCGTCGTGCCCCGGATGCTGCTCAACACCGGAATGGCGCCGGTGACGGCCAAGCTCCTCGACGTCCAGATGCGCCGCGCGGCCACGCCGGCTATGGCTCGCGTGGCCCGGAACCTGGGCATCGACGCCGACTGGGTGCTGTTCGGCCACGTCCATCGCCGCGGCCCGATCGGCGATGAGCCGTGGCCCGCGGGCGACGGCCCGCGCCTGGTGAACACCGGCGCGTGGCTGTACGAGCCGCTGCTCGTCGACCGCGCGACCTCGCCGCACCCCTACTGGCCCGGCGGGGCGGTGCTGCTCGAGGACGGGCGGGCGCCGCGCAGCGTCGGGCTGCTCGATGATCTCAGCGCCGAGCAGCTCCAGGGCGCGATGGTCAGCGCAGGATGAGGTGGCTGTCGCCGAACTCGTGCCACAGGTACGCGTCGTCGAGCGCCGCCTGATAGCAGCGCTCCAGAAACGGCTCGCCCGCGAGCGCCGCCAGCATGCGCAGATGCGAGGCCTGGGGCTCGTGCCAGCCGGTGATGAGCCCGTCGACGGCGTGCACGCCGCGGTCGGGATCGATGATGACACCGGTCCAGCCGGCACCGGCAGTGACCGCGCCCCCGGGCCGCGCCACGGTCTCCAGAGCCCTGACCACGGTGGTGCCGACCGCAATCACGCGACCGCCGTTGGCGCGGGTCAGGTTGACGAGCCGTGCCGTGGACTCGGGCACCTCGTAGTCCTCGGGGAACGGCGCCTCATGGCGCTCCGGGGAGGAGACACCGGTGTGCAGGGTGATCGGCGCCACCCCGATCCCGCGCGTGGCCAGCTCGGAGATGAGCCGGTGAGTGAAGGGGCGCCCGGCGCTCGGCATCTCGGCGCTGCCCGGGACCCGGGCGTAGACGTTCTGGTAGGCCTCGAGCGGCCACGGGTGGCTGACGTAGCCGTAGCGGATCGGCTCCCCGTGGAAGTGGAGCAGGTCGGAGATCGTGCCCGGCCCGTCCAGGCGGGCCAGCATCAGCCGTGACCCCGAGGCGTAGCGCGCGACGAGGGCGAGGTCGGGGTGGGTGGGTCCGGGTCCGGATCCGGATCCGGGCAGGGTGATGACCTCGCCTGCGTGCCCGCGCGCCGGAGTGGCGCCGTCGGCGGAGCGCAGCTCCACCACGTGCCAGCGATCGTCGAGCTCGGGCGCTCGGGTGGCGAAGTGGACGCGGACGGCGCTGCCGTCAGCGCGCGTGGCCGCGACCGCCGCGGGCAGCGTCTGCGACACGTTGACCACCACCAGGTCGCCGGCGGTCAGGAACTCGGGGAGCTCGGCGAAGACCGCGTGGGTGATGCGGCCCTCCCGTGACTCGGCGACCATCAGGCGGACGTGGTCGCGCGCCAGGCCCCGCGCCTC
Source organism: uncultured Solirubrobacteraceae bacterium (assembly GCA_963737335.1). Classification (GTDB taxonomy): domain Bacteria; phylum Actinomycetota; class Thermoleophilia; order Solirubrobacterales; family Solirubrobacteraceae; genus Palsa-465. The sequence continues at coordinate 230,104 of CAVTSK010000006.1, forward strand.
GGGCGGCTCGGTGGCCTCCAGCGCACGGGGCAGCTCAAAGGCGAGAGCGGTGCTCATGACACCCGCCCTCCCGTGAGCACCTCGCGGGCGCGGTAGCGGCCGCTGGGCAGCGCGGACTCGATCAGCTCGACCAGGCCGGGCACGCTCTCCTCCGGTGGCGGGCGATCGGAGATGTCCTGCCCCGGAAACGCGTCCTGGTGCATCCGGGTGCGCATGTCGCCCGGGTCCACGGTGTAGACGCGCAGGTGGGGCTGCTCGGCGGCGAGGATCGCGGTGATCTGCTCGAGCGCAGCCTTGGACGATCCGTAGCCGCCCCAGCCCTCGTAGGGCTCGACGGCGGCGTCGGACGTGACGTTGACCAGGCACGCTCCCGCGGGCATGAGCGGCACCGCCAGCTGGGCCAGCGCCAGGGGGGCCATGACGTTGACGTCGTAGACGTGCTGGAGCGTCTCCAGCGGATAGTCGGCCAGCGACGGCTGAGGACTGGGACCCAGGATCGAGGCGTTGTTGACGAGCAGGTCGACCCGCTCGCCGGCGGCGTCGATCAGGGCGCCGCGGTGCCACTCGTCGGCGACGTCGCCGGGCAGGGCCCGGACGTGGGTGATGGCTTCGAGCTCAGTGGCAACCTGCTGGAGCTCGGGGGCTCCGCGGGCATCGATGACGAGCCGGTAGGCGCGGTCCGCCAGCGCCCGTGCGAGCGCCAGCCCGAGGCCGCGTGAGGCTCCGGTGATGATGGCTGTAGAGGGCATGCCTCGACGGTACGTCGGGCACGGTCCCGATTGGTAGCGGTAATTGGTCCTAGTCCTTTTGACCTATCGGTCGGTCGCGGGCTGGTGAAAATCGCGATGATTCGGGCGTCGCCCGCGACGCCGACCTTGTCCTTGGTGCCTTGGAGCCCGAGCCTAGTCTGGCGTGCGGGTCTCCCCGGAGCTCCGGATTGTTGCCACGAGCACGCTTGTCAGATTCGTTAGTACTCAGAGGCCCCTGGGCGACGTTCTGGTCGGTTGCGACTGAGGAGGTGTGATGGAGACGATCGTGCAGCGCCCAGCGGCGTTGGACGTCCACAAGGAGCACGTCACTGCCTGCGTGCGCGTTCCCGGGCGCGACGGGGATCGCGAACAGCAGGTCGCGGAGTTCACAACGACGGTCGCTGGGCTGTTGACGTTGCGCGACTGGCTAGCCGCCTATGGGGTCACGCAGGTCACGATGGAAGCGACCGGCGTCTATTGGAAGCCGGTGTGGGCGGTGCTGGAGGACGAGTTCGAGCTGCTGCTGGTCAACGCCCGGCACGTCAAGCAGGTCCCCGGTCGCAAGACCGACGTGTCTGATGCGGCGTGGCTGTGTCAGCTCGCCGAGGCCGGCCTGTTGCGGTCGAGCTTCGTGCCGCCCAAGCCGATCCGCGCCTTGCGGAACCTGACCCGGTATCGCAAGACGCAGATCCAGGAACGGTCTCGGGAGGCCAACCGGCTGCACAAGGCGCTAGAGGACACCGGGATCAAGCTCGACTGCGTGGCGACCAACATCCTGGGCAAGTCCGGTCGGGCGATGCTCGACGCGCTGGTGGCCGGGACCACCGACCCCGAAGTCCTCGCCGACCTGGCCAGGGGCAAGCTGCGCTCCAAGATCCCCGCGCTCAGGGAGGCCCTGGAGGGTCGCTTTGATCATCTGCATGCGGTCTGGATCGGAGCGATCCTCAACCACCTCGATTTTCTCGACGCGCAGATCTCAGACCTGACCGAGGCGATCGGGGAACACATCGCCCCTTTCGAGACAGCCGTTGAGCTGTTGTGCACGATCCCCGGTGTTCAACGGCGCACCGCTGAGGTCATCATCTCCGAGATCGGGATCGACATGAGCGTGTTCCCGACCGCTAAGCACCTCGCCAGCTGGGCTGGACAATGCCCCGGCAACGACCAATCCGCCGGCAAACGTCGCTCCGGGCGCACCCGCGACGGATCCAAATGGCTGGACTGGGCGCTCGAAGAGGCCGCGCTTGCCGCGACTCGCACCAAGGACGTCTACCTCCAAGCGCAATACCAACGACTCAGACCCCGCCGCGGGCACAAGAAAGCGCTCGGCGCCGTCAAACACTCGATCATCTGTGCCTGCTGGCACATGCTCAGCACCGGCGAGCTCTACAGCGACCTGGGGGGCGACTACTTCCAACGCCGCGACCCCGAACGAATCGCCAAACGACTCGTCGCCCAACTCGAAGCGCTCGGACATCACGTCACCCTGGAGGCCGCTGCCTGACAAAGGGCATTTTCCTGTCAGGACTCAGGCCCCGCCGGCCCGCCCACCGGGCCGCCCACGCCCCCCGCTCAGGCCGTTTTGCACCGCCAGGACGGCCGCCTGGGTGCGATCGGCGACACCGAGCTTGGCCAGCAGGTGGCCCACGTGGGTCTTGACCGTCTTCTCGGCGACGCCGAGCTCGCGGGCGATCCGCTTGTTGGAGTGCCCGAGCGCGATGAGCTCGAGGACCTCGCGCTCGCGCCGGGTGAGTGCCTCGATGGCGTCGTCGGTGCTGATCGAGCTCCGCGAGCCCCGGTCCCCGCTCAGCGTGTGCAACAGCCGGGCGGCGACGGTGGGATCGATGAGCGCCTCGTCGACGCAGGCGCTGCGGACCGCGCGCGCCAGCTCGGCGGGCTCGACGTCCTTGAGCAGGTAGCCGGCGGCGCCGGCCTGGAGCGCGGGCATGAGCCGCTCGTCGTCGAGGAAGCTGGTGAGCACGATCACGCGACTGGGCGAGGAGCGGCGACGCAGCTCGCGCATGGCGCCGATCCCGTCCAGCTGCGGCATGACGAGGTCCATGAGGATGACGTCGGGCTCGAGCTCGATGGCGCGCGCCACCGCCTGCTCGCCGTCAGCGGCCTCGCCGGCGACCTCGATGCCGTCCTGGAGCTCGAGGAAGGTACGCAGGCCCTCGCGGACGACCGCGTGGTCATCGACGATGAGCACGCGGATGGCGTCAGCGGCCATCGACGGGCACCTCCAGTGAGACGACCGTCCCGCTGCCGGGTTGCGCCCGCAGCGTGAGTGTCCCGCCGAGCTCGCGGGCCCGCTCCTCCATCGAGGTGAGGCCGAGATGGCGCGAGCGCAGCTCCGGATCGGTGGGATCGAAGCCGACCCCGTCATCGGTGACCTCGACTTTGAGCGTGTGGTCGGCGCCGTGCAGGTGGACGGTGACGGTGTGGGCCTGGGCGTGGCGGACCGCGTTGTGTAGCGCCTCCTCGACGATGCGCAGGATCTCACCGGCGCAGGCGGGCTCGGCCGCCGGTGGCTCGCCATCTGTCTCGACGCGGACCTTCACGCCGTGCACGCGCTGGAGCATGGTGGCCTCCTTGCGCAGCACGCCCTCCAGGCCGTCGCGGTCCAGCTCGGCGGGGCGCAGCCCGAAGATGAGCGAGCGCAGCTCGCCCAGCGCCTCGCGCGCCAGGTCGCGGACGCGCTCGAGCTGCGGGCGCGCCTCTTCGGCGCCGCGGTCCAGCAGCGTGTTGGCCGCTTCGGCCGCGAGGTTGAGGCTGAACAGCTTCTGGCTGACGACGTCATGCAGCTCCAGCGCCAGCCGGTTGCGCTCCGACAGGACCGAGAGCTCCCGGCTGCGCTCATACAGCCGGGCATTGGTGATGGCGATGGCGGCGTGGGAGGCGAGCAGCTCGATCAGCTCGCGGTCGTGGGCGTCGAAGGACGGGGCGGTCGCCTTCTCGGTGAGGTAGAAGGCGCCGATCACCCCCTCCTCCGGGTCGATGATGGGAACGCCGAGAAAGGACCGCATGTCCGGGTGCGCTCGCGGCCACCAGCCGCGAAACCGGGGGTCGGCATGGATGTCGTCAGTCAGGTAGGCGCCGTCGGTCTCGAGCATCGCGCCCAGCATCCCGTGGGTGCGCGGCAGCGGGCCCATGGAGGCGACCAGCTCATCGCTCATGCCGGAGACCAGGAAGCGCCGGAAGCCGCCGGAGCCGTCGGGGATCCCCAGCGCGGCGTAGCGAGCCTCCGCCAGCTCGCGGGCGCAGTCGACCAGCTGCTGGAGGACCTCGTCGACCGACAGCCGTGAGGCGACGGCCAGCACAGCGTCGCTGATCGCCTTCAGAGCGGGACTGACCGGCTCCGGCATGGCCGAGACGATAGCTTTGGTGGTCTATGCAGATGCCGCGCATCGTTCTCTGGACCCAGGTGCTCATCGTCGTGTTCGTCGTGGCCGGGATCGTCATCGCGATTACGCGCCTGGCCTGATCCGTGGTTGGTGGTAGCGTGCTGGAGTCGATCGTCGTCGGCACGGACGGCTCCGAGGCGGCGGGGGTGGCTGTCAGCAACGCCGTCCGGCTGGCGGCCGCGCTCGGCGCCCGGCTGCACATCGTCTCGGCCTATGAGCCGGTGCCCGAGCGCCACCTGCGCATCGCGCGTGTCCAGGTCCCCACCGATGTTCAGGTCAACATGCGCGACGAGGTGCTCGCCCTGTTGGAGTCCGCCCGGAGCGACGCGGAGGCCGCCGGCGTGTCGCGGATCGAGACCTTCGCCCGGGTCGGCGACGCCGCCGACGCGATCCTCGACGTCGCCGAGGAGCAGCGGTCGGACCTCATCGTGGTCGGCAACAAGGGGATGACCGGGGCGACGCGGTTTCTGCTGGGCTCGGTGCCGCAGAAGGTGTCGCACCACGCGCCGTGCTCGGTGATGATCGTGCGCGCCGGGTAGCGGGGCGCCCGGCCGCGACGCCGGTCAGGGCGTCGTCGTCGTGGGCGTCGTGGGGGTGGTAGTCGTCGTCGGCGGCGCGGCGGGCGGCGCCGGGAGCCCGGGCGTCGTCGCCGCCCCGACGTTGAGCAGGCCGTAGCCGTAGTCGGAGTTGGGCTTGGCCCCGCCGACGGGAAGCGTGGTGGCCGTCTGCTCGAGGCGGCTGAGGATCTGATCGGGCGTGGGGTGCGGACCGATGACGCGGCTGGCGATCACCAGCGCCGCCGCGGCGGCGACCGCGGGTGAGGACATCGAGGTCCCGATGTAGTAGGTGGGGTAGCCGAACTTGTTCCAGTGCGGGGGCGAGGTCAGCGTGAGCTGGTAGATGGAGGGGAGGCTGCGCTCGGGATGGCAGTCGGGCTCCCCGGGCATGATCGCGTCGTCCCCACCGCCGGGAGCCACGATGTCCAGGCCGCTGCCGCCGTTGGAGTAATCGGCCAGACAGCGGTCGCGGGTGGTGGCGCCGACCGAGATCACGCCGGGGGCGCGCGCCGGGTAGGCGATCTGATCCGTCTCGTCGTTGCCGGCAGCCCCGACGACGGTCACCCCACGACGGTGGGCGTAGCCGATGGCGCTGACGATCTGCGGGATCTCCGAGCTGGAGTTGACCTGGCTGGGGAGGAACTCCAGGCTCAGGTTGATGACCTGGGCGCCGTGATCGACGGCATAGCGGATGCCGCGCGCAATCGTGGTCTCATCGCCCTCGCCGCTGGCGTCGAGCACGCGGACGGGCATGATCGAGGCGCCGTAGGCCAGGCCGGTGAGGCCGATGCCGTTATTGGTCGACTCCGCGATGATCCCGGCGACGAACGTGCCGTGGCCGTTGCGGTCCAGCGGAAAGCGGTTGTTGGAGACGAAGTCGTAAGGGGCGACGAAGTGGGTGCGGCCGAAGTCAGGCGAGCGCTGAAACGTGTTCCAGTCGCGGTAGGCAACCCCGGTGTCCAGCACTGCCACGACGACGCCCTTGCCGCCGGCGCGATGGTCGCCGAGCAGATTGGCCCACGCCTCGGGCGCGTTGACGCCCGCGGTGGGGAGCATGTTCCACTGCATCGACTCCCACCCGTGCGCCCGATCGGCGCGGCCACCGTCATCGGGATAGAACGCCCCGGCGAGCTGGGCCCTGGCGGTCGGCGCGGAGGCGCGGCGCGGCCATGCGCCGGCGACGTGGGCGATGTAGTCCGGGACGGCGTAGGCCACCCCGCGCTGGCGCCGTAGCCGAGCGATCGCCGCGGTGACGCTCTCGCCCGAGCGGAGGTGCAGGACGCGACTGCCCGGCGTGGGCGCCGGGGTGCTCGAGCGCACGCCCAACCGGGCGAGGGCCGGGGTCTCGACCGCCCCGGTCCGGTAGCCGACGATGACCTCGTGAGGCACGTAGTCGGCGGCGCGGGCGCGCGCCGCGCCACCGGCCAGCGCGGCCGCGAGCAGGCCGAGGCCGAGCAGCACCAGGCGCAGCCGCCGGGAAAGGTGAACGGCCTCGACCCGCGCGCCATGGGTATGCCCCCAACGGCCGCGGACCGGCCTTAAGACATGATTGAACAGCAGAAAACCCCCGTCTAGACCGTACAACGTCCTACCCAAGAACGCCAGTGTCTGGCTCGCACTTCTTCCCACGAGACGAGTACTTCATGCGCCTGGCGCTGCGAGAGGCGGCGCGGGCGCTCGAGCACGACGACATCCCGGTCGGCGCCATCGTGGTCAGCGACGGCGAGGTGATCGGGGCCGGCCACAACGAGCGCGAACTGCGCGCCGACCCCACCGCCCACGCCGAGATGATCGCGCTACGAGCAGCGGCCCGCGCCCGGGGGAGCTGGCGCGTGCTCGATTCGGTGCTCTACGTCACCCTCGAGCCGTGCGCCATGTGCGCCGGGGCGATCGTGCTCGCCCGCGTGCCGCGAGTGGTCTTCGGCACCACCGATCCCAAGGCCGGGGCCGCGGGCAGCGTGCTCGACATCCTGGCCGAGCCCCGCCTCAACCACCGCCCCCAGGTGGAATCCGGGCTGCTGGCACAGGAGTGCGGCGACATGCTGCGGGCCTTCTTCGCCTCACGCCGCTGACCGCCCGGCGCGCCCCGCCTCGCCACCGCAATCCCGCAACCGCCGAGCCAGGCCGGAGTGCTCTAACTTGTTGTGCGCCGCACCCCGGAGAGGTGGCAGAGCGGTTGAATGCGCCGGTCTCGAAAACCGGTATGGGCTATCAGTCCATCGGGGGTTCGAATCCCCCCCTCTCCGCTAGATACAGCTGATTCTCAGGCCTGGCCTGGGGTTTGGCCGTATTCCGGGCCGGTCTAGGACGCACGCGACGCAGGTCAACGCGGGCCAACTTAGGCCCCATTCGCTGGTCCGTCCTTCCCCCCGCCATTCCCCCCACGGGCGGGTCGGTGACCTGACGAGTGTCGCCTGCGACGACCGCGGGATGCGTTTCGTCGGCCCCAGGACGGCCGACCGCGGTACGTCGATCGCTGAGCCAGAGGTCGGGAGGTGAGCGGCCCATGGCTTGTGCAGCGCTGGTCACGTCAGTCCGCCACCCGCTTGCGCTTGCGCGTGGGCCACCAGCTTGTCTGGTCTCTCTCGGAAACGAGAAAGACCGGGTAGCCGCCCGGTCTCTCACCACATAGGCGCCGTCAGCGCCGAACAAAATTTCGTATCGCGCAGTGTACGCGGCCCGCGGGACGGATTCCACGCCACACCGGACGCTGTGCGCCCTTGACCTGTCGCTGAACGTCATCGCGAACGTCCGCCCTGCGGGCGCTGGCGATGACATTCGGTCATTCAATCCGCCGCCCGGTCGGGCCGCGCATCCTCCCATCCTCGTCCAGGAATCGGTCGTGAGCCACGCCGCCATCGCCGCGGCAATCGCGCTGCGGCCGGCGTCGACGGGCGAGCGGCTCACTGCGCTCTCGCTGGCGAGCTTCGCCAACCGGGAGCATCGGTCCTGGCCGGGCGCACAGATCGCTGCGGCTCGCGCCGGGTTGAGCCGCAGCCAATATCTCGCTTGCCGCGACACCCTGGAACGACGAGGCCTGCTGCGCGTCGACGGCTGCGCGCTTGGCCGTGGCCAGTCACAGCCCGTGACGCTCCTGTTCGCGGCGGCCGGTCCATGGTGCGACCAGGAACTCAATCCGGTTCTGCTCGAAGCGGTGCTGAGCCACAGCCGGTCACGGGGATCAGTCCGGGTCCTGCTCGCGACCATCGCCGCGCTCGCCGACGAAGCCGGCCGCGTGGACGGCATGAGCACGGAAGCTCTGTGCCACCTGGCCGGCGTCACCGACAGGACCTATCGCCGCGCTCGAGCGGCCCTTCTGGCCTCAGGAGAGTTAATCGTCACCGAACGCGGCGGCGGCCGCGGTCGCACAAACACGTGGCACCTGCCGGACCTCGCGGTCTCACAACCCGGCCGGTGTCATCGCCCGAGCCAAGCGACCGATCCCGCCGGCCTCAGCCAGACCACTGGTCGGCGTCGCCCACAGCGAGACCGGCACGGAGGCAGAGACAGTCCAGCCGAACGCTCTAGACCCGCGGGGCGGTGCCGGTAACCCCGGTCACGACCGGACCCTTTGTGATCAAAACCCCGGTCAGGATCGGACGCTTTCCGCTGTAAAGGGTCCGGGTTTGACCGGGGTTTCTGCCGTAAACCCCGGTCAGAACCGGACCCTTTTTGAGGAAACCCCGGCACAAACCCCGGCAGAAACCCCGGCGCCTTACGCGCGCGCGGGAAGGGAACCCCAGAACCCCAGAATCAGAAAAGACCCCCCCAACCCCCCTGAAGGGGGGAGTGACCGGGGTGGGATTCTCATCGAGGAGGAGTACGTCACTGCTCGCGGCCGTCGCCGACGCAGAGCGGTGCGCATCGACCTCGACGAGGTTCGTCGCGAGCTCGAGACGCCACGTGTCGATGACCGGCGTGACTGGGAGCAGATCCGCAAGCGCCTGCGAGACCTGGTCGGCGACGGCGTTTTTGAGATCTGGCTCGAACGCTTGGAGTTGATCGCTGTCGACCGCGCTGGCGGGCTCGTCGTCGCCGGTCCGATCGAGATCAGCTGCCTGGGTCAAGGGCCGGTTCGGCCAGGCGCTCTCGGATTGCGCGGGGCTGCTGGACCGCGAGGTACGACTGGCTGACGAGCGCGAGCGAACGGCCGTCGGCCGAGACGGAGAACGCGGCGGCGATCACCGCCGCGCGGTTGTCACTCAACAGGAGGTGTCGTGATGGTCACAGTGGTGGCAAATCAAAAGGGCGGGGTCGGCAAGACGACCACCGCGGCGAACCTGGGCGCGTTGGGGGCGGCGCGCGGAGGGCGGGTGCTGCTGGTGGATTGCGACCCACAGTCGGCGCTGACTCGCCAGCTCGGTCTGGATGTTGCGTCGCTGCGGGTCAGCCTGGTGGACCTGTTGGCCGGCCGCGTCAGTCCGGTTGACGCGATCGTCGCCGAGGTGCATGGGTGCGACGTGCTGCCGGCGGCCGGTGGCCTGGCGGGAGTAGAGATGAGCCTGGTCGGTGAGCTGGGACGCGAGCGGTTCCTACACGACGCTCTTGAGTCGATCGTCGGCGCCTATGACCACGTCGTGATCGACACGCCTCCGAACCTGGGGTTGTTGACGGTCAACGCGCTGGTATGTGCCGACGACGTAGTGGCGCCAGTCAGTGCCGAGGACGAGGGCGCGGTGCACGGCATCGTGGAGCTGCGCGGAACCATCACCAAGCTGGCTGACCGGCTGGGCGGGGAACCACCGCAGCTACATGCCCTGGTGACGCGGTGGAGTGCGACACGGATCAGCAGCCGCAGCGTCCAGGAGCGCCTGACTGACGCCGGGCTGGTGCCGGCGGGGCGGATCGGGCTGCGGTCAGCGCTGATCGCCGAGGCGGCCGCGGCGCAGGTTCCGGTCGCGCGGATGGCGCCCGACAGCTCGGTCGCTCTGGAGTACGACAAGCTACTCAATCACCTGCTGGCCGGGGCGGTGACCCGATGAGCAGCCTGCGACGCGAACTGCGGATCGACGATCCGCTGGCCGCCGCCGATGACCACGCGTCGGCGGAGGGTCCCAGCGGGCGGCTGCGGAGCATCCCGGTGCAGGCGATCGACGCCAATCCCAGTCAGCCGCGCCGGCGGTTTGACGAGCCGTCGCTGGCGGCGCTGGCCGAGTCGATCCGGCAGCGTGGGGTGCTACAGCCGGTGATCGTGCGGCCGGTCGGTGACCGGTTTGAGCTGGTCGCAGGCGAGCGGCGCTGGCGCGCCTGCCAACTCGCCGGCCAGACAGCGGTTCCGGCGTTGATCGACCCCGGCATCGATGACGCGGGATCGTTGGAGTTGGCGTTGATCGAGAACCTTGTCCGCGAGGATCTCAGCCCCATAGAGCAAGCCCGCACCTTCAGCTGTGCTGCTCGACGACCTGCAGATGACCGCCGGCCGCCTTGCGCCGAACGTCGGACGCAGCCGCGCGGATATGGCCAACACGGTCCGGCTTCTCGAGCTGCCCGACGAAGCGATTGACCTCGTCGACACCGGCAAGCTTACCAAGGGGCATGGCAAGGCGTTGTTGGCCGAGCCCGACCATCACCGCCGTCGCCAGCTCGCCCGCCATGCCGTCCGCACAGCTGGTCAGTCCGCGACGCTGGAGGCCGCCATCGCCCGTGATCAGACGCCGCGGCAGCACCGCGGCGCCAGCCGGGTGCGGATCAGCGTCGCGGTCGCGGTCCGGCTGCAGGACACGATCGCGCGCGCGATCGGTCAGGAGGCCAAGGCGGTCGCGCACCGCGACGGGTTTCAGATCATTCTCGACGCGCCCGCCGCCGCTCGTCTGCAGCAGATTCTCGGCGGGGAGATCGCCGGGCTATGACCACGCGGGAGATAGATCAGAGACGCGGGCGGCTGGCGCCGACCACGGCGGGTCGTGGTCGGGCTCGGTGCTCATGCGTCAGCTCATGCGCGAACTCATGCCGTGAACTCATGCGCGTCGCGCATGAGCTGGGGTGGTGTGGGCCCCCGCCGGCACTGGGGATTCGGGGCGGGTGTGATCCTGACTACCCGCCCTCCACGAGGTCATTCGGGTAGTCAGGATCACACCCTTTCACAGCCATGGCCGGCAGGGGCCCAAACCACCCAATCCACCACAGGCAGGCAACCTTGCAGACACCAAGGTTCCTGTGACTGGAGAGAACAAACAACAACAACAACAAACCAGGCAATAGCGCGAGTCGGCAGAGAGAACGATCAAGCAGGCGACGATCGATCGGGGGTGCTGGGATGAGCGCGCCGGTGAGTCCGGGTCCGGCGAGCCTCGAGGGACTGCGCTGGCTATGTCGGGTGGGGCCGTCACCGTTTGAGGCGTGGCGGTGCGCGATGGGCTGGGCGCCGGGGAACGCTCGCTGGCACACGATCCGACTGGCCCGCGAGCAGTGGATCGACCGCGTCGCGCTCCCGCGCGGGGACGGGTCGCTGATCTACGCCACCCCGGAGGGCCTCCGGGTCGCTGACATCGACGTTCCCGCCACCCCCGTGCCGGCGCCGACATGGTGGGCTCACCTCGCCGCGTGCGCGTGGGCCGCGGCGTGGCTGACGACCCGGGGACGCGGAATGCTCGGCCCGCGTCAGCTCGCGGCCGATCGGACCTGGCACGGGCAGCTCACCGGCCTGCCCGGCCGTCGTCAGGTGACCCACGTGCCCGATCTGGTCGGGATCGTGCCCGGGCAGCGTCCCGCCACCGTCGAGGTGGAGCTGGCTCGCAAAACCAAGACCCGGCTGCGGGCCATCCTCGGGTTGCACGCCCAGTGGATCGCCGCCGGACAGGCCGGAGCATGCGTGTACGTGTGCGGCAGCACCGAGATCCGCGACCTCATCATCAGCCACGCCAGTGACGTCGGCCTACGGCAGGACACCGGGACTCTGCGCGTCGAGATGCTCGACACGATCAAACAGATCGCCACCGAGCAACGCGCCACCGTTCCACGTGGAACACCCCACGCCGGGAGTCCGCGATGACCCCCCGCGCGCTGATGATCGATGTCGCCGCGATCCTCGCGCTCGGATGCCTGGGCGTCACGGTCGCGTGGCTGATGCGACGCACGACCAATCTCGCTGCCCGCAACCTCTACCCGCCCGCGCTGCTCAGCCTGGCCACGCTGATCGCCGGCGCCGCCGCGCACACCTGGGCCGTGGTCCTCATCATCGCGCCGGTGTGCGCGCTGACCGGCTCGGCCGCCGTCTATGCGCGTCGGCTGCGACTGTCGGATCTGGGTGCCGGGGAGGAGCTGCGGGCCTATGAGCTGGCGCGCCGCTGGATCTGGCAGCCCGCACCGGCGCGAGCCGCGGGCGAGCGCGTGTACCTGAGATCGCAGGGCGAGCTCGTCCACGCCCGCGCCTGGCCGACGAGCGTGCCGTACGTGTCGATGAGCGCGGGCAAGAACCCGTCGCTGCGGTTGCCGCTGGGTGACGGGCAGCACATCTTCGCGTGCGGCGCGACCGGCTCCGGTAAGACCACCAGCATGCGCCGCGTCCTGGAAGCACGCACGCTGCAGCAGCACGCGGCGCTGCTGATCCTCGACCAGAAAGGCGACCACGAGGATGTGCAGCAGGCCAGCCGCCTCGCCGCGAAGGCGGGCGTGCCGTTCGTGCTCTTCGACCCGCAGGATCCCGCCAGTGATCGCTATCAGCCGCTGTGGGGAACTCCGTCACAGGTCGCTGCCCGTGCCGTTGAGCCGATCAAGCAGTCAGAGCCCTACTACTACGACATTCTGCGTCTGCACCTCGACATCGTCGCGCGGGTGCTGCACGCCGCCGACCGCTGGCCACCGTCGATCCCGTTCCTCATCGACGCCGCGCAGCCCGACCGGTACGCGGACGTTCGCGCGATCGCCACCGGCCTCGCTGACACCCACCGCGATCTCGCTCGCCGCGTCGAGCAGCACGCCACCTTTGTGTCCTCGCGCAAGGGCGCCGACGATCTCGCCGGCGGCGCCGCGCGTCTGCAGGTCGCGCTGGCGCTCGCCAGCCGCGAGATCGTCACCCCACGACTCACCCCCGACCGACAAGCCGTCGCCGTCGGACTGGTGCAGGCGCTCAACGCCCGCGCCGTGGTCATGTGGCGCATGCACGCCGACGTGATGCCCGACGAAGCCGCCGCCATGACCGTCCTGGCGCTCGCCGACCTGCACGACGCGGCCGCTCAGGCCGACGTCCCGTGGACGCTGATGCTCGACGAGTTCGGCGCGGTCATCAAGATGGCCGCCAACCGCGCCGTCGCGATCCTGCAGCGCGGGCGAAGCCACGGCGGACAGGTCATCGTCGTCACCCAATCGGTCGCCGACCCCGAAGCGCTCTCCGGTCAGACCGGCCTGCTGGCCAGCCTCACCGACAACTTCTCCGGGATCGTCGCCCACCGACAGACCGCCCCGGAATCCCGCGACTGGCTGGCCAAGCTCATGGGCACCCGCGCGCTGTGGCAATCCACCAACCAGACCACCGGCCACGGATCCCAACACTCCGGCCGCGGGTCCGCGCGCCGCGTCCGCGAATTCCGCATCGGATCAGACACCTTCGCGCACCTCGGCCGGGGCGAAGCCATCATCTACACCACCCTCGGCCCCGAACCACGACGCACCACCATCACCCCCACGACACTCCCCCCGCGCGACCCCGAGCGCATCGGCGCCGGACAACAACACGCCTGCGAGATGGCCGTCCACCCCGAAGACACCCTGCCGACCAGCGCGAAGACGCTCGGCGACACCGCCGGCGGACCCGACAACGGGAGTAGCGCCCTCTGAACCCAGAGAAAACCTCGGCGAGCACAACGGCGACGTTGGTGGGGCCGGGCCGCGGGGGCCGGATCCCTCCCAATGGTGGCGGCCTGCGGCCGCTGGGGTCGGGGAATGCGGCCCCCGCACCCGGCGGGAGCCCACCAATCCCTGGGAGGGCCAGATGGCCACCACCACCGATGTGCAGCCGCAGGTGCGGATGATCGCCCTGGAGCAGATCCGCCACGACGCCAACGTCCGCGAGCTGGCCGGCGAGGACGTCGACGCGCTGGCGGGGTCGATCGCGCTGCTGGGGCAGATCACCCCGGCGATCGTGCGACCCGACGGCGACGGCTACGTGCTGGTCGCCGGGCACAAGCGCTACGCCGCGCTGCAGAAGCTCGGGCACAGCCGAGATCCGCGCGGAGGTCCGCAGCGGCGACGGCGAGCATTCCGAGCGCGCGGCGGAGAACATCGTCCGCACCCAGCTGAACCCCTACGAGGAGGCCCGGGCGGTCGCGGCGATGCTCGGCCAACGGCCTGACCGAGGACGGGGCGGCGCAGGCGCTCGGGTGGCCCAAGGCGCGCGTGACCGCCCGGATGCGGCTGCTCGAGCTGCCCGAGGCCGCGCAGCAGATGGTCGGCGCCGGCGAGATCGCGCTCAGCTGCGTCGAGCAGCTGCGCGCGATCGGACAGCGTCTCACCGGCGCTGCTGGACGCGCTGATCGCGTATCTGGCCGACGGCAACCAGTTGGCCGCCGAGCGGCTGGCGCGCGAGCCGGGCTGGGTGCTGGACGCCGCGCTGCGCGACAGCGACAGCCAAGGTGTTCGCCGCGCACCTCAGCCGCATCGACGGCCACGACGCTCGCCGGCGCTGCGGCTGGGCAAGAAGACCGAGGCGCTGTATGAGCGCGCGGTCGAGCTGCGCCCGCCAGCTGGACCGCTACGCCTACGGCGCCGACGTCCGCTTCGCGCGAGGTCGAGGTCGATCAGGCCCGCGCGGCCGGGGTGGTGATCGAGTTCGAGCGGGGCTGGCCGATCATCGTTGACCGGTCGCTGTATCGGGAGCTGGTCAAGCAGGCGATCGCCCGCACGGTCACCGAGCTCGAGGCCCGCGTGGCCGAGCGGGCCGCGGAGAAGGACGCGCAGCGCCACGCCGCCAGCGGAGCTGCCGGCCGACCCGGGCGCTGAGGCGCGGCGCGAGGAGCAGCGCGCGATCCGGGAGATCGCCGAGACAGCGCACGGCGTCAACCTCGACCTCGGGCGCCGGACTGCTCACCGGCCTGTCGACCGTCGACCCGGCAGACATGACCGTGGCGCGGTTCTTCGTCTACGGCCTGCTGGGCGCGACTACGACAACTCGCCCTACACGCCAGGCCGGTGAGCGGGTGGCGCGGCTGGCGATGTCCGGGATCCGGCTGGTCATCGACGAGTTCCGCACCGACGTGACCAAGACCCGCAAGGACGGCTCGCGGGGCAAGCTGCGGATCGACTACGGCGACCCGCATCAGCCCGAGCGCGCCGGTCAAGTGGCTGTGGAAGTTCATCGACGGCGCCAAGACCGCCGGCGAGCTCTACGGCCGCGCGCTGGTCGTGATCGCCGCCGAGCAGTACGCCTCGCCGGCTGGTCGTCCCCCAGAGCCAACGGTCACATCCGAGCAGCTGGTCCTCGCACAAGGACCACGCCGCGCAAGGCGCTGAAGAAGCTCGCCGGCCCGCACCTCCCCGGGTCGCTGCGCGCAGCTCGAGACCGCGGTCAAGCGCGCGCACGAGGACTGCGCGCGAGCCGAGCGCGCGGCCGCCGAAAGCCAGCACGACGCTCGACGCGGCCGACACCGGCCGGCCAGCCCGCCGGCGACCCCGACCGAGGACGTGGTCGCTCGCGGAGGCCGACGTCGAGGACGCCGACGACGAGGACGCTGGCCGAGCCGGCCGCGGACTGAACGCGCGGGCTCGCAGCCGCGGTCCGGTCGGCGTGAGCCGATCGCGCTGCGTCGGATGCGGGGCCGCTCCCCTCCCGATGGTGGCAGCCCTGGCGGGCTGCGGCGGGTCGGGCATCGGCCCCGCATCCGGCGGCGGCCCCAGCCACCCATGGAGGCATGCTGATGGCCAAGACGACGACCGGTCCTGACCGAGGAGCAGCGCGAGCAGCGCCGCGCCGAGCAGCGCGAGCTGGTGGTCGCTGCGATCGAGCAGCTGCGCTCAAGCTCGACGGGCTGGCGCGCCTACCTGAACGGCGCGAGCCCGCTTTCGCGAGCTACTCGCGCCCGCAACGTGCTCATGATCCTCCAGCAGCACCCGACCGCAGAGCGCGTCGCCGGGTTCCGGGCGTGGCTGGCGCTGGGGTACTGCCCGGTCAAAGGCAGCCGCGCCATCCGCATCTGGGCGCCCTGCCCACCCAGCAAACGCGCAGCTGAAGGCGTGGCGCGACGCCGGCGCTGACCCCGAGACGCAAGCCGCGCACGGGGTGGCGGCTGGCCAGCGTGTTCGCGCAAGACCAGGTCGCCGAACTGCCACCGCCGGCCGTGCCCGGTACCGCTGCAGGCGCCGGTCGCCGAGATCACCGGCGACAGCCACGAACGCCTCATCGCGCGGCTCATCGAGCTCGCCGGCGAGATCGGCTACACCGTCGCAGATCGCCGACACCGGCGCCGCGGACGGGACCTGCCACACCGGCCAGCGGCAGATCCGGATCGCCGAGCGGCTGGCGCCCAACGGCCGGCTGGTCGCGCTCATCCACGAGCTCGCCCACGCGCTGGTCGCCGTCGATGACCAGGCGCCGGAGCTGGACTACGCCGAGGGGGAGCTGATCGCCGAGTCGGTGGCCTGGACGTGCTGTCAGACCGTCGGCTTGGACTCGAGCGCCAACAGCATCCCCTACCTGGCCAGCTGGGCCGAGCAGGCCAGCCTCGACGTGCTCGAGCGCGCCGCCGCGCTCACCGGACGGCTCGCCGACCGGATCGAACAGGCCCTGCTCGAGGACGATCCAGGACGAGGATTCCGGGATTGGCTCAGTTAGAGTCGCGCAGCATGGATGAGACGTTTCTGACCGTCGCGGAGATCGCCGACGAGCTGCGGCTCAACCAGCAGACCGTCCGCAACTGGATCGACCGCGGCGAGCTCGCCGGCCATCCGCGTCGGGGCGCGCCGCGTCCGCGTGCGCGCCAGCGAGTTCGAGCGGTTCATCGCCGCCTCATCGTCGGCGGGGCTCCCCGACGAGGCCACCGCCCGCCACGAGTTCGACGAGGCCCTGGCCGCGGTGCAGAGCCAACGGCGACGCCGGCGAGCTGCCCGCGGCGCTGCGGCGGCTGGCGATCGCCGCCAACGCGCTAGCCCGCGCCCTGCCAGGGCCCTAGCTCCGGCAGCAGGTCCACCTGGTAGCGCGGGCGCGGCCACGCCTGCGCGGCCCACGCCGCGAAATCCTCACCTTCGTCGAGCTCGACGGTGAGCTCCCGGAGCGCGCCGACGAGCACCCACGGTCGGGCGGGCTCGTATTCGGCGACGGTGTAGCGGTACTCCGGCATCGAACGTATGTTCGCATGCGGGTCAAGGGCCGGAGCGGCCCATCCGGCACCTCTCGGCGCCGTGGGTCGCGGCGCCCGGTCGCAGGGCCGGCCCAGGGTGGCAGCCCTGGCGGGCTGCGGAGGCCGTGGCACCAGCTCCCGGGCAGCCGAGCCCGGAGCACCACGCACCGGAGGACGATCATGGACCGCTCCCCCAGCGACATCGCGCCGCGACTGCTCGTCGCCGACGAGGACCAGACCACCTGCACCTTCCTGCAGGACAACCTGACCGCCGACGGCTACCAGCGTCGACACCGCCACCACCAGCAACGCCGCTTTGGCGTACCTGCGTGCTGCGGCGCCGGACCTGATCCTCGTCGACGTCAACGGCAACACGCTGGCGCTGGTCGATCACGTCCGCGGCGGCGAGCAGGGGCTGTGCGCCGCGGCGCCCGACACCCCGATCATCGCCCTCACCTCACACCGCGGACGAGGTCCACCGCGTGCGGCTGCTGGAGCGCGGCAGCGACGACGTGATCGCCAAGCCGTTCTCCTACCCGGAGCTGCGCGCCCGCGTCGAGGCGGTCCTCCGACGCACGGCGCCGCGCCAGCCCGGCGCCGTCCTCACCGCCGGCCCGGTGCGCATCGACCGGCGCCGACGCACGGTCACCGTCGGCGACCGAGCCGTCGAGGTGCGGGGCCTGGAGTACGCGCTGCTCTGCGCGCTGGCCGCGGAACCCACCCGCGTGTTCACGCGCAACGAGCTCATGAACGAGATCTGGGGCTACACGGGCGCGCGCACACGGACCCTCGACAGCCACGCCAGCCGACTGCGGATCAAGCTGGCCAACGACACCCACCGCCTGGTCATCAACGTCTGGGGCGTCGGCTACCGGCTCATTGATGGGCAATTGCATAGAGGCAATGACGCCAGCCCGCCATGAGCAGCGGACAGCAGGGCTTGGGCGGCCTCGGGGGTGGGGCGGCGGGCAGCCCCTCAGACCGTGGCCACGCCGGCACCGGCGGTCAAGCGATTGGAGGCCCGCTCGGCAGAGCCTCGCGTACAGCAAGGAGTCATTGCCAATCGCTTGACAGACCGGCGCCGTAGCGCGTGGCCCGGGTCGGGGCATGCCCGCACCCCACCACCAGGAGCCCCACATGGCCACCAGCACCGCCGGCAAGCCGACCAGCCGCCAGCTCGCCTACCTCAAGAACCTGGCCAACCGAACCGGCCAGACGTTCACCTACCCCCAGACCAGCCGCCAGGCCAGCGCCGAGATCAACCGCCTCAAGCACGCCCAGCCGAGCAGCCGCACCGAGCGCTACGTCGAGCGCAAGCTGATCGCCGATCAGATCGCCACCGGCCCACTGGACGCCGCCCGGGTACGCGAGGACGAGATCTCCGGGCGCGGCAGCTCCGCCACCTGGATGCACAACCGCGAGCAGGAGCCCCCGCCCATGCGAGGACCCCGGCCCCGCTTCCCCGCGCCGGCGCCGCGCGCCCGTCGTCGGTCAGCGGACCGAGCTCGCCCGCTACACCGTCAGCGAAGGCGAACGGATCCTCTACGGCCAGCGGATCGACGGGATCGTCCGCGTCATCGACCGCCCCGCCGGCCGAGGGCGGCCGCGCCTACCTGGTCGAGCGCGAGCTCGAAACCAAGGACGAGCTCGACGCCCTGATCGCCGACTACCTCCAACAGGCCACCAAGCTCGACAGCCCGCCCCTGGCCGTCTGCCCGCTGGAGAACAACCCGGAGGCCAACGCATGAGCCACAGCAACCCGCTCATCCTCCAGGTGCATCTTGCCGGCGCTGACCCCTACCAGCTCGGCGACGAGATCTGGCAGCAGTCACTCGCCGACGCCATCCGCGCCGAAGCGGAGATCGTCGCCGACCACGCCGGCCCAGACCTCCTCCCCATGCCCAGCCCGGCGGCTCGAGTCGCGCTGCGCGACCGCATCGTCGCCGAGATGACGGCCGCCCTTCAGCAGATCGGAGACACCTACACCGCGCCCGACGGCGTCGCCTACACGCTCACCGACCAGGCGCAGCTTGACCTCCCGGCGCGCCAAGATACGCTCGCCACCATGAGTCCCGCCACGTCAGCTCCGGTCGTCGAGGAGGTCCTGCGCTTCGAGGATCTCCCGGTCGGATCATCCGCCACGCGCGCCGCGATCGTGCGCTGGAGCGACGGCACCGAAAGCCAGGCCCTGGCCTGGTACGCCGACGAGATCCTCATCTGCGAAGGCGATCATGGGAACTCTCGGCTTATGTCCTCTCGGGTTGAGATGCGTGGTGCAGCGGGCTCGGTCGATGCGAGGAGGGCCACATAATCTCGATCGTTGGCAGCACGCGATGCCGACGAACGGCCGCGTCGGCGCCGACGAGGGGCTTCTGCTTGTAGCCCGATCCGGAAGCGAGGCGCTAGAGCGGGCGAAGCTTCGCTTTATGGCATTGCGGTGCTGCTGGCGTTAGGTGGAGATCGGGTCGAGCGGTTCGCTGGATGCGGGAGCGTCGTGGGGCTCGGCTCCGTGCAGGACGCGGGCGATGAGCCGCCAGAGGGTGGCTCGCTCGTCGGCGCTGAGGTTCTGGAGCAGGTCCTCTTCGACGTCTTGTTGAGCGTGCGCAGCACGTTTGAGCGCTTGGCGTCCGGAACTCGTGAGGTACACGAGGTGCCGGCGGCGGTCTGCGGGATCGCGACGGCGGATGAGGTGGCCGAGATCCTCGAGTTCGTTGAGCAGTACCACGACGTTGCGGGCGTCCATGCAGAGCACGTCGTCCAGCTCCTGCTGGGGAGCGCCGTCACGTTCGGCGAGATAGCTGAGCGCGAGCAGGAGGCGCAGGTCCATTCCGAGTAGCTCGGGGGTGCTGCGTCGCAGGATCTGTTTGGTCAGTCTCGGGATCAGCAACATCAGACCTGACTCAGGCAGCGTTTTCTCGCGGCGTCATTGCGCAAATTCTATCATCCGGCAGCTACGCCAGATATCGTATCTATGCTCCGTGCTCCATCATTCATAGATGCTGCATGAATCATTCATGCTAGATTGGCTCACGCCTAGTTCATCTAACAGCCGCGAGAGCGGCGAGGAGGCCATCATGAACACGACTAACCAAGTCACCCCGCAATCGGCGGGAGCTCTGACCTTCAGCCCCGACGGGGTCCTCTTCGTAGGCGACAACAAGCTCGGGGCCGTCTTCGCCTTCGAGACCGAACGCGGCCAGGCGCCGGCCTCGCTGGATCCCTTCCTCTTCGAGTCGATCGACGAGAAGATCGCCGCGGCGCTGGGCGTAACGGCGAAAAGCCTGGTGATGAACGGGATGGCCGTCCACCCCGTGACGCGCGAGCCATACCTGTCGGTCGGCGTGCGCAACGGCGATCGCCTGGAGCCCGCGGTCGTGAGCGTCTCGCTCGACGGCGAGGTCCACCCATTCGACCTCTCATCGTCGAAGGTGACGGTGCACCGACTGTCCGACGTTCCCGACGAGGGCAAGGCCTTCAAGTCGCGGGCCGGCACTTTCCCGTATCCACCGGCGGCCTACTTCGAGGAGAAGGCGCGGACGCCGATGCGATCGATGACGATCGTGGACCTGAAGTTCCACGACGGAGAGGTGTTCGTCGCCGGCGTCTCGAACCAGGAGTTCTCCTCCACGCTGCGGCGGATCCCCTACCCGTTCACCGGCGCCGCCAGCGAGACCCAGCTGGAGATCTACCACCTCGCCCACGGCATCTACGAGACGCGTGCGCCGATCCGGGCCATGCAGTTCGCCACCATCGACGGCGAGGACACGCTCATCGCCGCCTACGCCTGCAGCCCGCTCGTCACCATTCCGGTCTCAGAGCTGAAGCACGGCGCGAAGGTGAGGGGCAAGACGATCGGCGACATGGGCAACGGCCAGCCCATCAGCATGGTCGCCTACCGCGACGGGGACGAGGACAAGCTGTTCATCACCAATCTCGGCCGCGGCCCGATGGTCGTCCCGCTCTCCGGGATCCGCTCGGCCGAGGGCTACACCCCCGAGAACCGGCCGACCAAGGGCCCGATGCTGGACCAACACCCCTTCATGCCGGCCGGGCCGGTCGGCAAGCAGGTGCTGTTCGTCGGATCGTCGCTGCGGGCGGATCTGTTCAGCGACCGCTTCTTCGTCTCGCTGACCCGCTACGCCGATACCGGCGATCTGACGCTCGAGACCCTGATGGTCGCCCCGATGCCCGCACGGATCGACAAGATCTGGGTCGAGATGGATTTCCCGGGCGTCCGAGATGCCGCACAAAGTGACGGCGTAAACGGCGGGCTTGAACTTTGAGGGCGCCAGAGATGCGGATCCAAACTTCCCCTGAGGTGCCGATCCGCATCTCTCCTCAAGCCAAGGTCCTCCCCGCCAACACCCTGCGCTTCTACATACATTTTCCGAGGCCAGGAGAGGCGCACTTCGATCGTGACAACCTCTGGCTGCTGGACGAGGAGGAACAGGTGGTGCCTGACCCCTTCCTCGTCCTGTCGCAGGAGCTCTGGTCCGTCGACGGGCGCCGCCTGACGGTCCTGATGGAGCCGGGAAGGATCAAGCGCGGTCTGGGGGCAGACCCGTCTCACGAGCCGGCGTTTGTCGTCGGGCGGACGTACAGCCTCGTCGTCACCGCGCTCGGGCAGACAGCGCGCCATACCTTCCGCGTAAGCGATCCGGTTCTGGAGGCGGTCGACGAGACCCACTGGCGTCTCGTCTCCCCAACGGCGGGGAGCCTCGATCCCGCCGTCGTGCACTTCGACAGGGTGATGGACGCCGCCCTTTGCGCGGACGAGATCGGAGTCCTGGCTCCTTCAGGAGAGGTCGTCCGGACGCGTGTTTCACTCGCACCGGACGGAACCACAGCGCGGCTCATCCCGAGCCGCCCGTGGCGCGCCGGGGAGCACCGCCTCGTCGTCTCGGAACGTCTCGAGGACGTCTGTGGCAACAGGTTGGGCGAGGCTCTGGACCATGACCTGGGCGCGGGTGGACGACCGCGGACCGGGATGATCAACTTCACCACGCGCAGCGTCATCGCGCCCTCGTTCCGCAGACGCTCCGGCGACAACTCCGCGGCGAACCCGGCCAGGAAGGGCCCCAAGCGGACCCGGCACCGCTATTCCCGACACTTCAGCCATCTCGACCATCTCCTCTCCGGCGATCAGCACGTCGGAGACGATCTTGGCGAGAGCCGCTCAGGTCATGTACCCCTCATCCGGGCCCGATGACGCTGTTTGCGGAGACTTCTTGACCCCGAGCGCCATAAGCCACGAGTTCCCATGATCGCCCTTATGGGAACGTCCCCATAAGGGCGACCTCCTCGGCAAGACCCAAGACCAGCTTCGATGCCTGCAGTTCCGCCAAGGCCGCGACTGGCTGCAGTCGTAGAGCCGCAACAAGCGATAGAACGCGGCACCAGGTTCGGGCTGGTGTCGGCGGACACGTCGACGCGACGCACTATCTCCAGGCGACCCTGCTGTCAGGCGGCGATCGAGCCAGTGCTCGCGGGTCCGGCAATCCGCACCTCGCGCAGATCCCCATCGGCGTCTACTCGCGAGTAGACCAGCGTGAGCACCTCCCCGACCCGATCAACCCAGCCACCGCAAACACCGAAACGCGTCGACCGTCCACGTCGCAGACTCCACGCCACTGACCATCACCATCCCGACGGACGTGCAACAACACCCCCTCGGCCGTGTGCCGAGCTTTGTGCTTGAGCCAGACCCGCTGACGGCCTGAGCGGTACGTCGAGTTCGGACGCTTCAACACCGTGCCCTCAAATCCCAGGGCCACGATGGACGCGTGAGCTGCCGTGCTGGTCGGCAGCGATTCCATCCGGCGCACCGGGCCAGATATCGGTAGCGCCTCGGCCAGCCGCACATGCCGCTCGCGCAAGGGGCGACCCGGAAATCCTCCCCATCGAGCGTCAGGACGTCAAAGCCGACTAACCGTAGGTCCTCGGCCGCCGTCTGCGTCACCGCGCAACACCGCGCGGCAGACCGCAGCAAAGTCCTGCACCGGACGGCCGCTCCGCTCAGTGTGAGCCAGGCCGGGTTTCACGGAGGCTTCGATTCGAGGACGATCTGTCCTCGGGACAGGAGACCCTCCAGCGATGCCACGAGGACGGAAGTACCCACCGGAGTTGATCGAGCGCGGGGTGCGGTTGGCGATCGAGTCGGGTCGGCCGGTCGCGCATGTTGCGCAGGACATCGGGCTTCGTCCGAGACGTTGCGCAAGGCGGTGCGCCGGGCCGAGGCTGATCGCGGCCTGCGGCCGGATCTGCCGAGCAGCGAGGAGCGCGAGGAGATCGGCAGCTGCGCAAGGAGAACTTCGAGCTGCGTCGCGCGAACGAGATCTTGAAGGCCGCGCAGCGTGTTTTTCGCGACCGAGCTCGACGCAAGACCGTACGAAGTGAGCGCGTTCATTGACGCGCATCGCGATCGCTTCGGTGTCGAGCCGATCTGCCGGGTCTCTGGGCGTGTCGGCGTCCGCCTACTACCAGCGCGCCACCGGTGAGCGCTCGGCTCGCCGCGTGGAGGACGAGCGGCTGCTCGGAGGTGATCCGCGAGATGCACAAGCAGAACTATGAGGCCTACGGCTACCGGCGCACGTGGAAGACGCTGCGCCGCGGTGGGGAGAGCGTCCCGCGCTGTCAGGTGCAGCGGCTGATGCGTGCGCACGGGATCCAGGGCGCCAAGCGGCGCGGCAAGCCGTGGCGCACCACGATCCCCGATCCCGACGCCAGCGCCGGCCTGACCTCGTGCAGCGCAACTTCACCGCCGCCGAGCCCGACCGGCTGTGGGTCGGCGATTTGACGTATCTGCGCTGCTGGGAGGGCATGGTTTACTTCGCTTCGTGCATCGACGTCTTCAGCCGGCGGGTCGATCGGCTGGCAGCTCGCGTGCCACATGCGGACCGACCTGGTGCTCGACGCGCTACGGATGGCGCTGGGCACCCGCGAGCCGGGCGCTGAGTTCCGGCTGGTTGCCCACACCGATCGCGGGCAGCAATACACCTCGTCTGCCTACACGCAGGTCCTCGACGACCACCAGGTCCTGGCCTCGGTCGGCTCGGTCGGCGACGCCTATGACAACGCCATGGCCGGAGTCATTCGTCGACTCCTTCAAGACCGAGCTGATCAACGATCGCGTCTGGCGCACCCGATCCCAGCTCGAGCTCGCCGTCGTGGAGTACATCAGCTGGTTCAACCACGACCGCCTCCACGAGTCGCTGGCTGACATCCCGCCCGTCGAGTTCGAAGCGCCGGCCACCCCGAACAACATACGACCCCTCCGGGGTCGTCTCTGATCTACGGTGCAGAGACGAGCACACTGACAAAGATCAAAGACCTACAAACCCAGTCTCCGTCAAACCCGGTCCGGCTCAAGATCCGTGCTCAAGCGCACCCGGGCAAGTCGCGGGGGCGGACAACTACAAATTGCGGGCTCTCAGCCCATCAACTAACGGCCTGCCCAACCAACGTTCTCCCGGAACCCCGTCCCGGAACACGCCAACCTACGACGGGCCCCGGACGCGACGGGCTCCAGGATGCAGTTTCATGCCCCTACAACCATCACCGACCACACTCAGCCATCGGCCGAGAACCACCCATTACCAGACTGAACAACCTGCTCGGGACTTACAGCGAGTCGAACGTGAGCGGGAAGCCGCTGCCAATAC
>CAVTSK010000007.1:0-247288 GCA_963737335.1 uncultured Solirubrobacteraceae bacterium
TCGGCAGGCTCATCGCGTCGGCCGCGACAGCCAGACCCAGCACGCGCGCCATCTCCGCCACGGCCGCCGGCCGGGTCAGCCGCCGGCGATCGGGCGGCGCAGCACGACGAGCTCGGCGTCGAGCGGCAGCTCGCGCACCGCGGTGGCGGTACCGTCGGGCTCCGAGGCCACGGCCAGATAGCCGCGGTCGAGCTCGGCCGCCAGGGCGGCCCGCGCCGCCTCCGTCCCGGCGAGGTCATCCGGACTCCAGTGCGCCAGCACGGTGTGTCCGGTCTGGTCCATGCGGATGAGTCGTGACATGCGGCCCTCCTCCCGTACAGGTGAAGCTCTCATGATACGTCCGGGCCGGCCTCGGCTTCGCCGACTGTGAGCCGCAGATCAACCGCCACCGGCGCGTGGTCTGACAGCGTGCCACGGTCCAGCACCTCCGCACCGCCGCGCGCCGACAGCGCCCCGGCGATGAACACGTGATCGACGTCGTGCCCGCCGACACCGGCGAACCCCGGCCACTCCGGCGCGCGCAGGTTGAAGTCCCCGCCCAGCACCACGGCGTCACCGCGCGCCCACCGCAGCGCCGCAGCCGCCGCGGCGGCTCCGTCGCGTTGCGCCGCCGCCTCGTCGTGCGCGGTGGCATGCAGGTTGACCATCCACACGCCGCACCCCAGGAGCACCCCGTGGGCGACGCGACGCTCCGGGGTGCGAGTCAGCGGCTCGACGTGGTGGGCGACGATACGGTCGTGCCGGGCCAGAATGGCGTTGGCCCCGCCGCCCTGGGACTTCATCAGCTCGGGCCGGCGCTGGGCCAGAGCGCGGCGCAGCCACGGCAGTGCATTGCGCGAGGTCAGCGCCTGGCGGTGCTCGGCGCCCACGTGCTCGGCCAGCGGCTCGGTCCACCAGGGCGGGACCTCCTGGAGCAGCGCGACGTCCCAGTCCCAGCTCTGCAGCGCCGCCCCGAACGAGTCGAGCAGCTCGCCGCCGGCCGATGGCACGGAGCGCCCGTGCATGAGGTTCCACGTGAGGACCCGCAGGTGCACGGGGCCCAACGTACACTGCGGCCCGTGCCACGCCACTTTCTCACCGGAGCCGAGCTCAGCGCCCAGGAGCTCGCCGCGTTGCTCGATCGCGCGGCGGAGCTCAAGGCCGCGCCGCGCAGCTCGGATGCGCTGGCGCGCCGTTCGGTGGCGCTCATCTTCCAGGCGGCGTCGACACGCACGCGGACGTCGTTTGAGGCCGGCATCGTTGAGATGGGCGGCCACCCCATGGTGCTGCGCACCGGCGAGCTCCAGCTCAGCCGCGGCGAGTCGATCCGCGACACCGCCTACATCCTCTCGCGCAACGCCGCCGCGATCGGCATCCGCACCGGTCCCGACGAGGAGGTGGAGGAGCTCGCCCGTTACGCCGGCGTCCCCGTTATCAACATGCTCACCGCGCGCCACCACCCGTGCCAGGCACTCGCCGATCTGCTGACACTGCGCGAAACGTTCGGGTCGCTGGAGGGACTGACACTCGCGTACGTCGGTGACGGCAACAACGTGGCACGGTCACTGGCCATCGTCGGTGGATTGGCGGGTGTACAGGTACGCGTCGCGGCCCCCGAGGGCTACCAGCTGGAGCCCGTCGCCGGCGTGCAGTTGACCGACGATCCGCGCGTCGCCGTTGACGGCGCCGACGCGGTGTACACCGATGTGTGGGTGAGCATGAGTGACGACCCGGCGTCGGCGCAGCAGCGGCGGGACGCGCTGTCTCCCTACCGCATCGACGACGCACTGCTCGACCTCGCAGCGCCGCACGCCATCGCGCTGCATTGCCTGCCCGCGCACCCCGGAGACGAGATCACCGCAGAGGTGCTTTATGGTGAACGGCAGCGCATCTGGGACCAGGCGGAGAACCGACGTCACGCGCAGAAGGCTCTGCTTGAGCTGCTCGTCGGCTGAAACGTTGCGCCCGTTACGCGCAAATTGCGCGCGCATTGGGTAGATTCGCCGCAAGCGCCGCACTTCGACTCATTCGCGCTCAGCGCCCCGAAAGCCAATAAGGAGCAGGAGCTTCCGTATGCCCCCCGCCAAACGCCCGTCCGGCCGTTCAAGTTCATCGTCTTCGTCGCGATCCGGCGCCACCGGCACGAGCGCCAGTTCGCGCAAGACCGGCGCGCGGGCCACGCAGGCTGCCGCACGCACCGGCGCCAAGTCCACTGCCACCTCTGCACGCAAGGGCGCGGCCAAGACCGCGACCCAGGCCAAGTCCGGAGCGACCAAGACGCGTACCAGTGCGAAGTCCGGCACCGCCAAGACCGCCAGCGCCGCACGGTCAACGGCTCGGTCCGCGGCCACCACCGCCAAGACCGCGGGCGCTGCTGCCGCCGGCACCACGCGCACGGCGCGCGCCGGCGCGAAGGGCACCGCCACCACGGCGGCCGCCGGCGCCAAGAACACCCGGACAAGCGCAAAGGCGGCGTCCACGCAGACGCGTCGCGCCAGCGGCGGCGTGAAGTCGGTCGCCGAGCAGCTCGTGCAGGGCGCCATCAAGCCGCGTGACGTCGTCATGCTCACGCGCGGCCACATCCAGGAGGCCATGGACGACGCCGCCTCGCGTGGCCGGGTCACCCGCAAGGACGCCAACGACCTCGTGACCGAACTGGTGCGCCGCGGCCGGGGTCAGGGCACCGACTTGGTCAAGGAGGTCGAGTCACTGCTGGGCAAGGCCGGTTCGGCCACGAAGCGTGCTCGCGGCTCTGATTCCGTGGATCGCATCGTGCGTGGCGCCGACCGCGCTCGCCGCGCCGCCGGGGTGGGCCCGTCATTCCCCATCCTCGGCTACGACGAGCTCAACGCATCGCAGGTACAGAGCCGCATCAAGGAGCTCAAGAAGCCCGAGCTGCGCAAGGTGCTCACCTATGAGCGCAAGCACGCCAACCGCAAGACGGTGGTCGGCGCGCTCGAGAAGTCGCTCGCGTAAGCGCCGGCGCAACTCCACAGCACACGTGACGCGCGGGCGCATGCCGTAGCCCGCGCCGGTCGCGCCTGCTAGTTCTGTAGGGCGATGTCCACCGCACCCCCCACAAACCCCAGGCCCCAGCGCGGCGATGAGCTCGAGCTGACGATCGACGCGCTGGCCTTCGGTGGCGCCGGCGTAGCGCGGACGGACGGCTACGTGGTGTTCGTCAGCGGCGCGGTGCCCGGTGACCGCGTGCGTGCGGTGATCGGCAAGCGCAAGCGCGCCTACGCCGAGGCGCGCACGCTCGAGATCCTCGAGCCGGGTCCGGACCGCATCGCAGCGGTGGCCGATCACCCGGGCGCGCCGTGGCAGGTGCTGTCCTACGAGCGCCAGCTCGAGGTCAAGCAGGCGCAGGTCGACGAGGCGCTGCGTCGCATCGGCAAGCTCGACGGGTTCGCACTGGAGCCGATCGTTCCCGCGGTGTCGCAGTGGCGCTATCGCAACAAGCTCGAGTACTCGTTCGGCGCCGACCCCGCCGGCGCGCTGGTGTGCGGGTTTCATGCGCCCGGCCGCTGGGACGAGATCGTGGCCATGGACGACTGCCTGCTCGCCTCCGAGCCCGCCAACGCTGCGCGCGAGCGGATCGCGCAGTGGTGCCGCGAGCAGGGCCTCACTCCCTTTGACCGTCGAAGCGGCGAGGGGTTCCTGCGCAACCTCGTCGTGCGCGAGGGACGTCGCACGAACGCCATCCAGGCGCGCCTGGTGACCAGCGTGGGACATCTTGACCGTGACTCGCTCATCCGCGCCGGCGAGGGTCTGGACGGGCTGCTGTGGACCCGTGTGGACAGCGTCGCCGAGACGACGCACGGGGGCGAGACCGAGCTGCTGGCCGGGTCTGACCGCTTCGAGGACGTGCTCGGCGGCATGCGCTTCGAGATCTCCGCCGAGGCTTTCTTTCAGACCAACACCGAGATGGCCGAGCGCCTGTACCAGCTCGCCATCGAGTACGCGGCCCCCGTCGGGTTCGAGCGCGTCTATGACCTGTACTGCGGGATCGGCACCATCGGCCTGCTCATGTCACCGCGCGTCGCCGAGGTGTGGGGACTGGAGCTCGTGCCCGCGGCCATCTCCGACGCGATCGCCAACGCCCGCGCCAACGAGATCGACAACGCGCACTTCTTCGCCGGCGACGTGCGCCTGGCCATGCGCGAGCTGGTGGAGCGCGCGGGGCGTCCCGACGTGCTCGTCGTCGACCCGCCGCGGGCGGGGCTCTCGCAGAAGGTGGTGCGGCGGATCATCGAGGCCTCGCCGTCGCGCATCGTGTACGTGTCATGTAACCCCACGACGCTGGCTCCCAATGCGGCGCAGCTCGTCGAAGCGGGGTATGAGCTGGTGCGCGTACGCCCGGTCGACATGTTCCCCCAGACCCCGCACATCGAGTGCGTGGCCGAGCTGGTGCGCCGCGGGTAGAGTGACAGCCATGCGCGCCGCCACCATCAAGGACAAGCAGCTGACGATCGAGGAGCATCCCGACCCCGTGCCCGGCTCGGGCGAGGTACTGGTCAAGGTGCGCGGCGCCGGGCTCAACGGCGCCGACATGATGCAGCTCGCCGGAAACTATCCCGCGCCTCCCGGCTCGCCCCAGGACATTCCGGGGCTCGAGCTGGCGGGAGAAGTGGTGGACCGCGGACCGGGCGCCGAGCGCTTCCAGATCGGCGACCGGGTGATGTCGATCGTCGGCGGGGGCGGACAGGCCGAGCTCGCGACGGTCAACGAGCGGATCCTCATGCCGGTGCCCGCCAACCTGTCCTGGGCCGAGGCCGGTGGCCTACCCGAGGTCTTCACCACCGCCCATGACGCGGTATTCACGCAGGCGGGCCTGGTCGTGGGCGAGCGGCTGCTCGTGCACGGCGCGGCGGGCGGTGTCGGCTGCGCCGCGGTGCAGCTCGGTCAGGCTGCCGGTGCGCGGGTCACCGCCACCGTGCGCAACACCGACCTCCACGACGCGGTGGGCGAGTTCGGGGCCGCGGTCTGCACGCCCGGCGATTTTCAAGAACAGGGACCGTACGACGTCATCCTCGAGCTCGTCGGCGCACTCAATCTGATGGACAACCTCAAGGCGCTCAACACCGGCGGGCGGATCGCCGTGATCGGGGTCGGCGCCGGCTCGACGGGCGAGATCGACCTGCGGCTGGTCATGATGAAGCGCGCCCGGATCCACGGCTCCACGCTGCGGGCGCGCCCTCTGGAGCTCAAGGCGCTGACCGCCCGCGCCATGGAGCGCTCGGTGCTGCCGCTGTTCGCCGCGGGCGAGGTCAAGGTGCCCGTCGCCAAGACCTACCCGCTGGGCGAGGCGCCCGCGGCCTACGAGCACTTCCGGGCCGGCGGCAAGCTCGGCAAGATCGTGCTCACGATGGACTGAGGCGCCCGCGCGCGCCTCGCGTGCCGCTCGCCGGCGGCACGGCCGCTAGTACGGCGGCAGGTCCTCCCACCACTGCCCCAACACGCGAAACGCCGACCAGAACGCGCGCTTGGCGCTCTCCTCGTCCAGCGACTCGTCGATGTCGGGGACGAACAGCGCCTCGATCGACGGGGTGAAGCGCTGCAGCTCTCCGGGGATGGCCGACAGCTCATGTGACAGCGGCACGTCGAGGTCGTTGATCACGCCCAGCGCCTCATCGCCCATAACCACCACGATCTTGGGCTGCACGATGGCCAGCTCCTCCAGCAGGCGCCCGACGCAGGCGGGGTCCGCCATCGCCGGATCGGCCACCGGGCACTTGACGCAGAGCGTGCCGTAGACCGCGAGCGGGTCGATGCTGAGGCGCTTGAGCGACTTCATCAGCGCATTGCCCGTCCGCCCGTAGAAGGCCACGCCCTCCTCGACCTCGGAGGGCAGCGCCGAGTACTTGACCATGAAGATGTCGGCCTGGGGGTGGCCCGAGCCGAGCACCGGCATCAGCTGGCCCCGAGGGCAGTCCGCGCAGTCACCGAGACGGCGGGCGAAAGCGTTGAGCTCGCGGATCGCGCGCTCGAGGTACTTCTCTCGAATCTCGTCGTCGGTTGCCGGCACCCCAGTCGGATTGGACGGACCCCGTGCTTGTCCTTGCGGCTGCATCAGGAC
Source organism: uncultured Solirubrobacteraceae bacterium (assembly GCA_963737335.1). Taxonomy (GTDB): domain Bacteria; phylum Actinomycetota; class Thermoleophilia; order Solirubrobacterales; family Solirubrobacteraceae; genus Palsa-465. The sequence goes on from CAVTSK010000007.1 coordinate 6,059, forward strand.
TTGCGGCCGGTGGCGCGCCTCACACGGCGCTCCCGGCTCGCTCGCCGGGCTGCTCCGGGCATGGCCTTGGTCTGGAGAAACTTCAATGCCTGTACGTAGAGAAGGCTCGCCGGGTTGCGGATGATGTCGGCGTCGCGCAGCGATTCCAGGAACTCCTCGGGCCCGTTGAAATCTCGCATGCGGATCCGCACCGAGCCCAAACCCTGGGGCACGTGCGCGTCCGAGCCGGCCCCCGCCGGGATGCGGTACTTGGCGGCGAAGCGGACCGCCTCCTCGTTGAACTCAGAGATCGCGATGCGGGGGTTGAAGACCTCGATGGCGTCGACGTCATCGATGACCGCGAGCAGGTGCTCGTAGTCGGGCACCGAGTGCATGCGGTCGAAGGGATGTGGCACGTAGACGAGCCCACCCTGGCGTCTGATCTCCGCGATGGTCTCCTGGAGCGTCATCCCCTTCGGGATCTTCTCCTCGATGAACAGGCCGATGACCTCGCCCTGTTCCTTGGTCTTGACCTCCTCGCCGACGATCACCTTGACCCCGTTGGCCTTGGCGCGCGCCTCCAGCGCGCCGGAGATCTCGTTGTGGTCAGTCACGGCGATGGCGCCCAACCCGCGTGCCCGCGCCTCCGCGAGCAGGACCTCGACCGGCGTGGCGCAGTCATAGGAGTGGTCGGTGTGCATGTGCAGATCGACGTCGATGAGCGGTCGCGAGCCGACCCGGGCGCGCAGCGTGCCGTTGCCCGTGTCCTCCTGACGCCGGCGGCGGGCGAGATCGAGGTAGATCGTTTCGAGCTCGGAGGCCACCCGTCCCCAGCCCAGCGACTGGCGCAGCCGCCGGCACTCACCGCCGGCACGCTCACGCAGCTCGGGCTCGGCGACCAGTCGCTGCAGGTGGGCGGCCAGCGTTGCCGTCTCCCCGGGCTCGAACATGAAGCCGCACTCCCCCTCGCCCAGCGACTCCTCGTATGCGGGCAGGCGCGAGGCTACCGGCACCGCTCCCGCGCCCAGCGCGCGCACCAGCGTCCCGGGGGTCGCGCGGTCACCCTCGGAGGCGAACACGGCGATGTCGGCGGTACGCAGCAGCTGGGCCTCGTCCCCCTCGGAGGCCTCCATGAAGGTGATCCGCTCGCGCAGCAGTCGCGACAGCGTCGCCGGTGGCGCGGTCGGCCGCGGGTACCACACGGTGGCGTGCCACAGCGGCTCGGGCGGCAGCGCGCGCAACGCGCGCAGGAACAGGCGCAGCGCAGCGCGCTCCTCGGTGGCGATCATGACGATCTCGGGGACCTCGGCGGGCGGGCGGTCCGGGGCGACGTCAGCGCCGGGCGCGATCACGGTGTACTCGCCCGGGAAGTAGTGCTGCAGCAGGTTGCGCGTGGCGGCGTAGCTCGCGATGCGCGCATCCATGCGGGAGAACAGCAGGCGTGACAGCGGGCCGGTGAGCTGGGTGGAGAGCACGCGCTCAGTGGGCGCGTGGAAGCTGCCGACGTTGAGCGCGCGCGAATGGCGCAGGGCCGCGCTCGACGCGCTGGGGGCAAAGGGCTCGTGGACGTCGACGATGTCGAGCGGGAGCGCCGTGAGCGCCTCCTCGATCGTGCGGGCCACGTCGACGGGCAGAGACGCCGCGCGCCGCCGCGCCGGGGCGAACGGCAGCACCTCGCCCACCCCCAGGACCCGGACTCCACCCACCCCGCCGTCAGCGTCGTCGAGCAGCTGCTCGGGGTGCGAGCGCAGCGTGCGGCGGCTGTCGCGCACCAGCGCGGCGTCCTCGGAGGGCGCCACGATCAGCACGCGGTGGCCGCGGGACGCCAGCTCGTCGGAGACCCGCGCGACGTACTCGTTGACCTCGTTGGCCACCTCCCACGCAAATGGGGTCACCTGCGCGATGGCCAGACGCTGGGGCGCGGGCACCGACCACATGTTATTCAGCCGGGCCCACCGGCCTGCCATCGCCGCGGACCGAATCCGGCCGGGGCATCCGGCACAGTGCCGGGGTGCCTCGCATCCCACAGAGCCTGAGCGCCGCCGCCGCCCGGCGCATCGCGCTGGCCGCCCAGGGCTTCGGCCGCCCACGGCCGGCCACGCCGCCGGGCACGCGCCAGATCCGGGAGCTGGTGAGCCGCCTCGGGGTGCTCCAGCTCGATTCGGTCAACGTGTTCAGCCGCGCCCACTACATGCCGGTGTTCTCGCGCCTGGGGCCGTATGACCGGATGCTGCTGGACCGCATCGCCGGCCACGACACGCCGCGGCCGAACCGGCGGCTGGTCGAGTACTGGGCCCACGAGGCCTCGCTGATTCCGGTGGAGAGCCACCCGTTGTTCCGCTGGCGGATGGCCGACGTCGACGCCGAGGCGTGGGGGTCGATCCGCCGGGTGATCCGCGAGCGGCCCCAACTCGTCGCCGACACGCTCGAGCTGGTGGCGGCGCAGGGCCCGATTCGCGCCAGCGCCACCGGCATCCCGCGGCCCGCGCCCAAGCCGGGCCACATGTGGAACTGGCACGACGGCAAGGTCGCGCTCGAGTACCTGTTCTACACCGGTCAGGTCGTGTCGGCGGGACGGGTCAACTTCGAGCGCCTCTACGACCTGCCCGAGCGTGTCCTGCCGCCCGAGGTCGCCTCCGCGCCCACGCCCGATCCTGCCGAGGCCCAACGGGAGCTGCTGCGCATCGCGGCGGCGGCGCTCGGCGTCGCCACCGAGCCTGACCTGGGTGACTACTTCCGCCTGCCCCGGACGGACTCCAAGGCGCGCGTGGCCGAGCTGGCCGCCGCCGGCGAGCTCGTTGAGGTCGAGGTGGGGGGTGGGGCGTGCCGGCCTACCTGTGGCCGGCCGCCCGGCGCCCGCGGCGGATCGCGGCGCGGGCACTGCTGTCGCCGTTTGACCCGGTGGTGTGGTTTCGCCCGCGGGCCGAGCGGCTGTTCGGGTTTCGCTACCGCATCGAGATCTACGTCCCGGCCGCCAAGCGCGTGCATGGCTATTACGTGCTGCCGTTCCTGCTCGGCGACACCATCGTCGCGCGCGCAGACCTCAAAGCAGACCGCCAGAACGGGTCCCTGCTCGTCCAGTCGGCGTTCGCCGAGCCCGAGGTGGACCACGAGCACGTCGCCGCCGAGCTGGCCGCTGAGCTGCGCGTGACGGCCGGGTGGCTCGGGCTCGACGATGTGGTGGTCCGCCGCCGCGGGGACCTGGCGCCCGCGCTGCAGCGGGCGATCAGGTCCTAGTCGCGGGGCGTCAGGCCTGCGCGGGCGCCTTGGTCTTGCTCTTGGCCTTGCCCGCCGCGGCGGCGAGCGGCTTGCGCGAGTACTTGCCGATGAACGCGTCGGTCAGCTCCCGCGCCTCGTCGTCGGGACGCTGGGTCATCGGCGACTTCATCAGGTAGGAGCTGGGGCCGTCGAGCTGCCCGGCCAGGCCGTTGTTGAGCGCCAGCTTGCAGCAGCGCACGGCATCGGTGACGATGCCGGCCGAGTTGGGCGAGTCCCATACCTCGAGCTTGAGCTCGGCGGTCAGCGGCACGTCGCCGAAGGCCTGGCCCTCGAGGCGGATGTGGGCCCACTTGCGGTCCGTCAGCCACGGCACGTAGTCAGAGGGGCCGACGTGGACGTCGTCGGCGGGCAGCTCGTGACCCATGATCGAGGTGACGGCGTTGGTCTTGGAGATCTTCTTGGACTCCAGCCGGTCGCGCTCGAGCATGTTGTAGAAGTCCATGTTGCCGCCCACGTTGAGCTGCGAGGTGCGCAGCAGCTTGACCCCGCGGTCGTGGAACAGGCGGGCCAGGGCGCGGTGGACGATGGTGGCGCCCACCTGGGACTTGATGTCGTCGCCGATGATCGGCAGGCCGGCCTTCTGGAAGCGCTTGTTCCAGTAGTCCTCGCGCGCGATGAACACCGGGATGCAGTTCACGAAGCCGCAGCCGGCCTCGAGGATCTGCTCCACGTACCACTTGGTGGCCTGCTCGGAGCCGACCGGGAGGTAGGAGACCACGACGTCGGTGCGCGTGTCCTTGAGCACCTCGACGATGTCGGCGGTGGGGCCGGGCGCTTTGGTGATCTTCTCCTTGAGGTAGCGGCCCAGGCCGTCGTGGGTCATGCCGCGCATGACCTCCACGCCCAGCTTGGGGATGTCGTCGCCGAGCTTGAGCGTGTTGTTCTGGCCGGAGAAGATGGCCTCGGAGAGGTCCTTGCCGACCTTGTCGGCGTCGATGTCGAAGGCAGCGGAGAACTCGATGTCGCGCACGTGGTAGCCGCCGAGGTCGACGTGCATGAGCCCCGGCACGCGCTCGGCCGGGTCAGCGTCCTTGTAGTACTGGACGCCCTGCACGAATGAGCTGGCGCAGTTGCCCACGCCGATGACGGCCACGCGGACCTTCTCGTGCTGGTGGCGGGAGCTGCCGTTGGACGAACCGTTGGTGGTGGTCACGTGAGGTGTCCCTTCTGTCAAAAGTCGCGGCCCGCTCACGGTCGGCGGGCATCACCTCAGGTATGCCGCAACCGCCGCTGCGGTTACACCAAATTGTACACCGCTCGGTTTCCCTTAAGCCCAGCACAGAGCGGGCAACATAACAGAAGTAAACTCATTGGTTTAGTCGATGACAGCGCGCAGGAGCGCGGCCGCCAGCGCCTGGGCCTCGGCCGCCGGCTCCGGGCTGGCGAACAGGGCCACCCGCGCCCCGGCACCGTCGTAGAGGAGGGCCAGCTGGCGCCCGACCCGTTCTGAGCCACGGGCCCCGGCGTCGCGGGCCAGCGCCGACAGCCGGTCGGCGAACTCCTCCTTATAGGCGACGATGACCCGCCGGGCCGGATGGCCCGGGTCAGCCAGTTCCGCGGCTGCGTTGACGAACGGGTCGCCCCGCAGCGGCGGCCGACCGTCGGCGAGCGTGCCGTAGAGCTCGAGCAGCCTCGCCCGGGGCGCGAGATCCGCGCGCGCCAGGACGGCGTTGGGCGGGTAGCCCGGATCGGCGGCCAGTTCGCTCAGGTACGCGGCGACGACCTCGTCCTTGCTGGCGAAGTGCTGGTACAGCGTCCGCTTGGACACCCGAGCCTCCGCGCACAGCTCGGCGACTCCGGTGATGGTGATCCCATGGCGGCCGAAGAGCTCGCCGGCCGCCGAAAGGATCCGCGCGCGCGCACCGCGCCCGTTGCCGGAGACGGCAGGACGATGAACCGGCGCAGGCACGGCGCCGAGGATACCGGTCGGTTTCCGGCGCTACTCGGCGGGCTCGAGAGCGTTGAGCTGCTTGCGCACGTACAGGATGCGCTGCACCACGGTGAACGCGCTGAGCGCCGCCAGGACGTACACCGCGGGGGCCAGCAGCTCGAAGTGACCCAGCCCCGCGCCCTTGGCGAACACCAGGCCGATGGAGAGGATGACGACGCGGACCGGGCGGGTGGCCAGCCCGACCTTGCAGGCGACGCCCAGCGCCTCCGCGCGAGCGCGCGTGTAGGACACCATCAGCGAGGCCAGCACGGCCACCACCACCGCGGCCACGGCCGCCTGGTCGTGGCGGCTGGCGAAGTACGCCGCGACGGCGGTGAGGACGATGCCCTCCTCCAGCCGGTCCAGCGTCGAATCCAGGAATGCTCCGAACGGCGTCCCCTTGCCCGACATGCGGCTGTAGCGGCCGTCGAGCGTGTCCATGATCGAGCCGACGATGAAGGCGACGCCGCCGAGGAAGAACATGCGATCGACGATCAGCGCGGCGGCGGCCAGGTTCAGCGCGAACCCGGTGAGCGAGATGGCGTTGGGGGTGAGGCGGCTCTCGATGAGCCGCTCGCGCATCAGCTCTGGCGTGGTCGGGCCCGCTCGCCGTGACCGGGGTCGGCGTTGGCGAGGCTGGGACGGGCGAGGAGGCGAGCTTGGCGTGGCCATCCGCTACGACAGCGTAGGCGGTCAGGCGGGCGCCTGCTCGAAGGCCCACACATCGGGCCTCGCCCGGGCCAGCAGCTGCTTGGCCAGCAGCGCCGACGCCAGCGCGGTGACGGCGCCCAGGACGACGTCGGTGAGATAGTGGTTTCCGGTGGCGATCACGACGAAGGTGATGAACAGCGGATACGCCGCCCACGCGACCGCCGCGAACGGGTTCTTGACCAGCCGGACCATCGGCCAGCCGATCATCAGCGCGAAGCAGACGTGCATGGAGGGGATGGCGGCGTAGAGGTTGAGTAGGGCGCTCGATGGCCCGTGCTCCACGGTGACGCCCGTGAACTGCTGGATCGAATCCGTGAAGCCCCAGGCCGGCATCAGCCGTGGCGGCGCCGTCGGGTACAGCGCGTAGCCGATGAGCGCGAACGCCATCGCCACCATGAACATGTTGCGCACGAAGTAGAAGGAGTCGTTGCGCTTCAGGTAGATCCAGACCAGCGCGCCGAGCGTCACCACGTAGTGGGCGTTGAGGTAGGTCGAGTCGGCAATGTCCATGAGCCAGCGGTTGTTGATCGCCCACGCCTGGATGCTCGGCTCCACGAACACGTGGAGCGTGCGCTCGAGGTTGATCACCTTGTAGGCGTTCCACGTCGCCTTGGCGACGTCGTTGCCGTCCACCAGGCCGCGGACGAGCTGGTAGAGCAGATACGCCCCCACGAAGAGGGCCACCTGACGGAGCACATCCCCCCAGCCGCGGGGGAGCACGCGCGCCTCAATCTGTCTGGCTCGCCGCTGCATGGACCGCGCCCCATCCTATAAAAACGTCTGTCTGCTTCCGGTTAGCGAACCAATGGCCTGAGATCAACGACACCGGGGCGACGTCGCCCCGATCCGTCCCGGGGCGAACCGGATCGTCAGCCGGACCGGCCCGGCGTGGCGCAGCGTCAGCCGGATCCCATCGCCGTCAGGGGCCACGCATCCGGCTCCTCTCGCCAGCGTCCAGTACGGCGTGAAGTGGACGTGCAGCAACGCCGTGCCGGGCCGCCGCGCCTGGAGCGCGACCCAATCGGAGCCCATGGCCCGCAGCGTCGCCTCCCCCTGCACCAGGGGCGTGGGATCCACCACGCCATAGACGCGCCAGTGGGCCGACCGCATGACCAGCCGCAGGTAGGGCTGGCCGGCGCGGATGAGCGCTGCCTCCCCTCGGGCGGAGGGGTCGAGCGCGGCGTCGGGGAGGGCGACGTAACGGATGGCGTTGGCGTGCAGCCACCGGTCATACGTCGCGGCGGTGAGCCGGCCGTCGTAGAACAGCGGGTTGCCGGCGCGGTCCAGCTGGCGCTCCCAGCCGCGGGCCAGGGAGACCGCGGGGGCTACCCGGTAGGCCTCCCAGTGGGAGTTGGTGAAGGGGATCTCGATCCGGAAGGCATGGTCGCGACCGCCCGGCTGGGCCTCCAGGAAGCGCAGCAGCGGCTGGTAGTACGCGACGGTTGTGGCCGGATCGCCGGCGAGCGCGGCGACGTCGGCCACTGGCGCCTGCCAGCCGACGTACAGCAGCGGCAGCGCACACAGCGCAAGCCACATCGATCGGCGGCGCCACCACAGCAGCGCGGCCATCGGCGCCGCCAGCAGCGTGCCCAGCCGCGCGACGTTGCTGCCGATGGGGGAGGGGACCGCGTAGACAGCGAGCGTGGCCAGGGCGTAGAGGGCGATCCCGGCTCGGAGGGTCACGGCCTCGCGCGGGACCGCGAGCAGGGCCAGCACGCAGATGACCAGCACCGGCAGCAACGTGCCCAGCGCAAACGGCTCGGTTCCCCCCTCGGGGAAGGCGACGGCCAGCGCCAGGACCGGCGCCAGCGCCGCGGCCGCCACAGCGAGGCCCGGGAACGCCGGTCGCAGGCGGCGATGGGTGACGGCCGCGCTGACCGCGTGAGCGGCCGCAGCCAGGGCGGCGAACAGTGCGGCCACCGGGCTGCACAGGGCGGCCAGGAAGGCGAGCCCGGCGGCGGGCAGCGGCCGGTCACGATCCAGGGCGACCACCGCGCCCAACGCCGGCAGGGCGCCGAACGCCAGGGCCAGTCGCCCGGTGTAGAGGTTGATGGCGGTGGCTGCGCCGAACAGCACGGCACCGAGCCACGCCCGCTCCCCGAAGTGACGGCGCGCCAGAGGCGTGAACAGCGCGGCGGTGGCGGTGGCGGCGAGCGCGGCGGCGAGCTGGGGGGTGAGCAGCGCCGAGACGGCCGGGAACAGGACGCTGTAGCCGAGGATGTGGTGTCCGCCGTACCAGTCGTTGTTCCACAGGCCGAAGCCCTGCTGCGAGAACAGCCGGGCGCGGAACAGGTGGGCGGCGAGATCCTGGGTGGGCGGCGAGGCGATGACGTAGGCGGCGGCGAGCACCGCCGCCACCGCCACCGGTGCGTGATGGCGCCACTCACGGGGCCCGGCGCGCGTCATCGAGTCCTCACGTGCGGGCGCCTGCGGGCGCGTTGCGGTGGCGCTCATGTCGCGAAGCCGGCCAGCCGCTCGGCCAGCGCCGGCACGTCGAGCCACGGCCAATGGCCGGCGCCGGCGACGCGTTCGATGGTGGCGTGGGGGAGGTGCTGTGCGTAGGCGTCGGCAAACGCGGGGGCCAGCCACCGGTCCTGCTCGCCCCACAGCACCAGCGCCGGCTGCTCCAGGCCGGCGAGGTCCTCACCGGCTGCGGCCAGCTCCCCGGTGTCGACGGAGCGGTGCAGGCGGAGGATCGCGCGTTGCGTGCCCTGGTCGAACTGCTCCCACACGGCGTCCACGCGCGCATCGGGCCAGGCCTCGGGCGTGGCGCTGCCCGCGCGCAGGGTCCGCGCCAGCAGCCAGCGGTTGACTGAGCCCATGAGCAGCTCGCCAATGCCGGGGCGCCGCCACCAGCGCACCATCGCGGGCCACTGAAAGCCCTCGAGCAGCGGGACGGCGTCGATGATGGCCAGGCGCGTCACCCGTTCGGGGTGGCGCTGGGCGAAGAGCAGGCCGATGGCCGCGCCCCAGCCGTGGCCGATGAGGACCACTTCGTCCACCTCCAGCACATCGAGGAACTGCTCCACGAACAGGACGTAGGCGGGCAGCGAGTAGTCGAGGTTGCCCGCCTTGCTCGTGCGTCCGAAGCCGGGCAGGTCCGGGGCCAGGCCGCCGGTCAGCTCCAGCGGCGCGACCCAGTCGTCCGAGCTGGTCGGGACGCTGTGGAGGTAGAGGACCTCGGTGTCGCGGGCCGGGGCGCGTCGGTAGAAGACGGAGGCTCCGGCGACTGCGATCGTGTGCTCGTCGACGCCCACGCCCGGCCGAGGATAACGTCCGCGGCGTGACGGACCTCGATTGGAAACGCCCGGCGGCTCGGCGCATCCGCGCCGTCCGGGACCGTCTACGGCTCGTCTATGGGATCCCGGCCTGGGGCGCGCACGGCCACCCCATCGCCGAGCTGATCCTCACCGTGCTCTCGCAGTCCACCAACGACCGCAACCGTGACGTCGCCTACCTGCGCCTGCGCGAGCGTCTTGCGACCTGGGAGGACGTCCGCGATGCGCCGGTGGACGAGATCGAGGAGGCGATCCGCCCCGGTGGGATCTCCAAGGTCAAGTCCGCCCGGATCAAGTCGATCCTGCAGGCGATCGAGCCCGCCGAGGAGATCTCACTGGACGGGCTGGCTCAGATGACGGTCCCGCAGGCCCAGGAGTACCTCACGGCGCTGCCGGGCGTGGGGCGCAAGACCGCCGCGTGCGTTCTGCTCTTCGCTCTGGGGATGCGCGACATCCCGGTCGACACCCACGTCTCGCGCGTGGGCACCCGGCTGGGCCTGTTTCGCCCCAGGGCGCCCTTCGAGGAGATGCACGATGAGATGCTCGCGATCACGCCGAAGGGCCAGGAGCTCGAGTTCCACATCAACCTGCTGCGCCACGGGCGGCGGACCTGCCACGCCCGCCGGCCCGACTGCGCCGGGTGCGCGCTGCAGCGGATGTGCCCGAGCGCGTTTTCGTTCGGGTGAGGGTGAGGGCCCGGCGGTGGGCGAGCCTCAATGGCAGGGCTTTTGAAGGCGGATTCGGGCGGCGTCGAGGCTCGCGGGGTGGGGTGTCGGTAGATAAGCGTTACGACGTAACGGTGATCTCCCATGACCCCCGTTGATGGCCCGCCGCGGGGGCGAAATCACGCGGCCGCCTCTCGATAGCCATCGTTGACGTTCGTCCACCACCCACGAGCGTGCGCACACGGATCTGCTACGCTGGGACTCAGATTTTTGTAACCGTATGGGAGCAGACAACAACCATGGGAAAGACCATCGGAATCGACCTCGGGACGACCAACTCATGTATGGCCGTGCTCGAGGGCGGCGAGCCGACGGTGATCGAGAACGCCGAAGGTGGGCGCACGACTCCGTCGGTGGTCGCATTCACCAGCGGTGGTGAGCGCCTCGTTGGCACCGTTGCCAAGCGTCAGCAGGTCACCAACCCGCAGAACACGATCTTCTCCATCAAGCGCTTCATGGGCCGCAAAGAGGCCGAGGTGCACGAGGAGGAGGCCATCGTGCCGTACAAGGTCGTGTCAGGTCCGGGCGGCGACGTCCGCGTCGACGCTGCCGACAAGCAGTACTCCCCGCCGGAGATCTCGGCGATGATCCTCGGCAAGCTCAAGGCCGACGCCGAGGCCTACCTGGGTGAGACGGTCGACAGTGCCGTCATCACCGTTCCGGCCTACTTCAACGACGACCAGCGCCAGGCGACCAAGGACGCCGGCAAGGTCGCCGGACTCGACGTCAAGCGGATCATCAACGAGCCGACGGCGGCCTCGCTGGCCTATGGGCTGGACAAGGAGACCGACCAGACGATCCTCATCTTCGACCTCGGCGGCGGCACGTTCGACGTGTCGGTGCTGGAGATCGGCGACGGGGTGTTCGAGGTCAAGGCCACCGCGGGTGACAACCATCTGGGCGGCGACAACTTCGACAAGGCGCTGGTCGACTGGCTGGTGTCGGAGTTCAAGAAGTCGCAGGCCATCGACCTCGCGGCCGACCCGATGGCGCTGCAGCGGCTCTACGAGGCCGCCGAGAAGGCGAAGATCGAGCTCTCCACCACCCAGGAGACCCAGATCAACCTGCCGTTCATCACGGCCGACGCCTCCGGCCCCAAGCACCTGGACATGCGCCTCACGCGCGCCAAGCTCAACGAGCTGACCTCCAACCTGCTCGACCGCACGGTCGCGCCGGTGCGCCAGGCGCTCGACGACGCCAAGGAGAAGGGCGCCGGCACCATCGACCACGTGGTCCTGGTCGGCGGCATGACCCGTATGCCCGCCGTGCAGGAGAAGGTCAAGGAGCTCACCGGCAAGGAGCCGCACCGCGGCGTCAACCCCGATGAGGTCGTGGCCGTGGGCGCCGCCATCCAGGCAGGCGTGCTGGCCGGCGACGTCAAGGACGTCCTCCTGCTCGACGTCACCCCGCTGACCCTCGGCATCGAGACCAAGGGTGGCGTGATGACCAAGCTGATCGAGCGCAACACCACCATCCCCACCCGCAAGTCCGAGGTGTTCTCCACCGCGGAGGACAACCAGCCGAGCGTGGAGATCCACGTCCTGCAGGGCGAGCGCGAGATGGCGACCTACAACAAGTCGCTGGGCAAGTTCCAGCTCACCGGCATCCCGCCGGCGCCGCGCGGCATCCCGCAGATCGAGGTGGCATTCGACATCGATGCCAACGGCATCCTCAACGTGTCCGCCAAGGACCTGGGGACGAGCAAGGAGCAGAAGATCGAGATCCGGTCGGGCTCCGGTCTGTCCGAGGACGAGATCAAGCGGATGGTGACCGACGCCGAGTCGCACGCCGAGGACGACAAGCGCCAGCGCGAGCTGGCCGAGGCCCGCAACAACGGCGAGAACGCGGCCTACCAGGCCGAGCGCCAGCTCAAGGACCTCGAGGAGCAGATCGACAGCTCCTCCAAGGAGGAGATCGAGGCTGCGATCAAGGCCGTCCGGGAGTCGCTGACCTCCGGCGACGCCGCTGACATCAACGCCAAGACCGAGACGCTGCAGTCCGCGTTCCACAAGGTCTCCGAGGCGATGTACCAGCGCGCCCAGGAGCAGGCCGCCCCGTCCGGCGCCGAGGACGGCACCGGCGAGAACGGCGGGGCCGGTGCGACGTCTTCCAACGGCGCGAGCGCCGAGGAGGACGTGGTCGACGCCGAGGTCGTGGACGAAGGGAAGTAAGGCCCGATGTCCCATGACCACCACAACCACCGCCCCCCTGAGACGGTGAAGCCCGCGCAGGCGCCTGAGGCCGAATTGCCTCAGGCGCCGCCTGGCGCCCCTGAGGGCCACGATGCCTCAGGGGCGCGCGCCGAGCGGCCCCAGGGCGAGGCCGAGCTTCAGGCTCAGCCGGGCACACCCCACTCCGGCGAGGCCGGGCGGGAGGGGATCGGTTCCCCCTGCGATCTGGACGAGCTCGCCGCCAAGGCCGAGAAGGCCGACGAGTACCTGGCGCTGGCCCAGCGCACCCAGGCCGACTTCGAGAACTACCGCAAGCGGGCCACCCGTGAGACGGCCGCTGCGCACGAGCGCGGAGCGGCCAAGCTCGCGCTCGCGCTGCTGCCCGCGATCGACAACCTCGATCGCGCGCTGGCCCACGCCGATGAGGTGGTGGCCGCGGAGGGTGGCAACGGCGCCGAGTCGCTGGTGGCCGGCCTCAAGCACGTCCACACCGACCTGATCTCCGCCCTGGGGAACGTTGGGATCGAGCGCTACTCGCCCGAGGGCGAGCCGTTTGACCCGCAGTACCACGAGGCGGTCGCTCAGCAGCCGGTGGAGGGCGCCCAGCCCGGTGTCGTCGTCGAGGTGTACCAGCGCGGCTATCGGATGGGCGAGAGCGTCGTGCGCCCCGCGCGCGTCGTCGTCGCCGGGTGAGCGGACGGTGAATCCCCGTGGCTGAGCGGCCCGACTACTACAAGACCCTCGGGGTGGGCAAGAACGCCTCCGACGAGGAGATCAAGAAGGCGTACCGCAAGCTCGCCCGCAAGTACCACCCTGACACGAACCAGGGCGACAAGAAGGCCGAGGAGCGCTTCAAGGAGATCTCCCAGGCCCACGACGTCCTGTCCGATCCCGACAAGCGCAAGGCCTATGACCGCGGCGGCTTCCTGGGTGGCTTCGGCCAGCCGGGCGGCGGCGGCTTCGAGAACGTCGCCGGCGGCTTCTCCGACATCCTCTCCAACCTGTTCGGTGGAGGCGGCGGTGCTCCCGCCGGCGGTCGGGGCCCGGGGACGGGCTCGACCCGCGGACCGCGCCAGCGCGCTCAGCGCGGTCGCGACCTGGAGACCGAGGTGTCGCTGAGCTTCGAGCAGGCCGTCAACGGCGCGCAGGTGCCGCTGGCGGTCCCGACATCGGCGCCGTGTCCCACCTGCAGGGGCTCGGGCGCCAAGCCGGGCACCTCCCCCCGGGTGTGCCCGGTGTGCAACGGCCGTGGCCTGGAGTCCCAGAGCCAGGGCATCTTCTCGATGTCCCAGCCCTGCTCCAACTGCCACGGCTCCGGCACCGTCATCGACGAGCCGTGCCCCACCTGCCAGGGCTCGGGCGCGCAGCGCTCGGTCAAGCGGATGCGCGTCAACGTCCCGGCCGGGGTCAAGGACGGCAGCCGGATCCGGCTGGCCGGCAAGGGCGAGCCCGGCTTCGCCGTGGCGGGCGCGGACGCCGGGGCTCCCGGCGATCTCTATGTGATCACGCGCGTCTCCGAGTCCCCGGTGTTCAAGCGCAACGGCGACAACCTCGAGGTCGAGGTGCCCCTCACCATTCCGGAGGCGCTCCAGGGCGCCGTCATCGAGGTCCCGACGCTCAACGGCTCCAAGCGGCTGCGCGTGCCCGCCGGGACCAAGCCCGGGACGGTGCAGCGGCTGCGCGGCGAGGGGCCGGCACGGCTGGGCGGCAAGGGCAACGGCGATATCCACTACCGCTTCGTCCTGGACGTCCCGTCCTCGCTCTCGCCCGAGCAGTCCGAGGCCGTTGACAGGCTGTCGCAGGTCATGAACGGCAACCCGCGCGAGCGGCTGTTCGCTGAAGCCGGCGGAGAGGCTGCGTGATGGCCTCCCGTCGTGTCCGCACGACCACTCGCGTCGAGGTCTCCTCGGACCGCGGCGTGTTCATGATCTCGGTCGCCGCCGAACTGGCCGAAATGCATCCGCAGACGCTGCGGATGTACGAGGCCCGCGGCCTCATCGAGCCCCAGCGCTCGCCCAAGGGCACCCGCCTGTACTCCCAGAAGGACGTCAACCGCCTGCGCCGCATCCAGGAGATGACCGCCGAGCTGGGTATGAACCTGGCCGGCGTCGAGCGGGTGTTCGAGCTCGAGCAGCAGCTGGACTCGATGGCGCGCAAGGTGGCCGCGCTACAGAAGCGCGCCGACGAGCTCAGTGCCGAGGTGGGCCGGCTGGAGGCCATCCGCCGCGAGCTGCGCGCCGAGATCGTGCCCTACGTGCGCGGCGGCGAGCTGGTGCGCCATGCCGACCTACGGGACCTGAAGTTCGGAGCCAAGGCGGGCAACCGCTCATAAAACCTTGCAGGGGGTGGGTATGCGGCGGTTTCCGTGGGTACTCCCCACCGCACCGATCAACGTGACGGCGTGTTGGGGTATGCAACGATCTCCCCACGGGAGAAACCGGTCCCGCCCGCCGCGTTTTCGTGCCGGTCAGACCAACAGGGAGTGAACGCTTCATGGGCATTTCGAACTGGGGATTGAGTCACGCGCTGCGCCGTGCGGGCGGGATCCGGATCCCGGTCGCCGTGGTGGCGGGCGTGCTGGGTGCGGCGGCACTGTTCGCGACCCCCGCCGTGGCCGCCGGCCCGAGCACCCATTGGACGTGGCTGGGCGCCGCGCCGGCCGACGGCACCGTGACGCTGGCGCTCCCGCTCAATGCCGATCTGACCGGCCTGGAGCGTTTCGCCACCGCGGTGTCGGATCCCAAATCGCCCCAGTACGGACAGTTCGACTCGATCGCCAACCTGTCCAAGCGCTTCGGCGCTCCGGCGGCCGAGCGCGCCCGGGTCATCGGCTACCTCAAGCGCGCGGGCGCCTCGAACGTCAAGATCGACGTCACCGGCCTGTTCGCCGACGCGACGATGCGGGTCGCTCAGGCGGGGCGGACGTTCGGCACGACCCTGGGCGACTTCCGGACCGCCGGCGCCGGCGCCCATGGCGCCAGCTTCGTGGCCCCCGAGACCGGCGTGCGGATTCCGACGGAGCTGCGCGACGACGTGACGGGAGTGCTGGGCCTGAACACCCAGCCGGTGTTTGGATCCTCGACCCCCGTCGCCTCCGGCGGGGGCGCGTTCCCGCACGAGGCGGCCGCCCGGGCGGGGACCGAGACCAACGACGACGAGTCGGGCTACACCAACCGGACGGGTACCCCGGCCGGCTGCAAGCCCGCCGTCTCGCAGCAGGGCTTCACCCCCAACCAGTATCTGACCGCCTACAACTACGCCCCCCTGCAGAGCGCCGGGCTGGAAGGGCAGGGCGAGCGGGTGGCGCTGATCGAGATCGACGGGTTTCACTACTCGGACCTGCGCAACTTCTCCAAGTGCTTCGGCCTGGCCACGCCGGCGATCAACGGGTTCGGCGTCGGGCTCAAGAAGCCGCTGGCGCCGGGCGGCGAGTCGACGCTGGACCTCGAGGTCCTCGATGCGGCGGCGCCCAAGCTCAAGGCCGTCGACGTCTACGAGTCGCGCCCCACCGCGGTGGAGGTGCTCAACTCGCTCACCGCGCCGCTGCGCAACTCCGGCAGCAAGCCCGACGTGATCTCCGCGTCGCTGGGCTCCTGTGAGGAGGCGACGCGCCTGGCCATCGGCAACTCGGGCCTGCGCCACTACGAGGGCGCGCTCGCCCTCGCCGCCGCCAGCGGCATCTCGGTGCTGGCCTCCAGCGGTGACGACGGGTCGTCGGCCTGCCTCACTCCCGACGGTCGGCCGCTGGCGGTGCGGGCGGTGAGCTATCCCGCATCCTCCCCCTTCGTCACCGGTGTCGGTGGCACGAACTTCTCGCTTGACGCCGCCAACCACATCGTCTCCCAAGAGGTGTGGAACGACGCGCCGCTGGCAATCGCCTCCGGTGGGGGCGGCTTCAGCGAGCTGTTCAAGCGCCCCAGCTATCAGAACGGGTTCGTGCCCGCGCCCCGCCGCGGCGTCCCCGACGTGTCGATGCTCGCCGACGTGGCGCCCGGCTATGAGATCTACTGCACCGCCAAGGGGGACTGCATCGGCCCCGACAACCACAACCCGTGGAGTCAGGTGGGCGGCACCAGCGCGGCGGCCCCGCTGGTGGCCGGCGGACTGGCCCTGGTGGATCAGGCGCTGCGCCGGGCCCACCGCCAGGACCTCGGCCTGGCCAACCCGCTGCTCTACGCCATCGACCGTTCGCCCTCGGCGGCCGGCGTCATCTCCGACATCGTCGCCAACGACAACGACCTGGGCCAGAGTCTGGGCGGCGCCCCGCTGGGCTGCTGCACCGCGGCACCCGGCTTCGACGAGGCGTCGGGACTGGGCAGCATCAACCTGGCGGGCCTGGCCCTCGTGGCCGGCACGTCGGTGCCGCGGATCGTCAATGTCGGCGTGTCGGTGCCCTCCCAGTCGCGCCCGGTGGCCAGCAAGCACCTCCTGGCCACCGTGAGCTGCTCCGGGCGCTGTCTCATGGGGGCCTTCGCCCGGATCCGGATCGGCCGCTCGGGCAAGGTCACCACCCGGAACTCGAGCGTCTTCCTGCTCCAGCATGGCGGGCACCGCACGATCAAGATCGGCCTGGACGCCAAGACCGTGAGTGCGCTGCGCAGCGCCCTGGCTCACGGGCAGAAGGTCACCGCCACGATCTTCGGGGCGATCCTCGATCCGAGCGGCAACGTCGAGTCCCAGACGCGGGGCAAGGAGCTGCGCGTCCGCGGGTAGGGCCCCCGCCGCGCAGCGGCGACGACGATCGATCCGAGCACACCGGTCCAATGCGGCCGGTGCGCTTGTATCCGGGGCGCATTCGTGCGATAATCTTAGTCATACAGACTTAGATTTTCACCTCTGAACCACGGAATCGCCTATGCAACCAGACCGCTTTACCATCAAGTCACAGGAGGCGCTTCAGGCCGCCCAGCGGCTGGCCGACGAGCGCCGCAACCCTCAGACCACGCCCGAGCACCTGCTCGCGGTCCTGCTCGAGCAGGACGGCGGCGTCGTGGCGCCGGTGCTGCGCAAGCTCGGCGCCGAGCCCGCCGCGGTGCGCCAGGCCCTCAGCGTGCGCCTTGACGCCCTGCCCAAGTTGACTAGCGGCGCCGGCGCTGCCGAGGCGGCCGGTGGCTCCACCGAGCTCGTCCAGATCCTGCGCACCGCCGAGACCGAGATGCGCCAGCTGAGCGACGAGTACGTCTCCACCGAGCACCTGCTGCTGGCGCTCGCGGCCCATCCCGGCGGCGCCGGCGAGGCGCTGCGCTCCAGCGGCGCGTCTCGCGAGGCCCTGCTCAAGGCGCTCGGCGAGGTGCGCGGCTCACACCGCGTCACCGACGACAACCCCGAGGACAAGTTCCGCGCCCTGGAGAAGTACGGCCGCGATCTCACCGACGCCGCCGCCCAGGGCAAGCTCGACCCGGTCATCGGCCGCGACGACGAGATTCGCCGCGTCATCCAGGTCCTCTCCCGGCGCACCAAGAACAACCCGGTGCTCATCGGCGAGCCCGGCGTGGGCAAGACCGCCATCGCCGAAGGGCTGGCCCAGCGCATCGTGTCCGGCGACGTGCCCGAGGGCCTGCGCGACCGCCGCGTCGTCGCGCTGGACATCGGCGCGCTCATCGCGGGCTCCAAGTACCGCGGCGAGTTCGAGGACCGGCTCAAGGCGGTGCTCAAGGAGATCGCGGACGCCAACGGCACGGTCATCCTCTTCATCGACGAGCTGCACACGATCGTCGGCGCCGGCGCCGCCGAGGGCGCGGTCGACGCCGCCAACCTGCTCAAGCCCATGCTCGCCCGCGGCGAGCTGCGCGCGGTGGGCGCCACCACGCTGGACGAGTACCGCAAGCACATCGAGAAGGACGCTGCGCTGGAGCGCCGCTTCCAGCCGGTGTACGTCGGTGAGCCCAGCGTCGAGGACACCATCGCGATCCTCCGCGGCCTCAAGGAGCGCTACCAGGTGCACCACAAGGTCCGCATCCAGGACTCGGCGCTCGTCGCCGCGGCCACGCTGAGCCAGCGCTACATCGCCGACCGGTTCCTGCCCGACAAGGCCATCGACCTCGTCGACGAGGCGGCCTCGCAGATCCGGATGGAGATCGACTCCAAGCCCACCGAGATCGACGAGGTGGACCGCCACATCATGCAGCTGGAGATCGAGCTGCAGTCACTGGGCGACGACGATGACGCCGGCACGCTGAGCCGCCGCGAGCAGCTCGAGCGCACGCTGGCCGAGGAGCGTGAGCGCTCGGACGCCATGCACGCCGAGTGGCAGCGCGAGAAGGAGACCCTCGGCGCGGTGGCCGACATCCAGGAGCGCCTGGAGCAGGCGCGTCTCGACCTCGAGCGCGCACAGCGCGAGGCTGATCTCGGCCGTGCCGCCGAGCTGCAGTACGGGACGATCCCGGAGCTGACCAAGAAGCTCGAGGAGGCCGAGGTGGCCGAGCAGGAGGCGGCGGCCGGTACTGACAGCGCGAACGGTCCGCGCTACCTCAAGGACCACGTCGATGCCGACGACGTCGCCGAGATCGTGGCCAAGTGGACCGGCGTCCCCGTGACGCGGCTCATGGAGGGCGAGATCGAGAAGCTGGTCCACATGGAGGAGCGGCTGCACGGGCGCGTCATCGGCCAGGACGAGGCTGTCAGCGCGGTCTCGTCGGCGCTGCGCCGCTCCCGCGCGGGCCTGTCTGATCCCAATCGCCCGATCGGCACCTTCCTGTTCATGGGCCCCACCGGCGTCGGCAAGACCGAGCTGGCCCGGGCGCTGGCCGAGTTCATGTTCGACACCCAGGACGCGATCGTGCGGATCGACATGTCGGAGTACATGGAGAAGCACGCCGTCAGCCGCCTGATGGGAGCGCCCCCCGGATACGTCGGCTACGAGGAGGGCGGTCAGCTGACCGAGGCGGTCCGCCGCCGGCCCTACTCGGTGGTGCTGCTCGACGAGATCGAGAAGGCCCACCCCGACGTGTTCAACGCGCTGCTGCAGGTGATGGACGACGGCCGCCTCACCGATGGCCAGGGCCGGACGGTGAGCTTCAAGAACGCCGTGCTGATCATGACCTCCAACATCCCGGGCGGCCGGGCCGGTGTGGAGGCGCATTTCAAGCCGGAATTCATCAACCGGCTCGACGACATCGTCGAGTTCGAGTCCCTCACCCGGGAGCAGATCGCCGAGATCGTCGACCTCCAGGTTGCGGTCCTCATCAAGCGCGTCCGTGAACGTGAGGTTGAGGTTGAGCTTTCCGACGCGGCACGCACACTGATCGGCAATCTCGGCTACGACCCGACCTACGGGGCGCGCCCGCTCAAGCGGGTCATCCAGAAGCGCCTGGTCGACCCCCTGGCGCTGGCGATCCTCGAGGGCCGGTTCGTCCCCGGGGACACCGTCAGGGTGGACGCCGCCGACGGCGAGCTCGTGCTCGAGCGCGCTGCGGTCGACGCCCCCGCCGCCACCGTCTAGCCCACGCGACGTCCGGTCGCCGCGCGGGGCGGCGCCTCACTCCTCGGTGAGGCGCTGCCCCCAGGCGAACACGTTCTTCTCGGTGCGCAGGTGCACGCACGTCTCCAGCTCGCGCACCTCCGGGATCGAGCGGATCTCGTCGTTGAGGACCCCGAGGAGCTCCTCCTCGGTCGCGCACACCAGCTCGACGATGACGTCGAAGCGGCCGGCGGTGACCACGACGTATTCGATCTGGGCGATCTGGGCCAGGCGGGCCGCCGTCTCGCGCGTGTCCCCGCTCACCCGCAGGGCGATCGTGGCCACCACGCCGCGTCCCAGGGCCACCGGGTCGGTCACCGCCACGATCCGCATCAGCCCCGATTCCCGTAGGCGGTTCACGCGCTGGCGCGTGGCCGCCTCTGACAGGCCCACCGCCTCGCCGATCTCGCCGTACGGGCGCCGTCCATCCTCCTGGAGCAGGGCGACGATCGCGGCGTCGAGCTCGTCCATGCGTGCGTGCGGTGACGGCATTCAGCGTCTCTCCGACGTATCTAGCACCAAACACACGATTCAGCAACTGAATCAGTCGTCACCACGAACCGAAAAGTGCCACGACACCAGTATGGCGACGATTATCGTCCCGGAGCGCGCCGCGCCCGGCGATCCGGTACAAGTGCCGTGAGAGCACTGCCAACGCACCAAGGGAGCACCGGATGCCCACCTACATCATGCTCACCACCCTGACCCCCGACGGAGTCCAGACGATCAAGAACAACCCCGGCCGTATCCGCGAGGTCAACCGCGAGGTCGAGCAGCTCGGCGCCTCGGTCAAGGCGCAGTGGGCGACGCTCGGCCAGTTTGACTTCGTCAACGTCATCGAGGCGCCCGATGAGCAGACCATCATTCGGATCTCGATGGAGCTCGGATCGCGCGGGACCGGGCGCTATGAGACCCTGACCGCCATCCCCATCGACGACTTCATCGGCCTCATCTGACCCCGGTGACCACGTGAGCGAGACCGTCCTCGTCCTTGGGTCCGGCGCCCGCGAGCACGCGATCGTCCAGGCCCTGGCGCGCTCGCCGCGCACGCCCAAGATCGTGTGCGCGCCCGGCAACGTCGGCATCGCCCGCGATGCCGAGACGCGGCCGGTGGATCTCGCGGACCCCGGCGCAGTGCTCGGCGCGGCGCGCGAGATCAACCCCGACCTCGTGGTGGTGGGTCCCGAGGCGCCGCTGGTGGCGGGCGTCGTCGACGCGCTCACCGACGCGCACATCCGCTGCTTTGGGCCCACCAGCGATGCCGCCCGCCTCGAGGGCTCCAAGGCCTTCTGCAAGGAGATCATGGTCGCGGCGGGTGTCCCCACGGCGGACTACTCGGTGGTCAAGACCCCCGGGGAGGGAATGGAGGCCATCAGCCGCTATCCCGTGGTGCTCAAGGCCGACGGCCTGGCCGCGGGCAAGGGCGTGATCATCGCCGAGAGCGAGGCTGAGGCCCGGGCGGCGCTCGAGGATCTGCTGGTGGCCCGCCGCTTTGACACCACCAAGGTGGTGGTGGAGGAACACCTGGTGGGCGAGGAGCTGTCGCTGCTGGCGGTGTGCGATGGGGTCACGGCGGTGCCGCTGGCCTCCGCCCAGGACTACAAGCGCATCTTCAACGGCGACCTGGGTCCCAACACCGGGGGCATGGGGTCCTACTCGCCGGTCCCGTCCGTGGACACCGCGCGCGCCCGTGACATCTGCGCCGCCGTGCACCAGCCGGTGCTCGACGTGCTGGCGCGGCGCGGCTCGCCGTTTCACGGGATCCTCTACGCGGGCCTGATGATGACCGCGGACGGGCCGAAAGCACTCGAGTTCAACGTGCGCTTCGGCGACCCTGAGACCCAGGCCATCCTCCCTCGGCTGCGCTCGGACCTGCTCGAGCTGCTCGAGGCCGCCACCGAGCCCGGTGGCCTGGCCGCGCTGGCGCCGCTGGAGTGGACCGACGACATGGCGGTCACGGTCGTCATGGCCAGCGCGGGCTACCCGGCGACCTTTCACGCGGGGGACATCATCCGCGGCCTCGAGCGGGTCCCGCCCGATGTCCTCGTCACCCATGCCGGCACCGGGCGCTCGCGCACGGGCGAGCTCGTGACCAAGGGCGGGCGGGTGCTGTGCGTCACCGCCCTGGGGGCCACACCGACCCGCTGCCGCACGGCCGCCTATGCTGCGGCCAACATGATCCACTTCGACGGCAAGCAGATGCGGCGCGACATCGCGCAGAAGTTGATCGGATGAGCGCCGAGTCACAGCCGTCCCTGCCGCCCGAGGGCGAGCGTGTCCCCGAGTCGGCCGAGGGGCCCACAGTGGTGCCCGAGCCCGACGCGGAGGCGCTGGCCGAGACCGCGGTCGAGATCAATGAGCTCGCCGCCGACGAGCCGCATGTGGCGATCCTCATGGGGTCAAAGAGCGACCTGCCCGCGATGGAGAAGGCCGAGGCCGAGCTCGCGCAGCGCGGCATCCGGTCAGAGACCCGGGTGATGTCGGCGCACCGCGAGCCCGACACCGTCGCCGACTACGCCAAGAACGCCCGCATGCGCGGCATCAAGGTGATCATCGCCGGCGCCGGCCTGTCGGCTGCGCTGCCGGGCGTCGTCGCCGCGCACACGGACCTACCGGTCATCGGGGTGCCGCTGACCAGTCGCACGTCGGTGGCCGGCGGCCTCGACGCGCTGCTGTCGATCTCGCAGATGCCGCCCGGCGTGCCGGTGGGATGCGTCGGCGTGGACAACGCCCGTAACGCGGCCGTTCTGGCGGCGCGCATCCTGTCGATCTAGAACCCCCGGTGGCGGGACCGCCCGCCGTGCGGCGGACGGCCAGGGGCGGGGCGTCTAGGACGCCCGGCGCAGGTCCTGGATGTACTGCGCGATCACGGACGCGTCGCTGCGGCGTGGGCGCGGGACCCGGGTGGTCTCCTGGACCGGTGGAGCTGGGCTCTGTGTTCTCATGTGGCTTCCTCGCAGAGCACGGGCAACGCTTGCGCATTGCCTGGGTTGTACGATACCTGTCGTACGATAGCACTTTGTACGATGTTCTTCGTACAATGACCTCCAGGGTTCGTATAGTGCAAGGGGCAATGTCAATGCACACCACCGAATCGATCGTTCACCCTGCCGTGGAAGAGCTGGAGCTCGGCGCCGTTCTACATGCGCTGAGCGATCCCGTGCGGCTGCAGATCGTCGCCAAGCTGGCCCACAGCGAGGGCGACCACACTTGCGGCAGCTTCGGCCTCCCGGTCACCAAGTCCACGTGCACCCACCACTTCAAGGTGCTGCGCGAGGCCGGTGTGATCCGCCAGCGCGCGCAGGGGACCACCCGCCTGAACCGGCTGCGCCGCGAGGATCTCGACGCCCGTTTCCCTGGCCTGTTGGACACCGTCCTGCGTGCCGCCGAGGCCGCGCAGGCGGCTGCGGGCGCAGGGAGGCAGAGCGCCGAGGTCTCCGGCGCGACGCTCGTCGGGATCACCGCGGATGTCGCCGCCGCCCTCTCGGCGACGGGCCAACCGAGCGGCCCCGCCGTCGCGTAGCCTTCGGCGTCCTTGATCGCGCGCTACACACGCCGGGAGCTGGGAGAGGCGTGGTCTGACCACGCGCGCTTTGACGCGATGCGGCGCGTCGAGGTGGCCGCCTGCGAGGAGATGGACGGTCCCACCCCGCAGGAGCTCGACGCCATCCGCGCCGCCACCTTCACCGTGGCGGCGATCGACGAGCGCGAGAAGATCACCGATCACGACACCGCCGCCTTCGTCGACGTCCTCTCGGAATCCGCCGGCCCGGCCGGCCGCTGGATCCACTACGGGCTGACCTCGTCTGACGTGTTGGACACCGGGCTGGCGCTGCAGATCCAGACCGTCGCGGCTCTCATCCTCCCCGACTCGCACCGTCTCGCCCAGGCTCTGGCCGCGCGGGCCCGCGAGCACATCGACACCTTGTGCGTGGGGCGCACCCACGGCATCCACGCCGAGCCGACCACGTTCGGCATCAAGCTGGCCGGATTCGCCTTCGAGGCCCACCGCAACGCCCAGCGGCTCGAGCGCGCGTTCGCCCAGGCGGCCGTGGGGGCGGTGTCCGGGGCGGTAGGCACCTACTCGGCGACCTCACCGGACTTCGAGGCGCGCGTCCTGGCCCGGCTCGGCCTCGAGCGCGAGCCGGTCTCGACCCAGGTGGTCGCCCGCGATCGCCACGCCGAGCTGCTCCAGGCCATCGCCCTGGCCGGGGCAGGGCTCGAGCGCTTCGCCACCGAGCTGCGCCATCTCGCCCGCACCGAGGTGGGCGAGGTCCGGGAGCCGTTCGGGCGCGGCCAGAAGGGCTCGAGCGCCATGCCCCACAAGCGCAACCCGATCAAGTCAGAGCAGGTCGCCGGGCTCTCGCGCGTGCTGCGCGGCAACGCCAACGCCGCGGTGGAGGACGTGGCCCTCTGGCACGAGCGCGACATCTCGCACTCCTCGGTGGAGCGGATCATCCTGCCCGACTCGACGATCCTGCTCGACCACATGCAGCGCCGCGTCCTGGCGCTGGTGGCGGGAATGGTGGTCGACGCCGCCCGCATGCGCGAGAACCTCGAGCTGACCTACGGCGCGCTGTTCTCCCAACGGGTCCTGCTGGCGCTGGTGGCCGCGGGCAGCACCCGCGACGACGCCTACCGCGTGGTCCAGCGCGTGGCTCAGCAGGCGCTCGATGAGCGCACCTCCATGCGCGACCTGCTCGCCGCCGACGAGGCCGGGGCCGGCCTGGACCTGGACGCCATCTTTGACTACGGGCCGTTCGTGGTCCACGCGCAGGAGATCATCGATCGCCTCGACGAGCTCGCCGCCGGCGCTCAGACCACGGGATCCGCTGCCGGCGCCGCGATGATCGCTTGAGGCGCCGCCCCCCAGCGGCGCCTCCGCGCGATCGGTGCTGGACACGCCCCTGTCCAGTGCCCCAAGCGGTTCATCACTCAGTGTGCCGCCAGGCGGGAGAGATGAAGTCCGTATCTCGGTGATGGGAACGGTACGCCAGGGCCGGCGCGCCACGTAGGTCGTTTGACCCACCGCGGGCGTGCTGTTTGAGGCCTAGATCTCCCAGCCGCCGTCGTCGGCCGTCCGGGCGGCGGCGAGCGCAGCGTCGAGCTGGCGTAGCGCCGCCGGGAGCCGGGTGGCGAGCTCGCGGCCGCCCTCGGTGAGCGTGACGCGGCGGCTCGTGCGCTCGAACAGGTTGACGCCGAGGTCGCGTTCGAGGGCCGCGATGCGGCGGCTGAGGGTCGAGGGCGTCACTCCGAGCCGCGCGGCGGCCCGCCCGAAGTGCAGCTCGTCGGCGAGCACGCCGACCGAGCGCAGCTCACGCAGTTCGATCACGGCGCCGACCGTACATCATTGCGTGAGACGCAACGCAAGCTTCCGCGGAGGCGACTTGATCGCCGGGCGCGGTCCGGGTTAGCTACGCGGCAGTCCGCAAGGAGGAAGAGGATGACCAGCATCGCCATCGTGGGGTCCGGGGTCTCGGGTCTGCACCTCGGGTTGTTTCTGCAGCAGCACGACGTTCCGGTGACGATCTACAGCGACAGGACCGCTGAGCAGATCGCGTCGGGCCGCCTGCTCAACACCGTCGCCCATCACCATCACACCCTCGAGCGCGAGCGCGCCCTCGGCGTTCATCACTGGGATGCGAGCGAATACGGCTACGT
This sequence comes from uncultured Solirubrobacteraceae bacterium, assembly GCA_963737335.1. Classification (GTDB taxonomy): domain Bacteria; phylum Actinomycetota; class Thermoleophilia; order Solirubrobacterales; family Solirubrobacteraceae; genus Palsa-465. Next base: position 31,252 of record CAVTSK010000007.1, read on the forward strand.
CTGCCACCAGCACGCCGTCCTGGGCACGCCCGAGCCGATGCGCTGGCGCGGCGACTTCGAGCACCCGTCTTCGATCATCGACTACCGGCTCTACCTGCCTCGGCTGCTCGGCGACTACGAGGAGCGCGGCGGCGACCTCGTCGTCGGTCCCATCGAGCCCGAGCAGATCGAGCGCCTCGGCGCCGACCACGATCTCGTCGTCGTGGCGGCCGGCCGCGGCATGGGGGCCATGTTCGCCCCGCTGCCCGAGAAGTGCCCGTATGACAAGCCCCAGCGCCGGCTCTCGGCCGGGATCTACCACGGGGTGCGCTACTCAGAGCCCAAGGGCGTCGGTGTCCACATGTCGCTGGGTCACGGCGAGATGCTGGAGCTGCCGATCACCTCGCGTGAGGGGTTCGCCACCGCGCTGCTGTTCGAGAACATCCCCGGTGGCGACCTGGAGATGCTCGCCGACCTCGACTACGACGCCGACCCCCGTGCGCACGACGAGACGGTGCTGCGCAAGCTCGAGGCGCATTACCCGATGTGCTTCGAGCGCGTCGACCCGGCGGAGTTCCGCCTCCAGGGCCCCACCGACCTGCTCCAGGGGGCGCTCACGCCCGTCGTGCGTCAGGACTACGTGCGCCTGGACGGCGGCACCTTCGCGCTGGCCATGGGCGACGCGCACTGCGTCGTGGATCCGGTCAACGGCCAGGGCGCCAACTCGGCCTCGTACTCGGCCTGGGTGATCGGCCACGCCATCCTCGATGACCTCGCTTTCGACGAGCAGTTCTGCCGCCGGGTCGCGCGCGACCGCCAGGCCTTCGTGTACGGCGTCTCGGACTGGACCAACATGATCCTCCACCCCGAGCCCCACGTCGTGGGGCTGCTCATGGCCATGTCGCAGAACAAGGCCCTCTGTGACGCCTACACCCAGAATTTCAACCACCCCGATCGCCAATGGGATACCGTCGCGACACCTGAGCGCACCGCCGCGTTCATCGCCCGACACACCGCTGGGCAACCCGCGGTGGTCGCCTAGAACCCGATCGGGAGGTCCCCCAGCCGATGCACAAGCTCGTCGTCCTCTATCACCCGCCCGCCGACAAGGAGAAGTTCCGCTCCTACTACGAGGGCACGCACCTGCCGCTGGCCGGCACGCTGCCCGGTCTGCGCGCCTATCGCTACGCCTTTGATGTGGGCTCGCCGGCGGGCGACAGCCCGTACTGGTGCACCTTCGAGGCTGAGTTCGACGACGCCGCGGCGATGGCCGCGGCGATGCAGTCCGAAGAGGGCGGCAAGGTCGCCGCCGACGTCGCCAACTACGCCGACCAGCCGCCCGTGATGCTCCACTACGAGGTCACCGAGGGCACCTGAGAGGTCGTCATAACGCCGCGCTAGGATCGGCGGCGTGACCCCCCTCGCCGACCTCCCCCTCCTTGCCTCGGGCAAGGTCCGGGAGATCTATGACCTGGGCGACGAGCTGCTGATCGTCGCCTCGGATCGGATCTCCACCTACGACGTCGTCCATCCCACGCCCATCCCCGACAAGGGGAGCGTGCTCACCGGCGTCTCGACCTTCTGGTTCGAGCGCACCACCGACATCGTCGCCAACCACGTCATCTCCGTCACTGACGGCGTGCCCGAGGAGGCGCGCGGACGGGGCATGGTGGTGCGCAAGCTCAAGATGCTCCCGGTGGAGTGCGTCGTGCGCGGCTACATCACCGGGTCGGGGTGGAAGGACTACCAGGCCACCGGCAAGGTCTCGGGCCACACCCTGCCCGAGGGCCTGCGCGAGTCAGACCGGCTGCCCGAGCCGCTGTTCACCCCGTCCACCAAGGCCGACGTCGGCCACGACGAGGCGATCGACTTCGAGGGCGCGGTGGCCCTCATCGGTGACCGGGCGCTGGCCGAGCGCGTCCGCGACGTGTCGCTGGCGCTCTATGACCACGCCGCCGAGCACGCGCGGGCCCACGGGATCATCCTCGCCGACACGAAGTTCGAGCTCGGCCTCGACGCCGACGGAGAGCTGACCATCGGCGATGAGATGTGCACCCCGGACTCGTCGCGCTTCTGGCCGGCTGACCAGTACGAGCCGGGCCGCGGCCAGCCCAGCTTTGACAAGCAGTACGTCCGCGACTGGGCCTCCTCGACCGGGTGGGACCGCAACCCGCCCGCGCCCCCGATCCCCGACGACGTCGTCGCGCGTACGCGCGAGAAGTACGTCGAGGCCTACGAGCGGATCACCGGCGAGCCGTTCAGCGCCTGGGTCGACCGCACGAGGGCCTGATGGGCCCCCGGGAGAGCCTCTGATGCGCGCCCGGGTCCTGGTCAAGCCCAAGGCGGGCATCCTCGATCCCCAGGGCCAGGCGGTGGAGCGCGCGCTCCCGGCGCTGGGCTTCACCGGCGTGCGCAACGTCCACATCGGCCGGCTCATCGAGCTCGACGTCGAGGATCCGGCGCGGCTGCCCGAGATGTGTCAGCGGCTGCTGACCAACCCGCTCATCGAGGATTATGTTGTTGAATCGGTCGAAAGCGATGGAGTACTCGAGATCGCTGCGTCCGATTCGACAATTGGGAGTTTGCCCGGGGGGCAGACTCCCGGGGCCGAGGAGATCCGGGAAGCCTCGTGAGGTTCGGGGTCATTCGGTTCCCCGGGTCCTGCGACGAGGTCGACGCGCTCCTGGCCTGCCGGAGAGTGGGCGACGCGGTCCTGCTGTGGCACGGGGACCGCGACCTGCAGGGGGTCGATGCCGTCGTCGTCCCCGGCGGATTCTCGTACGGTGACTACCTGCGCGTGGGCGCGATCGCCCGCTTTGCCCCGGTGATGGAGGAGGTGGCCGCGTTCGCCGCCGCCGGCGGGCTGGTGCTGGGCATCTGCAACGGCTTTCAGGTGCTGTGCGAGGCGGGGCTGCTCCCCGGGGCGCTGCTGCCCAACACGTCGCTGCGCTTCATCTTCCGTCAGGTCGAGCTCGAGGTGGCCAACACCGACTCGCCCTTCACCGGCGCCTGCGAGCCCGGCGCGCGCCTGTCGATCCCGGTCAAGCACACCACGGGCCGCTACTACGCACCCGAGGATCAGCTGGCGCGCCTGGAGGCGATGGGCCAGGTGCTGCTGCGCTACGCGCCGGGGGAGAACCCCAACGGCTCGCTCAACGACATCGCCGGGGTCTGCAACGAGCGGCGCAACGTGTTCGGGCTCATGCCCCACCCCGAGCACGCTGTGGACCCGCTCACCGGGCCGACGGGCGGGCTGGCCATCTTCGAGTCCATCCGCGCCCACGTCGCCGACAGCGCCGCCCTGGTCTGACGGATCGCCGCCCGTAGCTGACGTGAGCCCCAACGCCGCCCCCGCCACCTACCGCGAGCTCGGCCTGACCGACTCCGAGTATGAGCTGATCGTCACCGGGCTCGGCCGCGAGCCGGCCGTCACCGAGCTGGCCATGCTGTCGCTGATGTGGTCTGAGCACTGCGCCTACAAGCACTCCAAGAAGCTCCTGCGCCGTCTGCCCACCGAGGGGCCGGCGGTGCTCATGGGCCCGGGCGAGAACGCCGGCGTGGTCGACGTCGGCGGTGGCCTGGGCATCGCCTTCAAGGTCGAGTCCCACAACCACCCCAGCGCCGTGGAGCCCTTCCAGGGCGCGGCCACGGGCGTCGGCGGGATCCTGCGCGACGTGTTCGCGGTCGGCGCCCGGCCGATCGCCGTGCTGGACTCGCTGCGCTTCGGTGAGCCGGCTGACTCCGAGCGCTCGCGGTACCTGCTCGACCGCGCCGTCGGCGGCATCGGCCACTACGGCAACTCGATCGGCGTGCCCACCGTCGGCGGCGAGATCTACTTCGAGTCCTCCTATGAGCAGAACTGCCTGGTCAACGCCATGTGCCTGGGCCTCGCCCCCCACGAGCGGCTCATCCGCGCGGCCGCGGCGGGCCCGGGCAACGTGCTGGTGCTGCTGGGCGCCCTCACCGGGCGCGACGGGATCGGCGGCGCCTCGGTGCTGGCCTCCGCCGAGCTGGGGGAGGGTGACGAGGCCAAGCGCCCCTCGGTCCAGATCGGCGACCCGTTCGCCGAGAAGAAGCTGCTCGAGTGCTGCCTGGAGCTGCTCGATGAGGAGCTGCTGGTCTCGCTGCAGGACCTCGGCGCCGCCGGCCTGACCTCGTCCTCATCGGAGATGGCGGCCAAGGGTGGGGTGGGCCTGGACATCGACTGCGCGCTCGTGCCCCTGCGCGAGGCCGACATGGAGCCCTTCGAGATCATGGTCTCCGAATCCCAGGAGCGGATGCTGTGCGTGGTCGAGCCCGATCAGCTCGACGCCGTGATCGCCGTGTGCGAGCGCTGGGAGACCCTGGCCACCCCGATCGGCGAGGTGACTGACTCCGGTCGGCTGCGGGTGCGCGCCGGGGACGAGGTGGCAGCCGACCTGCCGGTCCAGATCCTCGTCGACGACTGCCCGCTCTATGACCTGGAGCCCGTGGCGCCGGCGGAGCCGCTCTATCCCGCGCCGCCCGTGCGCCTGGCGGCTGAGGCCACGCCCGAGCAGACGCTGCTGGAGCTGCTGGCCTCGCCCAACATCGCCTCGCGCCGGCCGGTGTTTGAGCAGTACGACCCGGTGGTGCAGTCGCGCACGGTGCGCCGGCCCGACGAGGCGGACGCCGCCGTCCTGGTGCTGCCCACCGGCGAGGCGATCGCGGTCTCCATCGACGGCAACGGCCGCCGGGTGGCCTGCGACCCGCGGGCCGGCGCCATCGAGGCCGTCCTTGAGTGCGCGGCGAACCTCGCCTGCGTCGGCGCCACGCCGCTGGGCCTCACCAACTGCCTGAACTTCGGCAATCCGGAGAAGCCCCACGTGGCCTGGCAGCTGGTGGAGGCGGTCGAGGGGATCCGCACCGCCTGTCTGGCCCTGGAGGTGCCCGTCGTCGGCGGCAACGTCTCGCTCTACAACGAGGCTCCGAGCGGGCCGATCTTCCCCACTCCGGTGATCGGCATGGTCGGGCGCCTGCCCGATCCCGAGCGCGCCGGGCGCCTGGGCTTCGTCAACGAGGGCCACGCGATCGCTGTGGTGGGCACCTTCCAGCCCTCTGCGGCCGGCTCCGAGCGCGCCAAGCTGCGCGGCGAGCCCCCGGGCGGGCCGCTGCCGCCGCTCGACCTCGAGAGCGCCCGCGCCGCCCACGCCACCGTGCGCGCCATGGTCAACACCGGCGCCGTGCGCAGCGCCCACGACATCGCCGAAGGCGGGATCGCGGTGGCGCTGGCCGAGTGCTGCATCGCCGGCGGCATCGGCGCCACCATCACGATGCCCGACGGCCTGGACCCGTTCGCCGAGGCGCCCGGGTGTGCCTTCATCGTCTCGGGCTCGGAGGCGGCCCTGCGTGGTCTGCTGGTGATCGGCCGCGTCGAGGGATCGCGGCTGACGCTTCAGGGCGCCCTGGACGTCGAGGTGGCGCGCCTGGCCGAGGCGCGCGACGGGGGCCTCACGCGCTTCATGTAGGCGCGCCGACGCCGGTGGACATCGCACCGCGGCCCGGCCGCAGGCCGCTGCTAGCCTTCATGACTGTCCAGCCGAGCCTTCCGCCATGCTTGGCTAGACGGTGACTCCTCTCGTGAACGACCACCGCGACGGACCCCGCGATGAGTGCGGCGTCTTCGGGATTTATGCGCCCGGACATGACGTCGCCCGTCTCGCCTATTTCGCCCTCTTCGCGCTTCAGCATCGGGGCCAGGAGTCTGCGGGCATCGCCACGGCCGCGCCGGGCGGCAACATCATGGGTATCCGTGACCAGGGGCTCGTCTCCCAGGTCTTCGACGAGAACATGCTGCGCTCGCTCGTCGGCGACATGGCCATCGGCCACGTCCGCTACTCCACCACCGGCTCCTCGGAGTGGGAGAACGCCCAGCCGATCGTGCGCGATGACCGCCGCACTCTGGCGCTGGCCCACAACGGCAACCTCATCAACGCGGTGGAGCTCCACGCCGAGCTGCGCGGCCGCGACGTGCCGTTCCAGTCCACCTCGGACTCCGAGATCATCGCCGCCCTGCTGGCCACCCATCCCGCGGAGCGCATCGACGAGGCGCTCTCCGATGTCCTGCCGCGCCTGAGAGGAGCCTTCTCCACCGTGGTCATGACCGAGGACGCGGTCATCGCCTTCCGTGATCCGCACGGCCTGCGGCCGCTGGCCATCGGGCGCATCGACCCGCCGCCCGGCTCAGACGACCCGCCGGCGTGGTGCGTGGCCAGCGAGTCCTGCGCGCTTGATCTCATCGGGGCCACGCTGGTGCGCGAGGTCTTGCCCGGCGAGGCGGTCACCCTCAGTGCCTCGGGGCTGAGCGCGCGGCAGGTCGTGCACTCAGAGCGCCGCGCCTTCTGCGTCTTTGAGTACATCTACTTCGCCCGCCCGGACTCGCGCATGGGCGGCACCGTGCTCCAGGTCGCCCGCGCCCGCATGGGGGAGAACCTGTGGCGCGAGGCGCCGGTCGAGGCCGACGTGGTCATCCCGGTTCCCGACTCCGGCAACGCCGCCGCCCGCGGGCTGGCGCGTGCATCGGGTCTCCCGACCGACGACGGCTTCATCAAGAACCGTTACGTGGCCCGCACGTTCATCCAGCCCGGGCAGGAGCTGCGCCGCCAGGGCGTGCGCATGAAGTTCAACCCTGTCCCCGAGGTGGTGGCGGGCAAGCGGCTGATCGTTGTCGATGACTCGATCGTCCGCGGCACCACCGACCGCCAGATCGTGCGGATGCTCCGCGACGCCGGCGCCGCCGAGGTCCACCTGCGCATCTCGGCGCCGCCGATCAAGCACCCCTGTCACTACGGGATCGACATGTCCACGCGCGAGGAGATGATCGCCCACGGCCGCACCGTGGACGAGATCGCCGCCGAGCTGGGCGCCGACTCGCTGCACTACCTGTCGCTCCAGGGCGTCTATGACGCCATCGGCGGCTCGCGCGCGGAGCACTGCGACGCCTGCTTCAGCGGCGAGTACCCGCTGGCCGGGACCGAGGACGCCCGCGGCAAGTACGCGCTCGAGCACGAGCTCCCGCTCGCGCGCGTCTAACCGCCGCGGCCCGCTCCGGGTCCGCCCGGCGGCGGCGGTATGGTCGGCCGGATGGGTGGGCCCAATCCGCGCAGCACGCTCAGTGAGGTCTTCGGCTTCGACGACTTCCGCCCCGGCCAGGCCGAGGCGGTCGACGCCGCGCTGAGCGATCACGACGCCCTGGTGGTCATGCCCACCGGCTCGGGCAAGTCGCTGTGCTACCAGCTTCCGGCACTCATGCGCGAGGACCTCACCATCGTCGTCTCCCCGTTGGTGGCGCTCATGCGCGACCAGGCGTGGGCGGTGCACCGCATCGCGCCGGGCAAGGTGACGATCATCAACTCCCAGCGCAGCCACAACGGCAACGCCGAGGCCATGGCCCGCGTGCGCCGCGGCGAGGTCCGGCTGCTCTACGTCGCCCCCGAGCGCTTTGCCTCGCCGGCCTTCGCCCGTACTCTGGCCACCGTTGACGTCGGGCTGTTCGTCGTCGATGAGGCCCACTGCGTGTCTGAGTGGGGCCATGACTTTCGCCCCGACTACTTCCGCCTCGCCGCCATCGCATCAGAGGTGGGCGCCCGCTCGGTGATGGCCCTCACCGCCACCGCCACTCCGCGGGTGGCCAGCGACATCGCCGGCCGGCTGAAGCTGCGCGACCCGCTGCGCGTCACCACCGGCTTTGACCGCCCCAACCTCAGCTTCGCCGTGGTGCGCTGCGGCGGCGCTCGCGACAAGGAGCAGCGGCTGGTGGCGGCCCTGTCTGACCCCGCGGCGCGGCCGGCGATCGTCTACGCGGGCACGCGCGGGGCCACTGAGAAGCTCGCCGAGATGCTCTCGCGCGCGCTGGACTGCGGGGTGGTCGCCTACCACGCGGGCATGCGCCCCGAGCAGCGCGGCAATGCCCAGGAGCAGTTCATGGGCGGGCGTGCCGAGGTGATCGTCGCCACCAACGCCTTCGGGATGGGGATCGACAAGGCCGACGTGCGCACCGTCTGCCACGCCGCGGTGCCCAGCTCCCTGGAGGCCTACTACCAGGAGGCGGGGCGCGCCGGCCGCGACGGCGCCCCGGCACGCTGCCTGCTCTTCGCCGAGTCACGCGACAAGGGCCTGCACGTGTTCTTCATCCAGCGCGCCCGACTGACCCCGGAGGCGTTTGACCGGGTGGGCGAGCGGCTGACCTGGGCGGGCTGTGACGGCCGCTATGACCTGGCGGTATCCGAGCTGGCCGGCGTGCTCGCCGACCGGGGCGCAGGGGACGAGGAGTCAGTGCGCGCCGTGCTGGGCCACCTGGCGCGCGCCGGGGTGCTCACGCCTGCCCCGGCGCCGCCTGACCGCGCCGTGGGACGGATCACCGGTGGCTGGGATCGTCACACCGCGGCGCTGTGCGTGGCCTCGGCGCGCGAGGCCGAGCGGGTGCGCTGGAGCCAGTACCGGGCGGTGTGGGGCTACGTCGAGGACGGCGGCTGCCGCCGGCGCGCGCTGCTCGATCACTTCGGGGACGGGTCGGCGGGCACGCCGGACGACGGGGTCCTCTGTTGTGACGTATGCGCGCCCGAGCTGGTGCCGGCCCCGCGGGCCATGCCCCGCGCGGGCACTGTTGGCGGGGCCGCGGGCGCGGTCACGCCCGGCAACCTGGACGAGGCGATCGTGGACGTGGTGGTCTCCGCGCGGCCCCCGGTGGGACGCACGCGGGCGGTGGAGATCCTGCGCGGGGGCCGCTCCAAGATGGTGGTCGAGAACGCCTACCACGACCTGGAGGGCTACGGCGCCTTCGCGCATCTGCGCTCCGAAGAGGTACTGGGCCGAGTCGACGAGATGCTGGAGGCCGGGGCCCTGCGCTCTACGGGCGGGCGTTTCCCCAAGCTGGCCACGGCATGAACGTCGGCGTCCTGGCGTCCGGCTCCGGGACCAACCTCCAGGCGCTGATCGACCGGGCCCATGGCCGTGACAGCGTGGTGCTGCGCGCCGTCGCGTCAGACAAGCCGGAGGCGCGGGCGCTGGATCGCGCGCGGGCGGCGGGGATCGAGACCGAGGTGTTCGCGCGCGAGGCGTTCGCTGACCGCGCGGCGCGCGATGCGCGCGATCGTGGCGTGGCTGCGCGAGCGCGAGGTGGAGCTGGTGGTGCTGGCCGGCTACACGCAGCTGCTGGGGGAGAGTTTCCTGGCGCGCCTTCCCGGAGCGCGTCATCAACGTCCATCCGGCGCTGCTGCCGTCCTTCCCCGGGTTGGGGGCGGTGCAGCAGGCGCTCGACCACGGCGTCAAGGTCTTCGGGGTGACCGTCCACTTCGTCGACGCCGGGATGGACACCGGGCCCATCATCTTCCAGCGGGCGGTGGAGCTGCCCGAGGCCGCCGACGCCGACGCCGTGCTGGAGGTGCTGCATCCCATCGAGCACGACCTGCTCGTCGACGCGGTGCTTTTGATCGGACGCGGAACGGTGGGGCTTGACCCGGCCAACCCGCGCCGCGTGGTCATCTCGCGGTAGATTGGGGCCCATGGAGGCGAGTGCCCAGCGGATGAGCGTCCCGGCCACGGCATCCGAGGAGGTCCAGGTCAAGCGCGCGCTGCTCTCGGTGTCTGACAAGACCGGGATCGTCGAGTTCGCCCGCGGCCTGACCGAGCTGGGGATCGAGGTCATCTCCACGGGTGGGACGGCCCGGGCGCTGACCGAGAACGGCATCCGGGTCCGCTCGATCTCGGAGCTGACGGGCTTTCCGGAGATCATGGACGGCCGGGTCAAGACGCTTCATCCCAAGCTCTACGCCGGGCTGCTCGCGGTCCGCGACAACGACGAGCATCTGGCCGCCGCCGAGGAGCACGCCGTCGAGTTCGTCGACCTGGTGTGCGTGAACCTGTATCCGTTCGAGCGCACCGCCGCTCAGCGCGGCGCCCTGGACGACGAGATCATCGAGAACATCGACATCGGCGGCCCCACCATGATCCGCGCCGCCGCCAAGAACCACGCCTTCGCCGTACCGGTGGTGGACCCGGTGGCCTATGACGCGGTGCTGGCCGAGCTGCGCGAGTCTGACTGCCGCCTGTCCCCGAACACGCGCGAGAGCCTGGCTGCGGAGGCATTTGCCTACACCGCCCGCTATGACACCGCGATCGCGCGCTGGTTTCAGGAGAAGCGCGAGGACTTCCCGCCGCTGTTCGTGCGCGCCTTCGAGAAGGTGCTCGAGCTGCCCTACGGCGAGAACCCCCACCAGCGCGCCGCCTACTACGAGCAGGTCGGCGCGCGCACCCACGTGCTCTCGATGGTCTCCCAGCTGGGCGGCAAGCCGATCTCGTTCAACAACCTGCTCGACCTCGACGCCGGCCGGCTCTTGCTCGCGGAGTTCCAGATCCCGGCCTGCGTGATCATCAAGCACAACAACCCGTGCGGCGTGGCCTGCGGCTCGACCGCGCTGGAGGCCTACGTCAAGGCTTACGCGTGCGATCCCCAGTCGGCCTTCGGCGGGATCGTCTGCCTGAACCGCGCGGTCAACGGGGAGCTGGCCCGGGCGCTGTCGGACCAGTTCGTCGAACTGCTCTTCGCGCGCGGCTATGACGACGAGGCGCTGTCGGTGCTGGCCGAGAAGCCCAACACCCGGATCCTGGATGACCAGGAGCGGCGCATCCCCAACATGATCGAGCCCCACCTGCGCCAGGTCATCGGCGGCCTGCTCGTCCAGGACCGAGACTTCGACCTCGAGGAGCGCTCTGAGATGCAGGTGGTGACCGAGCGCCGGCCCACCGAGGCCGAGTGGCAGCAGCTCTCCTTCGCCTGGCGCGTGTGCAAGCACACCAAGTCCAACGGCATCATCATCGCCCGCGACCTGCAGACCATCGGCGTGGGCGCGGGGCAGATGAGCCGCGTGGACTCCGTGCGCCTGGCGTTGGCCAAGGCGCGCGATGGGGTGGAGGGCGGAGTGCTGGCCTCCGACGCCTACTTCCCGTTCTCCGACGGACCCGAGCTGGCGCTGGACGCCGGCATCACCGCCATCATCCAGCCCGGCGGCTCGGTCCGTGACCACGAGACGGTGGACGCCGTGGACAAGGTCGGTGGGGCGATGGTGTTCACCAGCCGCCGCCACTTCCTCCATTGACTGAGCGCTTCCCCGGCGACCCTCCGTCCCCGTTCGAGGGCCCGTTCGGCTTCAGCCGCGTGGTCCGGGTCGGCGGCTTCGTGCTGGTGGGCGGGACGACATCGATCACCCCAGAGGGCGCGGTGTGCGGAGTTACGCCCTATGACCAGACGGTCGAGATCTTCACCAAGATCCTCCACGAGCTCTCGCGCGTCGGCCTCGGCGCCGCCGACGTCGTCCACAACCGCGTCTACGTCACCGACATCTCCCGCGCCGACGAGGTCGGCCGCGCCCACGGCGACTTCTTCGTCGACCACCGACCTCTGATGACCATGGTCGAGGTCAGCGGCCTCATCGACCCCCGCATGCTGGTCGAGGTCGAGACCGTCGCCCACGCCGGCTCCTGACCCCACCCCGTCGCGTCGCGCCGGCCACGCTACCGTCGAGTACGCGATCATCACTCCCTCGCCGCCGTAGCTCAGTTGGTAGAGCAGCGGACTTTTAATCCGAAGGTCCTGGGTTCGAGCCCCAGCGGCGGCATGTTTGTTCGTAAGTAGCTGTCATCACCGGCTCTGAGATCAGCGCGCGGCCGGTCTCGCTGTTGTGCCTTGTTTTCAGCAGCCATCGCATTGGTCTGGGCTGTTGCGCGACACGACGCTGTCGGTGAGCGTGATCGGAAACCCAAGCGTGTAGATCCCCGCACCGTGCAGGGCTATCCCGGGGCCGCCGCTGAGCGCGTTCCCGGTGACGCTCGTGTTCTGGAGCGTCAGCGGCGAGGTTGAGCCACCGAACAGGAGACCGTTCCAGATCCCGGCGCCCTGCGCGAAGCCGCTCTGTGCGTTCGCGCTCGCGGTGTTGCCGCTTATGCGGTCGTTGATGAGCACGAGCGGTCCGTTATTGGTGATGCCGGCGCCTTGGACCGTCGCTGACCCCCGCGGCGCGTTCGCGATTGACCTGTTGTCGGTGATCGCACTGTTGGTCATCGTCGGGGTGACCGTGCCGCCGAAGAAGAACCCGACGGCGCCGATCGCGGCGGCGTCGCTCATCGGAGCGGTTACCGTCGCCGTGTTGCCGGCGATGCGGGTGTTCGTGATCGTGGCATTCGCGTCGGCCTCCAGCGCGCTAGGGCCGCTCGGCCCGTTGGCGTCGCTCGAGAACACGTTCTCGGTCAGCGTGTTGCCGTCGACTTGGCTGTGCGCGATCGTCAGCGGTACGTCGCCGCAGGCGCACAGCGCGGCGTCAGCGGCAATCGCCTGCCCGCGCGGCGTGTTGGCCACAACGGTGTTGCCATCGAGGGTCGAGTCGTGGATCGTCGCCGTCGAGCCGTCGGACAGGAACACGCCGCCGGTTTCGGCACTCTCGTCATCGGTCGCTCCGACCTGGTCGGGATAGGGAGTTGGAATGGAGTTGGCAAGGCTCGACATGTTGGCGTTGATCGAGCTGCGGTCTACTGTGAGCGAGCCGCCGCCATCGACGAAGATGCCCCCGCCCGCGGCGAAGCGTCCGGCTGGCGCAGTCGCCGAGGCGGAGTTCCCGGTCACGCGTGAGGCCTCCAGCGACAGCGAGGCGCCCGACTCGACGGCGATCCCGCCTCCGTCGGACTGTGTTGCGGACGCGTGGTTGTTGCCGACAGTCGTGCCGATCAGAGCCATCGTGCCCCAGTCGTCGATGCCGGCGGCGTCGCCGAACGAGGCGGGACACGGCACGTCGCCTGGGCAGACCGCCTTGACGCTCGGCACCGAGCGGACCGGAGCGGCACGGTTGCCGGTGATGGTGCTGTCGAGGATCGTCACCCTCGTCCCCTGAAACGCCTCGATACCGCCCCCCAGCGCCGTGGCCGTCGTGTAGCCGGGGCCGCATGTCGGCACGTCCGGGCCGCAGTTGGGAGTCTGCGGGTCGGTGGTCGTGTCGCCGCCGCTGATCGTCAGGTCCGCAAGCGTGACGGCCGGCGACGTGCTTGGGCTTCCGATGGTCAGCACTGGCCCGCCGCCGGAGATCGTCGTCGTGCGCGCTGCCGTTCCGACAAGGCTGATGCTTCGATCGATGGTCACACCGCCGGCGAACGTGCCACGCCCGATCCGGATCGTGTCCCCGTTCTGGGCAAGGTTCACGGCCGCCTGAATCGTCACGGAGCAGTGCGGCCCGCCGACGCACAGCGTGTCAGCCTTCGCCGCCGATTCGCCCACTCCCGCGTACGCCATACCAACCGCCGCCACGAGCACGAGGAGCACAAGTCGTTTGATCCCGGCCGGCACAGTCAGCTGGGCGATTGCCGTCATCTCGGAACCTCCGGTCTCCCGGCGCCTGCCGTGAGCGGGCGCCGTGTTGTGGTTCGCTCGCGAGCCTCTCGCTCGATCATCAACCCCATATATCCCGGCCCCCAAAACTGTGACCACGAGCGTCGGATCGACGCACAGCCCGCCTAACCACCGGTAGCCGGGACGGACGCTGATGGAGCGTCTCTCGAACCCTGGGTGCAGGGTGTGGGTGTAGGCTCGTCACAGCAATTGGGCGCGAGGATATGTATGTGGTGATGGCTGTTGGCGGTGATCGCGCCCGCTGGTCCGATGAGCAGCTTCTGGCTGCCATCGCGGCGTCTGACGGGGATGCGTTCAGCGTCTTCTATCGCCGGCATCTACCACAGACCGTTGGCTACCTGTTGCGGGAGACGAGGGATCGGGAGGTGGCGGCGGACCTTGCCGCCGAGGTGTTTTCGGCGGTCCTGCTCTGTGCTCGGCGGTATCGCCCGGAGAGGGATACGGCGGTGCCGTGGGTGCTGGCGATCGCGCGTAACGTTGTCGGGGCGAGTCGACGTCATCGGCGGGTGGAGGATCGGGCGCGACGCCGGCTTGGCTTTGAGCCGATCGAGCTTGACGATGACGATTTGGAGCGTACGGAGCAGCTTGCCGATGAGCGTGGTCGCGTGGTTGCACTGGTTGAGGTGCTGCCTCAGGACGAGCGCGACGCCGTCAAAGCCAGGGTTGTTGATGAGCGCGACTACGCGGAGATCGCCACGGACATGCGTTGCTCAGGGCTTGTGGTGCGCAAGCGGGTGAGCCGAGGTCTGGCTCGACTCCGAGCTCAGGTGGAGCGACGGGATGCTTGACTACTACGATCGGCTCGAGGCACAGCTCGCTGAGCTGACCCGACAGAGCGCACACCGCCGTGCGCGCAGCCGCCTGTCGCTGCCGAGGGCTCGATTCAGAGCCGGCGTTCTCGCCCTCGCCGCCTCCGTGCTGGTCGTGGTGGCGGTGTCGGCCGCGGTGCTCGGCACAGGGGCAGCTCACCACAGTCCTCGGCCTCGACCCGCGGTCCGGCATGGCAGGGGTGGACCCTCCGTGCTGCGGAACATCTACCCCGCTCGACTGCCTGCGCCGTCCGGGGCGTTGGTGTGTGAGACGCCGCTCACCATGCCCCGGCGACATACCTCGGCGAAGGGAGAGGCACGGTTCTACTCCGACCCGCCGACGAGTACCGAGATGTTCCTCACCGCCACCGGGCTGAGGAAAGCCAGCACCGGGGACACGTACGCCGTGTGGCTGCTACCTGCGGTGCAGACGCTGTCGGGCGGCTACGTGCTGCAGAACTCTGCGCCCCCTCAGCTTCTCGGCGTGATCCAGCCGTCAGTCGATCGTCACGGGCGGCTGACGATCGCCAGCCCGATCGCCGCGGGGTCGGGCGTCTACAAGCTTCTGGTCACGGCTCAGCCGAGAACATCGCTCCGGGCGCCGGGGTCGGTCGTCCTACAGGGGTTCATCAACTTCTAGCCGACGCCCGCTCACCGGATGGCGTGACCGGTCACAGAAACGGCCCGCTCGGATATGTAGGGGTGACAGTCGAAGGTAGAGGGGCGACGTACCGCCGGCGCGCACTGATCCGTGACGAATGTCGGCGCGAACTCAGGAGGAGCGATGAGTGACCGTACGAGGCCGCGACTGAGGCGTGCCCTACCCCAGGCCTGGCCAAGAGCCGGATTTGGAACCGCGCTCGCCACCGCCGGCACCATGATCACCGTCATCGTCGTGATCTTGATGCTTGGCGGGGCCGGTAGGCGCCCCGCGGTGACGCATGATCCGCGCGCCCCGCGCGCCGTTGCGGACGTCCGTCGCACCTACGAGCTCCAGGCCGCGGACTGGACAGTGGTCCAGAACGCGGTCAGGCTACGCGCGATGGCACTCTCGCCGGGTCGAACCGCCTTGTACCGAGCGGTTGCCGCAGGCATGGCACTGCGTGGCCTGATGACGCTTCGCCCAATCCTGCCGGGTCGGTGCACGGTCGCGGTCTCCTACCTCTATGACAACCTGCTCGACCTCGACAACGCCTATCCGGGAGAAGACTGGCAGCCGCTGCGGCGTCTCACCAAGAAGCAGCCGTCACTCAACCGGTGCGCGCCCAGAGGAACCCCACAAACGGCCTACGTCAGCTGATTCTGGCCGCCGATCAGCGCCACTGTCGTCGGACCAAGGCGATGGTGCGGCGAGGGACGTTGAACCTGGCTGCCTAGTGGGAAAATCGGGGACACCAACGGCGACCGCGTGACCAAGCATCTCGCCTGCGACGCCCAGCGCCACCCTGATCTGCTTTGCGCTGATCGCGGCGCTCGCTCGCGAGATCCCGAGCCTCCTCGTCGTGAAACTGAAAAGTGAGAGGTCTCTGAGAAAGTCCCGCGGCGACGTGGTCGGTGAGAGGATGAGGCCGCGCACAGGGGTTCAATCGAAGGGGGAGTCATGCGCAAGTTCTCATTTGTGACCGTGGTCGCCGCGACGGTCGGGGTTCTGCTCGTAGCTGGTGCAGCGGCCGCGGCCGGCCACTTCATCATCACCAACGTCCATCAGATCAAGCCGAGCGTGCGTGCTGAGCTGAAGGGTGACCAGGGGCCGCGCGGCTTCAGGGGACCGATCGGTGTGACCGGTGCGCCCGGCCCGCAGGGCGTGGCGGGGGCTGCTGGCAGCGCTCGCGCGGTCGCGGTCGTGAATCCGGACGGGTCGCTGTTGGCCGGGACCAGCTTCCCGAAAAGCGTCACGGGCGTCAGCCACACGGTCGATTCGGGGATCTACTGCGTGCACCTGTCGGGTGGCATCGATCCGAGCGACGCGGTCGTCTCGGCGGCCGGGGCCGCGGTGGGCGTGCTCACGGTGCCGCCCGGTCCGGACTGCGCCTCCGGGGATGTCGAGGTCAAGACTTTCGGGCTGTTCGACAGCTCCACGCCTGGCGCTCCGGTGCAGGTGGAGCTCGTGGATGGCGGGTTCACGGTGCTGGTCCCATAGCCCGCCCTCTCACCCGCCGGCTCCCTTGAGCGAGGTCTGGCCCCGGCCCTAGCAGCCGCTTGCCGCGCGATTGCGCACTCCGCGAAGGCTGTCGGATCGCTGGGTGGCGCCTGTGGTGGCAGGTGCGCGACATCGTCCGCTCGGACGGCCAGTCGCGAGGGTGCGCTGCGGGGGCCCGGTGCCCGATCCCCCGCAGGTGCGCTTGCGGTTGGCTCTAGGGTTTCCCCTTGTTGGAATGCGGTCGCCTCAGCGGGTAGCGTTCGCTTGCGGTGCATGGGCCGCGCTGATGTCGAGGTGCGCGGCCGGGATGTGGATCGTGGTATCGCTCGCGTAGGGAAGCGCTGGCCGTGTTCGTCGAAGGAGGAGTGAGATGAGGGATTGGGGTGGTGGACGTGCGCTTCGGCGGGTCGTGCTGCTGGGGTTCACGATTGCGGTGCTGGCGGAGGGTGGGGCCGCGGGCGCGACCCTGCAACCGAAGCTCATTACCAAGGCCGGCTACGGCACGGTTCCAATCGGCTTTGCGCGTTCTGCGGATGGCAGATTGCACGTGGCCTTTGAGACGAACACCAGCTGGGGCGACTCGGCCAGCGGGGTGGCGGTTGTGTCGATCAGTCCCTCTGGCCATATCGGACCGCAGGTGCAGGCGCTGTCGTGGACTGGTCTGACATCCGGGTCTCCCAACGGGATCCCCGGGCTCGCGGTCATGCCCTCGGGTGCGCTGCAAGCGGTGTTCGGCGGCTCTCCGTCCGTCGTCGACGGTCCGTGGGGTATCACGTCGACTGATGGTGGCGCGACGTGGTCGGCGCCGGCGAACATCGGGAGCGGCTCGATGGCGTTTGGCGACAGCAATGTGACGCTCCGGGTCGCCAATGGCGCCCCGGTGCTGACCGCGGGCTGTTGCGGCAACATCGTGATCCAGCAGGGCTTCGGGGCCGGCGCGCCGACGTATCAGCTCACGAATAGTGGCGACGATGCTGCGGGCAACACCGACTCCGCCGTCGACGCCAAGACGGGCGGCGTCATCGCGAGCTGGGACTCCAATGCCGGCAGCGGAGGCATCTGGCTCCAGCAGGCGGCACCAACCGCGGGCACTGCGCAGAAGGCGCCGATCCCGTCTCAATACGGGACGGGCGCCCCGCTCATCCTCGCCGGCCGCGATGTCGGCCCAGGCGTGTTCGCAGCCTACCCGGCGGACTTCGGCCCAACGACCCACATCAGGCTGCTTCGCTACGGCGGTGGGTCGGTCGCGGTCGGGTCGCTGAAGAGCCTGCACGCGGCGGTGAGCGGTGTTGCTACCGGCCCTGACGGCAGGATCTGGGTGTCCTGGGCGGGCGAGATCAATGGTCACGGGATCACTGCGTTCACCCGGTCTAACAAGGCGGTGACGCGGTTTGAGCCGATCCAGGCTGACCGCTTCACCTGGGCGGACCTGTTCACCCTGTCTGGTGATGGGCGATTGGGACCGCTGGACCTACTGATGAGTGGCACGCCCGACGTGAAGACGGGACCGCTGGTGCAGGGGATCTACTACGCGCGCATGCTCCCCGAGCTCTCGGCCACGCTCACCGCGACAAACATCGCCAACGGCAAGTTCAAGCTCACGGCCGATGTGACGGACGCCGGCGACGCGGTCAGCGGCGCCACAGTATCCGGCAAGGGTCAGAGCAAGACGACCAACGCCAAGGGCTCGGCCAAGCTCACGATCGGCGGGTCAGCGGGCGACCACGTGCACGTCACCATCACCCACCCCGGCTACCGCGCTCTCAAGGCCAGCATCAAGCTCTGAACGACGAGCATCGGAGGAACGGGCGGGACGCTCCTCCGGTGCCTCGACTCCCAGCGCCCGACTCATCTGGGCCGCTGGCACAGCGGTCGAGCTCGAGGCCCCTGAGAGCGGCGTGCGACGGGTCGGTGGACAGCCCCGGCCTCCGGGGCCGCATTGCTTGACTTCGGTGCTCGCTGTGTAGAGGCTGGCCCCCGATGGTCACCGAAGCGGACCTCCCTGTTGCCGTGATCGGCGCCGGAGGGTCTGGGCTACTTGCGGCCGCGGCGTTGTCTCGTTCAGGCGTTGCCTTTGAGCTGCTCGAAGCGCGGCCCGGGATCGGTGGCACGTGGCGCTACGACGAGACGGGCACGGGCTCGGCCTGTTACGCCTCGCTGGTGGCGAACACGAGCAAGCTGCGCATGTCAGTCGGGGGGCGGCGGATCGCCGGTCGGCCGTGGCGCTACGCCGCGCATCCCGAGGTGCTCGCGCTTCTCGAGGCGCTCGCCTCAGAGGCAGGGCTCTGGCCCAGTATCAAGCTCGGATGGGCGGTGGCGAGCGCGCAGCGCGACGGCGGCGGCTGGACCCTCACGTCGGATGACGGCGAACGGCGGCGCTATCGCGCGCTCGTCTGCGCGCTACCGACGAACGGGCGCCCGCGCTTCGCCACGCTCCCCGGTGCCTATGACGGCGAGCAGTTGCACAGTGCCGCGTATCGGACGCCAGAGCGTTGTGCCGGCAAGGACGTTCTGATCCTGGGTCTCGGGACCTCAGGCGGCGAGATCGCCGGCGACGTAGCTCGTGTCGCTCGCACAGTTCAAGTCTCGGTGCGCTCACCGCTGTGGATGATGAGCCGGCGTCTCTACGGGATCCCGATCGACTGGCTCGATAACCCGTGGGTTGCGCGTGCCGTGCCTTGGAGCATCCGGCGAGCTGTCCTTGCCGGGTTTTGCAAAGCGACCACCGGGGACCTTCACCGGCGTGGCCTGCCCCGCCCCACGCGACGGTGTGGTGACGACATCATCGCGGTCTCCGACGCGTTCCCGCGTGCGGTGCGCAGCGGTCGGATCCAGTTCCGGCCCCAGGTGGCGAACACGGAGGGACGTCGCGTGCATTTCGCGGATGGCACCGCCGCCGACATCGACATCCTCGTCCACGCCACCGGCTACGAGCCGGCTACCGACTTTCTGCCGGAGGATGCGCGTCCGCGCCCTGATCGGCTGTTTCGAGGCATCGGCCACACGGATGCCGACGATCTGTTCTTCGTCGGACTCTTCGAGGCTCACCGCGCGCTGCTGCCGATCGCCGAAGATCAGGCGGCGTGGGTGGCCGATGTTCTGGCCGGCCGACTCTCCTTACCGGACAAACAGCGTCAACGAGAGAGCGTTCACCGGTCTGGCGAACGCCGGCGACGCGACTTTGGAGACCGGCGCGAATACATGCTCGACCATGCGCCGTACCGCGCACAGCTGCGGCGCGACCGCCGCTTGACCCGAGCGATCCCGTAGGCCGATCCAAGCGCGCTGTTGCCGACTCGGTCGCTCGCGCGCTGGATCATGGGCGATTAAGGTCATCCATGAAAGGGGGGGGGTCGTTTAGGGCTGTCGGCGTGGTGAGGGTGGGCGCGATCAGCTCTATTCGGTGTCGGTAGGCGCGCGGTGATCGCCACCGGTTTGGTGGTAGCGCTCGATGGGCACGCGTGCTTCGTCGAGCAGGGCTGGTCCGTCCTGGGGCACGGTCGGCCAGTCTGAGCCGGGGTTGAGCTCGAGCGCCTGTTGGGTGGATAACGCGTAGACGACACGGCCCAGGCCCGACCGGACGATCGCGCCGGTGCACATGCTGCACGGCTGACAGCTGGTGTACATCGTGGTGGCCGCGGCGGTCTGGGGCGGGAGTTCGCGTGCCGCCCAGCGAGCCAGCTTCAGCTCTGGGTGGGCAGTGATGTCGCGGTCGCGCTGAACGGTGTTGTGCGCCTGCATCAGGACAGCGCCCTGAGCGTCGACCAGCAGTGACCCGTATGGAGCGTCGCCGTTGGTGATCGCCGCGGCGGCGATCTCGATGGCGCGCCGCAGAAAGGCGCTGTCCTCGGGGGTGATCATGGGTGGAGACCTCCATGCCCCGGTGCTGGTGGCGCCGCGGCAAATCGGGATTGGGGACCTCATCAGGGACGAGCCCTGCGACAGCAGAGGAATCGTTCCACCACGGCTGCGGTGAGCATTGTCACCGCCTCGGTTCTCGTGCCGATCGGGATGGCGCCAGTCCGCGTTCCGGATGACCTCGCTGCGCATGCTCGCCACGGCCCACCCGCTCATGCGACGTCGCGTCGATAGGGAACGGTCAAGGAACGCCCCTCGGATTTGGGTAAGCTGGTGGTCTCGTCCACTGTTTGACTGCGAGCGTTCGATGCTGATGCCGGGTCAGCTGACCTTGAGCGGGCCGCGAGGCACGCGTGTGGGTACCAGAATGTGGTGGCGATGAATTTCCGGCTGCCGGATGTGGTGGCCCGGGAGTTGCCGAACCTTGTCGGTCGCCTTGGGCTTGGCGGCGTCGAGCCGATCAGGAGGCTGGTCAGCCGTTCGGTGATCAACAAGTTCGGCTACGCGACGACGCTGCGGCCGCGCGCCCTGTCGCTCGCGAGCGACTACACGAGCTGGCTAAGCCTTACCGATCGGACATTCTCGGGGCGGCATCTACCGCCGTCAACCCTCGCGGAGCAGACAAGCCTGCCGTCGGAGGCGGATGTGGTGGCGCTATACCGCCGGGAGCGGCTGCTCCCCGCGACGGACACGAGCGTCATGTTCATGTTTTTCGCGCAGTGGTTCACGGACAGCTTTTTGCGCACGAGCCTGACGGACTACCGCAAGAACGAGTCCAACCATGAGATCGATTTGTGCCAGATCTACGGGCGGAACATCGATGCGACGAACCTGTTGCGCTCCACGCAGGGCGGGCGTCTCAAGAGCCAGGTGATCAACGGCGAGGAGTACCCCGAGTTCCTGTTTGCTCCACGTGCAGCCGGTCAGCCGGCGGCGTTCAAGCCGGAGTTCGAGGGCCTGTTTGACCTCACCTTTGTCACGGACGTGATCCTCAGAAGCGCGCCCGAGCAGCAGACCGATACCTTCTTCGCGGTCGGTCTCGAGCATGGGAACTCGACGATCGGCAACACAGTCATGAACATCGTGTTCTTGCGCGAGCACAACCGGGTGGCCGGCATCCTCACCCAAGAGAACCCTGACTGGGATGACGAGCGCGTCTTCCAGACCGCTCGCAACATCCTGATCGTGATGCTGCTCAAGCTCGTCGTCGAGGAATACATCATGCACATCGCGCCATTCGATTTCCCGATCGAAGCGGTGCCTTTCATCGCCGACGAGGAGCGTTGGAACCGCCCCAACTGGTGCGCGATCGAGTTCAACCTGCTGTACCGCTGGCATCCGCTGGTCCCAGACACGATCGGCACCGGCTCGGACGCGCTGGATGCGACAGGTTTCCGCAACAACAATCCGCTGGTTCTGGAGAAGGGCATTGAGTCGATCATGGCCATGTGCTCGAACGAGCCCGCCGGAAGGATCGGACTCCTGAACACGCCGGCGTTCCTGGTCGAGAGCTCAAACCCCGAATGGCCTTCGGTCGAGGAGGTGACCGTGGCGCTGATGCGTAAGGCCAGGCTGAGGTCATTTAACGACTACCGCGAGGCGTACGGCCTTTCGCGGCTCACCAGTTTCGAGGAGCTGACGTCCAGTAGCGAGGTGAGACAACGACTGGAGGCGCTTTACGGCGACATCGACAAGCTGGAGTGGTACGTAGGGATCTTCGCTGAGGACTATCCCGACTACATGATGATGGGTGAACTTATGACCTATATGGTCGCCAACGACGCCTTCACGCAGGCACTGACCAACCCACTGCTCGCTCGCCAGGTGTTCAACGACGCGACGTTCACGAGCACCGGCATGGGCATGATCAAGAGCACGAGCTCGCTCCAGGACATCGTCACCCGCAACGCCGGCGCGCCCACCAGCGTCCACGTGAGCTTCAGCTACGGCGGCGATGGCTCCGCTCACCGCAAAGGGCCCAAGCCGTAACCACCTGAAGCCGCTGGTGCGTCGCGCGCGTTGATCCGAAGGTCCTGGGTTCGAGCCCGGGCGGCGGCATCAGAAGTCCCCGTTGGGTGGGTGGTCTTGGGCCGTCTAGCCGCCGTCGAGCGTGATCACGCTGGTGCAGTTGTCGATCAGCTCGGCGTCGCTGCTGGCGATGATCACGATCGCGCCGGCGTGGGCTGCGTCGATCAGGTGACTGAGGACAACGTTGCGGGACCCCGGGTCAAGACCGGCGGTGGGCTCGTCGGCGAGGATCAGCTCGGGATCGTCTGCGAGCGCCCTGGCGACCGCGACACGCTGGCGCTGCCCGCCGGAGAGCTCCCAGATCAACTGGTGGGCCTGATCGCCCAAGCCCAGGGCGAGGAGGATGCGGTCGCTGCGCTCGGTGACTTCCGGGCGGTTGACGCCTCGGGCCTGCAACGGCAGGCTGACCGCCTCGTGGGCGGTCAGCATCCCGGGGAGATGATGGTGCTGGAGGATCACCCCCAGCGCCGTCCCACCGCCGGGCGCCACCGGGCGGTCGGCGTAGTGCACGCGACCGGAGTGCGGCGCGGCCAGACCCGCAAGGACATAGATCAGGCTTGACTTGCCGGTGCCGGACGGACCGGTGATGCCAAGCACCTCGCCGGACCCGATACTGACCGAAAGGTCTGAGACGAACACCGAATCGGTGTCGCGCACGGTCAGGTCCTCGATCACAAAGCGCGACGCTTCACGCATCACCGATCTCCCCTGAACGATTCTCTCGGGCCCGCAGCACGATCCCGCCGGCGTCGAGATCGACGGTCAGCAGCGTTCCGCTCGGATAGCGGGCGAGGACCTCGGGGGGCAGCTGGATCGACCCGGAGCCGCCCACGACCGCGAAGCGCTCCGCGCCCCGGCCCTCAGCGCCGATAGCTCCGTTCTCGATGGCCAGCGCGCGGGGAAGCGCCTCGGAGACGGCCGGGTCATGCGTGACCACGATGACCGTGGCGCCGCTGAGCTCACGCGCGTCGCGCAGCGCTGCGATCACCATGTCGCGGCTGTGAGGATCGAGCTGGCCTGTCGGCTCGTCGGCAAGCAGGACGCGCGGGGATGTCGCCAGTGCACTGGCGATCGCCGCCCGGTTCTGCTGCCCGGCCGAGAGCCGGTACACGGGCCGGTCAGCGAGCTCACCCAGACCCATCCGCTGCACCAGCTCCTCAGTCGACCAGCGCAGCGACCAGCCGCGCCGACGAGCGCCGCGCGCGGCGAAACCGATGTTCTGGCCAACCGTGGCATAGGGCAGTAGGTTGCGCAACGGGTCCTGGAGCAGCAGCGAGAGCTCGGTGGCGCGCAGTCGGCTGAGGCTGGCCGCGTCAAGCTGCGCGATGTCCTGACCGCCGATCAACACCGAGCCCGCGGTCGGCTGGAGCAGACCGGCGAGCAGCATCATCAGCGTGGTCTTGCCCGATCCAGAGGGACCGACGATGGCCAACATCTCCCCGGCCTCGACGACCAGGTCGGCGTTGCGCAGCGCGACCACCGGCCCGTGCTCGCTGGTATAGACGTGCACGAGTCCCGCGCACACCACCTCCGCGCCCGCCGATATCGGCGTGTCAGTCGACGTCATCGGCCGCCGCACGCAGGAGAGATGGAGACATACTCGTCAGGATGCCGCGCGCCGCGACCGCTGTGGCGACCATGACCACCAGCACCGCGCCCAGCGCCACGGCCAGGATCAGCCCAACCGGCAGCGCATAGGACAGAGGTGTGTCGGTGGGCGCGGCGAGCTGAGGTAGCGACGGGAGGGCGATGGCGGCGGTGCCCGCGCCGGCAATCACCCCGAACAGCGCCGTCAGCGCGAGGATCGCAGCCTCGATGGCCAACGAGCGCGCGAGAATCGAACGCCGCACCCCGGCGACCTCCAGGGCCATCATCTCCGTGGCGCGTTGACGGCGTCCGGCGGCTAGCACGCTGAAGGTGCCGACCGCCGCGACCAGCAGGGCAACAAGCGTGGCCAGCAGCATGAAGTCATAGGCCAGAGCCGGACCGCTATGCCCCGCCTGGCTGATCAGCGCGGACGACCGCTGGACAGCGTCGATGTGCAGCCCGGCCGTCGCCAGGCGCCTGACGGCATCCGCCGGCGCGCCCGGCCCGAGCCACACCTGCTCGGTCGCCTGGGCGATCGTGGGGCGGATCTGGGATCGCTCGAGCGTGCCCAGATCGGCGAACACCCCGCTGGAGCCGAGCCGCGGTAGCGCTGTGGCGGTGATCACCGGACGTACGGTGATCGTGTTCCCGTCCAGGCCCTGTTCGGCCAGCGTGCCCCCGGGAACCTCCTCGGCCTGACGCGCCACGACCGCCGGGAGAACCGAGGGTGGCCCGACCAGGGAGGCCGCAGCGTCGCGTGCGTAGGGGCCGACATCACCGGCCACCGCCGCCATCGGAATGTCGAAACCCACCCCCGACGTGTTCGCGATGACACGGACGCCGGCCAAGGTCGAGCGCCAGGCCGTCGGCGTCAACTCGGCCCGGGCGCTGCGCAGCGCACCCGGGCCGGTGCGGTAGCTCAGCGCGTCCAGACCGAGGTGGATCTGACCCGAGCGCGGAACGCGCTTGACGCTGGGGAGCACCCCGATGCCGGTCAGACTGCATGGGCAGCCCGTCTGCGGGACGCCCCGGTAGGTGAACCTGCCGCGGCGCAAGCTGCCGAGGTCGACGATGCGCGAGCCATGGACCGGGTCAAACAGCCAGGCCTCCAGGTCGAGGTGTACGAGATCGCGGCTCCCGACCCCCGAGGCCGAGACATCAGCGGAAATTGTCACGGCACCGTTGGGCAGGATGACGTCGAAGTCGGTCTTCGGGGTCAATACGCGACCGACCGCGGCGACGCTCGCGCGAGTCGTGCCATCGGGCCAGGCCGCGACGGCCGGCAGCCGCTTGGCATCGACTCCCACGAGCGACGTGCTCGAGGTATTGATCTCGACCGCGGCCATCGCGAAGCGTCCGCGCGGATCGACGGCGTGGACCGCTCGATCGAGCTGCAGATCAGTTGCGGTCACGGTCACGACCGTCCGCGCGCCGGTCGAAAACCTCGCGTCGGTGAGCCGGTTGGCCCGTGCGACCGACCATGCACAGACCGCGAAACACGCCAGGCCGACCGCGATCACCAGCGTCCGCCCCTCGCGCAGCACCGTCGGCCGCCGCCCGATCCGCCGAACCGCCAGGAAGCTGCCCACGGCGGAGGAATCGTACGTCGCGGTGCTGAGCCGGCGACACAGGTACTCGACGATGCGGATCGCGATCACCGAGATCCCCAGAGCGACCACCGCAGGAGCAGCGGCCGCCACCGGATTGCTGTGAGAGCTGAGCCCCCCACTTGTAGACGCGGCGACCAGCGCGACACCAGAGACGGCAAGGATCGACACGTCGATCGCGACTCGTGTACGGGTGCTCGCGGACTGCGGAGACGACACGACAAGCCCGGAGCTCCGCAGCAACCGGACCGTGCTGATAGCGAGAACGGCCCCGATCGTCACCAGCACCGCTGCGAAGCCGGCGAACGTCCACGCGTCAGGCCTCACGACGGTTCCGTCCGTGAACAGGATCGACGCCGCGGCACGCACCACGACCCACGCACCGCCGATCCCCAACACGACCCCGACCGTGCAGAGCGCTGCCGGCTCGGCGATCGACACCCCGACCAGCGTGGGCAACGGGAACCCTCGCAGGCGCGCGACCCGCAGCTCCGCACGTCGGAGGTCGGCACTGCGCATGAGCACCGCGGTCAGCACCCAGATCGCCAGCAGGACGAGCTGAACGGCGGCGACCACGACGACCGCCCCCATCAGCGTCCGCTGGTGCAGGGGGCTCGAGAGTAGCGCTGGGAGACCAGTCTGGACCTCGAAACCGGCCGCCGCGGCGCGCTGCTGCAGAGTGAGCATCTCGTGCCTGATCGCCGACGCATTCCTGATGCCCAGCACCCCGGGCCGCACCCCGCTCTGGATACTGAGCGTGCGCGCATAGGCGGACGGGAGCGCAAAGGCGGCCGGCCTGGCCACGAACAGATCGTCAGTCCGGGGGAGAAACAAGGGCCTGTCGCTGTTCTGCCCGAAACTGAAGTGGATCGCTCCATCGCCGAACCAGTAGGGGCTCTGCAGGTTCGGGAGGTCAAACACGCCGGTAATCCGGATCCGGGCCGGACTCCCGTGGTTGAGCTCCTTGACGGTGATCATCGACCCGACGGAGAGCCGAAACCGTCGTGCCATACGATCGCTGACGACCGCATCCCCGGGACCCGCTGCACACCCGCCGGCGCTGAAGTGCAGAGCCGAACAGATGCCGCTGCGGTAGGTCAGCGCCCCTAGATAGGACTGACCGGTGAATCTGGTGACGATGACGGCGGAGACCATCGTCCGCACCACGGGGCGTCCGTACAGCCCGCTCAGGTGCTCGCTTCGGAGTAGCGACTGCCGCTCGGCCGCGAGCCCGTCGAGCGTCGTCGAATGGGTCGCGGAGTCGAGCTCGAAGCTGGTGTTCGACACCGTGGCGCCTGCCACAGCCTGCCGGACCAGGGAATCACCGCCGGCTCGCAGGAAGAGCGGCCCGACGACCGCTGCGCCGACCGCGATCGCCGCCGCGATCACGACCAGCAGCGAGCCCATCAGGCGCCAACGTACGCCGCGGACCAGCACTGACCCCGCCCGGCCCCTCACGCCTCCATCGACCCTCTCCTCGTCGTCGACGCCGGGATCCCGACGAACCGGAATCAGGGTAACGAGATCGTGGCGAACTCGACCTGACCCGGTGGTAGGAGGGCAATTCGGGTCCGCGCTCTAGCGCGCTTCTCAACTTCGCACGGTCACTGGTCGATGCGATACGCCATGAGGCGGGTTGGATTGCTCGGCGTGATGCTGGCGTGCGGCGGCGCGCTGGTGGGGTGCGGAGCTGTGCACGCAGATCACGGCCGTCCTGCGCCAAGCCCGCCTCAGACGCCACGGGTGCGCGCGTCGCTAGGCCGGCTGGCGAACGCTGGGTCTTTGCCGGTGCTGTCTGAGGTCTCGTTTCCAGAGGCGCGGCGCGGGATGCCGCAGCGGCTGTTGCGCCGCATCGCTGCACAGGATCGGGCGATCCTCGCGCAGCTCAAGGCCGCGGCTCGGGCGCCGGTCTCGACGCAGGCCGGCTGCTACCAGGTCCGAAGGAGGATGGCGACCGCTCCCGGGTCGCCTCGCTGGCTCGGCATTCCCTTCGCACCCACAATCGATGCGCACCTGATCGGCCATCACGTCGAGGTCGCCTTCTCATTTCCCCGGTGGTCGAAGTCGCTGGCATGCCGTCCGGCGGTTCTGACGCTGGTCGTCAGCGGTCAGCATCCGGGTGTGATCACTCCAAGTACGCCCGCCCCGCAACGCGGATCATCGGCGGCCATCGCGACGTTCCGGCTAGTCGGCTCGCGGGGCCGAGTCATATCGCGTCTCCCGCTGGGTGAGCCACCGCCCTACTCCGTGCGAGTCAGCGCCAGCGTCATCAACAACATCTCCAGTGCCGCGGTCACCTCGACCCTGACTTGCCCGCATTCAACCTCGACTACCGTCGGGTGCGAGCCGCCCGCCCACGCCGGCACGGCCGACGCTCCCGATGTGATCCCGCCGTCGGGGCCGCTGAAGCCGTTGCGCCATTTCTCGCGCCTCGATCTGCAGCAGTCCGTGGCGTGGGTCGCCGCTCATCAGCCGATCAAACCCAGCGTGATGTGCCCCTCGACGACGCGTTGCCGGTTGACCTACCTCGACCGCGCCGCAGGAGGCATCACAACCACCAAGAAGTGCCAGCCGTCGGGGATTTGCCAGGCGACCTACCACGACTCACACGCTCCGCCCCAGCCGTACACGATCGACTACAAGATCGCCGCCGAGCAGGTCCGCGGATGCTGGATGGCCGTGCGCGACACGTCCTACGCAGGCCTACCACCGTACGTCTACACCGGCGTCGACGAACTGGCCGGCTGCCGACGTTGGCCGGCATGAGACCCGGCCCAGATACCCGCCACCACATGCATGTCCGCCGGGCGTCCGTCATCGCCCGAGCCGGCCCATAGGCAGCTCCTACTCAGGACCGTTCAGCCGCTTGGGAACGGCCGGGACTCTGACCTGACTGGGCTCAAGCTTCCTTGTTCATGCCGGATTACGGTAGGGTCCGCCGCGCGAGTTGAGGCCTGACCCCCGACACATCGTAAAAGAGGGAGCCGCGCGGAGCATCCGGCTTGGCCGGTCCATCTACTGGTACGGCTTCCGGCGGGCGCACCAGATCTCCCCGCGGGATGGGATGTTCGCGCCGGGTGGCTATTTCCATTACGTGGCCGTGGGTCGGTCGGCTCTTGCCTGCATCACCAGCTCGCTTGCTGTAGCCGAGAAATCGGACATAGGACACGTCCTTGATTTCGGGTGCGGACACGGCCGGGTCCTGCGAGTGCTGCGGCAGGCCTTCCCGGCCGCACGCATCACAGCGTCCGACATGGACCGCGACGGGGTTGATTTCTGCGCCCGGACGTTCGGTGCTATCCCCGTGTACTCCACGACTGACCCGGCTGAGGTGAAGTTCGAGGAACCGTTCGACTTGATCTGGGTGGGGTCGGTTTTCACACACATCGATCAGAGCGCATGGGCGGGATTCCTCGAGGTGCTCGCCAGCTCCCTGACCAGCGACGGAGTGCTCGTCTTGACAACTCACGGACCTCAGGTCGCCCGCTGGATCAGGGACGGCAGCGGCCCAGTGCGCTCCTATGGCCTCGATGAGCAAACGATGGCGTCTGTGCTCGGGGATTACAGCGCAAGCGGCTTCGGTTATGGCGACTACCCAGGATGGCCGGGCTACGGCATCTCGATCGCCAGCCCTGAAGCAGCCAGGGCGCTGATCGAAGCGTCAGGCCTTCGGGTCGTTAACTACACCGCCACGGCGTGGGACAACCACCAGGACGCCTACGGCTGCGTACGAGCAGACAAGGCGGCCTGACCCCCAGCGGATCGCTCCCACCTTTCGTGCGTCTCTCGCGCGCTGGATCATGGGCGATGAAGGTCATCCATAACAGGGTGGGGTGTCAAGGTCACGGGCTTCGGTTGTTCGGGTGCCGTTCGCTGACGGCGTCGCGGCACCTAGTGGAGCGGGCTTGCGTTGTGCGGCTCTTGTGTCCGCCATCGAACCAGGAGTTGGAGCCGTGCATTCGTCGAGCCGATGTACGCCCGTGAATGCGGGGCATCCTTCGCAAAGTTCCGGCCCTCGTCCATACCGCCATCGCCGTCGCGATTGTCGCGGTGGTGGTGTGGGTCGCAGCGCGCGAGGGCCATTCGCGTCCCGGCGCGGCCCGAAACTGTTCGATTTCGTGGGTGGGCCGGGCGCACGACCATCGGTGGAGTACGGGTGCGAACTGGTCGACGGGACGAATGCCGGGAGCACGGGACCGAGCATGCTTTCCCGCCGGCTCGACCGCGGTCGTCTCTGTCGGCATCTATCACGTCGGCTCCGTGGGGGGCCACGGGTTCCTGGTGCTGGATCCAGGCGCATCTCTGCGTCTGGACGCTCGGATCCGTTCCGGCATTGCGAGACTCGCCGTCAACCGCGGTGCTGTCTTCGTCACGGACGCCCTCTCGGTCAGCGAGTCCTTCAGATGGACCGGCGGGAGCATTCGGGGGCCGGGCTCCCTGGACCTCCTCCACGCCAGCAGGTCCGTCATCGATCCCGGTCCGGACGGCGCTGTGACTCTCGGCCTGACGCGATTTCAGAACAGCGGTGTCCTGGTGTGGTCATCAGGGGCGTGGCGGGGCGGACCGGGCACGCTGGTGCGCAACGACGGAACGCTGGTCGCGAATTCAGAGTCGCCCGTCGGCATCCGAGCCACGGCGCCGCGGGCACGGTTTGTTCTCGAGAACCATGGCCTCCTCGAGCGGACCGCGGGTCGCGGCAAGACGTGGATCGGGGTCCCGTTCAGCAACGCCAAGATGGTCAAGGTGCACGTGGGTGATCTTGTGCTCGACGACGGCAGCATCCCCGGGCAGACCGCCAGCGGCGACTTCTGCGCCGACCAGAGCGCGCACGGGATCGAGTTTCACGCCGGGCAGTTCAGATTGGGTTCTGACATCCAGGTGTCAGGTCAAATCTGGGTCGAGAGCCACGTCACGGCCGGTGACATCCAGGGCACCCGAGCGACAGCTCCAAACTGTTACCGCTGAGCAGGCAACAGGTGCGGGTGCAACGTCTTGCGGTGCTGGTGATCCAGTTTTGACAGAGCAATAGCACCATCGGGCGGCGGGGGCACGGTTGGCTCGTCACGCTCATGATCGCCCTGGGTGATGCAGCAGCGGCCTCGTCAGGAGGCGCTGGGACCCGGGTCAGAAGGTGACTGGCAATCGACCTTCGCGATGCTCAGCGTCCAAACGCCCACGCCACCATCAGCGGGAACTCTTCTCTCCAGAATGCGTCGCCGTGTGAGCCGACCCGCTCTGTCATGACAACATCCGCGCCTGCATCGCGCAGTGCGTGCGCCCACCGAGCGGCGTTCTGGAGGAAGAACCGCTCCTGCATGCCGGCCACGAGGTACGCGCGCGGGAGCGAGCTCGGCATCCGGGCCGGCGGTCGGTAGCCGGCGCCCGGCGAAGCGCAAAAGACCGCGCCGTAGATGTCGGGATGGCGAAGCCCCATGGCGAGCGCGAGCTCTCCACCCGCCGAGACACCGAACACAGCGGTTCGATCGGCAGGCAGCGCGACGCCGAACCGCGACTGCGCCCATCGGCGCACGTCCCCGACAAAGAACCTCTCGTGCGCGGCGAACCGTTGCGGATCAAACGCGAACGCGGCCGTGCTCTCGCCCGGTGAGTACTCATGCAGCCGCAGTGTCTCATCGTCCAGGCGGTGTGCACCGATGATCATCGTGGACGGTAGGTCGGCGGCCTCGAGGACGCCTCCCCACGACGTGATCAACTGGCCGTCGCCGGCGAAGACGATGGCCTCGGGCGAAGCCGGCGGGACATACGCCGTGACCTGCCGCCCACCGTCGTACTCAAGCCTTTCGGTGACCAGCTGGCCTGCTATGGGCGAGATTGGCGTGGGCTCCTGGTTTGTAGCGGGGGCGGCCACGTTTGTTGGGGGTTGAAAGCGGTTCTTCGTTGCCCATCCAGTCGCCGCCGGCGAGTCGGCGGAGGCTGCATTTCAGGACGACGTTGAGCCAGCGAGACCTTACTGCTGTTCCTCGTCGCGGGAGCAGGAAGTAATCCGAGGGTCCGCGCAAAGACCGTCGGCCGGCTGCCGCGGCCCAGGGCCAAGATGCAACGGCCTCCGACGACGGATGGCTATCCGGGGCTCTCCGGCGGGACGAGGGCCCGGTCGCGCGGGTCGAGGTCGCCGGCGGCGATCGGCTCGTAGATGCGCTTGCGCCCGCTGCCGACATCAACGAAGCGGCCGTCCTCGAACCGCGCCAGGTCGACCCACGCGCCGTTCGGGGCCTGGTAGGTGAGCTCGCCGTCGGCGAGGCGGGCGGGCAGCCGGAAGACGTCGTCGGGCGGCCGCGGCTGCCACTGGTGGACGGTCCGCAGGCGAAGCGCCACCGTCGCGCCGTCGAATGCGAAGATGGGAACGTTCGCCGCCGCACGACCGCCATCGTCGACCACCGGCTCTTCGCGGCTGACCCGCCAGATCCCGATCGGGCCCACGGTCACCGGATCGGCGTACTCGGGAACTTGGCCTTGAGCGCGGCGTCGTGCTCGGGGCGCAGACCCCTCACCTGGCCGGCCCACTTCAAGAAGTATCGATCCGGCTTCGATTTGCCGGTGGCGATGTCGACATCCTCGATCACGAAGTAGTCCACGCGGTAGATCGCGCGATCGCCCTTGACCGCATATGCGGAGAACGTATCCCGCGTGGTCACCACCGGCGACCCCGCGCCCGGTCCCGACGCCGCGAACGACTGCGCTCCGGAGATGTTGCTGTCCTCGCCCGGCTCGTCGAGCATCGCGACCTGCACCCCGGCCTTGACCCGGGCCGCGCCGCCGCTGACGTCGTAGAACGGGCTCGGGGCTGGGTCGGTGGGATCGGCGGGCACCGAATCGAGTGTCCAGTGCGGGGTCGTGGGGTCCGAGAACGTCATCGGCCCGTTGGTCGTCTGCAGGGTCCCCGTCTCAAACACCGGTGCCGCCGCTCCGGGCGGCGTCCCGAACTCCTCGGTCGAGATGAACTGCAGCCAGTGGACCGAGTCGGCGTCCGCACCGACGTACTCCATGCTGACGGCGTTCTTCAGCGAAAAGCCCGTCTCCACGTCGCCCATCCGGACCGTGACCGCGCCCGACGGCATGTCGTCGGGCCCCACAAATCCCTGACTGGTGACACTCCCGTGCGTGCGCAGCGACATCGACCGCAGGTGCAGCCGCTGCGCGACGCGGCGAAGTTCCGTTCCCCGGGCCGGATCGCCGAGGGCGTCGGCCTCCGCCGTGATCTCCGCCGCGAGCGGACCGGCGGTCTTGGCCCCGAGCATCCCGTCCGCCGCCAGCCCATAGTCGGCCTGGTAACGGGCCACCGCGAGCGACAGCTCGTCGTCGATAACCGACGGCTCGCGCCCAATGCCGAGCACATCCCGCACCGTGGCGATCTCCTGAGCGTCCGTGAACAGCACCTGGTTCCACAACTGCGCTTTCCGCAGCGCCGCAGCCGAGAGGTCGACGGGCGACGGCGCTGCGACCTTCGGCGCGATCAGGAACTCGCGCGCGAGGATCGCCCGCGTCAAACGGTTGCCGACAAGACGCTGTAGCGCGAGCGCCCGCCCGGCCGGCGTAGCCACCCTGGCCGCGATCACGGGGATCGAAGGTGTAGCCGCTTGATCTCCCGCCCGCCCCATCTCGACCTGCGAGTTGTCGGGTCCCACGCTGCCAGCCTACTCCAGCGCTCGTTGAAGCCGTGCCCGTGACGACGCGTGCGTAGCGCCGATCGTGCCGAGACCACGCGGCGTCAGTTTGTGTTGACAAACGTCCTATTGTCAATCTAGACTGACGGACATGAACGCCGAAGACATCACCTCCGCGATCGCGTCGGACGACCCGTCGCTGGGTCTCCGCGCCGCTCTCGCTCTGCACCGGCTCGCGGAACGGGTCGAGGCGGACCACGTCGCGTCGGCCCGGGCAAAGGGCTGGTCGTGGCAGCAGATCGGAGACGCCTTGGGCGTCACCCGCCAATCCGTGCACACCAAATACAGGGAGTCTTCATGACCACCGAATCGGTAGTGCCAGAGACGCTTCACGCCTGGGCCATCTACCTGCAGGCCAGTGAGGAAGCTCGTCGCCGAGGCGATCGCCGGACGGGTACCGATCACCTCCTGCTCGCCTTGCTTGAAGATCCCTCGGTCGGAGCCGTGCTGGGCGTGAACCTGCAGCAAGCTCGCCAGGCCCTCGACTCGCTCGATCGCGAAGCCCTGGGCGCCCTGGGCCTGGGGCCCGGCGCCGAGGCTCCCCCACTGCCGATGCGCGCCGTGCCAAAGAAGCCGAGGATCAGAGACGTCGCGAAAAAAGATCGCTTCCGCATGACGCCCGCGGCCAAGAAAGTGCTGGAGGAAGCGTACAAGCCCAAGGGTCATCGGAAGCTCCAGGTCACCGGCCCTGAGGTGCTGGCCCAGATCCTCCGTCTCCAACCACCAGATCCGGCGGCGGTGCTGCTCGGCGCTCTGGGCGTGAACACGTCAGACGCGCTGCACGAGCTCGCATCCGCGTTCGCTCAACCCGACCAGACACGGGGCCGCGGGTGACAGCGGTCGT
Source organism: uncultured Solirubrobacteraceae bacterium (assembly GCA_963737335.1). Taxonomy (GTDB): domain Bacteria; phylum Actinomycetota; class Thermoleophilia; order Solirubrobacterales; family Solirubrobacteraceae; genus Palsa-465. The sequence goes on from CAVTSK010000007.1 coordinate 65,200, forward strand.
CAAGGCCGAGTCGCTGACCAAGCGCTTTGGCGACGTTACGGCGGTCACGGATCTGTCGTTCGTGCTGGAAGCGGGCACGATCACGGGCTTCCTTGGACCAAACGGGGCCGGCAAGACGACGACGCTTCGGATGGTCCTGGGCCTGGCGTCGCCGACGAGCGGGCGGGCGCTCGTGTTCGACGGCCCTTACGCCGAGCTTGAGCATCCCGCGCTGCGGATCGGCGCTGTGCTGGAGGCGACCGATTTTCACCCCGGTCGCTCAGGCCGCGACCACCTGCGCATGCTCGGACGCGCCGTCGATGTTCCTGACTCGCGCGTTGATGAGGTGCTCAGCTTGGTCGAGCTCACCGAGGCGGCCCACCGGCGCGTGAAGGGGTACTCGCTGGGGATGCGCCAGCGACTCGGACTCGCGGCGGCGCTCCTTGGCGACCCGGAGTTGCTGATCCTCGACGAGCCGGCCAACGGGCTTGATCCGGAGGGCGTGCGCTGGCTACGTGACTTCCTGCGCCGGCTCGCATCCGAGGGTCGCACCGTACTCGTCTCAAGCCACGTGCTGGCGGAGGTCGCGCAAACCGTCGACCAGGTGCTGATCATCAGTCATGGCCGGCTCGTGGTCGAGTCGGCGCTGGCAGAGCTGACCGCTCGCGCCGGCGGCGCGGTACGCGTCCGCAGCGCGGACCCGGAACGGCTCACGGCCGCACTGCACAGTGAACATCTACAGGTCACGACCGGTGCCGACCATGTGCTGCTCGTGCAAGGAGCATCGAGCGAGCGGGTTGGTGAGATCGCATTCGCCGCCGGCGTCCCGATTCACGAGCTCGTGACCGAGGGCGGCTCCCTGGAGGAGATATTCCTGCAACTGACGACGGAGGCGCCGGCATGATCGCGCAGACCAGAGCCGAGCTGCTGAAGATTCGCTCAACCCGAACCACGATCGGGCTGATCCTCGGGATGATCGCACTGATCCTGCTGTTCACGCTTCTGACCGGGTTGCTCAGCGACCCAAGCGGACTGGCGAGCAAGGAGGACCAGCGCTCGTTCCTGAGCCTCGGCAGCCTCGCAGGCGTGTTCTCGGCGCTCGCGGGCGCACTGCTTGTGACCAGCGAGTACCGCTACGGCACGATCCGTCCAACGGTGTTATTCAATCCGGCGCGCTCACGCGTCCTCAGCGCCAAGGTGATCGCCGGCGCGCTGGCGGGAATCGCGTTCGGTGTCATCGGCGAGGCGATCGGTTGGGCGATCGGCTACGCAATCCTCGACGGACGTGGCATCACCGTCGCACTCAACAGCAGCGAGATCGTGCTGCTCACACTTGGAGGGCTCGCCGGCGTGGCGCTATGGGGCGCGATCGGGACTGGCCTCGGCGCGATCATCCACAACCAGGTCGGTGCCGTCATCACGCTCCTCGCCTGGGGGTTCGTCGTCGACAGCCTCCTGTTCGGCCTCGCGCCCTCCGTTGGGCGGTTCATGCCGACACGCGCCTCGGACGCGATGATGGGCCTCAAAGTCCATCACCTGCTGTCGCCCGGCGCCGGCGCCGTCATCCTGATCGCCTGGGCCGCCGCACTCGCCGCCGTCGGCATCGCCCTAACCGCCCGGCGCGACATCAACTGACGCCCAGACCCGGCTGATCTCAGAATTGGCGAACAGGTCGATTGTCAGCCAGCCTGCGGACTAGGAGCGTTGATGGCCCGTTGGGCAGCGAAAGCCCGTTCATATGCAGGCCGCGCTTCGCCGCGGGCCACATAGGCGGCCAGTTTCGGGGACTCGTCCAGAAGGCCCGAGGGCCTCAGCCTGAGCAACACCGAGACCATCATGAGGTCGCCCGCGGTGAACGCCCCATCGAGCCAGTCGGCGTCGCCCAACCGATCAGAAAGTTGGGACATACGATCGCGAATGCGGTCTTTGACCAGAGGCAGGCGCTCCTCGGCCCAGGGCCTGTCCCCCTCCAAGATCTTGGCCGTCACCAGTTCGAGGATCGGCGGCTCCACAGTATTGAGCGCGGCAAACATCCAGGTGATGCCCCGCGCTCGCGCATTGGCATCGTCCGGGAACAGGCCCGCATGGCGCTCGGCGATGTGCAAGACGATCGCGCCTGTCTCGAACAGGGCAAGGTCGCCTTCCTCATAGGTCGGAATCAGGCCGAAAGGATTCAGGCGCACATGCGCGGGTTCCTGCTTCGTACGCAGCGAAACAAAGCGCACCTCGTAAGGCTGGCCCACCTCTTCAAGCGCCCAGCGAACGCGCGTATCGCGCGCCAGGCCCATGCCGCCATCGGGCGATCGGTCCCAAGCGGTGATGATGACGGTCATCGTAAGTCTCCTCGTCTGTGGCAACGGTATAGGCACAGGGACTCGGCCCACTTCGGAAACTCATCGCCGCCGCTGAAGGCCCATGCGCGACGCCGTGAGCGGCCCGAGCCAACCGGCGCCTGGTTCTCGTCCGCGAAGCGGAGGCGATGGATACGCTGTCGCCAGATGAGCGAGCAACGTGTGGGAGGGGGTGGACTACGTCGACGGCGCGAGGCGATCGTGCTCGAGCACATGGACTCGGAGAACCGCCAGGACTTCGACGCCACGATCGGGACGTTCTCGCATCCGCGCTATGAGCTCGTGCCGACGGGCGACGTGTTCGACGGTGAAACGGAAGTCCGCGAATATTTTGCCGAGAGCCGCGGCGCCTTCCCAGACCAACGCAACGAACTCATCGCGCTACATCACGCCGACGACGCTGTCATCGTCGAGTTCGACCTCCTCGGCACACATCTGGGCCGCCTGCGCGCGCTACCGCCGACGGGGCGGTCGTTTCGCTGCCGCATGACGGCCTTCTTCCTGTTCGACGGCGAGCAGCTGATATGCGAACGCGTCTACTTCGATCAGCAATCGATCATGCGTCAGCTCGGGCTCGCCCACGAGCCGACGTCGCTGGCAGGCCGGCTCTCCATGGTGGCGAGCCACCCGGTCACCATCGGCCGCACGCTCCTCAACAGCCTCACCAGCCACCACTGAACGCGCCTCATGACCCCCTCGATCGTCCCGGATGACTACGTCGTCCCGCTGACTCTCAGCGGTCCGGGCTTCCGCCTGGAGCCGCTCGGACCCCAGCACAACGACGCCGATCACCGTGCCTGGATGTCGAGCATCGAGCACATCCGCGCCACCCCGGGTTTTTCAACCTGGCGATGGCCACCCGCTGAGGGAATGTCACTCGACGAGAACCTCCGCGACCTGCGAAGGCATGCCGACGACTTTGAGCGACGAGTCGGCTTCACGTACACCGTCCTCGATGAAGAAGACGTCGTCGTCGGCTGCGTCTACATCTACCCGTCGCGGGCCGACCCCGACATCACCGAGGTGCGGTCGTGGGTAACCGCAAGTCGGGCTGAGCTGGACGCCGTGTTGCACGAGACCGTGGACAGTTGGCTCGCCGCCGACTGGCCGTTCGCCAACGTCAAATACCGCAACCGCGTCTAGGGCGCTGCTCGGAACAGTCGGCAAGTCCGGACCCGCGACGGCGACATGCACCGACTTCGAAGATCATCCCCGGCCGAGAAAGGGCATGCCCGTTGCCATGAGGGTCATCGAGAGCACGCTCGCCTCAAGGGGAAGCTGAGCCATGTAAAGCACCGCGTCGGCGACTTTGCTGCAGTCGATCGTGGGCTCTGGGAGCCTGGAGCCGTCGGGCTGCAGCGCCCGGGTCGAAATCTCGCCTGTCATCTCTGAGGCGGCGTTGCCGATGTCGATCTGACCGCACGCAATGCCGTACCGCCGCCCCTCAAGTGCCAGGGCCTTGGTCAGGCCGGTCATCCCGTGCTTGGTGACTGTGTAGCCGACGGCGTCAGGACGAGGCACGTGCGCCGAGAGCGAGCCGTTGTTGATGATTCGTCCTCCCGGCGGCTGCTGACGGCGCATCTGGTGAAATGCCTTCTGGGCGCACAAAAACGCGCCCGTGAGGTTGGTGTCGACCGTCGATTGCCACTCGTCAAGCGGGTATTCATCGATCGGTGCCTGCGGCCCCAGGACTCCCGCGTTGTTCACCAGCACGTCGAGCCTCCCGGCGCGCTCAACGATCGCCTCAAAGAGTGCCTCGACGCTTCTCCGGTTCGTCACGTCAGTGGGCATGACAAACGACCCCGAGCTGGGGGGCAGCCGCGCCAGGGTTGAGTCGAGGGCCTGCGCTCGCCGTCCAGCGAGGATGACCTGGAAGCCAGAATCAGACAGCCGGCTGCTGATCGCCCGCCCAATCCCCGACCCGGCGCCGGTGACGAGCGCTACAGCCGGCTGGTGACTCACAGCATGACCAAGCACACGGCGCGGCTCGCCCGCAAGCGTTGCAGCGATGGCATCGTTGACGTCGTCGAGCGAGTACCTTGGACCCACGAGAGGGGTCAGCATGATCTCGCCAGACTTGACCTGGCCCAGCAGCTTGGGCATCGCTCGAGCGGGATCCTCCGAGCCGTAGATAGACCCGGTCAGCGTTTTCTCCCGGGCCGCGAAATCGAACGGATCAACCTCGAGCCGTGCACCAACCGCCGGCATGCCGACCAACACGGCTGTCCCGCCGGCGCGAGTCCACTGCAGAGCCGCGGCCTCGGACTCGGCTCTGCCAACCGCCTCGAAGGCATAGTCGGCGCCGTCGGGCAGGATCGCGGTCATCAGCTCGTCAAGCCCGTCCGGATGTACCGCGTGTGTGGCGCCGAGCTCGAGACCCTTCGCGGTGCGCGCCGCGACTGGATCGACGATGATGATCTCGCGAGCCCCTGAGGCTCGTGCGCCTTGCACGACGAACTGGCCGACACCTCCGGCGCCTAGGACGAGGACTGACGCGCCCGGGGCAAGCTTGGCGGCGTTACGCACCGCCCCCACTCCAGTCAGCGCCGCGCACCCAAGGAGCGCCGCCTCCTCCATCCCCACCTCGTCGGCGAGCGGTAGTGCTGTCTCCTCGGAGACGACGATGCGCTCTGCCAGCGCCCCCACGGCGGTCATTCGGTAGACGGGTTGGCCGTCTCGGCTCAGCCGCGTCGTCCCGTCGACCAGAGTCCCCTTCCCGAATGCCTCTCGGAGGCGAAGGCACGCGGCGGGGCGCCCACGCAAACAGGGTCCGCAGACTCCGCATGAGGGCGCCCACGAGAGGACCACTCGCTGGCCGGCCGTGATCTGGGAGACGCCTGGTCCGACGGCTTCGACAACGCCGGAGCCCTCGTGCCCGAGCACCATCGGGGTGGGGCGTGGCCATTCACCTCGGATCACGTGCAGGTCGCTGCCGCAGAGCCCCACGGCTGACATCCTCACCAGCACCTCACCGGAGCGCGGTTCCTCGACGTCAATCTCTGCGACCTCCAGAGGCCGGCCCGGAGCATGGAACAGAGCGGCGCGGGTCTTCATCCGCACTCCCCTTGGAAGCGACACGTCTGCTGGCCGACCACGCCCGGTCGAGCGGCAAAGATCGCGCCGGCGTGGGGTTCCTTCTGGCGAGAAGCTGCATCCATGTCCCAGCTGGCGCTCGTGATGAAGAGGTCGCCCCAATCCGCTCCGCCAAATGCGCAACTGGTCACCTGAGTCACGGGAAGTCGAAGCTCACCCTCGAGCACCCCCTCCGGGGAGTACCGGCGGACCGCGGAGCCGCCCCATAGCGCCACCCAGACATACCCGTCAGCGTCGACCGTCAGTCCGTCGGGCATCCCCGCGGCCTCTGGGATCTCCACAAATACGCGCCTGGCCGTGAGCCGGCCGTCCTCGCTGTAAAGAAACGTGTCGATGCGCTGGAGCGCGCTGTCGACGTAGTACATGACGCGCCCATCCGGACTCCAGCCCAGGCCATTGGACAGCGTTACATCCCGCAACAAGACATCGACACTGCAGTCGGCGCCCAGCCGGTACAGCGCTCCCGCGCCGGGAGTCTCACGCCGCGTCGTCGTTCCAGCGACAAACCGACCTTGCGGATCACATTTTCCATCATTCATCAACGCATCTGCCGCACAAGCCTCGATCTCGGCGACTTGGCGCAGAGCCCCGGAGTCGGGGTCGAAGAGGGCGAAGCCATTCTCGAGCGCGAGAACCAAGCCATTGTCGGCCGCCGGTGCCGCCGCGCCGACGCATTGGCCCACGTCGGTCGCCTGATCCGCGCCGGTGGCTGGATCAAGCACATGCACGAGGCGTCGATAGGTGTCGACCCAGACCAGCGCCTGGCGTGTCACCTCCCACGCCGGGGATTCGCCGACGTTGGCCTGGGCATCGACCACCACGTCAACATCGAAGGTTCTCAACGACACGGCACGATCACTCAGAGGGGTTGGCGAGTGGGGCGGCGTCGTGAATCTCGGTGCACTCGACTCTCACGCCGTGGGCCGGCTCTCCCGCAACGAAGGCGGCCGGGAATCCACGGCCGCTCCCCATGGCCGTCTGGGCCGCGCCCGGGGGCCGCAGCTCATCGAGCGTCGCCACAAGATCGTCCACGCCGAAGCAGATGTGGTGCATTCCCTCGCCGTGCTCATCCAGCCATTGTGCGATCGGAGATTCATGGTCGAGCGGTTCGACAAGCTGCAGGTAGGCATTGCCCATGTCGAGGTAGGTCAGGAGGACTGGCACCTCTGGTGGCTCATCCACGGCCACGACCGGGAAACCCAGCCGATCGCGAAACTGTGTCAGCGCGACCTCGGTGTCGCGGACGACGATGCCGACGTGGTCGAGACGGCGAATCACGCTACTCAGCGCGCCTCGATATGGCGCCGACGGGATTCCCATCCCTTCACGAGAGCGACCAGGGTTCTGTTGACAGGGGTTTCCACGCCGACCGCATCGCCCGCACCCACGACCGCGCCGTTGATGAAATCAATCTCCGTCCTGCGGCCGGCTTCAATGTCCTGAACCATCGATCCCTTGGCGTCGGGAACCTGCGCAAGCAGCTCATGGATGTACGCGAGACGCTCGCTCTGGTCGATGTCGTGACCGAGCGCCTGAGCGACGCGGACGACCTCGATGGCCGTCTCGTCCATGAGCGCGCGCATGTCACGATCGTCCATCAGTTCACCACAGGTGAGACCGAGCAGCGCGGGGGCGGGCAAGGTGGATGCGCCCACTACTAGCTTTCGCCAGATCTCGGTCTCGATCGTCAGTGTCGGCTCGACGTCAAAACCGGACGCGGAGAGGACGTCCGCCAGTCCCTGGGACGTCACGAGGGTCCCTCCGTCGTACGGGCCGACAAAGGTGACTGCGCGACCGGGATGCTCGACGACACCAGGATCCACGGTCGTTCCACTCTCAGCGGTCACGCCGAGAACGACCCGGGCGGGACCAAAGGTCTTCGCGAGAATGTCTCCGTTGCCCATGCCGTTCTGCATCGTGGCGATGACCGTCTGTTCGCCGACCATGCTGCGCGCCAAGCCGGCGGCATCATCGGTGTGATAGCTCTTGGTGAGAAAGAGGATCAGATCGACGGGGCCCACGGTCGTTGGGTCGGTGGTCGCACCGATCTTCACCCGTCGCTCCTCGCCGTCGCGCCTAACCGCGATCCCCGAGGCACTGATCGCGTCAATCACGTCGGTCCGAACGTCGACCATGGTCGTGTCAAAACCTGCATCTGCGATCGCTGCACCGAAGACACAGCCGATCGCTCCAGCTCCCATCATCGCGATCTTCACGTGAGTTTCACCGTCCTGCTTCGAGGTCAGGCTTGGTCTCAACATACTACAGTCATCTGGCATTCCATATGCCCAATGCGAACCTGGTTCCACCGGATCGGTTTCCCAGCGAATCTCCCTCACGCCGAGGCTTCGGAGCCCATCACGGGCAGACGATGAGCTTCGTCCCGGGCCCCGATGCCTGACGGTCCCAAGCGTCGGGCGATGCCTCCAGCGTCACCCGCTCGAGATCGAGTCGGATCCGCCCCGCGCTCGCGTGCGCCAAGAGCTCGCCGTAGCAGTCGCGCATCGTCGATAGGTCCACGTTGAAATTGGTGAACCCCAGTACGTCAAGGCTCTTCCCGCGAATGGGTGCGGAGGGGACGGCGGCATGGGCTCCAGCTGATTGCCCGATGTGAAGGATCCTGGCGTGAGGCGCCGCGACCTCAAGTGCTGCCACCACCGGATCGCCCCACAGGAGATCGAAGATGAGGTGCGCGCCTTCAGGGCCGCAGGCGTCTCGAAGATCGGCGACCAACTGCTCCGGGTCGCCGAGTTGGACAGTTGCATCAGCTCCGAGCATCCGAGCCCTGGAGAGCCGCTCGTCGGATCGGCCAACGGCTACCGTCACTCCCGCGCCAAGCAGCTTCGCGGCCTGAAGCGCGATCTGCCCGACGGCGCCGGTGGCGCCCAGAACGACGACTGTCTCACCGGGTGTGACCGGTGCTCTCCGGGTGAGGGGAAACCATGCCGCCAGTCCCGCGGTTCCCAGGGAGGCGGCGGTGGCCTCATCGATATCCACGTCAATGGACACGAGCGTCTCGTCCCGCACGACAGCCTGCTCTGCGATCGCCCCATCGCGAGCTGTGCCCAGCCCGTCCAGACATGACCACACCATTGTGTCCGGCGGCAGGCGATCGGACTCGAGCACCCGGCCGACAACTTCGACGCCTGGAACATACGGCAGAGGCGGGTGCCCCATAAAGAATCCACCGTCAGCCACCCGCACATCGACGGGATTCATCGGGGCAGCCAGGACCCTGACCAGCGTCTCACCGTCCCCGCGAACGGGCGGAGGCCGCTCCGCGAGTGACGCGCGCCCTCCCAGCTCGGTGATGGTCAACGCCAGCAAGCCGACCTCAGCATCGCGCTCTTGACTTCACCAACGCCGGCCTCACGTTGACCACAGCTGTCTGACGCTGTCGAGGTGCCGACGCATCTTCTCCCTGGCAGCGTCCGGGTCGCCGTTGACGATGGCATCCAGGATCTCTCGATGCTGGGTGATCGTCCGGCGACGCCCGCTTGGTTTGACGAGGTTGGTCCGCCGAATCTCGACCAGGACCCCGCCGAGCGCATCAAGCAGCACCACGTAGAACTCGTTGTGGGTGGCCCGTCCGATCGCGCGATGAAATTCCACATCGCGCATGGCTGTCAGGTCGACGTCACCCTTCGCCGCTTCGACGCCCTCGCAGGCCTCAGTCAAGAGCCGAACTTCTTCATCGGTTCTGCGCTCGGCCGCCGCCGCCGCCATTTCAACCTCGAGGACGCCACGAATCTCGTGCACCTTCTCGTAGTCGATCGGTCCGCCATCGCTCTGTCCCCGGAGGTAGAGGCTCAGCGATTCCGTGACCGCGTCATGCTTGACGCCCGCCACCCGCACGCCGCTGCCCGACTGAACCTCCACCAATCCCTTCGCGGTCAAGGCCTTCATGGCCTCGCGTATGACGGTTCGCGACACGCCGAACTGCTCGCCCAGGTCCCTTTCGGTGGGCAGACGGGTCCCAGCTGCGAGCTCCTGGGAGATGATCGCTTCGGTGATCGTCTCTGCGACCTTCTCCGAGAGACGGGGGGCGCGGGGGACGCTCGTAAATGCGGCCAAGTTATTTTGTGGCTGATCTTGCTGCTGGCGGCTCATAGGCATATCGTATGCCACGTGCAGATGGAGCGGTCCCGGGGCCCCGATTCCGCTGCATTCGATGGTGAAGATAGGACCATACACGATGGTATACCATGTCCTCTCACCTGGCCTCTGATACTGTTGCATGATGGAATACCATCATGCCTGCCGCCTCCCATCGGCAGGGAAGCCCGCATGCGGCCTCGCCGGCGGCCTGCGCGTCTGGCATGACCACCATTCCCTCGCCCGACTCGCGCCGCAGAGCCGATCGAACTAAGGAGGCCGAATGACAGCCCGCAGCTTCGACGCTGATCCTCATCGGGACGATGGCGCCCAGGGCGCGTCTCTCCGCTACACGCGACGCACGCTGCTCAAGGGTGCTGTCGCAGGGGGAGTCGCGCTGGGGACCCCCGGCTTCCTGGCGGCGTGTGGCAGCTCGTCCTCCTCGGGCAGCGCAACCGCGAGCGGTACGCCCAAGCACGGGGGCACGCTGCGCGTCGCGATGGTTGGCGGCGGCTCAACGGAGACGCTCGACCCCAACGCGGCCGTGTCCAACATGGATTCGGCTCGAGCATCGAACCTCTTTGACCGCCTGGTCCGGGCGCGCCCCGATCAGACGCTCGAGATGGAGCTTGCCGAGTCGATGGAGCCGAACGCGAAGGCGACTGCGTGGACCGTTCGCCTCCGGGAAGGGGTGGAGTGGCACGATGGCTCGCCATTCGGTCCCGACGACGTCATCTACACACTCAACCGGATGGGCGCTCCGAAGAGCACTCTGTTTGGGGCGAATGTAGCCGCGATGATCGATCTCAAGGCGATGCACAAGGTCGACAAGCGCACACTGCACATTCCGCTGCACGCGCCGAGCGCAGAGTTCCCCCAGGTCTTTGAGCCGCCCCAAATGCAGATCATCAAGAACGGCGCGACGGACTTCCACCACCCGATCGGGACAGGGCCGTTCAAATACGTGTCGTTCACCCCCGGAACGAGCAGCGTCTTCGCGAAGAACCCCCACTATTGGAAGCCAGGGCGTCCATACGCAGACAAGCTCTCGATGCTCTCGATTCCTGACGAGCAGGCGCGGCTCAACGCGCTTCTCACCGGACAGGTGGACGCAATCGACTCCCTGCCCTACCCGCAAGCCAAGGCGCACTTGAACTCAAGCCAGATGAAGGTTCTCAACGCGCTTGGCTCCGGCATCGTCCCGATCTACATGGCCTGCGACCTCGACCCGTTCAAGGATGTTCGAGTACGGCAGGCCATGCGCTTGATCGCCGACCGGCCGCAGCTCGTGTCCGATGCGCAGGACGGTTTCGGGTTGGTGGCCAATGACGTCTTCGGCTACCACCAGCCGGACTACAACACCCAGCTGCCACAGCGCCACCAGGACATCGCTCAGGCCAAATCACTTCTGAAGGCCGCCGGGCAGTCCGACCTGCGGGTCACGCTCTATTCCTCGAGCGCCGCTCCCGGCATGATCGAGTCCGCCACGGCGTTTGCTCAGCAAGCGAAGGCGGCAGGGATCACGGTGAATGTGAACAACGGCCCCTCGGCGTCCTACTTCGGACCGAGCTATCTCAAGCAGAACTTCGCTCAGACCGACTGGCCGGCGTTCTCATTGTTCTCCTGGTACCAGCAGGCGCTGGCGCCGAACGCGCCGTTCAACGAGACCCATTGGCGCGATGCGGAATGGGACAAGCTGTACCTCCAGACCCAGGCGACACTGGACGAATCGAAGCGCAAGGAGCTCAATTTCGAGCTGCAGCGCATCCTGTGGGAGCGTGGCGGCTACATCATGTGGGGCTTCTATCCGCTGCTCGACGGCCTCGCGCCCAACGTTCAGGGCGCGGTTCCAAACTCAAACAATGAGTTGAGCAACTTCAACTTCCAGGACTTCTGGCTCGAATAGCCGCGTCGCTTCATGGCACCTGATCCCAGCCTACAGCCGGTCCTCAGCGCCGACACTCAGCTGCTCGTGGACCCGTTGTCGGGGGGAGGGCTGCCGAGGGCTGGCCGCGCCAGGGAGCACCCGGTGATGGCGTTCCTGGCGCGCCGAGTGCTCGTGGCCCTTGTCACGCTATTCGTGATATCGGTACTCATCTTCGTCGGGACCCAGGTGCTACCGGGAGACGCCGCGAGTGCCATCCTCGGCCGGAATTCAACCCCTGCGTCGCTCGCGGCGCTGCGACACCAGCTGCATCTTGATCAGCCATTGGTCACCCAATACGGGCGCTGGATCGGAGGGGTGCTCCACGGCAATCTGGGTCGGTCGGCGTCGTCCCAGCTGCCCATCTCGAGCCTGATCCGTTGGCCCGCAGAGAACAGCGCGATCCTCGCTGGGCTCACGGTGCTGCTTCTCGTACCGCTGGCGATGGGCCTTGGGGTGCTTGCCGCGGCCCGCGCGGGGCGGCCGACCGATCACTTCATCTCGAGCGGGTCGGTGGCACTGACCGCGCTGCCCGAGTTCGTCACGGGCACGATTCTGATCTTGGTATTCGCCCTCGGGCTTGGTGTTCTACCGGCGGTATCGCTGCTGAGCGCCGGGGAGTCGCCACTGGCACATCCGGAAATTCTCGTCCTACCGGTGGCAACACTGCTCGCCACATCAATCGCACAGACGCTACGCATGGTTCGCGCAGGAATGGTCGATGTGCTCGGCTCCGAGTACGTACAGATGGCGCGACTGAACGGATTTCGTGAGCGCGATGTCGTCCTGCGGTACGCGCTACGTAACGCACTTGCACCGGCCGTGCAGGTTTTTGCGCTCAACATCCAGTGGCTGGTCGGAGGGATCGTCGTAACCGAGTACGTATTCGGCTATCCCGGATTGGGTCAGGCTCTGGTAAACGCGGTGAACTCGCGGGATATTCCTCTCGTTCAGACGGTCGCGGTGCTGATCGCCGCGGTGTACCTGGCGCTGAACATCCTCGCCGACCTTCTGGTGGTCCTGTTGATACCCAAGCTGAGGACCGCGCTGTGACGGCTGTCGCTCACCGGGCGAGGACGGGGGCCTGGCTGGGCAGGCGCCGGCACCTGGTGAGCTCTTGGTCCGCTCGTATCGGGCTGGCGCTTGGAATAGCTGTTGTCCTCATCGCGCTCGTCGGACCCGCGTTCGCTCCCCACCCGCCCGCGGCCCTCGTTGGGCCGCCGTTCCACAGTCCAAACGCGCAGTATCCGCTCGGCACTGACTTCCTCGGGCGCGACGTCCTCAGCCGGGTGCTGTGGGGTGGACGTTCGGTGATTGGATTGGCACTCGCGGCGACACTCCTGGGCTATCTGGTGGGGATTCCGGTCGGCCTTCTGGCCGGGACGTCGCGTTCGCTGATGGATCCTGCGCTGATGCGAGCCATGGACATTCTCCTGGCGTTCCCGCCGATCATCCTGTTGCTGGTGCTTGCCACCGGCGCCGGCCCCAGCCCCTGGGTACTCGTCCTGGGCGTCGCGCTCACCCACATTCCCGGAATATCACGGATCGTCCGCGCCGCCACCCTGGAAGCATCGGTTCGAGGCTATGTCGAGGCTGCCGTCGCAAGGGGCGAGCGTCGGTCGTTCGTGCTCGGACGAGAGATCCTGCCCAACATCGCGCTGCCGGTCTTGGCTGATGCGGGCGTGAGGTTGACCGGATCGATCCTGCTGGTCGCCTCGGTCAATTTCCTCGGGCTGGGCTTGCAACCGCCATCCGCGGACTGGGCATTGATGATCTCGGAAAACCGAGGCGGACTCACCATCCAGCCCTGGGCATCTGTTGTGCCGATTGTCCTGATCGCAACTCTGACGATCTCGGCGAACCTCGTCGCTGACTCGGTCGCACGAGGCCTGGGACGTTCCCCGGAACGAGCACGGATGGCGCGGTGACGGTCCCCGTCCTCGAGGTCGCGGGCCTGCGAGTCGAGCTGTCGTCCGGCGAGCCCATCGTCGACGACATCAGTATGCACATTGATCGTGGCGAGATCCTCGGGTTGGTCGGGGAATCGGGGAGTGGCAAGACGACCCTCGGGCTGGCTCTGCTCGGCTACCAACGGCCAGGTGTCCGACGGACCCACGGGAGCATCGTCATCGGCGGTGAGCCAGTGAGCGGCCAGCGTGGCCGTGCATTGCGCCAGCTCCGCGGCCGACTGGTTTCCTACGTCCCTCAAGAGCCGGCGACTGCCCTCAATCCGTCGATCCGAATCGGTGCGCAGATCATGGCGATGCTGCGTGCGCACACGCCGGAGAGGGCGACCGAGGCCGTAGTACGAGACGCACTCCAGCAGGTGCACCTCCCTGACGACGAGGCGTTCATCAGCCGGTTTCCGCATCAGCTCTCGGGAGGACAGCAGCAACGGGTCGCGATCGCGATCGCGCTCATCTGTCGCCCGGCCCTGGTCGTCCTTGACGAACCGACGACGGGGTTAGATGTCATCGTGCAACAGGGCATCTTGGCGGAGGTCCGACGGCTCGCCAAGGAGGCCAGCGTCGGCGTGCTCTATATCTCGCATGACCTGGCCGTGGTCAGCTCAGTCGCGGCTCGCATCGCCGTGATGTACGCCGGACGGATTGTCGAACAGGGCCCCGCGGCAGACCTGTCGAGGACCCCGAAACACCCGTACGCTTACGGCCTCGTCTCCGCCGTTCCCGACCACCTGGTGCCGCGACGTCTGCGCGGCATCCCAGGAGTCGCTCGCGGCGTCGGTAGCTGGGGGCAAGCGTGCGCGTTCAGCCCCCGATGTCGACAGCGGACGCCTCACTGCGACCAGGCGATGCCAGAGCTGGAGCCGCTGCCTGGGAACCACCAGGTTCGCTGCTTCGAATGGCAGCGCACTCCGTCCATTCGCCTCGAGCCGCCTCTTTCAGAGGAGCTCGGGACTGCGGTGGCCCCTGAGGCGCTGTTGAAAGTCACCCGCCTCACGGCGACGCACCGGTCGCGCCGACATGTCGTTGTTGCGGCAGAGGAGGTCTCATTCCACGTCAACCCCGGGGAATGTGTGGCGCTCGTCGGCGAATCCGGGCAGCGGCAAGACCACGATTGCGCGTTGCATCGCCGGGCTCCATGAGCCGGATTCAGGCGAGGTCGTCTTCGACGGCTCGTCGCTTGCACGACGGGCCGCGCAGCGATCGCTTGACGAGCGACGGCGGGTACAGATCGTGTTTCAGAACCCGTACGACTCGCTCAACCCACGCCACACGATCGCGGCGATCATCCAGCGCCCCTTGCACCAACTGCGGGGCCTCAGCCGGAGAGATGCAGAGGCAGAGACCAAGCGCCTTCTCGAGCTCGTCCGCTTGCCCGTCGGCACGGGGATGCGATACCCGAGCGAGCTCTCCGGCGGGGAACGACAACGCGTCGCGATGGCGCGAGCCCTGGCCGGAGGACCTGACCTCCTCATCTGCGACGAAGTCACCTCTGCGCTCGATGTCTCAGTCCAAGCCGCCGTCCTCGACCTCCTCGCGGAACTGCGCAAGGACATGTCTTTGAGCATGCTTTTCATCTCCCACGACCTCGGGGTGGTGGCGAGCATTTCTGACCGAGTGATCGTTCTCGACTCTGGGCGGGCATGCGAGCAAGGCCCGGTACGAAGCCTGATCCACACGCCGGGCGAGGAATACACCAAGCGCCTGATTGCGGCAGCGCCCCGACTTGAGACCCTCAACGGTGAGAGATCTCACCACCACAGCCACCTTGAGCGACGTTGAGCTCTCTCCTCCCCATCTCCCCTGAATCACCGTGAGCTCGAGCGGCTCGTCGCGACTGACCGGCAAGCGGGCGCTGATCACAGGTGCCGGCAGCGGCATCGGTCGCGCCACGGCGTTGCGTTTCGCAGCCGAGGAAGCACGCGTTGCGGTCGTGGACATCGATCAAGCAGCAGCGACCGAGACTGCGGAGGCGATACGCCGCACCGGGGGTCGGGCGGTGCCTCTTGTCGCTGACGTCAGCATCGAGGAACAGATCGCAGACGCCGTCGCTCAGGCCGCCAACGTCCTGGGCGGTCTCGACATCCTGGTCGCCGAACGCGGCGGTGGAGCCGGTCGAGCACGACGATCGCGCGGACCGGCTCGAGACTCGGGTCTGGCAGCGAGTCATAGACGTGAACCTCACGGGCACCTTCTTGACCTGCAAGCACGCTCTGCCTCTGCTCCTCGCTTCAAAGGGCTGCGTGGTGTGCACGGCCTCGCCCACCGGACTCTATGGGCTGGCACCGGGCGAGGACGCCTACAGCGCGAGCAAGGCGGGCGTCTACGGCCTCATCCGGGTCATGGCGAGCGACTATGCGGCAGAAGGAGTCCGCGTCAATGGCGTCATCCCCGGGTTCATCGACACCCCATTGACCCAGACCGTCGTCCGCGACGATCAGCTGCGGAAGGCTGCCCTGCAAGCCATCCCGCTGGGGCGAACGGGACGGCCCGCAGAGGTCGCGGCCGTGATCGCGTTACTGGCCTCGGACGAGGCCTCCTACGTCACCGGCGCCGTGTGGGCGGTCGATGGCGGAATGACCGCCGTGTGACATTCAGCAGTGCCGATCAGACTCGGCTTCGTGACAGGCGGACCGGATCTCTGTGGTGGTGACGCCAGGGCTCGCATGAAACGCCCGAGCGGCTTGCGCGGATAGCGCGAGCCCTGGCGGTACCGCTACCGGGCCTTGAGATAGAGGACGGCGTCCCCGCTGAACGGCGGCGTGAACGTCATGTTGTTGGGGGCCGAGACAGAGATATTCGCTCGCTGAGCTGTGGTGCCCGTGCTCGGGTTGAACCACTCCAGGCGGTACCTCCCGGGAAGCACCCCCAAGGTGAAGGGACCGGTGGCCGGCTGGTAGACGACATATTCCCTACGCGGAGCGGCCAGGCAGAAGCCGGTCGACGCGAGGTCGCTTCGCGGGATCAGCGCGGCGAGGTCGATCCGCTCTGAAAGCCGCCGCGTATCGCCCATCGCCCGCACACCTTCGTCGAAGCCCGGCTGATTTGGAGCGTAGGCCTCGAGGCTCGCGATGTTCGCTCGCGTGAATGCCTTCCACGCCCACGCTCTCGCGCGAGGGGCGTCGAGCTGGAGAGCGGTGAAGGTAGGACCGATATGGTCCGTCTCGCTGACGAGAACCTTGCTTCCGTCGGAGAGCAGCGGACTGTCGACGCTGGTTCCGGAGCCACCGATGGCCGACCAGAGGGGCGGCGCTCTCGAACAGCACCTGATTCTGCGTGGTGTCCGAGTGCACGAAGCTCATGTAGGCAAGGTGATGCTTTGGCTGGCGCGCCTCATGGGTCTGGATCGTGTTGACCATGTGGTATTGCCATTCCGCCGTGCCGAAGCTCTCGTTGGCAATCTCGTAGGACATGATGTTGTCGAGGTCGTTGAACGCGTCGAGGAGCGTCCGGACGTACATGTCCTGGAGCTTCGTGATCGCGGGAACCTGCAGCGTGTGCGTCGCGATCCCCTGACCCGTCGCATCGGGATCTCCATCGATCCCGTTGATGTTGTTCGCAGCGTTGAAGGGATGGCCCGTCCAGCCGGCCAGGTCCTCGGCCTGCTGCGGGCTGAGGACGCTGAAGCCCTCGAACAGCATCACTGACACATAGATCCCGCGGGACGCGGCCGCCGTAATACGCGACCTCCACAGTCTGAGGTACGCGGGATCAACCTTGGTCAGGTCGAACTTCGGCTTTCCATCAAGAGCCGTCCCCGGCCCGGTTCGCCGCCACGGCACCGGGCTCGGATGGTCGTCCGGTTGGCCCTGCTCGCCACCAAAGTAGGTCACCTGCGGGGTCTCGTACAGCCAGAGACGGATGTAGTTCAGGTCATGCGCGGACATCATGTCCAAGAAGGCCCTCTCCTCGAATGGGGCACCCCACCCGTAGTCGAAGGCCGTGCTGGTGAATCCGTTCTGAACGTTGCCCCAGGTTCCGGCGCCGGCGAGGTGGACGATGGTGCCATTCGGGTCGGCAAGGTAGCGAGGGTTCGCGCGCGACACGCGAAGGGGGCCACGCGCGCGGCGCCCCCCGTATCCGCTCCACGCCGAGGCGGTGGGGGCGACCACACCGAGTCCGAGCGCCGACGCGCCAAGCAGTCCCGTCTGTCGAACGAACCTGCGTCGAGTGATCTGACCACCAGTCGTGTGATCGAGGCTCTGCTCCGTCAAGTCACGCTGCGGGTCCGCAGGTGCAGCTTTCGAGGCCATGCCGTCCCCTCCGAGGGTCGCAATTTGCATACCATCATACAGCTTGCCCTAGTACGGAATGCAATTTGTCTCGTTCGTGGCGCGAGGCGAGCGGGGCGACGGCGTCATCGTCGCGCCCACCGAAGGAGTCGCCAGCACCGGAATGATCCGAAGGACGGATGCGATCGTGAGCATCGCGGGCGTCGGCGTCGGCGTCGGCGTCGGCGCCGACGATCACGGCTTCGCTAGTGGCCCCCGTCGCACCGCTCGGTCAGGCGGTGAGTCGGGCGTGAGGGATCTCGTCGGTGTTCACAGCTCGTACCCAGTACTCACTGCGCGCGCGCGTGACATCGCCGCTGTGGTGTCTGCTCCACTCGGAGAGGGCGACGATCGCGTCGGTGATCGTCCAGCCCAGCGGAGTAAGGCTGTAGTCGACGCGTACGGGGACTTGCGCGTAGATCTTGCGGGTGACGAGGCCGTCTCGCTCGAGGCCGCGCAGGCAGTCGGTCATCACCTTCTTGGAGATCCCGGGAAGGCACGCGTGCAGGCGGCTGGGTCGGCGGATGCCGCGTGCCATCGCAACGATCAGGTGCACCTTCCATTTCCCTTGCAGGACCTCGAAGCCGTGGGTCGCCCGTTCGATCAGGAGACGGTCGCTCGTCTTGAGCCGGCGCGTGTCGGTGGCCCGCACGCGCGGGTCGGCGGGGGCGGCGCCGTGCTGCGCCGCCGGGTAGGTCTCGGTTGCCGGCATGCCCGTCAGGATGACACCCGCCGCTCCCCGTGTCGCTGGCGCTGGCAGGCCAAGTCCAGTCCAGCTCGCGGGTCTCACGATGGGCCAGCTAGCTGCATTGCGGGCCCTCGAGCGCGTTGGAATACTGGACAGGTGGTACAGCGATGTCTCATCGTCGACGACAGTCAGGCATTTCTCTCCTCGGCCCGCGCACTGCTCGAGTCGCAAGGAATGATTGTCACTGCATGCGCCCTTTCCGGCGAGGAGGCGCTCGCCTCGGCGAGGAGCGCCAAGCCCGACCTCGCGCTGGTTGATGTCGAGCTGGCGGACGAGGATGGGTTGGCGCTGGCGCGATCGTTGATCGCGCAAGACCCGGCGCTGTGCGTCGTTCTGATCTCCGCCTACGAGCTCGAGGATGTCGCCGAGCTGGTGGCTGGATGCGGCGCGTCCGGGTTCATCTCGAAGATCGCGCTCGGCAAGGTGGCGATCGAGGCGCTGTGTGAGAGTTAGCGGGCTTCGAGAAAGGTGAGGACGGCGAGGACTCGGCGGTGATCGTGACTCTCGCTCGGAAGGTCGAGCTTCGCAAGGATGTGCCTGACGTGCTTTTCGACCGCACCCTCGCTGACCACGAGCGCTTGCGCGATGCCGCGATTGGACCGTCCTTCGGCCATCAGCGCCAGCACCTCGCGTTCGCGGGGGGTCAGCTCTTCCAGCGGATCTGCTCGGTGTCGTGAGGCGAGCATCTCGCGGACGAGCTCGGTGTCGATGACCGATCCGCCCTCACTGACGCGCTCGACGGCGTCAAGGAGGTCATCGGTTCTTGCGACGCGGCTCTTGAGCAGGTAGCCGATGCCGCTCCCGCTCTCGAGCAGCTCGATCGCCGTGTCTACCTCGGCGTGCGCCGAAAGCAACAGGATGGCGATCTCTGGGAACTCGGAGCGGATCTCGCGCGCGACGTCCAGCCCTTCCCAGGTCTGGGTGGGCGGCATCCGGATGTCGGCGATCACGACCTCAGGAACCGTGCTACGTACGGCCTGCCTCAGCGTCGTCGCGTCGGCTGCTTGCGCCACGACGTCGTGGCCGGCGGCGGTCAGCAGGCTCGCGATGCCTTCGCGGAGCAGCGCATCGTCGTCGGCCACTACAACTCGTCGGCCAGTCATCGTGTCAGGGAGACTACGTGCTGTGACCTGGCTACCTCATCGGGGGTGTTTTTGGAAATGACGGCTACGGCGAGGGATGACGTCGAGCGGCTCGTTGAGGAGCAGGCCGCGTTGCGCCGGGTGGCAACGCTCGTCGCGGGCACCCCCGATCCACAGGCTGTTTTCGAGATGGTGACGCGAGAAGCGTCGCGACTGCTGGACCTGCCGGTCCTCACGCTGATGAGGTTTGAGCCCGACGGGACGGCGACCGTGATGGCGGAGGCCTCGGCCAGCCCATTCTCGGTCGGGGCCAGTTTCGCGCTGGACGGACCGAGCGTGATGTCCAGGATCGCCGAGACGGGGCGGCCGGCGCGGATCGACTCCTACGAGGGGCTGCCCGGTGTGGTGGCCGCGCGGCTGCGATCGGCCAATGCCCGCGGGGGCTACGGCGTACCGGTCCTCGTTGATGGCAGGCTGTGGGGCGCGATGGCGGCAGTCCAGACAGGCGCGGCCCCGCCCCACGACGCCGAGCAGCGGCTGGCGAATTTCACCGAGCTGATCGCGATCGCGATCGCGAACGCCCAGGCCCGCGACGATCTCCGCCGCCTCGCGGCGGAGCAGGCATCGCTGCGTCGTGTCGCGACGCTCGTCGCCGGCGGGTCCACCGGCGAGGGCTTGTTCGCGGTCGTCGCGGCCGAGGTACAGGAGCTGTTCGATGTGCCCGACGTCGCGATCGTCCGCTATGAGCAGCGCGAGGTCGAGGTCGTGGGCGCAGCGGGCGGGAATGCATTCATTCCCCTCGGTAGTCGCTGGCTGCTCGACGGTCCGAGCGTCTGCGCCCATGTGCTCGACTCGGGACGGCCCGCCCGGCTCGATGAATACGGCGGGCTGGGAGGCCGGGTGGCCGAGATCGCCCAGAAGGCCGGCTTCCGATCGGTCGCAGGCGCCCCGATCGTCGTCGCCGGGCGCGTGTGGGGCGCGATTGTCGTCGTCTCCAGCGCAGGTCCGTTGCCCGACCGCGCCGAGGTGCGCGTCGCCGAGTACACCGAGCTCGTCGCGACCGCGATCTCAAATGCGACGACGCACGCGCAGTTGATCGCCTCGCGGGCACGGATCGTCACCGCCAGCGATGAGGCCCGACGGCGGGTCGAGCGCGATCTGCACGATGGCATCCAGCAACGGCTGATCGCGCTCACCCTGGACGTCCAGACGTTGCGCAGCGGGGTGTTCGAGGAGGGCTCGCAGCAGTCGGAGGGTCTCAAGCGACTCGAGGCCGACCTGGAGTTCGTAATCGACGAGGTAGGGGAGATCTCCCGGGGCCTGCATCCCGCTCTGCTGGCCCGGCGCGGCCTGCGGCCCCCGCTGCAGGCGCTCGCACGGCGATCGCCGATCCCTGTCGAGCTGCGGGTCACCGGGCCGCGCTTGCCTGTGCCGGTCGAGGTCGCAACGTACTACGCCGTGACTGAGGTGCTCACGAATGCGATCAAGCACTCGCGCGCGTCGGTGATCACGATCGAGATCCAAAGCACGGACACGGCCCTTCAAGCGACTGTCCAGGATGACGGGATCGGAGGGGCCGTCGTGGGGATCGGCACCGGACTGAGCGGTCTGATCGACCGCCTCGACGCTCTCGGTGGAACCGTCGCGGTCACCAGTCCGACCGAGGGTGGAACGCGTGTCGAGTTCAGTCTGCACGCCGACCCGGCGCGTTCCTGAGGCCATCGTGGCCCGCCGTCCAGCGAAACCTCGGAGGTTGTAGGGCACCCCGCGGTTCCCCGATCGTCGGCGATCGTCTCCTCAGCAAGGCCGCCACCCCGCGGCGAGATCATGCTCTCAAAGGAGACAGCCATGTCGATCCTCACCGACACCGCCCAGGCGGCGAGCCTCAGCGACAAGCAGGGACTCAAGGATGTGCTCGATTTCCTCGTCACCGAGGAGCAGCTCGGAGTGACGTTCGTCTCCGCTGCCATCGAGAACGCGCCCGGCACGCCGTCCGAGGCATTCGTGCCCGTCCTACGTAATGCGGTCACCACCGAGTATCTGCACGTCGAGGCGCTCAAAGACGCCGGCGGCGAGCCGCTGACAACCAAGTACTGGTTCCCCGACGCCGCGTTCGGCGCCGGCGGCATCGGACTGTTCGAGACGCTCGAGGTGGTCGAGACGATCGAGATCAGCCTGTACCTGATCGGGGTCAGCGCGTTCGCGCAGCGCGGCGAGGACTTCGGTGCCCGGCTCTGCGCCGAGGCGATGGGAACCGAGGCCGTTCACCGCGCGCTGGTCCGCTTCGCCCAGGGCCAGATCGGCCAGAAGGACATCGTCCCGAACGATGTCGGTTTTGAGAACTACGACTGGCCGACCGTCACCGGCGTCCGTGACGCGCTGCAGGCACTCGGAATCGGTTACGGCGTCCAGACGTCGCAGCCCGGCCGGTTCTACGACTACCCGGGTGACCCGCTCGCCACCGGAATCGGCACGCCGGTCAGCCACACCAAGCCCGCCTGAAACGGCTCGCTGGGCGAACCACGAGACAGCAAGGAGCAGAAATGAGCCCGAACTCCCCGAACACGATTGTTCTCATCCATGGTCTGTGGATGACCCCCTTGAGCTGGGAGAACTGGATCGAGCGTTACCAGAGCGCCGGCTATGAAGTGATCGCGCCGGCGTGGCCCGGAATGGACGGTGATATCGACGCGTTGCGTGCTGACCCGTCGGGGATCGAGCACCTCGGGATCGAGGAGATCGTCGACCACTACGACGCAATCGTCAGGGACCTCCCGTCGCCGCCGATCATCATGGGCCACTCGTTCGGCGGTGCGTTCGCCGAGGTGCTGCTGGACCGCGGTCTGGGCGCGGCCGGCGTCGGAATTGACGCGGCGGCGGTCAAGGGGATCACCAAGCTCCCATTCGCTCAGTTGAAGTCCGCGTTTCCCGTTCTCAAGAACCCGGCCAACAATCACCGGGCGGTGGCGCTGACCCCGTCGGAGTTTCACTACGCGTTCACCAACACGATGAGCGACGAGGCCTCCCAGGCCGCGTTCGAGCGCTACGCCGTTCCCGGTCCAGGACGGGTCCTGTTCCAGGGCGCGTTCGCCAACTTCAATCCCCGCGCCGCCACACACGTGGACTTCGGCAACGACGACCGGGCGCCGCTCCTGCTCATCGCCGGAGAGGACGACCACACCGTTCCTGCGGTGGTAGACAGGTCAGCGGCCAAGCACTACCGCAAATCGTCGGCCGTTACTGAGTACAAGGAGTTTCCCGGCCGCGCGCATTTCATCATCGGTCAGGACGGCTGGGAAGAGGTTGCCGACTACGCATTGAGCTGGGCGGCCGAGCACGCCCGGAACCCCGTCACGGCCTGATCCCACGGACTCCGACTCGCACTATGAGAGCACTCCGCCTCCAGACGCCCGGAGGGCCCGGCCAGCTCGTCTGCGAGTCCGCCCCGACGCCCGAGCCCGGCACCGGCGACGCGCTTGTTGAGGTGCACGCCGCCAGCTACACGCCGGGGGAGCTCGAGTGGCCCTCGACGTGGATTGATCGCAGTGGCCGCGATCGAACGCCAGTCATTCCCTGCCACGAGCTGTCGGGCGTCGTCTCCGGTCTGGGCTTCGGGGCCACCGGTCTCAGCATCGGCGACGAGGTCTACGGCCTCACCGACTGGTACCGCGACGGCGCGGCCGCGGAGCTGGTCACGGTGGAAGCGCGCAATCTGGCTCTCCGCCCACGAAACGTCGATCATCGCCTGTCGTCAACGCTGCCCTTGGCTGGCCTCACCGCCTGGCAGGCGCTGTTTCGGCACGGCGCGCTCGACGAGGGAGAAACGCTAGTCGTCCTGGGTGCCGGCGGCGGCGTCGGAAATCTGGCCGTGCAACTCGCGCACCACGCCGGCGCGCGAGTCCTGGGAGTCGGACGCGCCAAGGACCGCTCCGCGACGCTCGACGCGGGCGCATCGGCGTTCTTGGACCCCGACCACGAACCGCTACCAGACCTGACCGACACGTCGCTGGTGCTCGACACAGTCGGTGGGCCGCTCGCGCGGAGCGTCGCTGACGCACTTGGCCGCACAGGCCGCTTCGTCTCCATCGTCGACCCGGCAATACCGGAGGCTGTCGAGACTCGTGGGACGTTCTTCGTGGTCGAGCCCGACCGTGCCGGCCTCATCGAAATCGCGACCAGAGTCGATCAACGATTGCTGATCCCGATCCTCGGTCGGCAAGCCGATCTGAACGGCGCCTCGGAGCTTCTCGAGGCCAAGGAACTCGGCCGCGTAACCGGCAAGGTGTCAATCAACGTCCGCTGACATCGGCGGCCAACACCCGAGGAGATCATCGGGACGATCCGCGGGCGTCGACGAGCATTGCGCTGATATGCGAGCCGCAGTAGGCTGGTCTGACCATCAGCCGCCCCGTCTGCTCTTCATTGCAATCTTCGGCGGCGTTCGGGGTGACGAGTGAGCATTTCCGCACCTGTGGTTGATCTCTGTTCTGGGCCGGAGGATCCACTCCGCGGCGTGGTGCAGGCGCGCGACGCGATCCGCAGCAGGGCGATCTCGGCGACGGAAGCGGTTACCGAGTGCCTGCGGCGCATCATGTCCGACGAGGGTGCGTCATTGAACGCCTTCATCACGGTGGCTGCCGATGCCGCGCTGGCGCAGGCGCGAGAGCTTGACGATCACCGGCATCGAGGACGCATGGGCGCACTTCACGGCGTTCCCATCGCGATCAAGGACAACCTCGCCACGGCCGGCTGTCGGACAACGGGAGGCACCACGATATTCGGCGATTGGGTGCCGGAGCGTGACGCCGACGTCGTGCACGCGCTCCGCGAAGCCGGGGCGATCGTGATCGGGAAGACGAACCTTCATGAGGCCGCGTTCGGTATCACGTGCAAGAACGACCACTACGGGTTCGTTCGCAATCCGCGGTGTGTCGATCGGATCCCCGGCGGATCAAGCGGTGGCAGCGCCGCCGCGGTCGCAGCAGGCTTGTGCCCCGGAAGCCTGGGGACGGATACCGGCGGGTCCGTGAGGGTCCCCGCCGCCCTGTGCGGCTGCGTTGGATTGAAGCCGTCGATCGGGCGATGGAGTACGGATGGTCTGATGTCGCTATCGAGAACGTGCGACGTCATCGGGCCGATCACTCGATCTGTTGGCGACGCCGAGCTGATGGATGCCGTCATCGCGGGCGAGCCAGAGCCCCCGGCAGGTCGAGTCGATGAAGTCCGCGGAGCACGACTTGCAGTGCTCGGAGGTCATTTCGAGGACAACGACAGCGACACGGCGGACCTGCTGCACGACTTCCTCGAGTTGCTGGGCGTGTCGGGTGTGACCGTATCTGCGGCGACCATCCGCGGGGCTGAGGGTGCAATGGCCGCGGGTTTCGACATTGTGCTCCCCGAGGCGTGGACGCTGATCGAGGATCTCCTCTCAAACGTGCGACCGGGATCGCGGCTCGTCGACCACTTGGGCGAGTTCGGGCCGGGCGTGCGGGAGACCCTGACCGGCGAAGCCGACTCGCCGGTGCCGGCGAGTCGCTACCTGGAGGCGCTGTGGGGGACCCGGCCTGCATTGCAGGCCGCCTTCGCCGAGGCCCTGTCGACGGCAGACTTTCTGGTGTGCGCCACCACGCCGACCCCGGCTGTGGGCCACGAGGAGGATCCGGAGATGACGTTCGGGGGAGTGCGGGTGCCGACTTTCACAACCTTCATCCGCAACTGTTTCGCGATCAGCGTGGCCGGCCTGCCGGCGATCTCGATCCCGATCGGCGAGACTCCGCAGGGGCTTCCCGTCGGCGCGCAGTTCATCGCGAGGCACGGACAGGACCGCGCGCTGATGCGCTTTGCGGCCGCGTGCGAATCGCGTAGCAGATGACTGAGCCCACCTTCGACTGGCAGCAGCTGACGCCGGTACCGGTCGCGGTACCCGAAGCTCTGGCGACCCGCATCGAGAGGAGGCTGGTCGAGGGCACGATCCCCCCGGGGTCAAAGCTTCCAACCGAGCGCGAGCTTGCCCAGCGACTGGGCGTCTCGCGCGCATCGGTCCGCGAGGCGATGCATGAGCTGACGCTGAAGGGTTGGCTGACCCGGAAGCCGGGGCTCGGGACAGTGGTGCAGCCTCGCTCCCGCCGAACGCATGAGCTTCTGGAGCGAATGGACAGCGAGACGCGGGACCTTCGCGAGGTCGCGGACTTCCGGCAGGTGTTCGAGCCACACATCGCCGAGCTGGCGGCGACCCGGGCCACCACGTCTGAGCTGCACCAACTCGAGGAGCTCTGCGAGCCAAATCCTGACGTGCTGACGCCGGCGGCATCCGTCGATCTCGACAACCGCTTCCACCGCTCCCTTGCCGGCGCCACCCACAACCAGCTCATCGTGGCAGCGAGCGAGATCAGCGCAGCGTGGGTCTTCGACTTCCGGCTGGACGCGCAGAAATCGCTCGAGGGTCGACGTGCCTCGATGGACGGCCATCGAGAGATCGCCGCGGCCGTACGGAGCAGAGATCCGACCGCCGCCGGAGCCGCAATGACGCGGCACATCGCGCGGTTCCACGAGGTCACCTCGCTCCACACTGGCCGCCTCCGGTCCGGTTGACAGCGCGTGTTGTCCGGGGTTAGGATCGCGTTGCGTGACAGTTGGTCAGACCATTAGACCGGAGATCCCTTGAGGGCAGGCTCTGCAGCCGTCGACGCGCTCACCTTGATCGGAGTTCCGTACCACCTTGGCCACCGCGGCATCTCGATGGGACGAGGACCGCTCGTCCTCCTCGACGAGGACATGGTCCCCAGGCGCCTGCGCGGGCTCGGCCTTGACGTCGAGGTGGCCTGGATCGACGCTGACGATCCGCGGGATGACGAGCCGTTCGTGCCCGGCGACCAGATGGCCCGCCACCTCGTCCAAAACCGCGCGGTGGCGCAACGCGTAGCCGAGGCGAAAGCCGCTCGCCGCGCGCCCCTCATCTCGTCGGGCAACTGCAACTCGTCGATCGGGGTGACCAGCGGCCTGGACGACCCAGGACTGGGCGTCGTCTGGCTGGACGCTCACGCCGATGCGGAGTCCCCTGAGCACTCGGCCGACGGCCTGTTTGACGGGATGGCGGTATCCGTTCTCGCCGGTCGTTGCTGGAAGGCCTGGCGTGAGCAGATTCCCGGCTATCGACCGATTCGGCCAGAGCGCATGGTGATGGTGGGCCAGCACGATCGCTACGCCGACGGCGGATGGCCCCACGAGAACCTCGAGCCGCTCGGACGTTCGGTGGACCCCCCGGCGATCGCCGAACACGGCTTCGAGCGAGCGCTGGAGGACGCGCTCGACGACCTCGCCACCCGAGTGGACGCGGTGTACCTGCACGTGGACACGGATGTCATCGACGCCGAGATCGCGCGGTCGAGTCTCTACACGGCCAGCGGCGGACTCACTCCGGCTCAGACGAGGCGCGCAATCCAGATGGTCGGTGAACGCTTCGACGTTGCCGCCACCACCTTCTCGGCGTACGACCCCGATGTCGACCCCCACATGCTGGACATCGTTCCCGAACTCATGGAGGCGGCGGCCCGAGGGATGCTCGCCCGTGGGTGACCGGGCGTCAGGCAACAGAAAGGCAGCTGTGACATGAGATCACTCCCGATTGGCGCCGGCGCGCCCCCTGGCTGCGGCCATGAGCGCCGGAAACGGCGACGCGCGCCGCATCTCACGAGCGAACCGCGTTTTCACCTACTCCTCAGAACATGAGCCGTGCGCGACGATCACGCTGGGGGAGCGGGTGCTCGTCGAGACCACGAACGCGTTCGGAGACCAGAAGCTCGAGCCCGGCGACACCCTCGACGTCCTGGACTTCGACCAATGCGACCCGCTGACGGGGCCGCTCTACATCGAGGGGGCGGAGCCTGGAGACTCGATCGTGGTCCACATTGAGCACATAGAGCTCATCGGCACGGGAATCCAGGGGATCATTCCTAACTTCGGCACCCTGGAGTGGGATCGGATGCCGCTTCACTTCTTCACGCCCGAGAACGGCCGCCTCCGCTGGCTACGAGGTATCGAGATCGAGATCCGGCCGAATCTCGGCGCGATGGGAGTGGCGCCGGCGACGGGGTCCATCCCGAGCATCGAGCCTGGCGACCACGGCGGCAACCAGGACGCCAAGCACGTGTGCGCGGGGTCGGCAATTCACTTTCCAGTGTTCCACCCGGGCGCACTCCTGTTCATGGGCGACTGCCATCAGATCCAGGGAGACGGGGAGCTCTGCGGCGTCGCACCGGAGACCGACGCAGAGGTCACGTTTCATGTCGAACTGCTCAAGGGCAAGACGATCCGCCGGCCACGGATCGTCACCGCTGACCGGTACATGGCCCTGGCGTCGGCGGCGACCATGGAGGACGCCGTCAAGCTGGCCGTCCGCGACACCATCGACCTCCTCGTCGAAGAGAAGGGCCTCACGGAAGACGAGGCCTACCTGCTCATGACGATCAAGGCCGACATCGAGATCTGCCAGGTCGTCGATCCGTTGGTGACCGTGCGCGTAGCGATGGACCGGGATTTCTTCGAGAGCCTACAACCGGACCCACAGTGAGGAGAGCGAGTCGATGACATCAGCGAGCAGACCGCCTACGCCGTCCGCGGACGCCCGCGAGCAGGGGCTTCAGAATCGTGCGATCGGGTTCTGGGGAGCGCTGGCGATGTCCGTGGCGGCGATGGGCCC
The DNA here is from genome assembly GCA_963737335.1 of uncultured Solirubrobacteraceae bacterium. Taxonomy (GTDB): domain Bacteria; phylum Actinomycetota; class Thermoleophilia; order Solirubrobacterales; family Solirubrobacteraceae; genus Palsa-465. Next base: position 93,405 of record CAVTSK010000007.1, read on the forward strand.
CTTGCTGGGCGCGCTTGGCGTGGCTCCCCTTGTCGTCTCGCAGGCTGGCTTCTCCGCGCCGTTCATCTTCCTGGTGTCGTGGATTGCGATGTTCGCGGTCGCGCTCACGATCGGCCGTTTCTGCGGCGTGCTCCCGGGGGCCGCCTCGATCTACTCGTACATCACTCACGGTCTGGGCGAGCGCGTCGGGTTTCTCACAACGTGGCTCTCGTTCAGCTACTACCTGTTCTTCGTCCCGCTCCTCTTGGCCGCGGTCGGCATCTATGGCAGCGCGATGGCCACCGACGTCCTCCACGCCAACATCGATTGGTGGATCTGGTCGCTGATCGCGGCGGCGATCGTCACGACGCTGGCGATCATCGGTATCGGCCTGTCGATGCGGATCGACCTCACGCTGGCGATCGTGTGTGACGGTTTCCTGCTCCTCGTGTCACTGATCATCATCGCCAAGGTCATCGGTGACGGCAACTTCACGCTCGCGCCGCTTTCACCGTCACACGCCCCATCGAGCTTCACCGGTCTCTCCCTCGCACTGGCGTTCGGCATCTTGATCTTCCTCGGCTTCGAGCAGTCGTTCGTGCTTGGGGAGGAGGTGAACGATCCGCACGGCAACGTGCCAAAGGCGATCTACACCGCGTTGGGGCTCATCGGGGCCGTGCTGTTCCTGGCAATGTTCGCGATGATCCTCGGCTTCGGGAGCAGCGGCATCGGGCGCCTGAACGCCCTCGTGGTCAGCCAGGGCACGCCGTGGTTCGCGTTGGTGAAGGCACGCCTCGGCCAGGCGTGGGTCGACATCCTCGAGGTGCTGATCGTGCTCTCGATCCTGAGTAACACAATCGCGAGCACGAACTCGGTAGTGCGCATCCAGTACGGCATGGGCAGAGCCCGAGCGCTCCCCCGCCAGCTCGGCTACACACTACCCTCGCGCCGCACGCCCTACGTCGCCATCGGCATGACGATGAGTCTGAGCCTTGCCATCACCCTGATCGCCGGCTCGGTATGGTCGCCAACGTCGCTGTTCGCGTTCGGCGGATTCGCGATCGGGTTCGCCGCCGCCATCGCGTTCATCGTCATCGCGTTGGCCGCGGTCATGTACTTCCGCAAGGTCCCAGACGGCGCGGGAGCGTTCCGCAACTGGGGCGTGCCCATCATCGCGGCGGTGATCCTGCTCCCAGTCGTCTACACCTCCTTCTACCCGGATCCCGGCTACCCACTGAAATGGGCGCCCAGACTCGTGATCGGCTGGTTGATCGCCGGTGTCGCTTATCTCGCATGGCGGGTCTCGACTCGACAGGCAGTGAACATCGACTACGCGTTCGCGGACATCGGCGAGACGATCCCACCCGAGGCGCTCGCGACTGAACCGCATCCGGAGTCGGCGTGACCATGAACCGCGACATTCAAGCCACTGGCCCGCTCGAGATCCCGAAGGGCGAGGTTCGCTACACGCTGGGACCAGACCACCCTGAAGTGGCCCGGGTGGCACCGGGGACGCACCTGCGGATCGAAACCGAGCTGAACATCGGCGATGTCCTGCACACCACCGATGATCGATTCCACGAGAGCATGCTCAACATCCCGTTTGTGAATCCGGTGACCGGGCCGGTGTACGTTGAGGGTGCTACGGCCGAGAGCGTGCTCGTCTGCCGCATAGGTGAGATGGAGCTCGTCCCGCCCGGATTCACGGCGCTCGTCCCTGGATTCGGTCCGTTCGTCGACTGGATACGGGATCGAGACTTCGGCGTCCACGCGCGCGTAGTGGACGTTCGGGACGGCGAGGTCTGGTGGGGCGAGCACACTCGGATTCCAGTCAAGCCGATGGTTGGGACGATTGGCACCTCACCCTTGCTCGAGGCCATCAGCACCATCGACAACGGACCCCACGGCGGAAACATGGACGTCCAAGAAATCGGCCCCGGGGCGACGCTCTACCTTCCGATTGAGGTTGACGGAGCGCTCTTCTATCTCGGCGATTGCCATGCGGTGCAGGGTGACGGCGAGCTGTGCGGCATCGGGGCGATTGAGATCCGGACGCGCACGAACGTGGTGCTCGACCTCGCGCCTCGCCCGGAGAACATGAGCTGGCCACGCCTCGAGACCGACGATCACATCGCGGCCGTGGCCTGCGCCCGCCCTCTGGAGGACGCCTTCCGTCTCGCGGTCCAAGAACTCGTGCGATGGATGGAGGCCGACTACGGGTTCAGCGTCCCGGACGCGGTCATGCTCCTGGGGCAGGTTGCCGAGGCCCGTTGCACCCAGGTCGTCAATCCGAAGTACACCTACATCGCAAAGATCGCGAAGCGCTACCTGGGCTAGCCGAAGCTCCGGAACCGCGTGGTGCCCCCGACCCGTGGCTCGGGTCCGACAATCGGCTCGGGTCTGGCAAGCGGCATCCGCGACAGTCCCGGGGGGGACCCTCGTCAATCCGATACTGGCGTGACCACCTCGCGCTGTTCGAGCTGCGTGGCGACGGTGTTGAGCGTGTGTCGGAGATGAGCGCTCATCAGGTCAGCCGCGCGCCTCGAGTCTCGCGCCACGCAAGCCTCGTAGATGCCCTCGTGCTCCTCCTGGGATCGCTGAGGGTCCGGCGTGGCGTGGGCAAAGATGCGGAGATACCCGGAGGCAGCGTCGCGAAGGTCGTCGATCAGCCCAAGCAGTCTCGGGCGGTGCGCCGCTCGGTAGATGGTCGTGTGAAAGGCGCGGTTGAGCGGCGGGTAGCCCTCGTCATCCAGGGGGCTCGTGTCCGCCATCTCCTTGACGAGCGCTCGCAGCCGCCGGAGGTCGTCGCCGGTGATCTGCGGAACCGCCAATTCAGTTGCCAGGGTCTCGAGGGCGATGCGTATCTCGGAGTTCTCGCGCAGGTCCTCCAAGGATGGATGGAAGACGACGATGCGACCGTGCGACTTGCCTGTTGCGAGCCCCTCGCGTCTGAGCATCCGTAGAGCCTCCCGAACCGGGGTCGTGCTCGTGCCCCATCGCTCGGCCAACTGGACCTGTGGCAGGGGCGCGCCGGGAGCAAGCTCACCGGTGAAGATCATGCGGCGCAGCTCCTGCGCGATCTCGTCGGCCAGCGTCTGCTTCGCCGTCAGTTTGCGTGGTTGCGGAGGGTCTTCCGTATTCGCAGTCATGGCATTTCCTCAGTTCGACGACGAGCCAGGGAACGCCGGCGCGCAGCAGGAACCCCAGGCACTGGGCGTGGAACTGGGCCCACGTCAGCTACGAGCCGATTGGTCAGCATTGTCTGCGGAAATGTCTAGCGCGGTCAAGTTGCATTGGTATCGAAGTCCCCGCTGCCATGCCAAATGTCGATTATGCATAATGCGCAGCAATTCGGCCAGTCGATACCGCCGTGGAGCGAGAGCTCCTGTCGCGCTACCAGGGCAACATCTCGCCCGGCTCGTGGGTGAGGTTGGCGTTGTCCTCGGGACGGTAGACGTGGTGCGGCGGCGTGGTGAACGTGTGGTGGGGCTGGAGACGAATCACCACGCGTCCCTCGTCGCGCGCTGTCCGCTCGACCACCGGCCTGACGCTTTCCGGCATCGGCGAGCCGGCCATGATCTCGCGCACCGTCATCATGGCGTCCACCGTGGCTTCGAGGTTGTCTTCCAGCTGTGCAGCGCAATACAGAAGGACATAGCTCATGGGCCACTCCTCGTCCAGGACGCATAGAGAGGCCTGGGGCTCGACCGTCGCAACGCGCGCCTTTGCCCGCGCGGCCATGGTCGTCACGAGAAGGTCGTCGCCATCCATCTGGTAGTAGACGACCGTCATCGAGGGTCCATCGCCGCGGCGAGGATAGCCATAGATGGCGGTCCGATGCGCCTCGACAAAGCGCCGTCGCTCGGCGCGAACGCGGTCCTGCGCGTCGGTCATGGGTCGCGTGCCTTTCGCGGGTTGACTTGAAGTATCGACTGTGCATAGTATGTCATCAAGTACTCGCTCCGGGGGGATGATTTGAGGCTCGCAACGTTCAAGAAGGGTGACGGCCTCGTGTCGGGTGTGGTGCGCGGCGACGAGATCTGGGATCTGACGGTCGTCGCTCCTGACCTGCCTCGTGACCTCTCGGCGCTCCTAGCCACCGGTGGGGCGGGGCTCACACGGATTCGCTCGGCGCTCGGTGATAGCCGAGCCGGGGTTATGCCCCTGAGCGAGGTCGCCCTTGGCCCTCCGATCGCGCGCCCTGCGAAGTTCTTCGCCATCGGGCTGAACTACGCCGATCACGTGGCAGAGTCGAGCTTCGAGCCACCCGAGTGGCCGACGGTTTTCACCAAGCTGCCGACGAGCGTGATCGGTCCTGGCGCCGCGGTGGAGCGACCGAGTGTCTCTGACCAGCTCGATTACGAAGGCGAGCTGGCGTTCGTCATCGGGCGCCGGTGCAGGCACGTCCCACGCGATCGTGCGCACGAGGTGATCGGCGGATACATGATCGTCAACGACTTCAGTGTCCGCGACTGGCAGCGAAAGACGACTCAATGGACGCTCGGCAAGGGCTTCGACACTCACGGCGCCACCGGTCCCTGGATCGTTACGCCGGACGAGCTCGATCCCCATTCGCTTGACCTCAAGACCTATGTGAACGGGGAGCTCCGACAGTCGTCGAACACGCGCCACCTCATCCACGACTGCTTCTCCCAGGTCGCGCTGATCTCCACCGTCTGCACGCTCGAGCCCGGCGACATCGTCGCCACAGGCACTCCAGGCGGGATCGGCAGTGCGATGGATCCGCCGCGGTTCCTCGTCCCCGGGGATGAGGTCCGGGTGGAGATCGAGGGGCTCGGAGCGCTCGAGAACAACGTCGTCGCGGAGACCTCGCAGGCCACGGTGATCGCGGACGAAGACGCGCTAGCAGGGCTGGCCGCATGAGAGCGCTGGTCCTCCACGATCACGGTGAGAACCCTCGGGTCGAAGAACATCCCGTTCCAGTCGCCGCCGGCGAGCTGTGGGTCATCGATGTCGTGGCGGCAGGGCTCAATCCAGACTCGGATCGCCTGGCCAGCACGGGAGTGGCGTGAGCATCGAGCTCTCCCATCTCGAACTCCTCGTGACGGACCTCGAGGCATCGGCTTACTTCGCCGAGGAGGTCTGTCGCCTCCGCGTGACAGATCGCGACAGCGACGCGGTGTTCCTGAGTGCTGGACGACGGCGTCACGAACTGGTCCTTCGTGCTGCGACCACCGCCTCGTGCGGGGCGATCGGGCTCGAGGTCGACGACGAGGCTGAGCTCGAGGCGATCAGCGACAGGCTCCGGAGGACCGGGGTAGAGGTGGACGAGCAGTCAGACCCCGCTAGCGGAGTGGCTGGGGCGCTGAGATTCACGGGGCCCGACGGCCAGCGCTTCGAGGTTGTAGCCGGCACTCCGAGCTTCGAGGGCGCTGGCGATAAGGACGAGTACTTCGCCCCTCGTTGCCTGGGTCATGTGAGCCTGAAGACGCCCGACCCTGCCCGTCTCGCGGGTTTCCTCGTCAACCAGCTTGGCCTGCGGGTCTCCGATCGCGTCGGCGACCGCGCGTTGTGGCTGCGCGCGAACTCCGATCACCATGGCGTAGCCGTCATGCATGAGCCGGCCGGGCTTCACCACTACGCGTTCGAGATTGCAGGATGGGACAGCTTCAAGGCGGTGGGCGACCATCTGCGCGCTCATCACCGCACCTTCATCTGGGGACCAGGCCGACACGGTCCTGGGAACAACCTATTCGCCTACTTTCTCGATCCTGAGGGTTGTGTCATCGAGTTCTACGCGGAGCTCGAATGCATCGAGGACGAGGTGCGGCACGAGGTCGGGGACTGGGTCGACAAGCCCGAGACGTTCAACCTCTGGGGCCCTGGCCCTCCGGCCGGCTGGCACGATCATGGCCTCCCGCTGGCTTCCGTGACGAAGGCTGCGCATGAGAACCTCTGACCGCGGGACAGGTTGGCCGCGATGAAGGTGACGATCGTACGCGGGGCGGACGTTGACCCCGTGGTCACTCCGAGGCCCGACCAGAAGGGCCTTCGGCTGCGGCGGCTCACGAACGACCGCGCGGGAAGCAGCAGTTACGTCCTGGCCGAGACCGAGGTCCCGCCGGGCTGCCGCCACGAGATCCATCGGCACCCACATGCCGACCAGGCCATCTACATCCTGCGCGGCTGCCTCACTCTTCTGAACCCGAGCGCCGAGGGGCCCGCAATGAGGCTCGGGCCCGGCGATGTGGTCCACGTGCCCGCGGGCGAGTGGCATGGGACCGCTAACGACTCGGCGGACATGGCCGCGACGCTGACCGTCTTCGGAGGCGTTGCGACAGCCGCCGACGCCGGCTACGAGGAATTCAAGATTGGAGAGCACCATGAGTGACCAGTTCGTCGTTCGCAAACCGGCGGAGCTCGAGTGGGTGAGTGGCGAGCGCGAGCTCGCCCTTCCGCAGGCCCAGATCAAGGTCTTCAACCGCGATCTCGAGGCCGACCGCGTGGATTTTCTCGTGCGCTTCCCGCCGGGCTACCACGAGCCGCGCCACACGCACACGGGCTACCACATCAGCACGATCGTGGAGGGGACGATGATCGTCAACGAGGGCGAGCACGTGCTTGGCCCCGGCGACTATGTCTTCGGTCCGTCCGATGTCCCCCACGGGCCCTTTGACTATCCGGACGGGTGCGTCGTCTTTTCGACGCTCAAGGGCGGCATGCGCCACGACTCCCTCGAGGCCGACTCGCCGACTCTCTGAGATGCACCGCGAGAGCTCCCAGCGCCGGTACCACCATGGCCAGCTAGCGGACAGGTTCGTCGCGCCCGCGAGCTTCGCCGGAGGCTGCGCCGGCTACCGGGAGGCGGAGCTGATCGGCGCTGACAGCGGCGCATCACACACCTACTTCGTGGCCGCGGAACTGGACCCGGGAGGCAGCGTCGAGCTCCACGGCCACAGCCACGAGGAGGCGTTCTATGTCCTTGACGGAGACGTCGAACTGGTGACCGCGGATGCCTGCACCGCCCTCACGAGAGGAGCATTCGGCCTCATCGATGTTCGTGAGGCGCACGGATGGCGCAACTCCGGTGAGCAAGCCGCTCGATGGCTATCGATGAACGCGCCGCTTCCGCTTGCCAGCGATCCACGTCGCTTGCTCGACGGTGGAACGACTTCACCTGATGGAGGCCGACCTGCGGTTGGCCAGCTCCGGCACGGAGCGCTCACGTCCACTCGGGAGCTCAACCTGGCGGGGTACAAGCCCACCGACATGAGCGGCGTCTCGGTCGACTTCCTCGTCGACGAGGCATTTGGTGCGGACCTGCTTCGACTCTTCGTCGTCAGCTACGCACCGGGGGGAAGCATGGGGCCGCATGAGCACCCCGTCGAGGAGTTCTACTTCGTTCTCGCCGGAGAAATCTTCGCGACCGCCGACGACCTGGCGGTCACGCTCGGTCCGGGCGATTTCCTCTGGACGGGAGTGGGCTGCATTCACTCGTTCGAGAACCGCTCGGATGTCGATGCCGTGTGGATAGAGACGCAGGCACCGCAGCCACCGCGAGATCATGCCGTTCGATTCATCTCGCCGGCCGACGTAACGACAGGGCAGCACGGCTCGTGAGGGGCGCCATGAGCGAGGTAGGGACTCCAGGAATGGTCAACTCAGAGAGCGAGGAAGGCATGCCTGCAAGACAACCAGGCACCGGCGAAAACTCAGCCAGTAAGAGGACGCGCCATCGAGCACGCTTCTTGGGGGTCACGATCGTCGTGATCTCGGTGGTGGCGATGCTTGCTTCCGCATGTGGAAGCTCGTCGTCATCCCCGTCATCCTCGGCGACAGCCTCGTCGCCAGCCACGTCGACAGGCTCGGCCGCAGGCGCCTCGACAGCCTCGAGCGCGAGCAGCGCTCCTTGGGTCACACAGGCGAAAGCCGACGTGACACAGGGCTACGGGACCGGACTGGTGAAGCCGCCGCCCACCACTGGCCCTAAGGCCGTCAAGGGCAAGAACGTGTGGTACATCTCCTGCGGAGAGTCGTACAGCTCGTGCGCCGCGATGTCGAAGGACTTCAAGCAGGCGAGCACCGCGCTCGGCTGGCACACGACGCTCACCGACGGCAAGGCTTCACCTACCGTCGCCGCCGGATTGGTCCGGCAGGCAATCGCGGCCAAGGCCGACGGCATCGTCATGGTGTCCTATGACTGCCCGGGTGTGAAGGCTGCGCTGCTTGCCGCAAAGGCCGCGAAGATACCGGTCGTGAGTTACCTCAGCTTCAACTGCAACTCACCGGCCTTTCCACACTCCTCAAACCAGCCGAGCCTGTTTGTGGGCCCACGCATTCTCGGCGCGACGGATCCATCAGGGCTCTCCACGCTGTTCGGAAAGCTGGTGGCCGAGTACGGGATCGCTGCCACGAATGGCAAGATGAACGAGCTGTATGTCAGTTGTAGTGCATACGTCGTCTGCGACACGATCAACAAGGGCTACTGGAACGCGATCAAGCCGTGCACGGGCTGCAAATTCACCAACGTCCTCTACACGTTCGCGCAGGTGCCCAACCCGGCGGCGCAGATCTGGAAGAGCGCCATTCTCGCTCACCCAGACGCGAACGTCATTACCTACAACCCGGCGAGCATCATGCCGCTCGGGCTCCAGACGGCGATCAAGGATGCGGCTCGGAAGATAACGGTCTATGGAGCCGAGGGCGGTGATCTGAACTACAACAACATCCGCTCGGGCTTCGAGCAGGACGCGGTCGTCCGACAGGACGCTCAAGGAACCTGGGCCACGGCGGACACCCTCAACCGGCTCTTTGCCGGTGGTGACCCCTCCACCTTCCCAGACGAAGGCGGCGGAGTGCAGGTGGTCGACAAGAACCACAACCTGCCTGCGGCAGGGCAGCCGTACAAAAGCGCGCTGAACTATCAGCCGCTGTACGAGAAGGTCTGGAACGGGCAGTAGTGGACCCGGCGAGACCAGCGAACGGGGCCGGCTCAGCCGAGCCGGCCCTGGCCGTCCGGGAACTGTCGAAGGCGTTCGGCGCCACGCAGGCGCTGGATGGCGTCAGCTTCGAGGTGCAGGACGCTCAGATCCATGCCGTACTCGGCGAGAACGGCTCGGGAAAGTCGACGTTTGTGAAGATCCTCGCCGGCGTCTGTCGCGCGGACGCGGGAACCATCGTCATCAACAAGCGCGAAGTCCCCGCCGGCGAGGTCAGCCCGGCCAACGCCCAAGAGCTTGGCCTCCGATTCGTTCACCAGAGCCCGACCGTGTTCCCCACCATGACCGTGGCGGAGAACATGGCGTTCGGAACTGAGTTCCCGACGCGGCTGGGCCGGATTCGCTGGCGCGAGCTCCGCAGGAGGACCCGGCTCCTCCTCGATCGCTACGGAATCGCCGCAACTCCGGACATGCCGCTGGGGGAGCTTCGCTCCGCGGACCAGACGATGGTGGCGATCGCGCGTGCGCTTCGAGACAGCGACGAATCCAACGATCTGGTTCTGGTGCTCGACGAGCCCACGGCGGCTCTGCCGGAGCAGGAGGTCGAGCTTCTGCTCGCGACCCTCCGGCATTGCGCAGCGATCGGTCAGACGATCATCTACGTCAGTCACCGCATCGAAGAAGTGCTCTCCGTCGCTGATTCGGTCACCGTCCTGCGCGACGGCCGGCATGTGGTGACGCGCTCCTCGCAAGGACTGACCGAATCAGAGCTCGTCAGTCATATCATCGGACGGCAACTCAACGCGATGTTTCCGTCGGGAGCCGCGTCGCCTGCCGGAGCCATGGCGCTCGAGGTGTCTCACCTCACCGGAGGTCCTCTGCGGGATGTGTCGTTCGTAGCACACAGGGGGGAGATCGTCGGTATCGCGGGCCTGCTCGGCACCGGTCGCACGGAGCTGCTGAGGATGATCTTCGGGGCCTACCCGAGGGAGGCGGGAGAGGTGAGGCTCAACGGACGACTCGTGGACGCCGCCTCTCCGAAAGCGGCGATGGCAATGGGCATCGGATACGTGCCGGAGGACCGGCACCAGGACGCGGCGTACGCGACGATGAGCGTTCGCGAGAACATCACGGTCGGTCGCCTGTCCCACTACTGGCAGCACTTGCGCTTCCACCACGGCAGGGAGAGAGAGGACGCGCGCGAGTACATACGGCGGTTCTCAATTCGGGCACCGAGTGACAAAGAACCGCTGTCGTCGCTGTCCGGCGGGAATCAGCAGAAGGTCGTGCTCGCCCGTTGGATGAGCCTCAACCCGACTCTGCTTCTCTTGGATGAGCCCACGCAAGGGATCGACATCGGCGCTCGGGCGGACATCTATCAGTTCATCCGGCATGCGGTCGATGGGGGCATGACTGCGCTTCTCGTCAGCTCGGACTTCGAAGAGCTCGCGCGAGTCGCGGACCGCGTACTGATCCTCGGGAGGGGCCGGGTTCGCGCCGAGCTGCCCGCTGCCGAGCTGGACCGGACGCGTATCACTGAACTCGTCTATTCGATGGGAGATCCAGCGTGACCGTTGAAGAGACGGCACATTCACAGACCCCAGCGGAGCCGGGGCCGTCCCCGCAGAGAGACAAGCGCAACACCTGGCGCGCCTCCGACGTATTCGAAAGGTTCGGGCTCGCGGCGCTGTTCGTCGTCGTAATCGTGGTCTTCAGTGTCCTTCGGCCAGATACATTCGCCACGGCTGCAAACTGGCGTTCGATCGCAACGACACAGTCGGTACTGGCGGTGCTGGCCATGGCAATGCTTCCGCCACTTGTGTGCGGTCGCTTCGACATCTCGGTCGGGGCCAACATGACGCTGTGTTCGATCGCCGCCGCCGCGCTGATGTCGTCCCACGGAGTCTCACTCGTGCCGGCGATTGTCCTGGCCGTCGCGCTCGGAAGCTTCGTCGGCTTCCTGAATGGGGTGGTCGTCGCCTACCTCGGGGTCAACTCGATCATCGCCACGCTTGGGGCCGCGACGATCATCGGAGGAATCGTCACGGCGTACACGCAGGGAGTTCCCATCAGCGCCAATCTGCCACCGGCGCTCACAAACCTGAGCATCCACAACGTCGCCGGGGTTCCCGTGCTCTTCCTGCTGATGGTTGTTATCGGCGCAGGAGCTTGGTTCATACTGACGCAGACGCCATTTGGGCGCCGCCTGCAGGCCGTGGGCACCAATCTCAGCGCTGCCCGCCTCACCGGGCTCTCGGTCAACTGGCTGGTGCTCCTCAGCTTCGTGCTCGCCGGCGCTCTATCCGGCATCGCCGGCGTGCTCCTCATCGGCACGCGCGGCAGTGCGGGACCTGACACCGCCGATCTGGGGACGATCCTACCGTCGCTCGCCGCTGCCTTCCTGGGCGCGACCACATGGCAACCGGGCCGCTACAACGTGCCCGGCACGGTCCTCGCTCTGTTCTTCCTCGGAGCAGTGACGAGCGGGCTCGCGCTTATCGGGACCCAGCCGTGGGTGACTGACGTCTTCAACGGCACAGTGGTGATCGTGGCCGTGGCACTTGGAGTCCAAATCAAGCGCCAGCGGATCGGTTCGCTCGAAGTCGGCGGCTGACCGTGCAGGTGCAGAGAGAGGCGGGATGGCGATGGCTCGGATGACAGACCGGATCGTGACTACCCACGTCGGCAGCCTGGCCAGGCCGCAGGACCTGGTCCAGATGATGTGGGATCTGCAAGACGGAAAGAGCGTGGATCCGGATGCGCTCGCACGACGCAGTCAAGAGGCGATCGTCGAGGCGGTCACGCGCCAGCGGCGAGTGGGTATCGATGTGGTCAACGATGGCGAGCTGAGCAAGCCGGGCTTCCACAACTACATATTTGATCGCCTGACAGGGTTTGGTGGCGAAGGTGTGCCCGGCACGTCGGCGGACGTGGAGGACTTTCCAGAGTTTGCGGCGGAGGCGGCCAAGGATGAGCGCTGGCAGCGCGCCGTATACCCGAAGTGCATAGGTCCGGTCGAGCATCGTGACATCCGGCCCGTTGAGAAGGAGATCGCAAACCTGCGGGCAGCGCTGGGCCGCGACCCGACGCCGGACACCGCATTCATGAACGCGGTGACTCCGGGGCAGCTCACGATGAACTTCCCCAACGACTACTACCAGACGCACGAGGAGTACCTGAACGCCGCGGCCCAGGCCATGAAGCCTGAGTACGAGGCAATTGCCCGGGCCGGTCTGACCCTCCAGCTCGACTCGCCGGACTCGGCGTTGTCTGCTCATTTCAAGAGCGCCGGTAACGACCTTCCCGACTTCCACACCCATCTCGATATGGCCGTCGATGCGCTCAACTACGCGGTGGAGGCCATCCCCGCCGAGCAGATGCGGTTCCACGTCTGCTGGGGTAACTACGTCGGGCCCCACCATCGGGATATCGAGCTCCGGGAGATCTTGCCGACCCTCCTGCGGATCAAGCCGGCAACGCTCAGCTTCGAGGCCGCCAACCCGCGCCATGCCCACGAATGGGAAGTCTTCCAGGAGATCCAGCTTCCGGACGACAAGCTGATCATGCCCGGCGTGATCGACGTGAAGTCTCACCACATCGAGCATCCCCGGCTGGTCGCCGAGCGGCTCGAGCGCTACGCGGAGCTCGTCGGCAAGGAGCGGGTGATCGCGGGAACGGACTGTGGGTTCAGCACGATGGTGGGCTGGACCAACATCGACCCCGAAATCTCGTGGGCGAAGCTCGAGAGCCTTGTCGAGGGCGCACGGATCGCGTCCGAACGGCTTTGGTAAGGCCGGCCCCCCCTCACTTGCGATGACGTGCATCGCAGAGCTGGTCACGCGCGCCGCGCGCGTCCACCGGGATCGCACCGCGGTGGCGGATGGGTCCCGGCGGCTCTCGTTTCTTGAGGTGGAGCGGCGCTCGAACCGGCTGGCCAACGCCCTCATGAACCTCAGTGGCGCTCGAGGGGCGCGGGTAGCGGTGCTGATGGGAAATCGCGCGGAGCAGATCGAGATCGACTTCGCTCTGAGTAAGGCCGCGAAGGTCAAGGTGCCGCTCAATCCCCGGCTCGCCGACCGTGAGTGCGAGTACATCCTCGAAGACACGGGCGCCGAGACCCTCCTGTTCGATCGCGCGCACGCGGCCTTTGCCGAAGCTGCGCGTGAACGGCTGCCCGGGCTCCAGGATCTCATCTCGCTCGACGAGCGAATCGCCGGTTCGCACGAATACGAGGCCCTGCTGGGGCAGGGAGACGACCGGCCTCCTGGGATCTACCGGGAACCCGCGGAGCCGAGCCTTGTCATGTACACGTCAGGAACCAGCGGGCGGCCAAAGGGGGCGGTCGCGACGGACGGCAGTCGGTTGGCGGCCACCCGGACGATGCTCACCGACGAGTTGGAGCTCGGCCCCACCTCGACGATGGCTCATGTCGCCTCACTTGCCCACGGCTCGGGCTCGAAGGTGCTTGCGTACTTCCTGCGTGGTGGCTGCAACTTGACACTCCGCAAGTTCGACCCCGAGGAGTTCCTGAGGCTGGTTGAGACGGGTGAGGTGACCGGCACGTTTCTGGTCCCGGCCATGGTCGCCATGCTGGTCGATGCGGCTGGAGGCAGCCCTGTTCGAACGCGCGCGGACTGCCAGCTCACGTACGGAGGCGCCCCAATGGCCGTCCCTTTGCTGGAGGAGGCGCTGCATCGCTTCGGGCCGATCTTCGTACAGATCTACGGATCATGTGAAGCGCTACATCCAGTTCTCGTCCTCGGCCGCCATGACCACCGATTGGACGCGGACCAGCGGTCCCGCTTGGGGTCTGCCGGCCAGGCGGTGATGGCGACGGATGTGCGTGTCGTCGCAGAAGACGGCACCCCCGTCGTGGACGGGGATCGCGGCGAGCTCTGGGTTCGGGGACCAAACGTGATGGCGGGGTACTGGAACGCCCCGGAGGCTACGGAGGCGGTCCTCAAGGATGGTTGGTACCGCACCGGCGACGTCGCATGGCGGGACGAAGACGGGTTTCACTACATCGTCGATCGTCTTCGCGACGTGATCATCAGCGGGGGGTACAACGTCTATCCCGCGGAGGTCGAGTCCGTGATCCGCCTGCATCCGTCGGTGGCCGATGTCACTGTCGCGGGCGTGCCCGACGTCCGTTGGGGCGAGGCCGTCAAGGCTTTCGTCGTCCTGAAGCCGGATGCGTCGGCCTCGACCGAGGATCTGGTGGCTCACTGCCGGACACATCTCGCTGCGTACAAGAAGCCGCAGGACATCGAGTTCCGCGACTCGCTCCCGAGAGGAGCCACGGGGAAGATCCTCAAGCGCTCGCTGGTCGGTCGAGATTGGGAGGACCACGAACGTCGTGTCAACTGAACCGCTGGTAATCGTTGGTGCCGCCCGAACCCCGTTTGGCAGCTTCGGCGGCCCAATGCGCGACCTGTCCCTGAGCGAACTTGGCAGGTCGGTGGTCCACGAAGCCCTGGTGCGCTCGGGGTTGACCGGGGACGACGTTGACGAGCTGGCCTTCGGTGTGAACTTTCCCGGCTCGGATCGATCCGTCGCGCGCCAGCTCGCGCTCAAGGCTCAGATTCCAGACGATCGTCCCGCCTACACGGTGGACCGGGCATGCTGCTCATCGCTGGCGGCCATCACGCTCGCCGCAAGGTCGCTCCGGCTCGGCGAGGCGGAGGTCGTCGTTGCTGGCGGGGCGGAGAATCTCAGCAAAGTCCCTTTCTTTCTTGAGGATGTTCGCTGGGGCCACCGTCTCGGCGATATCACCCTCGCGGACAAGCTGATCATCTCGTGCCCACACACGCACGTACCTCGTGCGGTGCAGGCTTCGGATGAGGCGCTCCAGCACGGGATCGATCGCGACGAGCAGGATCGCTGGGCGCTGCGGAGCCACGAACGGGCGTTGCTCGCGGAGCAAAACGGTTACTTCGTCGCTGAGCGTGTCGCGATCGACGTGACGGACGAACGAGGGGGATCGCAGACGATCGACCGCGACGAGGCGCCGCGCCCGGACGCGACATTGAGCCGCCTGTCGCGCCTGCCAACGGTCTACGGCAGCCAGACGGTTACGGCGGGCAACGCACCGGGCCTCAGCACCGGCGCGAGCGCCGTGGTGCTCGCGACGAGGGCGGTGGCTGAGGCCCGCGGGTTGCCACGCCTCGGGTCTCTCCTGTCGACTGTCCAGGTGTGCGGACCGCCCGCAGGTATCGCGTCGATCCCCGCCCTCGCCGCGCGGACAGCGCTGCGCGCGGCCGGCCTCCAACTTGATGACATGGACCTCGTGGAGATCAATGAGGCCTTCGCCGCGGTGCCGCTGGTGAGCACGCTGATTCTCGCTGACGGCGACGTGACAAAGGCGAACCGACTCCGAGAGCGCACGAACGTCAACGGCGGCGCGATTGCGCTCGGCCATCCGACGGGTGCGACCGCAGCGCGGTTGGTCATCACCGCCATCCACGAATTGCAGCGCCGCGGAGGGGGCCACGCCCTGGTAGCGATCTGCGGCGGGGTCGGAGAAGCGGCGGGAGCGGTCGTCCGAGTACCCGGGTGAGGCATCTCAGCGAAGCAGAGTGTCCGCGTGCTCTCGAGGGGGGTCGATGCGGCGATCGGCGACTCTGCGCGCTCGTCGTCACGACACCGACGGCCCGGCGGCTACGCCGTGACTCTTCAGCAGCCTTCCGGCTTGGTGCTCCCCGGCGCCAGGCACGAAATGGTCGGCGCGACGCCGCCGCGACGTACGGTGAACGCGAACACCTTGCCGATGTCGCTGGTCTTGATGATCCGCACCACGAGCTTGGCCCCGTCGGCGAGTCGCACGTGGGCGAACAGCGTTGTGAGGTGCTCTGTCACCTGGGAGACCGGCTTGGCGCACGAGCGGTTGCCGTGCCTCACCTTGCAACGAACCTTCGGCGCGTTGATGCTCAGGGTGCGGGCCCGCGGGCAGCCACGGCCGTGGCAGCCGATGACGATCCGCCCGCCCACCGGAGCATCGTTGACGACCAGTTCGCTGACGGTGACGTAGCGGCCATGGGGGTCAAACGTCCACAGCATTGTCGCGACGACCCGGCCGAGCGGCCTGGTGGTGGTGAACTTCAGCACCGGGCCGCTGACAGTCGCGCCCGTTGTGGAGTTCAGGGCGCGGATCCGGTAGTAGTACGTCGTCCTCGGTGTCAGCCCCGAGAGGCGCGCGGAGATCGGGACCGTCCCAACGCCGGAGGGCACCGACTGAAGCTTGGTCGCCGTGGCTCTCGACAGCGTCCGGTGGGTGCCGTACTCGAACTGCGCGCTCGTCGTCCCAGTCCCGGGAGCGACCGAGCCCCTGAGGACCGCGCCCGTCTGCCCGACGGCGGTAGCCGAGACGGTGCGGACGATCGTCGGAACGAAGACGATCCGCGGGACCGTGACGGTCACCACCGCGACATTGGAAGCCCCCGCCACGTTCGTGGCCTCGTACGCGAAGCTGTCGGCCCCCGTAAAGCCCTTGGTCGGTGTGTAGGTGACGGTGCCGGTCCTCGCGTCGATTGCCCCGACGGCGCCGTGTGAGGGCGAACTGAGGAGCACCTCGGTGTTGGGCGCCGGCCCGCTCACGGTGCATGCGAGGCGAATGCTCGTAGGGGCACCCCCAGCCGGGGTTGTCGCCGACACGCTGGAGCAGGTCGGTTGCGAGACCTCGGTGACGCGTTCCGCGGAGCTCAGAACCGCACCCGACTCACTGTCGCCGCCGGCGATGATCGCTCCGCCGCTGATCGGCGCTGCTGCGGCGCCCTCGCGAGCGGTCTGCAGTTCAGTCGCGCCGGCTGCGGGGACGGAGGCGAACGTTCCGCTCGAGGGATCGAATTCCTCGACGCTCGATAGCGCCGTGCCCGAAGGAGGACTCGCTTCGGTGCTCTGCCCGCCGGCAATCAGGATCTTGCCGCTTGGCAGGGTCGTGGCTGTCGCCAACTGGCGCGGCGTCTGCAGTTCGGTATCGCCGGAGGGGGTCAGGGCCGTGAACGTCGCGAACGCCGCGTTGTAGACCTCCGCGCTTTGGGTGACGGTGGTGCCGTTTGATCCGCCGGCGATCAGCACTGAGCCGCCGGGCAGCTCGGACGCGACCGCTCCGTACCGTGGGACGGTCATGGTTGCCCCGAGCGAGGTAAAAGTGTCGTTTGACGAGTGGAACACCTCGGCACTCGACAGGACCGTGTTGTTGTCGTTCCCGCCGGCGATCAACACATCACCGTTGATCGTGGGCGCCGAGATGGCGCCGGCGCGGGCGACCTGCAGCTCAGTGTTCCCGGTCGCCGGTAGCGCCGTGAACGTCCCCGCCAACGGGTTGTAGATCTCAGCGCTGCGCTGCCAGCCACCGCCCGGGATGAAGCCTCCGGCAATGAGGATCTGCCCGTTCGGCAGCGGCGCGATGACGGCGTCGGCGCGCGCGACGAGGGTGCTTGCCGGTAGCGCGGCGAAGTCGGCACTCGACGGGTCAAACGTCTCCGCGGAGTTGGTGACCCCCGGAGCGAAGCCGCCGACGAAGAGTGCGCGGCCGTCTGGGAGCCCCGCCGCCTCGCCTCGCCAGCGCACGACGGTCAGCTGCGTGCTTCCCGAGGCGGGCAGCGCCTGGAAATAGGGCACTGTCGCCGCCGAGCCGGGTGCCGGCAGAACCAGCAAAACCATGACGGTGGCGAGCAGGGTGGCGAGCGTAAGGACCCGCCGCGATACCGGAGCGAACCGCACGTCCGCCCGCGCGCTCATAGCACCCACCATGCTAGCCACGATCGCCGCGAATACCCCAACACGAAGCCCAGATCCCGGTCACACGCTCTGCCCGTCGGTGATCATACCGCCGTGACGCGCGTAGGCCAAGGTGCCAACCGCCGCGCCGACCGCCAGCGCGCTGGACGGCCACGGTACGCTTAGCGGTGGGACATGAGTATGGGGGGACGTCGCGAAGCGGTATTGAACCGGTGGCGGCCAGCGGCCGCCTGGAGTAGTCGCGGTGCTCGCGCTGTGGCTGACGGTGGCCGGGCCGGCGCGTGCGACCGCCACGATCCAGGTCAACACCACCGCTGACGAGACATCCACCGGCAACGGCACCTGCTCCCTGCACGAGGCGGTCCTCTTTGCCGACGGTACGCCCGAGTCCGACTGCGCGCCCGGCACGGCGACCGGCGCGACGACGATCGTCCTGCCGGCAGGCCACTTCATCCTGGACATCGCCGGCACCCTCACGCTCAGCCGCACCACCGTCCTGAATGGAGCAGGGGCGGGGAGCACGATCATCGACGCCGCCGGGCACGGCCAGATCTTCTCGGTGCAGGCGTCCGCTGACGTCACCATCAACGGGATGACCATCACCGGCGGCGTGAGCGGCCTCACGCCGTGCCCGCCGATGGCGCCGGTCTCGTGCTTCACGGCTGCGACCAACGGGCTGCCAGGAGGTGGGCTCGCCAACGCCGGCACGCTGGCGCTCAACAACGACCTCATCACCGGCAACCTGGCGTCGGCAGGATCGAGCCATTCGGGGGTGCTCAACGGGAGCCCCGCGCCCGGCGGGGCCGGCGGCGGGATCGCCAACACCGGCATGCTCACGATCACCGACAGCGCGATCACTCAGAACATGACCGCCAGCAATCCCGGCGACGATGAGCCCCTCCCCGGCAGTGGCGCGCCTGGCGGCGACGGCGGCGCGAGCGGGGCCGGCGGCGGCATCGCCAACTCCGGCACGCTCGTCGTCACGGGGACCACCATCGCCGGAAATTCGACCGGACCCGGAGGCGACGGCGGCGACGGCGCACCCGGGACGTCATCGGTGATGGAGGGCAGCGGAGGCCACGGCGCCGCCGCCGGCGGGGGCGGAGGCATCGAGAACACAGGCAGCCTGACGATCACGGCCTCCACCATCTCGGGCAACGCCACCGGCGTCGGCGGCAACAGCGGCAACGGCGGGGTGGCGATGGGTGGGAGCTCGGGGGGCGGCACCAGCGTCTTCTTCGGCGGCAGCGGTGGGCCCGGTGGCGGCATCGATACCAGTACGGCCATCACCGTCCAGAACTCAACCATCGCCGGCAACACCACCGGCGGCGTCGGCCACCAGGGGATCCCCAGCGGGGGACAATCGGTGACCGGATCCCCGGGGGTTCCTGGACCGGGCGGCGGTATCAATCAATCAGCGGCGGGTGCGACCCTCAGTCAGGACACGATCGCCGGAAACGTCGCCACCGGGGCGGGGGGCGGGTTGAACGCCGCCGGTGGCGCGGTCGTCTCCATCGGCAACACGATCCTCGCCTCGAACCGTGCCGGCGGGTCGCTGGTCAACTGCAATGGGCCCGTCGTCCCCGGGGCCAACGACATCGTGTTCGGCGACAACACGTGCGGCGTGGCCCAGAGCGGGGACCCGCGGCTCGGGCCGCTGGCCGCGAACGGCGGGCCCACGCAGACGATGGCCCTGCTGGCCGGCAGCTCCGCCATCAACGTCGTGTCCGCCAACAACTGTCCGCTGAGCACCGACGAACGCGGCGTGGCTCGCCCGCAGGGCTCTGGCTGCGATGCCGGTGCCTACGAGGTGGCGCCCCCGGGGCTGGCCTCGGCCACGGCCGCCGCGACGGGGACAACTCAGGGCGTCGTGACGGCGACGATCGGGCCCAACCTCCGCGACACGACCGTCGTCGTCATGTACGGGACAACGAGCGCCTTCGGCTCCGCGACCCCGGCCCAGGACGTCGGCGCGGGCAACGCGCCCGTGGCGTTCAGCGCCGCCCTGGGCGGCCTGGCGCCGGGGCGCACCTATCACGCCGAGATCGTCGCCTCCAACGCCGACGGGACGACCACCGGCGGCGAACTGATCTTCACCACGCGGTCCGCGGTGGGCGCGGCGCTGGGCAGGCGGATCATCCACGGGGGCGTTCTGCTGGCGGCGATCACGTGCGGCGCCGGCAACCCCACCGACGTATGCCGCGGCCCGGTGACGCTGACCGCGCACCAAACGACCGAGGGCAAGAAGGTCGTGGCTGTCTCAGCCGTGGCCGGCAAGCCGAAGCCCGGTACGGGCCACGGCAAGCGCAAGAAGCCCAAGCGCGCGACGACACGGGTCACGCTCGCGACGGCCAAGTACTCGATCCCGACCGGACAGAGCAAGACGCTGAAGCTCACGCTCAACGCCGCCGGGCGCCGGCTGCTGGACCGCTTCTACACCCTGCCCGCGACGCTCTCGATCGCCGGGACCACCAAACGCAGTCAGAAGGTCGTGTTCAAGTTCGGCCGCCTGCACATCTCCCCGGTGTTCACCTGGATCTTCAGCGCCACCTTCACGTCGGCGCAGCAACTGACCGTCGGGCCGCTGCCGGCCCACGCCAGGGTGGCGGTGTTGTGCCGCGGCGGCGGCTGCCCGTTCTCGCGGCGCAGTCTGACCTCCAAGCGGCGCAAGCTCGACCTCGAGCCGCTTCTGAAGGGCAAGCGGCTGCGGCCGGGCGCCGCGCTGACCCTCCAGATCACTGCGCCGGGCGACGTCGGCGAGGTCGTGACGTTCACGATCAACCGCGGCCGGGCCCCGACCGAGCGCTTCGCGTGTCTGCTCCCGGGCAGTCGTTCGCCGACGGTCTGCGCCGCGTGAGGGCGCCTGCAAGGCCCTACGCCTCACTCGCGACCGCCGCAAACCCGGCCAGCCGCAACGCAGGCGATGCTCGGAGGTGGGGTGCGCTACGCTGAGACGGTCAGATAGCGAGGGCAACCCGAGGGCGAGACCTTCATCTGAACGTCCCCTTGCCGCGTAAGCCGCCTGATCTTCTGATGGCCGAGAGTCCACCCACGGGTGGGCTTTCCGCGTTAACGGGCCCGGAGGCGATCTGTGGAGGGCGGGCCGCGTCTGGCGGCGGATCAGGGCAGGATGTCGGTCAGCGTCGCCGTGAACCGCTCGCCCGACTCCTCGAGCTCGCCTTCGATGTGCAGGCGTGCCGGGCCGGTCTCGGTCCACAGGTCAAGGAAGTAGGCCCAGCCCGGCAGCTCCGCATCGTCGGACTTGGCGACCGCCTCGACCTGGTAGGTCTCTCGCGGCGGCAGCACCAGCGACTCGGGGCAGTCGTCTTCAACACGACGGCGCAGATCCTCGACCTCGAGCCGATCGCCAGACGCGAGCCGGAGCTCCTCGTACTCGCCGTCCACGACGAGGCCGACGACGCCCTCCAGTGCCTGGTACATCGGATCGGGCATCAACTCGAGCGATTCGACGATCTCTCCCCGTCCGCCCAACTCGTGGCTCGGGGTCAGGTCAAGCCGGCCATAGAAGTAGTCCTCGCACGCCGCGCGCGCCTGACGGCGGATGCTCTTGGACAACCCCGCGGCGCCGAGCGCGAAGCCCGCAGCAGCGATCGCCTCATCGAGCGTTCCCTGGCGGCGCGTCAGCTGCGCGGTGACCGCGCGACCGTGCTCTGTGTCGCGCGCCACCGATGAGCCGTCCAACAGAATCGAGGGAGCGTCGTGGCGGCTGTAGCCCGTGCAGGCGCGCACCGCAGAATGAAGGACGATGAGATGGTCGCCCATTACGCTCGCGCGGGTGAGGGATCGCCGGGCGTCATCCGGATTCGGCCAGCTCGCCGGACGCGTGGTGCTAGCGCTGTCACGACTATGCATCCTAGGAAGTGCAGAACGACCCTGGCCGACTCCGAACCGGGACTCGAAGTCACAAGGCCGTCGTAGAGCTCGGGGGCCCTGTGGTTTTGATCATATGTGCGAAGCGCACATCCTCTCCTCCGTCAACGGGTGCCTGCGGCCATTGCCCCGGGCCGGGTGCGGCGGATAGAACTCGCAGATGGCGATCTCCACCGAGCATCGCGCAGAGGTGGCGCCTCAAGTCTCAGGGCTAGATACCGGCGGGGGCCCGACCGTTACCCGCAGCTGGACTAAGGGAGTGGGATCGCCATGAAGAACATCGTTCTCGGTTATGACGACACCGAGCCGTCTCGGCGCGCCCTGGAACGCGCCGCGGAGCTCGCCAAGGCGCTGAGCGCGGAGCTGGCCGTCGTCAGCGTCGCGCCGCTCGGCCCCGGAGGCGTCCGCGGGGCGGGCGGGGTCGACTCGGTCGACTCGCCGGCGAAGCATGCCGCGGAGCTCGACCGGGCCCGGGAGTACCTCGAGGGCCAAGCTGTCACCGCCGTCTACCAGGAGATCGTCGGCGATCCGGCAGACGCGATCGTTCAGTTCGCGGACCAGCGCAAGGCCGACCTGATCATCGTCGGGACGCGGGATCACGGCATGCTCGGTCGACTGTTCGGCCAGAGCGTGAGCGAGGCCGTCTCGCACCACGCGCACTGCGACATGCTCGTCGTTCACTGAATACGCGCGGGGTCGGGCCCAGTCTCGGGGTCCTGATGCTGGGTTGCGTCTGCGCGCTGTTGGCATCGGGCGCCCTCGCGGCGACCGGGTCAGTCCACGCCGGTGCTGCTGCGAAGTCGAAGCCGGCCAAGCATCACAAGCACAAGCCACAGGTCGTGGACCCACTGGCAACGTCGGCGATGCGCGCGTACATCGGCTCGCGGACCGGCGACATCGCGGTCGGCGTGAAGAACGTGCTGACTGGCCGGACCTATCTCTGGAACGGCCGCTCTGAGCAGGTCACCGCCAGCATCGTCAAGGTCGACATTCTCCAGACGCTGCTCCGTCACCTCCACGGCGGGCCGATCCCGAGCGGCGACGTCCGGACCGCCGTGGGGATGATCGAGGACAGCGACAACGACGACGCGACCGCACTGTGGAACGAGGACGGCGGGGCGGCGGGTGTCGCGGCCTATGACCGCCGCGTCGGGCTGCATCAGACGACCCCGAACGTCGATTGGGGCCTGACCACAACCAGCGTCGGCGATCAGCTCAAGCTGCTTGACGAGCTGATCGAGCGCCACGCCCTGATCGACCAGGGGGCGCAGCGTTTCGCGCTACGGCTGATGCAGCACGTCACGCCCTCGCAGGCCTGGGGGGTGAGCGGCGGCGTCCCCTCAGGCGTGAGCGTTGCGCTCAAGAACGGCTGGCTTCCGTTTGGTGGCGGCTGGCACATCAACAGCATCGGCCGGATTCGGGGGGACGGGCGGTGGTATCTGATCGCGGTGCTGACGAGCTTCAATCCGAGCGAGCGGTACGGGATCGACACGATCAACGCGATCTCATCGCGGGTCTGGCATGCACTCGCGCCGCCCGTCGGCTGACCGGAGCCGGCCGGACGGCCGCGGCAAGCGGATCGACCGAAGGCCTCGTCGAACCGAGACCGGGTTCAGCCGACGCGCGTGAACACGAGCTTGACCCGGCGGACGGTCACCGCCGTGGCCACGAAGCGGCGCGTCTGGGACGCGCTGACGACGATCCGGCCGTGGCGCGAGCTCAATGCAGCGTCGCTTGGATAGCCGGGAAGCGCCAGGTCTTCAGCGCCCGGCCGGGCCGTGCCGATGAACGCGAAGCTTTGAAAGCCATCTCGCTCGCAGTCCTGGACGCCGTCGGGCGCGTTGAGCGCAGGGGTGGTGAAACTCCCGTTGTCGGTCAGGATGTAACGGTGCCGGGTACCCAGCGGCGACTCGACCGCGAGGCCGGTATGGAAACGGCGACTGCCGCACGCCCGCTTGTCCGGTACCGGGACGGACGTGTCGCACGTATCGCCCGGGTCAGGGGGGTTGCGCGTGCGGCCATCGATCGCCGTGATCGTCCCGCTGATGTGGTGGAAGACCTGGTCCCACGAGATGTCCCCCGGCCCGAACCCGTTATCGGCGATCGTGATCCGCTCGGCGCGGGTGCTCGCAAACTGTGCGCTCAGCGAGCCCCCGCCAGTCGCCTGGCACGGGTCCGAGTCCGGGAGCGACCAGGTATGACGGACGCTGCCGGTGATGGTCACCTTCCAGTGCGCCAGCACGCGCAAACGCCCGTCGGCACGCGTTGCGAGCACGACACTGAACGCCACCATCGCCAGCAACACACAACCGAAGCGCCGCGCCATGCGCAAACCATAAAGCCTGAGGCCGGGCTCGCCGCGGCTTTTAGCCGCTTCGCTCGGGCGTCTTCCAATCGGGCCGCTGCGCCTTCAGGTGTTTGTATTCATCGGTCAGCGCGCGGTGCTCGGCGAGGACCGCGCCAACCTGTTGCTTGAGGCGGGCGCCCTCGCTGTCGTCGCCGGCCTGGATCGCGCCCTGCAGTGCGGCGCGAAGCTCGGTGGCGCGATCGGAGGACTGCGACCATGCCTCCCAGGCGGCTTGCATCTCCTCGTCGTCCGGCGCTCCGGGAGCGAGCTCCGGCGCCGGCGGCGGCTCGGGCCGGAACGCGTCCACCGCCAGCCACGATCCATCGACGATCTCCAGCTTGATGTAGTTCTTGGACGCGAGTGCGGCCAAGCCGGCGTTGGGTGGACGCGCGCTGCACGTGAGGCTTGCCACATCGCCCGATGACAGGTTGAGCTCGAGGTCCCGGCTCTTTGCCCAGTCGATCTCAAGGTGGATCTCATGCCGGCCCGGAGGCACGTCGAACGTCTTGGTCTCACCACGACGGATGTCCCCGACCGTGTTCCCGTCGATCACGACCTTGTAGGTCCGAAGCACGTCGCCGATCGGCCGGCGCAGACGCTTGAGCGTTATCTGAGAGGTCGGGTCCGCCACCATCGCCGATCCTCGCACGCGGTCGTGGAGACGTGGCAAATTTTCGCCCGCAGTCGCGCGCTCGGGTAGCTTGGCCCGGGTGTTGGCGACGCCTCGATACGGTGCGGGGCATGTCCGCACGTCGGAGCAAGGCGCTGGTGGTCCCGTCAGAGATCGCGTGCGGGGCTCTTGCCGGGCCTCTATTCGTGACCAGCTTCACGGTCATCGGTGCGCGACGTGCCGGATATGACTGGCGGCGTCACGCAGTGAGCTCGCTCGCGGCCGGTCGCGGGGGCTGGTCACAGCGTGCGAACTTCATTTTCACGGGCGCGTTCTACTGCATCGCGGCGCACGGTCTGGCGCAGGGCCCGAAGCGGACCGTAGGGCCGCGCGTGGTCCCAGCGCTGATCTTCGGAGCCGGGGGTGGACTTGTCGGTTCTGGACTGTTCGTGACCGACCCGGCGGCTGGCTTCCCGCCGTCGTCTCATGATCAGGATGGTGCCGACCCTGCGCTCCCATCGGCACCCACCCGCAGCGGAACGCTGCACAACCTCTGCGCGTTACCGATCTTCGCCGGAATCCCTGCTGCGGCCCTGACGTACGCTGCGTCTGCCGCCCGCAGGGGGGAGTATCGCTGGGCTTCATATTCGGCTGGGTCAGCCATTGCGATGACGAGTGCGTTCGGGCTGTTCGGCGCGGCATTCGGCGGCGCGCCGCGCCTCGCCGGGCGGGGCGGCGTCTTTCAGCGGATCTCGATCACGGTCGGGTTCGGCTGGCTGAGTGCGCTGTCACTGCGCACACTCAGATCGAGAGGATGGCACCGCCATCGACCGGGATCATGGCGCCCGTGACGTAGGAGGCAGCCGGGGACAGCAGGAATGCCGCAACTCGCGCGAACTCCTCAGGTTCGCCGTACCTTCGCAGCGGGATGCGCTCAGACTCGCGAGCGCGCACCTCATCCGGATCGCCGCTGAGCGCATCAAACTCGCGGACCCTGTCAGTGGCGATCCTGACCGGCAGCAGACCGTTGATCCGGACGCCGCTAGGGCCGAGCTCGGTGGCGAGGGTCTTGGCCACGCCGGCGAGCCCCGGAAACAGGCCGTTGGAGATCGGCAGTCGCGCGAGCGGCACACGAACCGACGAGGCAAGCACGAAGACCACGGAGCGGCCGGTCCCGGTGATGGAGCCCTTCGCAGGGCGCGCCTCGGTTGGGTCCTCCAGATCGGTTGCGAGAACGCGCGCCAGCCGCACCGCGCCGAGAAACACGCTTTCAAACGCCGAGCGCCAGGCTTCGTCGGTCGTGGTGGCAATCGTTCCCGGCGGCGTTCCCCCCACGCTGACCAGGGCACCGTCCACGCGCCCAAACCGATCCTTGGCGGCCGCGATCAGTCGGTCCGGGGTGGCCGGATCGCTGTTATCGGCGACGACCCAGGTAACGCTGTCAGCCGCGGCCGCGGTCTGCGACAACCGGGCGGCGGCGGCAGACGCCGTCGCCTCGTGAGGTGAGCTCAGGACGACGCGCGCTCCGTCGGCGACGAGTGCCTCGGCGGCCGCGAGGCCAAGGCCGCGGCTGCCGCCGGTCACGAGGTAGACCCTGTCGCTCAGTCCGAGATCCATAGCGTCATTCTGTACCAACACGTCGATCGGCAGCACGTCCCGCCATCTCGGCCTCGGGTCGGTGCTGAAACATCGGGCGATCGCCCGATGCCAGCCGCTGACGGCCGCTGTACGGTCGGCGCGTGCAGTTGGAATCGGGCATCGCCCGACACGAGATGTGGGAGCTGGGTGAGCGGATCGTCCGGCGCGCGAGCGTGCTTACGGGCGAGGACGTGCTCGACGTCGCCTGTGGCACGGGCAGCGCGGCGATCCGGGCGGCGCAGTCTGGGGCCCGCGTGGTCGGGCTGGATTTGACGCCGCCGCTGTTTGACGCCAGGCGCCGCGAGGCCGCCCAGGCCAGCACCGACGTGCGGTGGGTCAGCGGCAATGCGGCGGCGCTGCCGTTCTCTGACGGCAGCTTTGATGTCGTGCTCTCGGTGTTCGGCGCGGCGTTTGCCCCGCGCCAGCGCGCCACTGCACGCGAGCTGGCGCGTGTGCTCCGCTGCGGCGGCCGGTTCGCGATGTTCAACTGGACCGCTCGGGGCAGCCCGGGGAAGCTGCTCTCACTACTCGCGGCCCAGGGGCCCGAGCAAGACGAGCCCCCGCTGGGGTGGGGCAACGAGGCGCATGTACGCCTGTTGTTCGCCGGCAGTGGCTTGCGCCTGTCTTTCAGCTACGAGGTCGTCCGTCACCCACTGCGCGGCGTCGGCGCTCTCGCGGAGCCCCTCGAGCACCACGCTGGGGTCGTCGGGCCGTTGATCGCGCTGCGGCGCGCGGCTGAGCGGCGGGGCAGCTGGCGTGGGGTCCAGGCGGACGTGGTCGCGCTCTGCGCCGCGGACGGCGTGTGCGCCGACGGCGAGTACCTCGTTGTGCTTGGTCGCAAGACGGTTGACGTGCGCACCCGCTCGCGGTACAGGTAGCGCATGGACCCACGAACCGATCGTTCACAGGTTCGCCTCGCGGAGCTCGTCGCGGCACTGTCGCTGGGCATCGACCTCGGCTTCGGGCAGCCCATGGAGCACGTTCTGCGGCAGTGCCTGATCGCGCTGAGGATCGCTGAGCGTGTGCAGGTACCGGCGGAGGAGCGGGCAGCGATCTACTACTCCGCACTGTTGGTCAACGTGGGCTGTCACGCGGATGCGCACGAGCAGGCGAAGTGGTTCGGGGACGACATCGCGCTGAAAGCCAACAAGTTCGCTTCCTACGACATGCGCAGCCTGCGGTCTTCGCTCGCGACGATGCGCCGCATCGGCGCTGGCAACCAGCCGCTGCACCGTCTGCGCGTCGCACTCGAGTTCTTCGTCTCCGGACACCACGAACTCGACGGCATGATCGAGACGCATAACACCTTCGCGCGTACGTTCGCGCTCGAGCTGGGGCTGCCGGAGACGGTGGGCGACGCCGTTGCCACCGCCTATGAGCGATGGGACGGGCGCGGCTGGCCAGGCGAGCTGAGCGCAGCGGAGATTCCGCTCGCCTCGCGCATCGTGCAGCTGGCCGAGCATGTCGAGGTCGTCCAGCGCGTCGCGGGGACGGCCGCCGCCTGCGCACTCGCACGCGAGCGGGCCGGAAAGCAGTTTGATCCCGCGCTCGCCGAGCTGCTGGTCCGCGATGCTGACGCGATCTTCCAAGGCCTCGAGGCGGTGGGGCAGTGGCAGTCGGTGATCGCCGCCGAACCGTCACTTGCCCTGCTGCTGTCGGGCGAGGACTTCGATGCCGCGCTCGCCGCCGTCGCCACGACGGTCGACATCAAGTCGCCGTACTGGCTGGGGCACGCCCAGGCGGTGGCTGATCTCGCAGCAGGCGCCGGCGAGCAGCTTGGCCTGCCCCAGGCCGAGGTGCGAACGCTGCATCGCGCGGGGCTCGTCCACGGCTTCGGTCGACTCGGGGTGTCGAACTCGATCTGGGACCGCTCCGGACCGTTGGGCGCTGGAGAGTGGGAGCGCGTCCGCATGCACCCGTATCTGACCGAAAGGATGCTCCACCAGTCCGAGGCGCTCGCCCCGCTCGGGGCGATCGCCGTTCAGCTGCGCGAGCGGCTCGACGGCTCCGGTTACCCTCGTGCGCTGTCCGGCGCCGCGATCACCCGCCCCGGGAGGCTGCTCGGCACCGCCGACGCTTACCAGGCGATGCGCGAGCCGCGCGCGTACCGGCCGGAGCTCTCCAGCGAGGAGGCGGCGGCGCAGCTGCGCGCCGAGGTCAGCGCCGGGGTCCGTGACGCAGAGGCGGTCGACGCTGTGCTGACCGCCGCGGGTCACCGCGTAGCGCGGCGGCGCAAGGGGCCGGCCGGGCTCACGCCGCGAGAGGTCGAGGTGCTCAAGCTGGTGGCCCAGGGCCTGTCGAACAAGGAAATCGCACAGCGCCTGACGATCTCGCCGAAGACCGCGGGCAGCCACGTCGAGCACATCTACTCCAAGATCGACGCGTCCACCAGGGCGGCCGCCGGGCTGTTTGCGGTGCAACACGGGCTGCTGCCCGCTGAAGAGGACGCGAGCGCGGCCTGATCACGAAGATCGGGCGAATGCCCGATGTTTCGAGGCGCCGGCGCGCATAGCCTGGGACGCACCCAAGCAGAGGAGACGACCCAGATGCCCAAGGTATCCAAGGACAGCGCAGCGAATGTCGAGTGCCACGGCCCGGTCGAGGACCGCAGCGAGGACGTCGATGGCTACACCGTCAACTTCGTCAGCTTCGATGCGGACATCGACGGCACCCCGCTGCTTCGGGGGTTGCCCGACGACAACTGCCCATGCCCGCACTGGGGGTACGTGCTCAAGGGTCGCGTCACCTATCGCTTCCGCGACCACGACGAGGTCTTCGAAGCCGGCGACGCGTTCTACCTGCCGCCCGGCCACATTCCGATCGTCGACGCCGGCTGCGAACTTGTGCAGTTCAGCCCCGCCGACAAGCTGCGACAGGTCACACAACAGATGACGGCCAACATGCAGGCCGCCCAGGGCGCCCAGGCCTAGGCGTCGGTCCGCACTGACGGCAACGCGGTCAAACCAATCGCCGTCGCGCGCGCCCCGGTCTCGGCGAGATGAGGTCTCACCGATTCGCTTTGCCACTTGGCGCCCAGTAGGCTGACCCGAAGGTCAAAGTCTATTTTCTGTCCGACGCCTTCGACCGGGGTGCCCCGCGCCGGTCGGGGAGCGCAGCTGACACGTGTGTGGAGAGCGCGGGGCGTGGTATGTGGAGATGGGACCGGGAGTGCAACCGCATAAGGCGGCGGCTGGCGTGAGCCGCGCTGTTGCGGGGCCGAGTTTGGCTCGCGGGTTGCTGGACGTGAGGATTTCCAAACGGCGGCTCGTGCTCGCGGGCCTGTGGCTGATTGCAGCCGCAGCGCAGTGGGAGGCGCTGCGCCCCGCGATCGTGGGGGAGCACGCGGATCCACCGGTGATCCTGTACCACGTCATCGGCGGATCGTTCGCCGTCTGTGGCCTGTTGGCGTTGTATCGCCGGCCGGATGGACGGACCGGCCGCTTGATGGTGGTGACGGGGTTCTTGTTCTTTGCGCGACCGTTGCTGGGCCGCGTGGATTCATCGGTGGCGCAGACGGTCGGGATGGCGATCGGCAACGTCTGGGTCATCACGTTCGTCGCGTTGCTTATCTCGTTTCCGAGTCATC
Source organism: uncultured Solirubrobacteraceae bacterium (assembly GCA_963737335.1). Taxonomy (GTDB): domain Bacteria; phylum Actinomycetota; class Thermoleophilia; order Solirubrobacterales; family Solirubrobacteraceae; genus Palsa-465. Next base: position 123,095 of record CAVTSK010000007.1, read on the forward strand.
GGCGCGGGTGGGTGCTGAGTGAGCGGGTGTTGCTGGGCGCGTTCGTGCTTGCCGAGGTCGTGGTTGTGCTGGCGTGGATGTTGTTCGCTGCTTTCCCCGGCAATCTTCTGCTTGTCTCCGCGAATCCAGGCGTCGCGGAGGAACTGAACCGGGCTACGGGACTGATCGGTTTCGCGGCGGCGATAGCGGTGACCGGTTTGCTGGCGGCGCGGTGGCGAGCCGCCTCGCCGGGGATCCGGAGAGCGTCCGCGCCGGCTGCCGTGGGTGCGGTGCCTCTCCTGTTCCTCTCGGGTCTGCTGTTGGAGGGCGCGTTCACGAGTTTTCAGTCCGCGTTTCTGGTGTGGCCGACGCTCGTGGGACTGATGCTGGTTCCGGTCGTGTTTCTCGGTGGCGTCTGGCAGACATGGGTCGCGCGGGCAGCGGTCGCGGACCTGGTTGTCGAACTCGGTTCAACGCGCGCCCCGCCGTTGGAGGCGGCTTTGGCGAAGGCGCTTCGTGATCCAACGCTGACCCTCGCTTATTGGTTGCCGGAGTTTGCGGCCTACGTGGACAGTGGGGGCCACGCCGTCGAGCTTTCAGAGGCTTCGGGTGAGAGACGGACGGCGGTCGTCGAGCAGGATGGCGAGCGTGTAGCGGTGATCGTCTATGACGCCTCGCTGGTGGAAGAGCGCAAGTTGCTTGACGCGGTGATTGCTGCCGCGGGTTTCGCGCTCAGGAATGAACGGCTCGCCGCCGAACTGCGCGCGCGGGTGAGCGAGCTGGGCGCTTCGAGGGCGAGAATCCTGGAGGCGGGCGATAAGGAGCGCCGTCGCCTGGAGCGAAACCTGCATGACGGGGCGCAGCAGCGTCTGGTCGCGCTCTCGATGCGACTCACCTCGTTGAAGGCGCGCATCCACGATGACCCCGCGACGGCGGTGGCGTTGGTAGCCAAGGCCAACGCCGACCTCGCTGCGTCGCTCGAGGAGCTTCGGGAGCTCGCTCGCGGGATTCATCCTTCGGCGCTCGATCACGGTCTTGCGGTTGCGCTCGAGGCGGTGGCCGCGCACGCAGCCGTCGCGACGCGGGTGACGGTCGACGTGGCCGAGCGCCTGCCCAGACCGGTTGAAGTCGCGGCGTACTTCGTCGCGTCCGAGGCTCTCGCGAACGTCGACAAACACGCACAGGCATCGAGAGCGACCGTGAGCGTGAGGCGGAGCGGGCAGGGCGCGCTCATCGAGATTGCCGATGATGGCATCGGCGGTGCCAATGACGCGAATGGGTCAGGGCTACGCGGATTGGCGGACCGGGTCGAGGCCCTCCAGGGCCAGCTCCGCGTGGTCAGCGACGCCGGGGCCGGGACGACCGTCACCGCGATGATCCCATGCGCGTCCTGATCGCCGACGACAGCCTGCTGATCCGTGACGGTCTCGCGTCGCTTCTGCGCGAGAGCGGGTTCGAGGTTGTCGCACAAACCGGGAGTGCCGATGACCTGGTGCTCAAGATCGCGGGTCATCGACCGGACGTCGCGATCATCGACATCCGGATGCCGCCGACCTACACCGACGAGGGCCTGCGGGCCGCGACGGAGGTCAGACGCCGGTATCCGCAGGTGGGGATATTGATCCTCTCGCAGCACGTCGAGGTCGGAGTCGCGACGCGCCTGCTCGCCGAGTCACCGGCCGGGATCGGCTACCTGCTCAAGGACCGGGTCACCGATTTCGAAGACTTCACGGCCGCATTGCGGCGCGTTGCCCACGGTGGGTCGGTGCTCGATCCGAACGTCGTCTCGCAGCTCCTGTCGAGCGGCGGCGGCGCGGACGATCCGCTGGCGGAGCTGACGCCCCGAGAGCGCGAGGTGATCGCACTCATCGCCGAGGGACGCTCAAACAAGGGGATCGGACAGCGCCTGTTCATCACCGAACGGGCGGTGCAGAAGCACGTGACCTCGATCTTCATGAAACTCGGTCTGCCACAGAGCGACGACGATCACAGGCGGATCCTGGCGGTGCTCGCGTACGTCGGCGCCTAGCGGTCGCGGGGTAGGGGTGCGTGTAGACGCACCCTGATCACGCCGGTTGGGCGCACCACGAGACGCGTGCCCGGTCCATAGCGATCACATCTCGCGGGCTCCAAGCTCGGAGGACGAAATCCTCTCGTCCGCAAGGAGCAGCGATGAAAACCGTATTGGTGCATGACCGTGCGATCCCAGCCAATGGGAAGGCTGTGGCTCCTGCGGTCACCCTTCGCGACGTCCGCAAGGTTCATGGCCAGGCAGACGCGGCGGTCATCGCCCTCGACGGGGTCAGCATCGGACTGCCGGCGCGGTCGTTCACCGCCATCATGGGGCCGTCGGGGTCGGGCAAGAGCACATTCCTGCACCTGGCGGCCGGCTTGGACCGGCCGACCTCCGGGAGTGTCGCGCTCGGAGATGTCGAGCTGGGGCGGATGAGTGAGCGGCGCCTGACCATCCTGAGGCGCGAGCGGATTGGCTTTGTCTTTCAGGCGTTCAACCTGATGCCATCGCTGACGGTCTCGCAGAACATCGCCTTGCCGCTGCGGTTGGACGGCCGCCGCGCGCGGCGCGCGGAGGTACGCGAGGCCGCCGCCCGGGTGGGGCTCGACGATCGCCTGCGCCATCGTCCCAACCAGCTCTCGGGCGGTCAGCAGCAGCGGGTGGCGATCGCCCGGGCGCTCGTCACCGGGCCCGAGGTGGTGTTCGCCGACGAGCCCACCGGAGCGCTGGACACGCGCACCGGCCAGGGCGTGCTGGCGCTGCTGCGCGAGGTGGTGGACGGGGATCGCCACACGGTCGTGATGGTCACTCACGACCCGCAAGCCGCGGCCTACGCCGACCGGGTGATCCTGCTTGCCGATGGCCGGCTGGCCGGGACGCTCGATGCGCCCAGCGCCGACCAGGTTGCCGAACGGCTCGCACATCTGGGGCGCTGACGCATGCTGCGTCTCGCCATTCTCACTGCTCGCGGCCGCCTGGGCACGTTCATCGGTGCACTCGTCGCCCTGTTCGCCTCGGCGGTGCTCGTCATGGCCGGCGGCATGATGCTGGAGTCCGCGCTGCGCAGTCATCCGCCGGTCGAGCGGTATGCCGCCGCGACGGCGGTCGTGACCGGGCAGCAGATCGTCGGCGCTGACCACGACGTCCCGTTGGCTGAACGCGCCCGCGTGAGCTCTGCGCTCGCCGCTCGGCTGGCGGACGTCCCCGGCGTCCGAGCCGCGATCGCCGATGTGTCAGTGCCGGCCACCCTCGCCGGCCGGCCCTCTGGCGCCCATGGCTGGAGCAGCGCTGCGCTGACGCCGTACGTGCTCAGCGCGGGACGCTCGCCTGCCACCTCTGACGAGGTCGTCACGGGCTACCGCTCACCCATCGGGGCTCGGCTGCGCCTCGCTTCGACCGGGCCCGCTCGCGCCGTTACCGTGGTCGGCGTCGCCCGCGCGCGCCGCGGTGTCCAGCGCCAAGCCGCGATCTTCTTGACCGACGCCGAGGCAGGCCGGCTGGCCGGTCATCCGGAAACGGTCGACGTGATCGGCGTGCTGGCCCGCCCTGGCTTTGACGTCGCGCGCCTGCGTGCCGCGGCTCGGGGCGCGGCGGTGCTCACCGGGGACGCGCGCGGTCGCGCCGAGAACCCCGAGCTCCCGGAGGCCCGCACCAGGCTGATCGCCGTGACCGCGTCGTTCGGCGGGCTGGCCTTGTTCATCGCGCTGTTCGTCGTGTCCGGCACGATGAGTCTGTCGATTCAGCAGCGCGAGCGGGAGATCGCGCTCCTGCGAGCGGTCGCCGCAACGCCCGGTCAGATCCGCCGAATGATCGCGTATGAGGCGACGATCGTCGCCCTGGTGGGATCAGCCGCGGGGGTCTGGCCCGGCGTCATCCTCGGCCGAGCCCTCGCCCATGCGCTCGTGCGCCACGGCATTGCTCCGCCAACGTTTTCGGTCACGGTCGATGCGCTGCAGATCGCAGCGGTCATCGGCGGCGGCGTCACGGCTGCGCTGCTCGCCGAACTGGGCGCCGGACGCCGCGCCGCGCGGGTTCCGCCAACCCATGCGCTCGCCGACGCGGCGCTCCAGCCACGGCTGGTGGGCCCAGGACGCGTGATCGGAGGCCTGCTTGCGCTCGCCGGCGCGGTGCCGCTGTTTGCGGTCTCGGCCACCACCCGAGCGCCGGACACCGCGGCCGCGACATCGGAAATGACGGCGCTGTTCCTGGTGGTGGCAGCCGGATGCCTGGGACCGATCGTGGCACGTGCGGCCGCGGCGCTGCTGGGACCACCGCTGGCCCGGATCTCGCCGGTCGGAGGCTTTCTCGCGTCCGCGAACCTGGCCACCGCCACACGGCGTTTCTCGTCAGCCAGCACGCCTCTGGTCCTGACCGTCGCGTTGAGCTGCACGCTTCTGTTCAGCACGACGACGCAGGATCACGCCGTCACCCAGGAAAGGCACGCCGGCCTGACGGGCGAGCTCGCCATCACCAGCACCGCCTCTGGGCTACCGGCCGCGGCGCTCGCGGACGTCCGCGCCACGCGCGGAGTGCGCTCAGCGGTCGCCCTGACTCCCACCACCCTTGGCCCGAGCCTCGGGACCTCCGATGACACCCTCTCCGCCATGATCGTCCAGGGGGGCCGGGGCGGAGGGTTCGACCCTGGGGTGACCGCCGGCTCGCTGACGGCGCTGCACGGTGACGCGATCGCGTTGGGGCGCCGGCGCGCCGACGCTGCGCACGCACACGTGGGCGACCGCGTTTCGGTCATGCTCGGCGACGGGACCCGGACTCAGGCCACGGTCGTGGCGATCTACGCCCGGGCCCTGGCCTTCGGCGACGCCCTGCTCGCCCCCGAGCTCGTGGCGGGGCACCAGACCAGTCCGCTGCTTGGACCGATCCTCGTCCGGACCGACCACCCTGCCGCCGTGGCCCGGCGACTGGCGGCATTGGCCGCCAGGTACCCGGGCCTGCGGGTGAACGACCGCGCCTCGCTGAGCAGTGCCACCGACAGCGAGCGTGAGGCCAACCGCTGGCTTGGGCCGCTGTTCGTCGTGATCATCTTCGGCTTCGCGTCGATCGCCGTGATCAACACCCTGGTGATGATCGCGCTGCAGCGCGGGCGCGAGCTCGCACTGCTGCGGCTCGTCGGTGCCACCGCGGGACAGGTGCGGTCGATGGCACGTTGGGAGGCCGCGCTGATCATTGCCGTCGGCCTCGGGCTCGGTCTGGCGATCGCCGCCACGGCACTGATGCCCCTCAGCCACGCTCTGACCGGAAGCGTCCGGCCATACGTACCGCTCGATCAGCTGGCGGCGATCCTCGGGGTCTCAACAGTGCTGGCGTTGCTGGCTTTGGCACTGCCGACGCGGCGGGCGCTGCACTCGCGGCCCGTCGACGCAATCGCGCTCTCGGAGTAGCAACCACACCCACAGACAGGAAGGGACCGGATGTCACGCATCAGGCACTCAGAGAACCTCGCGGCCCGGATGGGTCATTGGAGCGCAGCGCACCGCAAGACGGCGGTGTTCGGCTGGCTCGCGTTCGTCATCATCGCCGTCGCGCTCGGGATGGGGGCGGGGCTCAAGCAGATCGACTCATCTAACGCCAACGTTGGCCAAGCCCACCAAGCCGACCAGATACTCACGCACGCCGGATTCAAGCAAGCGGGCCCGCTCACCGAGATCGTCGTGATCGGAGGCAAGCGGCGCGCCATCTCCGACCCCGCGTTCAAGGCTGCCGTCGCCGCCGTCATCGGGGCGGTCGCACCGTCGCCGAACATCCACGGGCTTCGCTCGCCGCTTGACCGGGCCAATCGCGCGTTGGTATCGGCGGATCGTCGAACCGCGCTGGTGGAGTGGGAGATGAACGGCACCCAGAAGACGGCCGAGAAGAACATCGACGCACTCACCCGGCGCACCGACGCGGTGGCCACGGCACACCCGGGCTTCTACATCGGCGAGGCCGGTGCCGCCAGCTCCAGCAAGGCGCTGAACAAACTCTTCAGCAGTCAGCTCGGAGACGCCGGACTCCGGTCGCTCCCGCTCACGCTGCTGATCCTGACACTGGTATTCGGCTCCCTCGTGGCCGGGCTGGTCCCGCTCGCGCTTGGCCTCACCTCGGTGTTGGCGACGATCGGGCTGGTGTCGCTGGAGAGTCACCTCGTGCCGATGGACCAGAACGTCAGCGCCGTGATTCTGCTGATCGGTCTCGCCGTCGGCGTGGACTACACCCTGTTCTATCTGCGCCGAGAGCGAGAAGAACGAGTCGCCGGACGCTCGGAGAGCGCAGCGCTTGCCGCCGCCGCGGCGACCTCGGGACGCTCCGTCCTGGTCTCCGGCGCCACCGTGATCATCGCGATGGCCGGCATGCTGCTCTCGGGCGACCAGGTGTTCATTGGGTTCTCGCTCGCGACGATGACCGTCGTCGCGGTCGCGATGCTCGGCTCACTCACCGTGCTCCCGGCGGTGCTCTCCAAGCTGGGCGATCGGGTCGAGAAGGGCCGGATTCCGCTGCTCGGCCGGTTGCGCCGCCCCGGCGGTGAGAACCGTGTGTGGGCCAAGCTGCTCGCTCCGGCGCTGCGGCACCCCGTTGCGTCCATGGTCGTGGCAGCCACGGTGCTGGTTGTGTTGGCGAGCCCGGCGCTCAACCTTCACCTGGCCCAGTCAGGGCTTTCCACGGCGCCTCACAGTGAACCCGTCGTACGGTCCGGCGAGCTGATCCAGGCCGCGTTCCCGGGGCAGGCCAACCCAGCGATCGTCGCCGTCAACGCCAACACAGACTCGGCGACGTTCAAGGACGCCGTGACCAAGCTGGGGAGCAGCGCTGACGCGAGCGGCCAGGTTCACGGCCCGCTCCGCATCGAGGCGAACAGGAGCCACACAGCGGCGCGCATCTCCGTGCCGATCATGGGTGACGGGGTCGACAAGACATCAACGCGAGCGTTGCTCACGCTGCGAAACCAACTGCTGCCGGCGACGATCGGAAAGCTCGCGAACGTCACCTACGCCGTCACAGGCGATACCGCCGCGGCCCATGACGACACCCAACAGGTACGCGAGTCGCTGCCGGTCGTGTTCGCGTTCGTGCTCACCTTCGCGTTCCTGCTGATGCTGGCCGCGTTCCGTTCGATCGTGATCGCCGCGACCTCACTGGTGCTCAACCTGCTGTCGGTCGCCGCCGCCTACGGCGTGATGGTGGCCGTGTTCCAGTACGGGTGGGGCGAGCAACTCCTGGACTTCAAGGCCAACGGTGGGATCGTTCCGTGGCTGCCGATGTTCCTATTCGTGATCCTGTTTGGCCTCTCGATGGACTATCAGGTGTTCATCCTCAGCCGTATCCGAGAGGCACACGACAACGGTCTCGAAACGAAGGAGGCCATCGCGCGTGGCATCAAAGCCACCGCCGGCACCGTCACCAGCGCAGCCGTCGTGATGGTGGGAGTGTTTCTGATCTTCGCGACTCTCCCGATCATCGACATGAAGGAGATGGGCGTCGGACTCGCCGCCGCCGTCCTCATCGACGCCACCGTCATCCGGGCGGTGCTGCTCCCGGCAACGATGCGGCTGCTCGGCGACCGTAACTGGTACCTGCCCCGCTGGCTCAACTGGCTCCCTCGCATCGAGCCAGTGGTACCCCCAGCACCCGCAGCCGTCTAACCGTCATCCCACACACGCGTGATCGAAGGGCCCGGGTGCATGCATCCGGGCCCTTCATCAGCGAGCGGCTCGACGGGCGATTGATTCTCGGGCCGGCAACTTGAGTCGACGGCGCGCTCGGACGATATCCGGGCGACAATGGTCGCGACCAGAACCCGGCAAGTGGGAGGAGAGAACGCGGTTTCTCGTGCGCACGCATCGTCGCCGTCTCGGACCGCTCGGCTGAAGCCGAGAATGGTGTGGCTGGGGCTCGTCTCCGCGTTGATACTGTCGGCACTCGCGCTGGCCTCCGGCGCCGTGCCGAGGCCTGGTGTGGACGCCGGCGGCAACCTTGACCCCCACCCGACCGTGCCGGGCTATCAGACGGTGAGCTCCCATCACCCCACGTCTCGCGCGAGCACGCAGGCGCTCGTGTTCGGCATCTACCCGGGCGGCGCCGCCGGGACCGTCGGGCCGAGCGGCCCGCTGAAGCCGGAGAATCCGGCGCTGCGCCTCGCCGCGCTGCAGCAGCTGCGCCCTCACCGCAGGCCGTTCGTGTTGCATCTGTATGCCGGGTACACGGGCGCGGGCGGGTATTCGGCCCAGCAGCAGGTCGGCGAGGAGATCGCCGCCTATGGCCGCGCCGGCTTTGAGACCGAGCTCGCCTTGGCGTATCGGCCGGAGGATGGCGGGTCCTCAGCGGATGTCTCCCGGTTTGCCGAGTTTGTGAGGGCCTCGGTCCGGTCCCTGGCGGACGAGCCTGGGTTCGTGTCCGTGCAGGTGACCAACGAGGCGAACGAGAGCGGGGCACCGAACGCGTCCGATGGCTACTACAAGGGCGCCCAGGACGCGCTGATCAGGGGTGTGATCGCCGCTCGGCAGGTGGTGCGAAGCGACCACGTCAACCGGATCAAGGTCGGGTTCAACTGGGCGTACCAGACCGGCGATGCTCAGCGCGCGTTCTGGACCTATCTGGGGCGGGCGGGCGGTCGGCGGTTCGTGGAGGCGGTGGACTGGGTCGGGCTCGACGCCTACCCGGGCACGTGGGGGCCCGAGCTCGGCGCGGGTGGGCTGGCAGCAGCGACGGGTCGTTTCATGGACGCCGCCTTCAGCCAGCTGCGCTCCACCTATCTGCCGCTCGCCGGGATCCCGGAGTCCGTTCCGCTGGTGGTCACGGAGAACGGCTATCCCACCGGGCCGGGCCGCACCGAGGCCACGCAGGTGACGGCGATGCGCGCGGCGGTGACCGCGGTCTACCGCGCCCGCCGCGAGTACAACATCACGGGATATCGGTGGTTCGACCTGCGTGACGCCGACTCCGCGACGCCGAGCGTTGAGAGTCAGTACGGCCTGGTGCGCGACGACTACTCGCCGAAGACGGCGTTCCAGGTCTATCGCGGCCTGGTCGCCAAGTACGACGGGCGCTGAGCGCGCCACAGCCGGGCGGTGTCACGCGTAGCGGGCTGCCTGCACCCCGTCCCGGAGTGCCATCTCAGCGGTGCGTGAGCTCTGAATCGGCCACGCGGTCTGCTTGTCGAGGTTGAACCAGATGAACGAGCGCACCTCGGGATGATCGGCTAGGAACGCAAACATTCCTGAGATCCACGCGGCCTTGTCGCCGCCGGCCTCGGCGCTGCCAACCTCGGACAGGTCGATCGGTAGCTGCGGAGCGAGGCCGTGCAACCGCTGAATGGACCTGCCGCAGACGGACGCGAAGCTTCGCCATCCCTCGGTGAACGCGGCCGTGCCGCCGTTCAGGCAGGTCACCCCGAGCCGGTCAACGTACTGAACGCCCGGGAAATATTGTGCCGGCGCTCCGGACACCGGGCTCCACACCCACTGGACGTTCGTCGCCCCGGCGGCCGTGAAGAGGTCGTGCACATGGCGCCAGGCGCGGACGAACTCGGCGGGTGTGTTGCCGTTCACGTGAGCCCCCCACGGGTACCAATCGCCGTTCATCTCCTGCGCGAAGCGGAGCCGAACGGGCTGGCCGAACGCTGCCAGGGACCGAGCCCAGCTGCTGATATAGGCATCAAACTTGCCCGCGACGATGTTGCGCAGCGCGTAGCGCGGCTGCGGCGCGCGCAAGCCCTTGGTCGAGTCCCAGGGCTCCCAGGTGATCTCTGGAATGCTCCCGCGCCGCTGGATCAGCCCCAGGTGGGTCGGCGATGGCGCGCTGTGCTGCCAGTCGGCGTACCACATCACGACGGCCGCATGCTTGTGGATACCGCGCTCGAACGAGTTCACGGTCGAGAGGTCACCTGCGGTCCAGGGTCGGGAGCCGTTGCCGGCCAGGGGAGCGGTGGTGACGCCGACGTCGACGGTCGCGCCTCGCGGGACGACGGCGGGCCACGGCGCGACGGCATGTTGTGCCGCGACATGCTGTGCTGTGATGGCCGGGTGTCCCGGCCAGGTCATCCCCGACAGCCCCTCGCCGCCGTGAAGCACAGCGGCGAAGAGCAATCCCGCCCCGACGATGGAGATCGCCGCCGCACGCGGGACGGCGAAGCGAAACATCGACCGGGCATTCGAGTGCGCCCTGCTCTCTGCGATGTGGAGCGCCACGACCGCGATCGACACCGCGAGGTACGCGGCGCCGTTGAGCAGCGCCCAGAAGTAATAGCCGCGGGCGGCGCCGGGGTCGCTGACGAGCAGCACCGGAAGGATCGAGATGGCGGAGAGCACGAGGTAGGGCACGATCACTCGGATCGGCAGCGGCCGTTCGCCACCTGCCCGCTTGGGCGTCACCTTGAACCCATCCTCCCGGCCGGTAACGACGCCCCAGATCGCGTTCACGCACCCGATCAGCGCCCATGGCCAGCGCACCAGTTGGAACAGAATCGATTCCCAACTGATCACCGGAGCGTTCGCGGGACGCAGGAGCCGGCGGGCGCGCAGCCACACGACCGCCGCCAGCAGCGTGAGTCCGACCGGCACGAAGTGGAGGTAGAAAGCACCGACGTCGACCCGCACGAGCGGCTGATGCGTGAGCAGGGCCCACGCGGGCAGCAGCACCATGACCAGCATGACGACGGTGTGCAGCGGGTACCAGAGTTGACACCCGGCGAGCTTGACCTTCGCGCGCAGGGTGAGGCCCTTCCAGTAGCGTGGGGTGACCGTCAACAGCACGCGGATCATGCTGCGCGCCCACTGGAAGTCCTGCGTGACGCAGTCCGCGACACAGTCCGGGCCGTTGCCGTGGGCCTCCGCGTCGATGGCGAACACCCCGCGCCACCCGTGCGAGCTGAGGATCAGCGTCGTGGAGAAGTCCTCGGCAAGTTCGGGGCCCAGACCGCCAACCTGCTCGAGCGCCTGCGTGCGCACCGCGTAATGGGAACCGATGCAGCTCGGGGCGTAGCCGTCGTTGCAGCCGGCCTGGGTGGATCCGTGCAGGACCGCCTCGGCGTAGAGTCGCCCGCGGGCCGACCACGAGGAATCAGCATTGCGGTCGCATATGCTCGGCGCAGCCACGTAGCCGACGCCGGGATCGGAGAACGGCGCGATCATCCGCCGGAGGTAGTCGGGCGCGGGGACATGGTCGGCGTCGAGCTGGGCGACGACGTCGTAGTCGCGATATCCCCAGTTGTCGTAGAAGAACGCGAGGTTGCCCTCCTTGCACTTCGTCCGCCGCGGCCAGCTGGTGTTGTGGTACTCGACAACGCCCTCGCGGCTGGACATACGGATGCCGTGGGCCGCACACCAATCCACGACCTCGTCGGTCAGCTTCTCGTCGGCTAGCCACACGTCATATGGCTGGGGGAAGTCCTGGAGCAGCATCGCCTCCAGCGTGGTGCGGACGAGCGCCCACGGCTCGGACGGCGCCTTGGTGACGATGATCGCGGTGCGCAGCTCGGCTACCTCGAGCGCCGGGGCCGGGCGCCGCATGCGCAACAGGAAGAAGAAAAACCACAACGGCACGAGGACCAGGTCAAAGGCCAGGACGGCGCTGTTGACCAGCAACCCAGCGAGCGTCGACTGGTGCGCCGGCTCCAGCCACCACTGCCAGAAGAAGACGGCGGACGCGAGCCACAGCCCGGCGATCATCACCAGCGCGGCACGTTCGCGAGGCGGCAGCGCTCTCACCAGGCCGTCGGGGCCTTGCTCGCGCCCACTTGGGCGCCATCGGCGCTCACGATCGGGTGCGTGAACGAGGGGCGACGGCGCAGGCTCCAGCGTCACGGAGCCGTGCGCCGGCAGACCAGTCTGAGTGGTGATGGATTCGTGCATGGGTCGGCGGCTCGCCACGGTCGGCGAGCGAGGTTCATGTGATGGCGCCCGAAGCGGCGCCCGGTCAGGAGCGCCCGTCGCGCCCCCGGATCAAAAGACGGGCGTTCGCTGGGTCGTCGGGAAGCCGACGGTCAGCAGGCGCCTTCTATTAGAGCCGGGGTTCCGAAGGCTTGACGAAGAACCCGGCGCCCCCGGTGCCTGGTACTAATTCCGAGGTCGTGCCGTCACCGCCCGAGAGCAGATCACCGATGCGCCCGCTCCGTGTGGGGATCCAGCTTCCAGAAGTCGAGCGCGTCGTTCGGTGGCCGGAGTATGCGGCGATGGCCCGGGCCGCGGAGGAGGTGGGGTTCGACTCCGTGTGGGTCGGAGATCACCTCCTGTACCGCGATGACGGGCGGCCGGAGCGCGGACCGTGGGACGCCTGGACGCTGCTGGCTGGGCTGGCGATGGCGACTGAGCGGGTCAGCATCGGCCCGCTCGTGGCATGCACGGCATTCCATCGTCCCGGGGTGCTCGCTCGCATCGCGGCAGCGGTCGACGAACTGTCGGGCGGTCGGCTCGTCGTGGGGCTCGGCACCGGATGGAACGAGACGGAGTTCACCGCATTCGATATCCCATTTGACGATCGCCTGGCCCGTTTCACCGAGGCGTTCGAGATCATCAGGCGCCTGCTGGCGGGGGAGCGAGTGACCTATAGCGGAACCTATGAGGCGGTCAACGACGCGGTCCTGCTTCCACCGCCGGCCCGGCGGCCGCCGCTCATGATCGGGGCCAGCCGCACGCGGACTCTGGAAGCAGCCATCCCGTACGTGGACGCCTGGAACACCTGGTATGAGTGGTACGGCAACACGCCCGATGGCTTCGCCGCAGCGAGCCGGCGCGTCGACGACATCGCCCGGCGGGCGGGCCGAGAACCGGACGCGATTGCGCACAGCGCCTGCGTCCTGGTCGTCGTTGATCGCCACGCCGGGGAACGCCCGCTGGTGGAGAAGGCGCCGCCGCTCGAGGGCTCCGCCGAGGCTGTATCCGCGTTCCTGCGCGATCTCGCCGCCGCTGGAGCCGACGAGGCGATCCTCGTAGCGAGCCCGATCAACGAGTCTTCGATCAGGATTCTGGGACGAGCGCTGGCCGTGCTCGACGCCTAGCCAGACTCCTGGACCTCCGGAGGCCCCCGAGCGCAGTCATTGACCGGCGCAGCGTGGAGCGGATAGGCTCGCGGCATGGACCGGGGGCTTCGGATTGTAGGTGTGGTGATCGTGGTGCTCGTGCTCGTGGCGGTGTTGTCAGCGTCCGCCGGTGCCACGGTCGTGTCGCTTGGCACTGACGCGAGGTCCTACACCCCGCCGCAGCTGGCGGTCGATTCGATCGGGGTCGGCTACACGTCGTGGGCAGACGGCGCCGCGGGCGAGTCGCTGCACACGTGCCGGTTGGCGCCGCACGCGTCGGGATGCGAGGCCCGTCACACCTTTGCTTTCCCGGGGGTCGACACCTCCGGGGACTCCGGGAACGCGCCGGTGTTGACCGCCGCCGGTCAACTCGCAGTGCTCGACAGTCGCTGTTGCCTGATGTCGAACCAGAAGGTCCTGTTGATCTCGGCCGATCACGGCACGACGTTTACCGGCCCGACCGCGATCGTCTCAGACCACGCCACCGGGATGACCGGCAATCTCCTGGACTTCGCCCCGGGCGCGCTGGGCGCCGGGAGCCCAGAGGAGCTGCTGACCAGCAGCACCAATGCGGTGAGCGGCGGCGGCTCGATCCAAGCCACGGGCCTTGGCCCGGCTGCGACCGACCCCGGCTGGTACACGCCACCGGTGGCCTCCGGCTCGCTGAGCCAGAGCATCGGCCGGTCAGGCTCGACGCTGGTTGCGGTCTACACCAGCCAGACGACCCCGCATTATTCGACCTTCTGGGTCCGTTATCAGGGCGGCGATCCCAACGTCGCCGCCAGCTGGTCGGCGCCGCAGTCGCTGTCGCCGTTGCCGTCACTTGACTCAAACGCCCAGCTTGCCGGCGGCCCGGCGGGGATCGTCGTTGCGCGGAGCATCGCCACTCCAGGCGACAACGAGCGGCTGGTCGTCCAGCGGTTCACCGGCTCGGGATGGTCGAGCCCCGTCGCGATCACCAAGGACGCGGCGGGGGAGCGGTTCGGGATCTCGCAGACCCCGACGGGCATCGTCTACGTGATCTGGAGGGACACCGACGGGTCGCTGCGCTACGCGTCCTCCAGGAGCAAGTCAGCGACCAAGTTCGGCAAAAGCGTGAAGCTGGCGACCCGCGGCGAGATCGAGTTCCCGCAGATCGCCGTCAACGGCGAGGGCGCGGGCTGGGCGACGTGGACCGATGACCGCACGCCGTCGCACGTGTCCGCCGCGCCGATCGTTCCGCGGCCCAAGGTCACACGGGCAGGGGTGCTGTCGCTGCGGACCCCGCGCGAGTGCATCGCGATCGGCGGGAGCTTCCCGGTCTCGCTCGCGGTGTCAGGAAAGGTACAGCTGGCCAGCGTGCGATTCTCGGTGTCCGGCGGCAAGGCCAGGACGGTCGCCCGATCGCCGTATCGCGCGACACTGACGCTCAAAGCGGCCTCCAAGGCCGTGGTCGTCGCTCACGTTCGGCTGCCGAGCGCGCACGGGCAGACGCGATCGAAATCGATTCGCGCCACGCTCACTGCGTGCCCCTGAGCATCGGCCGACGCTGATCCCCAGCCAAGCCCGCGGGGGGCGCTCCGCCGGCAGCGGCGGTGGCAGTCGCGTTTGCATCCCACAGGACCGGAGTGATCCGAGCGATCACGTCAAGGCGTTCGCGCAGCTCGACGGGCTGGAAATGCTCTCCGTCGACTCGGTCTGTGTACTCGGTCAGATGCAGCAGGCAGGCGCGTAGCTCTGATGCGGTGAATCGCACGATCGCATGCGCGCCGGCAGTGGCGAGGGGCGCGAACTGCTCCACCAGCAACTGCTGCCCGCGCAGCATCAGCACGTCCTCGACGCGCTCGGCCGGCTCTAGACGATGGCGATCAAACTGCTCTGACAGCGCGACGAAGATCGCCGCGCTCGCGCCAGCCGTGACCGCCGCGGTGATCGCGACCGAACGCTCCTCCTCGTCGGCGCGAACTTCGAGGATCTGAATCGGGTGTTCCTGCATGAAGTCGTGGGGTGTCGGGATCCGATTTGAGGCGCGATGAATTCTCCGCTGCGGATATGCCCGCAACCTCATGCTAGGAAACCCTCCGACTCGCTGGCGCAACGGCTCCGTCACTGAGCATGGCTGCACCGGGCGCCGCGGTGGTAGACATCACTGATGGCGAGGCCCAGCGACGATTTGGATCTCGACGTGATCCGGATTGAGCTCGAAGAACGCCGCGACCGCACTCGGGAGCGCCTGGCGGAGCTCGCCAAGCGGCCCGAGCGGGGGACCGCCCAGGGGTTCGGCAAGCGAATCGGCGACGGGACCACCGAGGCGGTGAGCCGACTCACCGATATCGGAGTCGGGGACTCGCTGGAGCGAGTGCTGGCCCGGACAGAGCGGGCTCTGGCCAAGCTGAGCGACGGGAGCTATGGGGTCTGTGACTCCTGCGGCGATCCAATCGGGCCCGGTCGATTGCGAGCGCTGCCTGACGGGGTGTTGTGCCTGGCGTGCGCGTCGGCTGAGCGCCGCGCGCCGGCTCCGCGCCGGCGATGATCCGCACGCTGCGACACCAGCTCTTCTAACTGCTCGCGTGGCGCGTCTCCGGGAGGCCCAGCGGATCCAGCGACAGCTGCGAGGCACCGAGTGCGATCGTGCGCAGGACGGTGTCCGGGTGCGATGCGAGGTTGTCCGCCCACTGAAGAGCACTCGCCGCGTTGTCGACCGCCTGTCTGCTCCCGGGTTGCGCCAAGCCGTACAGATCGGCGGTCACGACGATGCCACCGACGATCCCGTCGCTGAGGCGACCGTCGCGGCGCAGGAGCGTCGATGCGAAGCCGCTGATATCCGAGATCGTCTTGCCGATTCGTGTCACCGAGTCGTTGTCCCACTGTTGGCCCGCCTCGCGCAGGACGATTCCCCCGATCGTCCCGGCAATCATCGCGATGCCCGCCGCCGCGCCAAGGGGGTGCTTCATGAGGGAGGCGCTGGCCCTGATCGAGTCTTGAATCTCGAGCGCCAGCGCCTCGCCTGCCAGCGCTTGACCATCGCTGCTCGGGCCCTCACGCCGGTTCAGCGTGTAACCGACACCCAGTCCCATCGCGTACTGCGTAGCAATGCCTCGAGCCTCCGTCGCTGACCACTCCGGAGCCAGCGTCACCACCTCCGAGGGCATCACGGGGCCCTGGACGGGAAGCGAGGTCGAGGCCACGCTGGCCGCGATCAGCCTGCCGGCAGTGGATGGCTCGCCGATTCTCATCGTACGGAAGCGGCGCGAAGGTCCGCGACGGATCCGTCGGCGATCGTGCGCAGGTGCGTGGTGATGGCCTCGAGGGGCCAGTTCCACCAGGCAAGCGCGACGAGCTCGCGGACGTCGTCGTCGCAGTAGCGCATTCGAAGACCCGCCGCCGGGTTCCCGCCGGCTATCGCGTAGTCAGGGACGTCCTTGGCCACCATCGCGCCGGTGGAAATGATGGCCCCGTGGCCGATGCGGACGCCGGGCATGATCGTCACGTTGCCGCCGATCCAGACATCGTTGCCCACGACTGTGTTGCCGCGAGAAGGCAGGTCAGAGATCAGATCCACGTGGTCGCTCCAAGCTCCTCCCATGATCGGGAACGGGTAGGCGGAGACGCCATTCATGCGGTGGTTCGCGCCGTTCATCACGAATGTGACGCCTGCGGCAATGGCGCAGAACTTCCCGATGATGAGGCGATCCGGACCGTAATGGTGGGTGACGTTGCGCGTCTCGAACTCAGCGGCGTGCTCAGGGTCGTCGTAGTAGCTGTATTCACCAACCTCGATCAGTGGATTGTTCACAAGCAGCGGCTTGAGCAGAACCACGCGCTCCTGTCCCTCTATGGGGTGAATGCGCATGGGATCCGGGGCGCCGGCGGGCCGGCCCGTGATCGGTCGGATCCCGGTGGGCTCGGATCGGCTGTGCTGGTCGGGTTCGCGTGGCATGTCCCAATGGTTGCGCGCCGGGATGCCGCTCGCATCAGTGAGATCGCCGGTTGGGACTCGTCAGTGGTCCTCGCCGCTGGGAAGTTCGCGGCGGATCAGTGTGCTGCGGGATCCGATGCTCAGCTCGTGGCTCGAGCTCAGCCATCGCCACCCGATGAACACCAGTCACATCGACCGGCGACATCACTGATGTGAGCAGACCCGGTTCGAGCCACCGTTTCGCTCGTATCGCGCAACGGCATCCGGGAGGAACCAGATGAACCCCCAGCTTCACCACATCATCGCCCGTCAACGAGTCGCAGACCTACACAACGACGCCGGTCGCGCTCGCACGCCAGCGCACAGCTCAGCCATCGCAACACGCGGTTCGCTTCGACACCGCAGCGCTGAGACCCGGGCGTCTCGACCCGCGCTCACCGACGACCACCAGCAAGCAAAGGACAGCTAGATGCCTGCCACGATCGAGGCCCACGGCCTCACCAAGCGGTACGGAAATACCATGGGGCTGGACGGCCTTGACCTGATTGCCGAGCGGCCAGGCCACGGCGCAGGACGGTGCCGAGCTCCGCCATCTGCCGCTGTGACACGTCAGCGGAGAGGATCACCTGCGACCCGTGAAACGTACCGGCCCACTGGTGCAGCTCGACGGTCACGCCCGCCTGGAGCAGCCGCAGTGCGTAGGTGATGGCTTCGTCGCGATTGGGGTCGAACTCCGCGCTGGTGATGTAGGCGGGGGGCAGGCCAGACAGATCGGTGGCCCGCGCCGGCGCCGCGTACGGCGAGGCCGGCGCGGGGCCCAGGTAGTGCCGCCATGACGCGGCAACCTTCTCCCGTGTCATAAACGGAGTGTCGGCGAAGTGGCGTGCCGACCACGTCTGTTGCCGGTCATCGATCTCGGGCTGGTTGAGTAGCTGGAGGCAGATCGGCGGTCCCTGTTGATCACGTGCTCGTAGCGCTACTGCGGCGGCGAGTCCCGCACCGGCCGCGTGGCCGCCGATCGCGATCCGGTCTGGGTCTATGTCGAGTTCGGCCGCGTGCTCGGCTGCCCAGGCCAGGACCGCGTAGCAGTCGTCCAGGGCCGCCGGAAACCGGTGCTCGGGCGCCCGGCGGTACCCGACCGAGATCACCACCGCGCCGGAGCTTTCCGCGACCCGGACCGCCCACGGCTGCTCGGTGTCCAGGTCCCCCATGACAAATCCGCCGCCGTGCAGCCAGACGATCGCGCCCTGCGGGCGCTGCGGGCGATAGATCCGCACCGGCACGTCCGGGTGGGCGGGCACCGTGCGGCCCTCGATGTCCATATGTGTGGTGTCGGGCGCGGGTGCAGCCCCGACCAGCTCGGCGAGGTTCTGGCGCGCGGTGACTGGATCAGTCAGGTCGGCGGGGGGGAACATCGGGATGAATGCTTCCAGTTCGGGGTCGATGTTGGCCAGGCTCACTTCAATGCTCATCGGTTCCTCCAGAGCTGTGGGTTGCCATTGGATCGGTCGCGCATCCGGTCTGTCCTCAGTGCCCGCCGGGCGGGATGTTGTGGTTGAGCCGGAACAGGTTGTCGGGGTCGTAGCGGCTCTTGAGCACGCGCAGCCGGTCCCAGGTCGGGCCGGGATAGGCGGCGCGAATCGTCGACTCAGGTGCCTCGCCGAGGAAGCCGACGTACCCGCCCGCTCCGGCGGCACCGAGCGCATCGGCGACGCCGTTGACCCATGCCTCATGGGTCGCCTCCTCGAGACCGTCGGCGTACATCGCCGCGACGTTGACGAACAGGCCGCGATTGCGGTGCGCAAACGCCGTGGCGTCGTTGGGAACCCGCGCGATCGCTCCGCCGAGCACCCGCAGCTGGACCGCACTCATCATCGCCGTGGAGCGTGGGAGCCATTCGAGGATTGCCTCGGCCCCGTGCCGCGGCAGCGAGTCGGCGAAGAAGTTCGCGCCTGTGGCAAATCGGACCGTCTGCTCTGAGGCCTCGTAGAGCTCCCGGTAGAGCATCGGCCGGACCATGTCGGCGTACGGCTTGGAGAGCGCGCGAAACGGTGCCAGCACCGCCTCGCCTCGCTCGACGGGCCCGACGTAGGCCATCTGCGCGATGAGGATCGGCTGACCGTGCGCATTCTCCGGGACGAACGGCATCGGCGGCGCCGGCATGACGTTGGCGATCGTCGAGAGGTCTTCGGGCGCCGCCACCGCCGCGTCGAGAAAGCCAGTGATCACCTCTGGCGTCGCCGGCAGGATCAGCATGCCTCCGACGATCTGCGAGACCTGATGCAGCCGCAGCTTCATGCGGGTGACGACGCCGAAGTTGCCCCCGCCGCCCCGGATCGCCCAGAAGAGGTCGGGTTCACTGCACTCACTCGCCCGAACGATCTCGCCGTCCGCGGTCACCACGTCGGCCGCGAGCAGGTCGTCGATCGCGAGCCCGTTCCTGCGTGCCAGGAAGCCGATGCCGCCGGCGAGCGTGATTCCACCGATGCCGACAGAGCCCGTGTCGCCCAGGCCAGTGGCGAGGCCGCGCTCGCTGGTGGTGGCCGTGTACTCGCCCGCCGTGATGCCGGTTTCCACCCAGGCCGTGCGCCCATCCTCGTCGACCTCGAGCCCCTTCATCCCCGAGAGGTCGATGACGATTCCGCCATTGCTGGTTCCGTGGCCCGCGAAGCCGTGGCCCCCGCTACGGACGGCCAGTTCGAGGCCGCCCTCCCGCGCAAACGAGACGGCTCGCACGACGTCTGCCGCGTGTGCTGCCCGCACGACCGCGAGCGGGTAGCGATCGACGCCCTCCAAGACAACGGTCCGTGCCTCGTCGTAACCGAGCTCGTCGAAGGCGATCAGCTCGCCGCTGAGCTCCGTCCGGAGATCGCCGATGTGAATTTCCTTCGGGGTTGACGCCATCTTCTTCAATCCTTTCTTCGTCGAGGACGGGCGACCGGGCAGCGGACAGGCCCACTGGGCCAGCCCCAGTCATGACCGCCTCGGGATCGCTGCTGGGCATGCCCTCCAAGGTCGCGCGACCAGGGCTCGCGGCGCTACACGAAGTTCGCGCACAAACCGGGCCGCCGTCTGCGAACTTCGCGCGTCCGCGTACTTGTCTCAGCCGTGACGGGTCACTACCGTTGCGGTGCTGTGAACGTCATCGAGGCGCAGCGGGCCGTCGACCGTGTGACGCACGCGGTGCGCGAGCGAGAGGACGAGCTGGTCCTCCGGATGCTCGAACGATTCGCCGACGACGTGCCTGATTCCGGCGTTGGCCAGGACCCGGACATGACCAGCGCGGTACGCCTGAGCTGTTACGGCAACCTGCACGCCGCCTTGTCACAGCTGGCGCGCGGCGGCCCCCCGTTGCCGTCGGGCCCGCCCGCCGAGGCGATCGAGGCGGCACGGACGTCAGCGCAGGCCGACATCCCGTTGGCCGTCCTGCTGCAGACCTATCGGGTCGGTCAGGCGGTCTGTTGGGATGCGATGCTCGACGCCGTCAATGCGATGGCGGAGCTCGACGGCCAGACGCGGACCGACGCGCTGCGCTTCTGCACGCAGTATCTGTTCGCCTACGTCGACGCCGTGATGCCATTCGTCGCCGACGAGTACACACGCGAGCGCGACCGGCTGCTGCGCGGACGCGAGCAACGTCGGGTCCAGCTCATTCGCGATCTCCTCGATGGCGGCGACGTCGACAGCGGCGACCTCGGCTACGACCTCAACGCGGTCCACCGCGGCGTCGTCGCGTGGGGTGCTGGTGCCGACGCCGAGCTCGCCCGCCTCTCCGAGGCGCTTCACGCCCACGCGCTCGTTGTTGCCGTGAGCGGCCAGACGATGTGGGGCTGGCTCGCGGGCGCCGGCGGCAGCGACGAGCGCGCAGTGCGGGCAGCCATCGGAGAATGGACGGGCGGGCTGGCGTTCGGACGGCCCGCCACCGGACGCGACGGTTTCCGCCACAGCCACCAACAGGCCCGCGCCGCTCACCGCATCGGGGTGGCGATGGGTGCTGCGATCACCTACTTCGACGACGTCGAGCTCGAATGCGTGATGCTGGCCGACGAGCGTGCGGCACGGGCCTTCGTCGCCAACCAGCTCGCACCACTCGACGCCGGCCGCGATGGAGCGAAGCTGCGCGAGACCCTCAGTGCGTATTTCGCGTGTTCCTTCAACGCATCTGCGGCCGCAGCGAAACTCAAGGTCAACGATCGGACGATCGCTTACCGCCTCAACGCGATCGAGCAACTGCTCGGACGGCCCGTGCGCGCACGTCACACCGAGCTGCAGGCGGCGATCCGCCTCGAACGCGTGCTCGGAAAGCCCTAGAGCGGCGACCAGGTCGCGTCTTGGAGGACGCGCACGTCGTCGGCCAAGCCGTGCACCCGCGCGCCGGACTCGACCTGCGCCTCCTGGATGTGGACCGTGCCAGTGACCTCGACTTCGACGCCTTCGAGCTCCGCCGGCCACCGGCGGACGCCACCGACGTAGACCGGCCGCTCATCGGGAACCAGGATCAGCGCGCCGGCCGCTCCCGTCCGGGCGGTGCCTCGGACAGTGATGGTTCGTGCCCCGGGACTCTGGCTCTCTGAGCTGGACATTGCGCTGCTCACGTTAGACCTGGTATCCCGACGGCGTCAAACCGCGCGTCGCGGGTGGTAGGTTGACGACGTGGGCGTCGCAAGTCGGAGATCGGGTCCAGAGACTGCTCAACCCCCTGCCTCCGGGCGCAGCGCCGGGGCGGAGCCGCCCGTGATGCGGGAGCTGACCGGACTGCATCGCGACGCGGCGACCGCACAGATGCTGCAGCGCGCTGCCGGCAATCGCGCAACTGCCCGTCTGCTCGCGCGCCGGCCGACGCGGGCGCCACGGGTCAACCTGGCACGACTCGGCCAGCGGCTCGATGTCCCGCTCGACGCGACCGGCGAGCAGCCGGCGTTCGGGGAGGACACGGGCAAGCAGCGGCGGTGGAGCCGGGGCCAGTACGAGGCGATGTGGGAGGCCGAGCAGGGCACGAAGCTGACGGCCGCCGACGAGAACACGATCGAGGCCGGCTGCATCGGCATTACGGAGAACAATCTCGGCCTGCTCGACCGGCCGTTCCTCGCCGAGGCGTACTCGACGTTCGCCAAGGCCCACAGCATCGCGGACAGCCGCAACGGCGCCGAGGGCCGGTTCGCCCCCCGGCCGTGGGTCGTGTTCGCCGTGCACTTCTGGTCCAACCAGGATCCCGACGAGGAGAAGCGCAAGAACACGGACCCCTCCGCGTTCCTGCCCGACGGCGACGGCAGGGTGGACATGACCGGCTACAAGTTCCTCCGGCAGCCCGGCTTCACCAACTTCGACTTCGCCTTCTGGGACGACGCCAGCAACTCTCACTGGCACGCCAACCACTGCGACGCCGCGCGCAAGGACTGCAAGGTCGACAATGACATGCAGGTCTTCCAGAGCACCCGTGAGGTGTTCTCGGCGACGTTTGCGGGCCCTGACGGCGCGACCCGGTACGAGTACCCCGACTTTGACCGTGAGGTGTTCGCCGTCGAGCGAGCCCGCCATTACGACCCGAGCCGCGCCACCAAGCGGGGCCTGACCGCGCCGATCCTGATGGGGCCCGACGGCGCCCCCGATCCTGTGTTCCAGAAGATCTTCGACCGCAAGCTCAAGCTCCAGAAAGGCGCTCGGGGGAGGCACGTCAAGGTGATCCAGCAGGCGCTCGTCGATCAGGGCGGCTACGACCTGGGCACCTTCGGACCCAACGGCGATGGCGTGGATAGCGTGTTCGGCACCAAGACCGCCGATGCGATCAAGAAGTTCAAGGTCGACTTCAACCTGTTCGGGCCGGCCTCGAGCGACATCGACAAGGGCGTGATCGCCGAGATCGACAATCTGAACACGGTCCCGTTCTAAGCGAGACGCTATTCGATCAGGCCGTTGAAGCTCGGGCCGACGAGGAGCACGTCGACCTCCTGATGAAACCGCCAGAGGCCGGCAGCCTCGTCGCGACAATCGCGCAGGTAGGCGCCCAGGTGCGGAGCGGCCATCATCTCCTGAAGCGAGACGGAACCGTCGAAGGCGCATCGCTGAAGGTAGCCCTCGACGGTGCCGGCGTTCTCCAGCGCGGTGGTGTGGTCGTAGGACAGGCGGACGGCATGAGGGTCGGCGCCGCAGGCCCGCAGCGCCTCGGCTAGATCCTCTGACGAGGCGTACAACGTTCCCTTGCCGTCGCGGAGGTCGTCGAGGAAGTGACGGTAGAAGCGCAGGTAGTGGCCCTCGCGGCTGCCCTGGGCGATGAGCAGAGCGCCACCGGGCGCGAGCGCGGCGAGCATGCGTGCAGTCGCCGCGCGGACCGCGGCAGGGGAGAGGGAGTACAGCGCGTGGGTGGCCCAGACGACGTCGAACGGCCCGACGGTGTCGTCGAGCTCCTCCACGAGGGTTTCGTGGCGAGCAGCCGCCACGAACGGCGGGCGAAGCGTGTGCGCGGCCTCCAACAGCGAGAAGGGAGACGGGTCGAGCAGGTCGTAGTCGATCTGCAGCTCACCGGATAAGGCGCCGACACCGCCGAAGTCCTGCAACGCCTCCGGGAACTTCCCCGAGCCGCAGGCGACATCGAGCAACGTGATGCGTCGACGCCCATCGGCAACGCGACGCAGCCATGCCGGATGGTTGACGAAACCACGAGCCAGACGCTCATAGTCCCGGCGCGCAAGCGCGTAGAAGGCGTCCATTTCGGCCCGACCCTCCTCGCTCCAGTGGGCCAGGCTGCGCGCGGCGGTATCCACGGTCCGGAGTCTAGGCTCACGCCAGAGTCCGCTCCCACGCACCAACCAGGGTTCTCGGCCTAGCCCGCGAGCACGTCGTGCGCGAACCGCACGGCGAGGGCGCCGTCGCCGACCGCGCCCGCCACCCGGTTGGTCGCTCCGGCGCGCACGTCACCAGCGGTGAACACGCCGGGGCGGACCGTCTCGAGGAGATGCGGCTCGCGATCCTTCAGCGGCCACGACAGATGCCCGTCGCAGCCCGCCGCTCCACTACCGCACAAGAGGTAGCCGGCGGCATCGAGGGCAAGTACCCCGCGCGCAGCTTCGGTGCAGGGGATGGCGCCGATCATGACGAACACCGCTGTCGCGCTCACCGGCGCGACGGTGTCGGTGCGGCTGTCGCGGAGGTCGACGGACTCGACGGTCGCCGTGCCGTGCACGGCTGTGAGCTCCGTCTCGGTCATCACCTCGATACGAGGTGAGCGCTCGATCCGGTCAGTCAGGTAGCGCGACATCGTCGCGCTGAGGGCTTTGCCGCGAACGACGACGCGCACACTTCGCGCCTGCGAGGCGAGGTGGAGCGCCGCCTGGCCCGCCGAGTTGCCGCCGCCGACGACGATCACGTCCTCGTCGCGGGAGCGCTCCGCGTCGGTGGGCATCGCGGCGTGATAGACGCCGGCGCCGCGGAAGCGGTCGATGCCCTCGGCGTCCAGCTCGCGCCATCGGGCACCGGTCGCCATCACCACCGAGCGGGCGAGCACGTGCTGGCCGTCGTCGAGGTCGACGCGCACCAGTCCGTCGGGTCCGTCGGCCATCTCGACGGCGCCATGAAAGCTCGACAACACAGCATCGAAGCGTCGTGCCTGCAGCGTCGCGTTACGGGTCAACTGGGTGCCGGAGATCCCGGTCGGAAAGCCGAGGTAGTTCTCAATCCGCGTGCTCGTTCCGGCCTGACCCCCAGGCGCCCAGGCCTCCGCCACGAACGTGCTCAACCCCTCCGAGCCACCGTAGACCGCGGCCGCCAGTCCGGCCGGCCCGCCCCCGAGCACGACCATGTCGAATCGCTCACCGTCCACCTCGGCACGGAGGCGCAGGGACCGCGCGACCTGCGCCGCCGACGGGTTGCGCATCACCTCGGTCGCGTGGACCAGGACCGGCGTCTCTGACCGCGGGATGTCGAGCCACTTGAGCAGCGCGGCGCTGTCCTCGT
The DNA here is from genome assembly GCA_963737335.1 of uncultured Solirubrobacteraceae bacterium. GTDB lineage: Bacteria > Actinomycetota > Thermoleophilia > Solirubrobacterales > Solirubrobacteraceae > Palsa-465. The sequence continues at coordinate 147,944 of CAVTSK010000007.1, forward strand.
CGGTGTCGACATCGACGAAACGCACCGGCAGCAGGTTGCGCTCGAGCAGATCGCGGACCTCGAAGGCCCGCCGGGATCCTCGTGGAGCGATGAGCCGCATCACGCCGTCCCCCCTGGCCTCGTGCCATGCGCGCCGTTCCAGGAGCGTGGCGAAGATCTGCTCGCCGAACTCCGGCCAGCGAGCCACCATCGCCCGCAGCTTGGCCCGATCGAATTCGATGACGTCCGTCGACTCGACGGCCACGCACGCGCTGATCGTGGGCTCGCCGGTGAACACCGCAATATCACCGATGAACGTGCGAGCGTCTGCCTGGGCGATGTAAACGTCCTTGCCGGGCTTGCGATCGATGAACTCGACGAGCCCACGTTCGATGACGAAGAACGGCGCATCGCGGACGGCGTGCTCATAGAGAACCTCACCGGGCGCGACCGTGCGCCGCCGACCACGTTTGCCCAGCCATGCCAGCTTGGCGTCAGACAGCCGTGGGAAGAGCACCTCGTCCGCGAGATCAGGGAACTGCTCGCTGCGAAACACGTCGGTCGTCGCCATAAGGCGAGGCTACCGGTCCACTGCAGCCACCAGCGCACAGTCCGCCCGGGGGGTCAGCTGACGTCCTGGGTGCCGCGCAGCATCACCAGCGACCGTTCGGTCACCGGGACGGCAGCCGACGCGTCGATGACTCGGCCGGCCTCACCCGGATGGGCGGTGTCGAGCTCGAGGTGCCAGCCCGGGTTCCGCAGTGCCTCGGGCACGCTGAAGTCGATCGGCTCCCACCAGGCGTTGAACATGAGCAGGAACGGATCGTCGGCATGGGCATCGTCGCCGGTGTCGCCGCTGAGCGCCATGGTGATGGACCGCGCGTAGGACGCACCCCAGTCCTCCGGAGTCATCGGCATGCCGTCTGGGCGATACCAGTCGAGGTCGTCCCGACCCCCCTCGTGAGCGGGGCCGCCGGTGCAGAACTGGCGGCGCCGGAAGACCGCGTGCTGTTCCCGCAGGCCGCACAGGCGCGCCGTGAATTGCACCAGGTCGGTGTTCTCGGCGACCGCCTGCCAGTCAAACCAGGTGAGCTCGTTGTCCTGGCAGTAGGCGTTGTTGTTGCCGCTCTGGCTGCGGGCGAACTCGTCGCCGGCGAGCAGAAGCGGCACACCTTCGGACAGCATCAGCGTGGCGATGAAGTTACGCCGCTGGCGGGCTCGCAGTTCGAGCACGGCGGGGTCCTCGGTGGCGCCCTCCACGCCGCAGTTCCAGCTGCGGTTGTCATCGGTGCCGTCACGGTTCTGCTCCCCGTTGGCCTCGTTGTGCTTGGCGTCGTAGCTGACGAGGTCCGACAGCGTGAAGCCGTCGTGCACGGTGACGATGTTCACGGAGGCGGTCGGTCGGCGGCCGCCATGGCCGTAGAGGTCGCGAGACCCGCTGATGCGCGTCGCGAAGTCGGGCAGCGTGCCGGGCGTGGCGCGCCAGAAATCACGCACGGTGTCCCGGTACTTGCCGTTCCATTCGCTCCAGCCGGCCGGGAACTGTCCCACGTCGTAGGAGCCGATGTCCCACGGCTCAGCGATCAGCTTGACCTGGGTCAGCACCGGGTCCTGCGCCACGGCCTCCAGGAACGAGGAATGGGGATCAAAGTCGTTGGCCCCGCGGGCGAGGCTCGCCGCCAGGTCGAAGCGAAAGCCATCCACGTGCATGTCCTGGACCCAGTAGCGCAGGGCGTCCATCACCAGGCGCAGCGGGTGGGGGAGATGCAGGTCGACCGTGTTGCCGCAGCCGGTGTCATCGACGTAGCGGGAAGGGTCGTTCTGCAGTCGGTAGTAAGTGGCGTTGTCGATCCCGCGGAAGCACAGGGTGGGCCCCTCCTCGCTCCCCTCAGCGGTGTGGTTGAACACCACATCGAGGATCACCTCCAGTCCGGCCGCATGGAGCGCCCGCACCATCTGCCGAAACTCGTCGACCTGGGTGCCATCATCGCGGGCGGCGTAGCCGTTGTGCGGGGCGAAGTATCCGATCGACTGGTAACCCCAGTAGTTGCGCAGACCGCGTGCCACCAGCTGCCGATCGTGGACGAACTGGTGCACCGGGAGCAGCTCCACCGCGGTCACGCCGAGCCGCTGCAAATGTGCGATGGCGGCGGGATGCGCCAGCCCGGCGTAAGTCCCGCGGAGCTGCTCGGGCACCTCTGGATGGAGTTTGGTGAAGCCCTTGACGTGGACCTCGTAGAAGATCGAATCGGCCATCGGCCGACGGGGACGGTGGTCCTCGCCCCACTGGAAATCCTCCGCCGTCAGCACCGAGCGAGGTACGTACGGGGCTGAGTCGGTGTCGTCGGCTCGGTTCGGGTCATCGGCCGCATGACCGAAGACCGCCGGGTCCCAGCGGACCTCACCGGAAATGGCACGCGCGTAGGGGTCCAGCAGCAGCTTGGCCGGATTGCAGCGGGCGCCCGAAGACGGGTCCCACGGGCCGTACACCCGAAAGCCGTAGCGCTGACCCGGTCGCGCCCCTGGCAGGTAGCCCTGCCACACGCACGCATCGCCTTGGTCAAGGCTCCACCGCGTCTCCTTGGCCGAATCGTCGAACAGGCACAGCTCCACCGCCTCCGCCACGCTGCTGAACAGGGCGAACGTCGCGCCGCTGCCGTCACAGTGGGCGCCCAGCTGCGCCGTCTGCGCCGGAGCGAGCGCCTGACTTGTCGCGGCGGCGCTCATGGCGAGACTTCCTCTCGGGTCCGCGGGGTGACAGGTTGCTCAGTGGTCGGTTGCTCACGTTGGCCCCCGGCCGAGGCTGAGGCCGACTGCGCGTAGAGCAGCGCGACCAGACCTGTCCAGCCCGTCTGATGGCTGGCGCCCAGGCCGGCGCCGTTATCGCCGTGAAAGTACTCGTGGAACAGGAGCAGCTCGTGCCAGTGAGGATCGTTCTGGAACGGCTCGATCCCCCCGAACACAGGGCGCCGGCCGTCCTCGTCGCGCAGGAAGATCGAGGTGAGGCGCCGGCCGATCTCCTGCGCGACCTCGAGCAGGTTCATCTCGTTGCCCGAGCCGGTCGGGCATTCCACCTTCAGGTTCTCGCCGTAGTACTCATGGAGTTGGCGCAGGCCGCGCAGGATGACCATGTTCATCGGGAACCACACCGGCCCGCGCCAGTTTGAGTTTCCGCCGAACATCCCCGTGTGCGACTCGGCCGGCTCATAGTCGACCCGGAACTCCTGGCCGGCGATATCGAAGATGTATGGATGTTCGGCGTGGTAGGCCGAGATGGCGCGGATCCCGTGCGGGCTGAGGAACTCTGACTCGTCGAGCATGATGGCCAGGATCCGGCGCAACCGCTTCTCGCCGACCAGCGACGCCAGGCGCTTGCCCCCGACGCTGGGGCCCGGACGTTGCTTGAGGGCTGGAATCGAGTCCTCGTACTTCTCGATGAACGCCTCCCACTGCGCCAGCAGCTCGGGGTTGCGATCGAGCAGGTCCGAATCGATCACTGTCGCCGCGCACATCGGCAGCAGGCCGACCAGCGAGCGCACCCGCAGCTGCTGGGTGCTGCCATCGGGGAGCCGCATCACGTCGTAGTACAGGCCGTCCTCCTCGTCCCACAATGAATCGCCGTCGGGCGGGTTCATGGCGGCGGCGATCCACACGAAATGCATGGCGAACTTCGCAGCCATGCTCTCGTAGGCGAGATCACGCCGCGTCAGCTCCAGCGCGATCTGGAGCATCGACGCGCTGAAGAACGCCATCCACGCCGTCCCATCGGCCTGCTCAAGCGAACCGCCACCGGGAAGCGGCGCCGAGCGATCGAACACTCCGATGTTGTCGAGCCCCAGGAAGCCCCCCTGGAACAGGTTGCGGCCGTCGGGGTCCTTTCGGTTGACCCACCACGTGAAGTTCGTGAGCAGTCGCTGGAAGACGCGCTGCAGGAACTCGACGTCACCTTCGCCGCGAATCTCCCGCTCGCGCTCATATAGGTACAGCGCCGCCCACGCGTGCAGCGGCGGATTGACGTCGCTGAAGTTCCACTCATACGCCGGTATCTGCCCGTTGGGATGCAGGTAGCGGTCAGTCAGGAACAGCTCCATCTGCCCCTTGGCGAAATCGACGTCGACGAGCGACAGCGGCACTGTCTGCAGCGCCAGATCCCAGGCGGCGAACCACGGGTACTCCCACTTGTCGGGCATCGAGATCACGTCGCCGGCATCAAGGTGAAACCAGGACGCGTTACGGACGCTGGTGCTCTGGGCGTGCACGGACCACGGGTTCACCCCGTGCTCACGCAGCCAGGTGTGGACGTCGTACTCGAAATACTGCTTGCTCCACAGCATGCCGGCGAGCGCTTGGCGCATCACGTTGGCGGCGTCCGGGTCGAGCGAGGAGTCGATGACCGTCGCGTAGAACTCGTCGGCTTCGCCACGCCGCGTCCCCAACACCCGGTCGAAACCGGCGCCGAGCGGCTTCGCCGACGACCTGCCCTTGGAGCGAGCCGCAGCCGACGTCAGCCGTACCCGGACCCGGCCGCTTTCGCCGGCGTCCAGCTGGAGCTTGTGCAAGGCGGCCATCTTCGTGCCTGTGTGCGCGGGGTTCACCGCCGCGGTGGCCCCGGCCACGACATAGTCGTTGATCCCGTCCTTGACGTAACCGGCGACGTTCGGGGCGCCGAAGAGACGTTCGTTGTTGGTCTCGTTCTCGCAGAACAGCAGCTCCGCCGAGTCATCGCAGAACAACAGCCACTCGCCCAGGTCCCGATGGGACGCCCGTACCGTGCTCGCGGCGCCGGCGACCGCCGTCTGCTCCAGCGATGGCGGATCCGTGCGGCCGTCCATCCACGTGTTGCGAAACCACAGCGTCGGGAGGAGGTGCAAGGTCGCGGCCTCGGGTCCGCGGTTGTGGACCGTCACCTCGACAAGGATGTCCTCGGGCGCCGCCTTCGCGTACTCGACGAACACGTCGAAGTACCGGTTGTCATCGAAGATCCCGGTGTCGACGAGCTCATATTCGAACTCGTCCTTGCTGCGCCGGCCGTTCGTGGCGATGAGGTCGTCGTAGGGGAACTCGCGCTGTGGGTACTTGTAGAGCACCTTCATGTAGGAGTGAGTCGGCGTGCTGTCCAGGTAGAACCAGTAGTCCTTGACATCCTCGCCGTGGTTGCCCTGACCGTTGGTGAGCCCGAACATCCGCTCCTTGAGGATCGGGTCGACCCCGTTCCACATCGCCAGCGAGAGGCACAGTTGTTGGCGCGCGTCGGAGATCCCGGCGATCCCGTCCTCGCCCCAGCGGTACGCGCGTGAACGGGCGTGGTCATGCGGGAAGTAGTCCCACGCGTCGCCATCGGCGCTGTAGTCCTCACGGACCGTGCCCCACTGCCGCTCGCTGAGATACGGGCCCCAGCCGAGCCAGGCCGCCGAGCCAGTCCGATTCTCTTCCAGCCGCCGATGCTCTGCGGTCATCACTGCTCCTCGTTCGCCGATGTCTCTCCGCGACGGGCTCGCGGCGGGACGGTTCAGGATGGCGCGCCGGCCACCGTCCCTCAAGGAGAGACGCCCCCGGACCGGCGGGTGCAGGCCTGTGAATCGTGTAAAGCGGTTGTGACCGAGAGCGGCAGGTCAGGGCTGAATCGCCGCGTGTGACCCCACGATCGCGGCCGCGCGTGGCGCGAACGCGCCGTAACCGTGGTCACGCGAGAGCTCGAGCGCGCGGGAAGCATGCTCGCGAGCGCGGGCGAGTTCGCCTCGCTCGACCAGCGCCTCCGCCCAGCCGAGCTCGGACCGGGCCTGCCACGCCTGCAGCCCGTGCCGGTGATGGAACTCGCAGGCGAAAGCGAAGTCGGCGTCGGCGTGCTCATGGCGGCCGAGGGTCGCGGCGAGCATCGCGCAGTACGTGCGCGCGTGTCCGAAGCTCACGCCGCCGTTCCAGATGAACTGGTCGGCGTAGGGCTCGATCAGCTCATACAGCGTCGCAGCGGCTTGCACCGAACGCGTCTGCGCGGCCGTGTCCGCGTACAGGGCCAGCCCCGTCATGCGATTCTGGTCATTCCGGAGGCGTTCGAAGTGCTGCGCCGCGGCGCGGGCGAGTATCTCCGCGCCTTCCGGGCGGCGGTCGATGAGGCAGCACGTGTAGCCGAGCGCCGCCTCCCAGGGCACCCCCGGGTACTCGGTCACCATCCGCTCGATCAGCGCGATGACCTCCGCGCCTCTGCCCTGGATCATGCGGTTCAGGACGATCGTGGCTCCGTAGATCGCCGCGGCGTCGGGTTGACCTGCCTCCTGTCCGAGTGCGAGCGCCCGTTCGGCCAGCCGCTCGCCGGCCTCCAAGTCGCCGCGCATGCACGTCATCCCGGCGGCGAGGAAGCCGACGTTCCATCGCTGTGAGGGCTGCCGTGTCTGCTCCGCGATCGCCTGCGCCCGCTCGAGCGCTGCGTCGGCCCGCCCAAAATCCCCCAGCTCGCTCGCCAGATTCAGCTCCCGGAGCCTGGCGACGAACTCGACGTGTAGATCCCCCAACTGCGCGACCAGCGCGCTCAGCTCGCGGACTTGCTCGGACCGCGTGGCGAGCGTGTCCGGCGCCCACGTGGCGTAGCAGGAGCTTTCGAGCGCCGCCGCGAGGGTCCGCGGGTCGGACTCCTGGCGGGCGAGCGCGAGCGCCTCGTCGACCAGCGCGTGGCGCCGGGCGCGCTCCGGTTCGAACGCCAGTTCCTTGGCCAGCAGCGCCAGCAGCCGCGCGTGCCGGGCCGGCTGCGGCGGGTCGTCGAGCTCGAGCGCGCGCTCGAGCGCCGCGACCCGGCCCAGATCGACGCCGCCGTAGCTGCTCACGAAACCGCGCGTGTTGGCAAGCGTCGCGCGGGCCGCGAGGTCTGCGTCTCCCAGCTCCGCGGCGATTCCCGCCGCCTCCAGCAGCGTCTCGCGGTAGCCCGGTGCGCCCGCTTGCCGCTGCGACTCACCGAGCCCGATCAGCGCCTCGGCCCGGGCAGCGCTCGCAACCGAGCCGAGCAAGTCGAGGGCGTCGCCGAACTGCTTTGCGGCCTCGCTTGGCGCGAGGCTGTCGAGCGCCCGGCGCCCAGCCCGGAGTGAGTAGCCGGCTGCCTTTTGCCTGCCGGCGGACACCGTGGCCAGCCGCCAGTGGAGGGCCAGCTCGCCCAGATAGTTGTCGGAATCAGCGCCGTAGAGATGCTCGATCGCCTCGGCGACCAGGTGGTGGAGCCGCGCACGGCGAGTCGGACCCAGCCCCTGGTACAGCGTGTGATTGATCAGCGCGTGCTCGAACTCGAACCGTCCGATCACCTCGGTCGACTCACGCAGGAGTGACGACTGACCCGCGCCTTCGAGCACGTCGAGGAGCTGGGCCTCGCTCATCTCGACCAGCTGCGCGAGCAACTCGACGTCGAACGAGCGCCCGATCACCGCCGCGATTCTCAGCGCGTCCCTTGCCTCCTCGCCGAGCCGGTCGATCCGGTGCTCGACGACCTCGCGGACGCTCTCCGGCAGGCTGCTCATCGCCGCCCGGTCGACGCTCCAGCGACGCGCCGTCTCATCGAACGTGATAGCGCCCGACTCGATCAGGTTGCGGAGGATCTCGCCGACGAAGAATGGGTTGCCCCCGGTCTCGGTTGCCAGTCCACCGGCGAGCGCCAGACCGTCGGCATCGAGCTCGTGGCCCGCCGCAGCAGCCACCAGCTCCGCAACCTCGTCCGGGCCGAGCCCGCTCAGACGGATCCGCACCACGCCCTCGGTTCGCCGCAGATCCGCGAGCACGCCGGTCAGCGCGTGATCCTTGGTCAGATCCGAGTCGCGATAGGTGACGATCACGATCAGCGCGCCCTGCTCGACCGCCCGAGCCACGTGCTTGAGCAGCGCGATCGACTGCCCGTCGGCCCAATGGAAGTCATCGAGTACCACGCACAACGGCCGGGAGCGCGTGACCGACAGCAGTAGCTCTCCGACGGCTCTGAAGAGTAGGAAGCGCTCGGTCTCCGGATCGGTGGACTGCGGCGCGGGCGCATCAGGCACCCGGCGAGCCAGATTGCGCGCCAGCCGGCCGATCTCGCCGCCTTGCGCCGCGACGTACCCATCGAGCACCTCGTCCGGCGCATACTCGACCAGCTGCGAGCAGATCTCGATCCAAGGCTCATACGGCGCCGCCAGATCCTCCGAGCACGCCCCCCAGCAGACCGCGAACCCTTCCGCGTTCGCACCGAGCGCCGCATACGAGGCGAGCCGGGTCTTCCCGATCCCGGGCTCGCCGGACAGCAGCACCGCCTGCCGCACTCGCGCGCGCGCCCGCGCGCGCGCGCCCTCGAACAGCCCCCGCTCAGCCACCCGGCCGACATACGCTGCCCGCGGCACCGTCCGCAGCGCTGCCGGCACGGGCCACGCTCCGACGTCGATCCCGGACTCGTCCGCCAGCGGCTGCCAAACGACTGCGAAGGCCTCCATCGGCTCCGGAATCCCCTTGAGCTCCAACTCCCCGAACGACTCAAAGCGCGCGCCGTCAACCCGGCCGGCGAGCAGCTTCGTCGCGGGCGAGACGAGGATTCCGTCGGCCGGCGCCTTGTCGCACAACCGGGCCGCCTCGGTCGCCGGCATCCCGAAGTAATCCCCGTCCGTCAGGGTCGACTCCCCCGTCCCCAACCCGATCCGCACCTGCAACCGCTGCTCCGCCCTCCGATATCGCCGCTCGAACAGCTGCTGGGTCAGCACCGCACACCCGACCGCCGCCGAGGCTGAAGCGAAGGCGACCATCAACCCATCGCCCGTGTTCTTGAACTCCCGGCCCCCGGACGCGTCGATCGCTTCCCGCAGCAGAGCGAAGAACTGCTCGCGCATCTCATCCCACCGCACCGGGCCGACAGACGTCGCCATCTGCGTCGAACCAACCAGATCCACCAGGTAGATGGTCCCCAGCTCGACAGTCTCAGCAGCCATCCGGCCCCCTGTGCAGCGCGCCCAGTCCGCGGAGTCTATAGCCGGGCACTCAGGCCGTCACCCGTTCCCGGTCCATCGGGCGGCTTGTCGGGGCCCAGAGGATCGGTTAGGTTCGCACGGACCCGCCAGTAGGTTGGACTGGCGTCCTCTACCGAGGGTGCGGCATGAGGCCCGACCTCGCGCGATCGGACGGCTCCAGATGAATCCTCCCGCCGACCTGTCATCCAAGCTTGCCGAGGCGAGCCACCGTCTGGCGAAACTCGAGGCCGTCGAAGCCGAGCGTGCGCGGGCGTCCAAGGCGCTGTATCGGATCGGCGAGCTGGCGAGTGCGGCCCGCGACCTGCAGGAGTTCTACCGGGCGATCCATGGTGTCGTCGGCGAGCTCATGTACGCGAGCAATTTCTACATCGCGCTCTACGACGACGAGCGCCGGCTGATCAGCTGGCCGTACTTCGTCGACGAGGTGGACACCGAAGTCCCCGATCCTCAGCGGTGGGAGCACTTCGGGAGCGGCAACGCGCGGGGCACGACCGCCTACGTGCTCCAGACGGGAAAGCCGCAGCACCTTTCACGAGAGCGGATCGAGGAGCTCGTCGAGCTCGGCGACGTCGATCTGGTCGGCGATCTGGCCGAGGACTGGCTGGGGGTTCCACTGGCGTTTGTCAACGGCCGCACGGTCGGCGTCCTCGTCGTCCAGTCCTACCTGCCGGACTTTCGCTACACGGAGCAGGACGAGGACCTGCTCACATTCGTGGGCCAGCATGTCGGCGTCGCCCTCTCGAGGGCGCAGGCGATCGAGGAGACGCGCCAGCGCAATGCCGAGCTCGCGCTGATCAACAGCGTCCAGGAGGCGATCGCCGGCGAATTCGAGCTGCAGGCGATCTACGACACCGTCGGCGACAGGATCCGCGACGTCTTCGACGCGCAGGTTGTCGACATCGGTATCTATGACGAGACGCCCGGCCTGATGCGCTTCCCGTACACGATCGAGCGCGGTGTGCGCTTCCCCGACGAGCCGATCGAGCTGATCGGCTTCCGCAAGCACGTGATGGAGACGCGCAAGCCGCTGATGATCGAGGAGAGCACGCCCGAACTGGCGGAGCGCTACGGCAACCCGTTGGTGCTCAGCGGGGAGCCGGCCCAGTCGCTGCTCTACGTCCCGCTCGTGGTCGGTGGTCGCGCCACAGGCGTGATCTCACTCCAGAACCTCGATCGCACGCATGCGTTCAGCGACTCTGACCAGCAGCTCATCCAGACGCTGGCCGGCAGCTTGAGCGTCGCGCTCGACAACGCACGGCTGGTGCATGAGACACGGCAGCGCAACGCCGAGCTCGCGTTGATCAACAGCGTCCAGGCGGCGATCGCCGGCGAGCTCGACTCCCAAGCGATCTACGACCTCGTCGGCGACAAGATCCAGGAGGTCTTCGATGCGCAGGTCGTCGACATCGGTATCCACGACGAGACCTCCGGCCTGTTGCGCTTCCCGTACACGATCGAGCGCGGCGTGCGCTTCCCCGACGAGCCAATCGAGCTGATCGGTTTCCGCAAGCACGTGATGGAGACGCGCGAGCCGCTGATGTTCGCGGAGATCACGCCGGAGGTGTTCGAGCGCTACGGCAATCCCTTCGCGCTGGCTGGAGAATCGTCCAAGTCGGCGCTCTTTGTCCCCCTGGTCGTGGGCGGCCGCTCCACCGGCGTCGTCTCGCTCCAGAACATCGACCGGACTCACGCCTTCGGTGAGGACGACCAGCGGCTGCTGACGACACTCGCCAGCAGTCTCAGCGTCGCGCTCCACAACGCTCGCCTCGGCCACGAGACGCGCCAGCGCGTGGCCGAGCTCGCGACGGTCAACCGGGTCGGCCAGGCGCTCTCCTCACAGCTCGACCTCGACGCGCTGATCGAGCTCGTGGGCGAGCAGGTGCGCGAGACATTCGACGCCGACATCGCCTACGTGGCCCTCCACGACCAACCGTCGGGACGGATCGACTTCGTCTACTACTACGAGAGCGGGGAGCCCAGCGAACAGGCTCCGATCACGTTCGGCGAGGGGCTGACGTCGCGGATCCTGCAGTCGCGTGAGCCGCTGGTGCTCAACCGCTCGGCACAGTTCGACGAGCACAGCCCGGTCGGCACCACCGTGCGGTCCTACCTGGGCATACCGATCCTCGTGGGCAGTTCCGCGATCGGTGTCATCAGCGTCCAGAGCATCGATGAGGAGGGCCGGTTCGGCGAAGCCGACTCCCGCCTGCTCGCGACGATCGCGGCCAATGTCGGAGTCGCGATCCACAATGCGCGCCTCTTCGCGGAGGTGGAGCGACAACGCGGGTATCTCGAGTCGCTTCTCTCCATCAGTCCCGCGGCGGTCGTGGTCCTCGACGCCGGCGAACGGGTGACCGAGTGGAACCCGGCCGCGGCCGAGCTGTTCGGTTATTCCGCGGAGGAGGCGCTCGGCCGGCCGATCGACGACCTCGTCTTCGGCGACGCCAGCCGCGAGGAAGGGCGCGAGATCACACGCGAGGCGATGCGAGCCGGGCGCGCGCAGCGGATCACCCAGCGCCGGCGCCGGGATGGAACCCTGGTCCATCTAGAGCTGATGCTCGTCCCGCTCACCGTGGACGGCGCACGCGTCGGCTTCCTCGGCGTCTACCACGACGTGACCGAGCTGCAGCGCGCCCGCCAGGAGGCGGAGGCGGCGACGCAGGCCAAGAGCGCGTTTCTCGCGACGATGAGCCACGAGATCAGGACGCCGATGAACGCCGTGATCGGCATGACCGATCTCCTGCTCGGAACTGAGCTGACGGTGGAGCAGCGGGAGTTCGCCGAGGTCGTGCGGACCAGTGGAGACGCGCTGCTGCACGTGATCGACGACATCCTTGACTACTCGAAGATCGAGGCCGGCAAACTCGACCTCGAACGAGAGCCGTTCGGCCTGCGCGAGTGCGTGGAGGGAGCGCTGGACATCGTCGCACCACGCGCCTGGGAGAAGGGCATCGAGCTCGGCTGCCTGATCGACGAGGCCGCCCCCGCCGGGATCCTCGGCGACGAGGCGCGCCTGCGCCAGGTACTGCTGAACCTGCTCTCAAACGCGGTCAAGTTCACCGAGGCGGGCGAGGTTGTCATCCTCGCCCACGCTGATCTGACCGATTCGAGCGCCTACCGGCTCGAGCTCGTCGTGCGAGACACCGGGATCGGGATCCCACCGGACCGGATGGACAGGCTGTTCACCTCGTTCAGCCAGGTGGACGCCTCGACGACGCGCCGTTTCGGTGGGACGGGGCTCGGCCTCGCCATCTCCAAACGCCTCGTGGAGCTGATGGGCGGCGCGATCTCCGTCGAAAGCGAACCGGGCCGCGGCTCGACCTTCCGCATCGCGCTGCCCGTCACGGCGGCAGAGGTCCCGAGTCAGATCCGCCCTGAGGAGGGCCTCCCGCCGCTCAGCGGCAAGCGGATCCTCGTCGTCGACGACAACGCGACGAACCGGGAGATCGTGACCCGACACGCTCGCTCGTGGGGAATGGAGCCGGTCGCGGTCGAGTTCCCCGCGGAGGCTCTCGCGCTGGTCGAGGCCGGTGAGCGGTTCGACGTCGCCGTGCTGGACATGATGATGCCGGAGATGGACGGGCGCGCCCTGGGCGGGGAGATCCGAAGCCGGCGAAGCGAGCAGGAGCTCCCGCTCGTGCTCCTGACGTCACTCGGCCGCCTGGCCGAGGACCAGTGGGCCGGCGTCTTCGCGGCGCAGCTCGCGAAACCGCTCAAAGCGTCACAGCTCTACAACACCCTCCTGCAGGTGCTGACCGCCGGCACGGCGAGAGCGCAGACGGCCGAGGTCGAGGCCGGCGGTGAGGCCGCCATGTCGTCCCTGCGGATCCTGCTCGCGGAGGACAATGCGATGAACCGGAAGGTCGCCCTCGGCTTCCTCAAGCGGCTCGGCTACCGCGCCGATGTCGCGTCGAACGGCCTCGAGGCGCTGGCGGCGCTCGAGCAGCAGCCCTACGACGTCGTTCTCATGGACGTGCAGATGCCGGAGCTCGACGGCCTCGACGCTTCACGCCGGATCTGTGAACAGTGGCCGCCGGAGAGCCGCCCCCACATCATCGCGATGACCGCGAACGCGCTGCCCGAGGATCGCGAGGCCTGCTTTGCGGCCGGCATGAACGACTACGTCGCGAAGCCGATCCGGGCCGAAGAGCTGGCGGCGGCGCTGAAGCGTGCACAGCCGCTCCGAGGCGGTGACGCCGGCTCGCCGCAGAGCGAGGTCAGCCTCGAGGCTGCCGCACTCCAGAACCTGCGCGACCTCGGCGGCATGGACTTCCTCATCGAGGTGGTCGATCTGTTCCTCGCGGATGCGCCGGCACTGATGACAAGCCTCCACAGCTCGCTCGAGCGCCAGGACACCGAAGAGCTCCGCCGAGCGGCGCACACGCTGAAGTCCAACGGCTCGACGCTGGGCGCCACGGTGTTCGCAACGATGTGCCGTACCGTCGAACAGCGCGCCAAGGACGGGCGCCTCGAAGGGCTGTCGCAGTTGGTGGAGCAGATCGAGCAGGAGTACCGGACCCTTGAGCAAACCCTGGCGTCCCTTCGATCCGAACCCGTTTCGTGACCGGCTTAGCTCCGACGCCGGGCACGATCCTGATTGCGGACGACAACCGGGTCAACCGTCTCCTGCTCGCTCGCGGGCTCGAGCAAGACGGGCACACCGTCGTCTTCGCCGAACACGGTACGGAAGCGCTTGACCTATTGCGACGCCGGCGCTTTGACCTGATCCTGCTCGACGTCCTGATGCCCGAGCTTGACGGCTACGGAGTCCTCGAGGAGCTCCAGGGCGACCCGCATCTACGCGACATCCCCGTCGTCGTCACGTCGTCGCTCGACGAGCTCGACAGCGTCGTGAGGTGCCTCGAGATGGGGGCAGAGGACTACCTGACCAAGCCGGTCAACTATGTGTTGCTGAACGCGAGAGTCAACGCGAGCCTCGAGAAGAAGCGCCTGCGCGACCAGCAGCGCGAGCTGATCAGCAAGTTCGCCACCAAGGAGGTAGCTGAGGATCTATTGACGTCGGGGTTCTCGCTCGGCGGCAAGTACGTTGACGCCTCCGCGATGTTCTGCGACATCCGCTCGTTCACGACGATCTCGGAGGCCCAAGAGCCCGCGGAGACGATCGCGCTGCTCAACGACTACTACACGCTGATGATGGATGCGATCAACGGCGAGGGCGGGATCGTGAGCCTCATCGCGGGCGACGGCCTGATGGCGATCTTCGGCGCACCGTTGCCGCGCGAGGACCATCGCCGGGCGGCCGTGCTCGCGGCGCGGCAGATGATCGACCTGATCCGCCTGTTCAACGAGGAGCAGGTGGGGCGCGGCAGGGTCCAGATCCAGATCGGTGTCGGGATCGCGTCGGGGCGGGTCGTCGCCGGCTACACCGGAACGCAGCAACGGGCCACTTACACGTGCGTCGGCGACACCGTCAATATCGCGGCGCGACTCGAGGCGCACACCAAGGTCGCCAAGCGGCCGATCCTCATCAACGAGAACACGCGGAGCGGCCTCGGCGACGGTATCGCCGTCGAACCGCAAGGCGAGGTCCTGATGAAGGGAAAGACCGAACCGATCAACGTGTACGCCGTCCTCGTCGGCTCGCTGGTGGCCGAGGGCGCGTGAATCGGAGTCCGCTGGCGCTGATCTGAGCCGTCGCCGCCCCGCGCCCGTCGGATGTCTGTTTAATGACCCTGAGAGCGAGAGCGAGGGGAATCGATGGGGACAGACGGGGAATCGAGGCTCCGCGCCCCGCGTCCGGGCCCCAGTGCCAGCGGGTGCCGGCTCGTCGTGGCCGACGACGACGTGCTCCTCCGGGAGGGGCTGGCCAGCCTGCTCGAGCGCGCCGGCTTCGAGGTGGTGGGCCTCGCCGGCGATGGCACGCACCTGCTCGACCTCGTGCGTGAGCTGCACCCGGACCTGGCTCTGGTTGACATCCGCATGCCCCCCGACCACTCGACCGAGGGCCTCGAGGCCGCGCGGTTGATCCGTCGCGACCACCCGGAGATCGGGATCGTGGTCCTGTCCGCGCATGTCGAGCTCGAACACGCGATGGAGCTCCTGAGCAGCGGCGCGCGCACCGGTTATCTGCTCAAAGGACGGGTGACCGACGTCGACGAGTTCGTCGAGACGCTCCATCGGGTGGCCCGGGGCGGCTCGGTGGTCGATCCACTCCTCGTTCAGGAGCTCGTCGCCACCCATCATCGCGACGACCCGCTGGCGGCACTGAGCAGCCGGGAGCGTGAGGTGCTCTCGCTGATGGCCGAGGGTCGCTCCAACGCGGGGATCGCCCGGCGGCTGTGGGTGACCGAGGGCACGGTGGAGAAGCACGTGCGCAGCATCCTCACGAAGCTGCCGATCCCGGCGAGCGACGACAATCATCGCCGGGTGCTCGCGGTGGTGGCCTTCCTGGAGTCCCGCTAGCGCCGCCGGCTGGTTCGGCTAAACGGCTTCACGATCGCTTCCACGGAGTCCCGACACAGCTCGGATTTCGTCAGGAAACCCAGCGCGCCGGCTTCTGCCGCGAGCTCCGCGTAGTCCTCGGCCGAGTGACTGGACATGAAGATCACCCCCCAGCCGGCGGAGGCATCAGCGAGTTGATCGGCGAGCGCGAGACCGCTCTCGGCCCCCAGATCGACATCCACCAGGATGACGTCCGGATCGAGCTCCTTTGCCGCGCGGACACACTCCGCGGTCGTGGCGGCTGTTCCGACGATGTCGAGGCCCTCTCTGGAGAGCAGCGTCCGCGACGCTTCGAGAAAAGCCCCGTTGTCGTCGACAAGCAAGTAGCGCATGGCGTCGAATGGAGGATCACACCGGCGCCTGCCGAGCGCATTGCAGCTAGCGGTAATCGCGAATTGCCGCTAGCCCGCATCGCAGATGGCCGCTGGCCGTGATGACAGCATGGCCGCTATGCGCCAGGGTCCAGGGATCCGAATGAGCCTCCCATCCGCAATCCGGATCGACACGTGACCGAGTTCGGCCATCGCGTGACGCGGGCGCAGAGCGTGGCGTCGTCAGCCAGTCGCTCTGCCGCGAGCCGTAAATCGTGTGGGCACGAGTACCACGTTGGGACGTGCCCCAGCTGCCAGCGGGCCCAGCTCGCGAGGTGGCGCGCACAGGTCGATGAAATCGCGGGCCCGAGTGGCCAGCCACGCGGATGAGCTCGTCGGACTGCCCCCGCCCCCAAGTGGCCGCAGCGCTCTGCGCTGAATCGCCCCCAAGTAGCGCACGGACGAGCGCTGCGGCCACTTCCGGCTTTGATGCCGGGTGAGCGCGGAGAGCGCGTGGACCAGGGACAGGCGACGGCGGACATCACGCGCCTGACCACGCTCGTCCACGAGCTGCTCGACGCCCATGTGGACACCGTAGAGCTCGCGCTGGGACTCGAGGATGACCTCGCCTGGAGCATGCACCTGGAATATCTGCGCGCGCTCCAGCGCCAGAGCCAGATGCTGCTCGCCCGGATCGGCTCCGACGAGGCATTCTGATCGCGGCCCCGGGGGGGTCAGCCCGCGAGGAGACTCGCCAGGGGATCCTCGAACTGTTCCACGGGCCGCGGCAGGTTGCGCTGGGCCCGCATGACGTTGCGCAGTGTGACGAGCTGGATGGGTGGCCGGATCGTGGCCGGAATCGTCTTTCCGCGATTGGCGGCAAGGCAGGCTTCGACGCCGAGCTGAGCCATCGTGAACGGGTACTGCGCCACGGTCGCCGAGAGCTGACCGCTCCTGACCGCGGCGAGCGCCTCGGGGATGCCGTCCATCCCGATCACGGCGACACTCCCGGTCTCGCCCAGCCCCCGGGCGGCGTCAACGGCACCGAGAGCCATCTCATCGTTGACCGCGAAGATGCCGTCGATTCCCTTCGGGCCGCGGATCAGCTCCAGGGCAGCGTCATGCGCCTGTCTGCGGTTGAAGTCCGCTGCCACGGGGCCGACGATGGTGAACCGACCGCGCGCTCCCTCAATGAAGCCCCGTGTGCGCGCCATGCTGCCGGCGTCCCCTGGCATGCCGGCGATCACCGCCACCCGTGCGCGCGTGCCCACGCGGCCGGCCATGGCGTGGGCGGCCAGGCGCCCCGCCGCGACGTTGTCGCTGCCGATGTAGGTGGTGATCCGTACCCCCGCGGCCCTCGCCGCCGAAGGGTCGACCGGCGAGTCGATGTTGACGATCGGCGCGGCAACTCCACTGAGCGGTGGGATGAGGTTCGACTCATCGATGGGATTGACGATGTAGCAACTCGCACCCTTGGCGATCAGCGATTCCAGCGAGGACGCCTGCCCTGCCGTGTCCTGGAGAGCCAGGGCCGCGCGAACCGAGATGCGGGTCATGTGCTGCTGTGCGGTCGCCACGAGTCCCTCGCGCATCGTCGCGAAGAAGGGGTTCTCCAGCGGTTTGATCACGGCGGCCAGGCTGCTGCTCTGGCTGGATACGCGTTCGTCTCCGCAACCGGACATCACCAGCGCGCAGATCACGACCACTGCGGGGGCGAGCCATCTCGACCCCTGCCTCAGCGGCCGCCGCGGCGGCCGATCCGTCAGCCCCTCGCGACGGTGCGTCACCCCCGCGATCCTAGACCGGCCACGGCCGGGTTGCCAGTGGGAGCCGACTGCGCCACGATGAGCGGCAACTCTTGCAGCTGCCCGTGCATCGCCCCGCCGCACAGATGCGCCTCGCGCTGGTCGCGCTGATCGTCGCGTTCAGCGTTGGTGGCTACCTGGTCACCAGCGCGACGGTCAAGGATGACCGGAAGGCGGCGGCGACGCGTCACGCCGAGATCGAGACCGTGCGTCTGCAGGCCCTGCTTGACCGGGCGCGCGCCTACGTGGTGGGCCTGGGCAACGTGATCGAGGACGAGCCCTCGGCGAGCCAGCGACGTTTCGTCGAGCTCGCGGGCAGCACCGCAGGCAGCGCCGGTCTGGTCGATGCGCTGTGGATTCAACGCGCCGCGGGCTCCGGGCGATTGATCGCCAGGTACACGACCCGAACTCGGCCGGCGCTGCGCCCGGGGACCGACGTCTCGGGATGGTCAGCCCTGTCTGCGGCCATCGACGATCAGGCGACGGTGTTCTCGGCCAGCGCGAGCAAGGTCGGCGCGCTCGGCGGTGAGCCGGGCTTCTACCTGGTCGAGAGCCTCAGCTTCGGCCACGGACCGCTCAGCAACGGGTACCTGGCGGTGTTCGTCCCGCGGGGCTGGCTGACCCTGGCGCTCGAGGACAATCCCCAGGAGGTCGAGATCAGCATGGACGGGCGCCGGCTGGAGGGGGAGCTTCAGCGCCCACCCTCGGCGAGCGCCGAGTTCAACGCACTGGCGCGGGCGTGGCGGGTGGGCATCGCCGTCGCGCCGCGGTCCGGTCTCGAGTCGCTGCTCCCGTGGCTGGCGCTGGCGTGGCCCTTCTCGGTCGCCCTTCTCGCGTTCATGGTGGGCAATGCGATCGTGCGCCGCCGGCGAGCGGAGCGTGAGGTGGAGAGCATCGTTGAGTCCTCGCTGGATCTGATTGGGATCGCCGGTTTCGACGGGTACTGGAAGCGCGTGAACCCGGCCTTCGAGCGCACGCTGGGTTACACAGCGCAGGAACTACTGGCCCGGCCCCTCTTGGACTTCGTCCATCCTGACGACGTCCAGCGCACACAGCAGGCCCTGGAGGCGGTGCGGCAGGGCAGTCAGGTCGGGCACTTCGTCAATCGCAACGTCAGCAAGGAGCGGGAGGTGCACTGGCTGGAATGGAATGCCCGACCGGCTCCAGAGGCGGGGCGTCTGTACGCGTCCGCGCGTGACATCACGGACCGACGCCGCGCCGAAGAGGAGGTTCGTCGCGCGCGCGCCCGGGTGGTCACCGCAGGCGACGAGACGAGACGTCGCATCGAACGCGATCTTCACGACGGCACCCAGCAGCGGCTCGTCTCCCTGGCGCTCATGCTCCGGGCCACGGAGGCAAAGATCGGGCCGGACATGGACGATGTGCGCTCAGAGCTCTCCGACACGGCGCGCGGCCTTGCCGCCGCTGTCGAGAACCTGCAGGAGATCGCACGCGGCATCCACCCCGCCGTCCTTACGAGCGGGGGGCTCAACATGGCGCTGCGCGGACTGGGCCGTCGGGCCGGGCTCCCGGTGGAGCTCGACGTCAACGTGCCTCACCGGCTGCCTGACCCGGTCGAGGTCGCCATCTACTACGTCGTCTCCGAGGCGCTGACCAATGCGGCCAAGCACGCGGACGGGTCAGCGGTACACGTGCGTGTGCACGCCGTCGATGCGGGCGTCGATCTGACGATCAGCGACGATGGAGTGGGCGGCGCCGACCCGGCCCACGGCTCCGGCCTGCTTGGGCTCACGGACCGGGTCGAGGCGCTCGGGGGCTCGATCGAGATCGAGAGCCCGAGCGGCGGTGGGACCACGCTCCGCGTAAGGATCCCGTTCGACAGGGGCGGGGACGATCCCGCGCCTGAGTAGTAAGGCAAGCTCAGTGCCGGGCGAGGTTATGCTTGCGCCGCAGCATCACACCGATGACCGGATACCACAGGGGGCGGAACGGGTGTTGGGTAGACGCAAGGGCCACGTCGAGAAGAATGGGACGCCGGCCCAGGCCGTCGTGACGGGCGTGAAGGCGCATGGCGGTGAAGCGGGCTCGACGGGCCTGACCTATTTCGACCTGGAGCTACGCGCGCACTTTGGCGACGGCAGTACGAGCGAGTTTCGCTGCCGTGTTGGCGGACCGTACTCGGGCACCGAGCTGAGGTTCATCGAGGGCGACATCGTGCCGGTCCGCTATGACCCGCACGACCGTTCGAAGATCGCACTTGACGAGGACGCGATGAACGACGATCGGGTCAGCCGCTCGGACGCCTTCACCGCCGCGCGTATCCATGGTGCGGAGATCTCGCTCGAGGACCAGGCCGCCGAGGCGGCGCGGAGTGGCGGCCCGACGGATGCCGAGTTGCAGGATCTCTCTGACCGGTGGAGCGCCGCGATGGCGAAGGCCCGGGCGTGCATGGATGCCCACAACGAGGCGAAGGCGGCCGGCGACTCCAAGGAGGCGCAGCGTCAGCTCGCCGCGGGAGCACTCGCCAATGCCGAGCAGGTGCAATTGGGGGAGCAGTACAAGCGGCTGCGGCGGCAGCGGCCCGACTGGCAGCCGGCTGAGTCCTGACGCCCTCAGGCGGAGAGCGTCAGGATCGCGGCCGCGTGCGCCGGGACCCGAACCGCATACACGCCCTTGGCGTTGGGCTCGACCAGCGTCCGGCGTGGGGTGCCGGCGAGCTGACCGGTGCGCGAGGACAGGCGTTGGCCCGCCAGCGTCGCGCCGCCGGTGGCGGTCAGCGATTTGGCGCTCAGGAGCGACAGTGATCCGGTGCCTCGGGTGCCTCGGGTGCCCGAGGCGGTGACGCCGATCGTGCGGGCGACGGAGCCGACGTTGGTCAGCACGACCCGCTCTGACCGGTCCGGCGCGCGCACGGCGAACTGGTAGAAGTGGGCCAGGCCGGGGTTGGAGATGCGCAGCAGGTGCGAGCCGGCGGGTGCGGCCTGGGCGAAGGTCAGCAGGCCGTAATACTCGGGTTGGACCGAAACCCTCCAGCCGGAGGCGGATTCTCTGGCGGTGATCATCTGGTTGAAGTTCCCGTCGACCGTTTGGAAGTTGACGCCCTGGACGCCCGCCTGCCATAGCGCCGGCAGCACGTTCAGCGCCCACAGCGCCTCGCCAAAGGAGTTGGAGAGCCCGGCCTCACCCCCGCAGGGCATGCCGTTGATCTCGTCCACGCGCAACGGTTTGCCACGGGCGGCGGCCGCCTTGACCGTCCCGTGGATCGAGTCGGCCAGGCCCTGGATGGACGCGGGGGCGAAGAAGTCCGACACCGACAGCTGCGCGATGCGCGAGCAGTTCTTCATCGGATAGGCATGCACCGTCACCAGCTTCAGGCGCGAGGGCATGTCGCGCAGCACCGTGCCCAGCTTGGGTAGCCAGTGTGTTGAGCCTGAGCTCGGGCCGGCGAGGGGTGCCCTACCGAGCGCCGAGGCGACCGTTGAGAACTTCTTGCCGTAGTCGGCGATCGTGTCGATGCCGCGCTGCCCGTTGACCACAGACAGGGGGTAGAACTCCGGCTCGTTGCCCAGCTCGAACGCATCAATCAGGCTCGGACCGACGTACCGGTCGAAGTCGGCGACCTCCGCGCTGGCGACCTTGGCGTTGACCTTGGCATTGATCTTGAGGGTGACGCCGAGGATGGCGTTGCCGCCCAGCGCCGTGAGCAGCGCGTGGACGTCGGCGCCCCACTGCGGGGTGAGCGGGTAGAGATAGGGCAGCTTCGTCATGCCGGGGACCGGCCACCAGGAGTCGTCTCCTGAATTGCCGCCCAGCCGCAGCAGGGACGGCGCACCTGGGGAGAGGTTCCTCAGCAACTGGACGAACGGAGCGTCAGGATCGGCGGCGGGACCCGCCAGGGTGGGGATCGTGTTGAGCTCGGTGGCGATGCCGAGAAAGCCCTGAGCGGTCGAGGTCGCATCCACGGCGGCGGGGCCTCCAGCCCTGACGGTGGCCCTCTCGGAGGCCGGGGTGCGCACCGTCGGGCCGCTCACCCGCACGCCCGGGTCTCTCACCGTGGTCGGCTGCGTGGCCGCGGACGAAGTGGTGACGATCGCGACCGGCGCGCCTACAGCGCACACGGCGGCGAGTGCCGCCACGCGGGTGGTCAGACGGGCTCTAGACATCAACCGCTAGTTGTCCCAAACGCCCCTGCCTGTGACAGGGCTCGACGATCGCGGAAGGTCGGTCTCGAGGATGACCTTTCGGGCGCCGGGCTCATCCTCAAGGCGGTAGCGTGTCGTGCGATGCCCGACCGGTTCAGCGACGCGAGTCCCGACGTCCCGTCTGAGGACGACGCTCCCGGAGTCCTACCGGCTCGGCGCGCTTCTGAACGCGAACCCCCTGCACGTTGATTCAAGCGGCAGCGTGACCGACTGAAGGTCGTCTATGGCAAGCCAAAGGCCCGCACGTACTGACCGCCGCGCATTCGCCGAGGCGTCGGTCAGTCCCACGAACACATCGGAGGCGACCATGAGCAACGCCCGCCGGCACCCGCGCATCACCGATGTTCGAGATTTCCGAGCGAGGATCGGATCCGGCCGCCACTCCCGGGATGTCGAGGGCGTCATCAACCTGTCGGAGGGCGGCATGCTCGTCGCCGACAACGCCCTCACCGTGGGAGAGAAGACCGGCTTTGAGCTGAGTGGCCCCAGCTTTCACTACGCCGGTGTGGCCGAGGTCATGCACCTGACGAATGAGACGACCGGACTGCGGTTCCTGTCATGGCAAGCGCGCGACAATCGCCCCTTCCGCTCGCTGATCGAACAGCGAGCGGAATGGCGGGCGCCCGCGAATGAAGGCGACCAACGCGCCGCCCCTGTCGTACGACGCGTCGCGGTCCTCACAGGGCCGAAACGCCAGTCACCTCCGCCTCCGGCCCGCGAGGAGCCATGACGGATCAATCGTCGCGCAGCCAGCCGACGTAGTCTGCGACGGCGCGGTCGAGGTCGTACTGCGGCTCGAAGCCGGTGTCAGTGTGCAGGCGGGTGGCATCCAGGTACGCCACCGCGCCGTGAGGGCTCGGGCCGGGCTCGAGCGGGAGCTCGGCACCAGGTACGGCGCGGTTGATGGCTTCCGCCACCTCGGCGTTCGACGTCGCGCGGCCGGAGCCGACGTTATAGATCGGGTGAGCGAGCCGGGCGGCGCTCTGCAGCAGCGCGATCGCGCGGGCACAGTCCTTGACGTAGAGCATGTCGATCGCGTCGTCTGCGTACGCCCTCGGGGCCGGCTCATCGTTGACGGCCGCGTGGATGAGTCCCGGGGCGGCGAAGAAACGGGAGTCCTTGCGGCCGCGTGGACCCCAGACGGCGGGGAGGCGGACGCTGATCGCGTCGAGGCCACGATCGCGGAACAGCGACACCACCACCTCGGCGCTCTTCTTGGAGGTCGCGACCACGTTGCCCGCGGCAGCGATCGGCAGCGGTAGCTCCTCGCTGACGCCGCGCAGCTCGGGGAGGCCGCCGTAGACACCGATCGTGCTCGCGATCGTGACACGCCCGACATCCCAGGCGATCGCGCATTCCAGCACGTTGAACAAGGCATCGGCGCCGGCCCGCATGTCGGCGACAAGCGTCGCCGGACCCGCAGTCGGATCGCGGAGGTGCGCGAGCGCGGGGTCTGCGAGGTGGACGATGCCGCCGATCGGATGCCGCTCGCCGAGCCCGACCATCGCGTCCCGGTCGACGACATTGACGTGCTCGATCGATACGGAGTCACCGAGGTCGCGCGTCGTGAGGTGGCTCGTCACCACGCAGCGGTGGCCGAGGTCGGTCAGCGCCTGCACGGTGTGCGACCCGATGAACCCCATCCCGCCTGTTACCAGGATCACCATGCCACGACCCCATTGCGGTCGACGAACGTCCCGGTCGGCCCCGACCGATCGAGCTTCGCCATCGCGACGATCGCGTCGGTGCCTTCCTGGACGCTCTGCGTGCCGTTGTGCCCGTTCAGGTCAGTCGCCGTGTAGCCCGGGTCGACCGCGTTGATCCGGATCTGCGGGAACGCCTTTGCGTACTGCGTCGTGAGCATGTTCACGGCCGTCTTGGAGGCCGGGTAGGCGAGCGCGGTCAGAGTGGACTCGAACCGCTCAGGGTCGGTGGTCACCGCGATCGAGCCCATTCCGCTCGAGACGTTGACGATCACCGGGCTGTCCGAGCGCTCGAGGAGCGGCAGGAACGCGTGCGTGACGCGCACGACGCCGACCACGTTGGTCTCGAACACGTTGCGCACGTCGTCGGCCGTCACCTCGGCCGCGGGCTTGCGGGCGCCCACGATGCCGGCGTTGTTGATGAGAACGTCCAGTCGAGCGTCAGTGGCGGCGGCGACCGCCGCGGCCGCCGCGGTGACGCTGTCCTCGTCGGTCACGTCGAGCGCAACGAACCGCGCCCCGAGTTCATCGGCCGCGACCTGCCCGAGCGAAGGATCCCGCGCGGCCAGCCAGACCTCGTGGCCCTCGGCCAGCAGCCGCCGTGCGGTCTCGCGGCCGAGGCCCTTGTTTGCACCTGTGATGAGCGTTGTCATGGTCATGGGTCCGATGGTGCGCCGGGCCGTCCTCGGTCACAAGAGGACGGCGGTGCCTAGGACTGACAGTGCGACCCTGGCGGGGCCGCGGTGCGCGATCATCTGAAGTCGTGACCATCGCCCAGGAAGAGCTCGCCGGCTGTCTGCGCTCCTGGCGCGAGCGGCTGGCCCCAGCCGAGGCGGGTCTGCCGGCCGGCCGCGGGCGCCGCACGCCGGGCCTCAGGCGCGAAGAGGTCTCCGCGCTCGCGGGGGTGTCGCTGGACTACCTCGCTCGGCTCGAGCAGGGGCGGGCGCAGAGCCCATCCCCGTCGGTCCTCGCATCGCTCGCGCGGGCGCTGCGGCTGACCCACGACGAGCGCGCACATCTGTTCCGGTTGGCGGGCCACGTCGAGCCGGGTCCGGGGACGATCAATCGCCACGTCACACCAAGCCTGCAACGACTACTGGACCGACTCACCGACGTCCCCGTGATCGTCGTCGACGCGGCCGGCGAGGTCGTCGCCGCGAACCCCCTCGCGAACGCCCTGATGGGCGACCTCTCCGGTGCGTCACGGCGCGAGCGCACGATTCCGTGGCGTCACTTCAGCGGGCTCTCATCGCGGTTGGTGCGCACGCCCGAGGAGCACGCAGCGGCAGAGGAGGCGGCGGCAGCGGACCTCCACGACGCGCTCGGGCGCTTCCCGGACGATGAGTACCTCAACGAGTTGATCAGGGACCTCCGCGCGCTCAGCCCGCGGTTTGCGGAGCTGTGGGAGAAGCGGCCCGTCGGGCACACACCGTCGCGCCGGAAGAGCTTTCACCACCCGGAGATCGGGACCATCACGCTTGACTGCGACGCCCTGGCCGTGCAGGGCTCGGACCTCAGCGTGATCGTGTACACGGCACCCGCCGGTTCGCCGGGCGCCGAGGCCCTTGCCCTACTCGGCGCGATCGGGCTCCAGAGCTTCTAGCTCGGGGTCAGACGGTTCGTTCCGCCACGGCCTCTCGCGCCGGACCGATGAGTTTCGGGGCGGCCGCTCGTCTTATGAGCAGTGCAGTTGAGATCGAGCAACCAAGGAGGTCGGAAAGTGTCTGGCGAGAACGCAACCATGGCCCCGGCGGCCGGGCAGCACAGCGACCGCTCGCGCTGGATCGCGCTCGTGGTGCTGTGCGTGGGGATGCTGATGATCGTGCTCGACGTCACAGTCGTGAACGTCGCGCTGCCGAGCATCCAGAGTGACCTCGGCTTCGCCCAGTCGAGCCTCGCCTGGGTCGTCAACGCCTACCTGATCTCCTTCGGCGGCCTGCTCCTGCTCGCCGGAAGGCTCGGCGACCTGCTGGGGCGCCGTCGCGTCTTCATGTCCGGCCTGATGCTGTTCACGCTCGCGTCGCTGTTGTGCGGCGTCTCTGACAGCCAGGGCGTCCTCGTCGCCGCGCGCTTCGTCCAGGGCATCGGCGGCGCGATGACCTCGGCCGTGATCCTGGGGATGATCGTGACGATGTTCCCCAAGCCGGGCGAGCAGGCCAGGGCGCTCGGCGTCTACGCCTTCGTCGCCTCGGCCGGCGGCTCCATCGGCCTGCTCGCCGGGGGGGTGCTGACCCAGGCGATCAACTGGCACTGGATCTTCTTCATCAACGTCCCGATCGGCGCGGTCACCGGAACGCTTGCCATGCGGGTGCTCCCGGCCGACCGCGGGATCGGCCTTCGCTCCGGTGCGGACGCGCTGGGCGCGCTGCTGATCACCGGCGCGCTGATGCTCGGTGTCTACACCATCGTCAAGCCGGCGGCCGAGGACGGCTGGGGCGCCGGCACCACGCTGGTGCTCGGCGCTGTCGCGGTCGCGCTGCTGGTGGCATTCCTGGTCCGCGAGGCGACCGCCCGGACGCCGCTGGTCCCGCTGTCGATCTTCCGCTCGCGCAACGTCGCGGGCGCCAACGCGATTCAGGCGCTCCTGGTCGCGGGGATGTTCAGCGTCTTCTTCCTCGGCACGCTGTACCTGCGCGAGGTGCTCGGCTACGACGCGCTGCAGATCGGGCTCGCCTTCCTGCCGACCACACTCGTGATGGGCACGCTGTCCCTGCGGTACTCCGAGCGGCTGATGACGCGCTTCGGCCCCCGGACCACGCTCATCCCGGGCCTGGTGCTGATCGCCGCCGGGCTGTTCCTGTACGCCCGCGTTCCGGTCAACGGCCAGTACCTGACCGATGTTCTGCCGGCCGGCCTCCTGATGGGAACCGGGGTTGGGGTCTCGATGGCCGCGCTGATGACCCTGGCCATGTCCGGCGTGACGCCCGACCAGGCGGGACTCGCGTCCGGGCTGGTCAACACGACCGCCCAGGTCGGCGGAGCCCTCGGCCTCGCCGTCCTGGCGACGCTGTCCACCACCCGCACCGGCGCGGCGCTGGCGTCGGGGGTGAGTGCCCACGCCGCGCTGACCACTGGCTACCACCTCGGGTTCATCGTCGGTGCACTGCTCGTCGTTGCCGCGGTCGTGATCGCGGTCGTGGGGCTCGAGCGGGCGCCCAAGCGGGCGGCCCACTCGATCGAGGCCACCCCCGCTTACTCGGAGTACTGAACCGCGGGCCTCAGCGGACGCCCGGCTGGGCGGCATCACGATTCTGGCGATCGTAGGCCCGCGCGATGGCCTGCCAGATGTCGGTGGAGATCGGGCCGCCGCCATTGACCTGGAGGTTGGTCGCGACAGCGATCGTGAGCTGCCGTGAAGGGTCGGTCCACCCCTCGGCCTCAAAGCCGCCGAAATAGCCGCGGTGGCCCAGCCAGTAGTGACCGTCGAACGAGCGGTCTCGGATACCGAAGCCATAGTCGCCGCGGCCGATGGCGGTCATCTGTCTGACCGCTGTCGCATCCACCAACCGGCCGCCCAGCAGTGCGTTGCCGAACCAGGCCAGGTCGAGCGAGCTCATGGCCAGGCCGCCGTCGGTGAACACCGGTCCCCACACGGCGCTCGACACGCCGTAACCGGGGATCCACTGACTGGCGATCGAGCCACTTCGCTCGCGCAGGTAGGGGTGGGCGATGAGCACCTTGGCGGCCGGAGTGGGAATGAACGTCGCGGACGTGATGCCCAGCGGTTTGGCGATCAACTGCTGAAAGTCGCGCTCGATCGAGCTATGGGTGATCTGCTCCAGAATCGCACCGAGGACGATGTAGTTGGTGTCTGAATACTGGTAGTCGCGTCCCGGGGCGAACTTCGGGGTTCCCAGTCCGGTGCCCAGCCCGGTCAAGATCTGGTTGACCGTCCAGTGGTGGCGGGGCTGGTCGCGGACCACTGACTCGATCCGCGGGTTGTCGAGGTAGTCCGGGAGCCCGCTGGTCATGTTGAGCAGCATCCTCACTGTGATCGCGCGGGCGTTCGGAAGCCAGGGATAGAACTGCGACAACCTCGTGCCCAGCGAAAGATGGCCGTGCTCAATCTCCAGCATGACCATCGTGGCCACGACGGTCTTGAGCGCGCTGTTGAGGACGAACAGAGACCGGTCGCTTGCCGGACGGTTGGAGCCCAGAGCGAGAACACCGGTCGCATCAGCCCACGCCACGCGGCCGCACACCACCACCGCCGCAGTGACGGCCGAGGCGTGCAGGCGACTGCGCGCGGCGCCGAGCGCCGCATCGAGGACACCGCCGAGCGCGGAGAGCCGCGCATGCGAGCCGGACGCAGCCCTGGCGAGGCTGGTCGGGCTCGAACCGGGCGCGCATCCGCCCGGGCGCGAGTGCGAGCTGGGCACCGGCAGGGGCACCGGAGCCGATACCGGAGCCGACGGCCGCGTGTCCCCGTGCCCGCCCATCGTCAGGAGCGCGACCACGGCGATCGCGGCGATCGCGCTCGCCAGCAGCGAGGCCAACGCTCGAGGATGAGGCAGGCGCAAAAGGCTGATGGTGCGCGTGAACTCGATGGGAACGCCACCCAAGGTAGGCGCGAGGCGTGGCGCGCCGGTTGACCGTGTGCAGCGGTTCGGTTAAGCGGTGCCGGGCCCGCCTACGGCTTCGGCTTCGGCTTCGGCTTCGGCTTGGCCGCGTCGGCCCACGCCTTGAGCTGGTCGCGGCAGTGCTCGCATGAGACCGCCTGCGTGCGATCGCTCTTGGGGTCTCGCTGGGCGCGCAGGGCGTCAGCGACCGACCCGGTGCTCGGGCTCGAGCCGACTCCGCTGATGACCTGCTCGTGCTCGACCTCGCCGCCGTGAGGGCCGGCGACCTCGATCACGCGGAAGTGGTCCGCGGCGTCCTGACGCCACTGGTCGGGGATCTTTGCCTCGATCGCCTTCTCGATCCGGCAGGCGAGATCGCAATAGCGCTTGGCGTAGCCGGAGTTGCGCTTGCCGTAGTAGCCCCGAAGCACCGGTGTGGCATCGAATAGCGCGCCCGGCCCGTCGGTTGTCATCGCGAGGCCCGCGGCGAGGCCGTCGAGCTGGCCGTCGACCCACTTCATCACCAGGTCCACGTGGCCGGGGACGTTCATCGCCTCATAGAGGACCACGAGGTCGACCGGTTGGAGCTTGTTGACGACACGTCCCTCCTTGTGGTCGATGTCCTGCGGATACAGCCCGGTCCGGTCCGAGGTCCCCGCCTCGCCGCCGGCGAGGATCGTCTTGATCACCTTCGAGCCCCCGCCGCTGTGAGCGGAGAGCACGACGGAGTAGGTCTCCCCCTTGGCCACCTTCTCGAGATCCGTACGACCCGACTTCAGGAGCACGTCGCGGACATACTCGAACGTCGGGAAGTCACCGAATTCCGACGTCCCGCGACCCTGGGCGAGGATCGTGACCACCTGCGAGCCCTGGCCCTTGAGGCTCGCGATCTGCTGCTCCCAGTGCTCCTGGTCAACGTCGCGCACGGTACCGGCGGCAGGCCGCCCAGCGCCCCCCTTGGCGACCAGGTACCCGGCGTAGGGATCATGGGCGTTGTCGTCAAACCGGAAACCCCAGCCGTGGAAGTGCACGACGATCTGGACGGGCTGAGTGGGGTCCAGCGTGTCCGGCACGAGGACGACGGCCATCTGCTTCGGGGACTCGGCCGTCTTGTTCGCCTCGTCGCTCTTCTCGCCGCTGTAGCTGTCCTGGAACTCGCCGGTGCCGTAAGCGAGGCCGTGCACCTCGAGCCGCGTAATGCCGCTGCCCGCGACGTTGGACTGCGGCTTGGTCCAGTCGGGTGAGCGCTGCAGTGAGCGCAGGAGCTGGCCGACCGCGCGGTTGCCAAGCACGCCGGGCCGGAGGACGGCGTTGCCGTGGACCGGCGCCGCCCGCACCGGTGCCGCCCGCGCCGGCGCCGCGCGGATCCCCGCCGCCGGCGCATCTTCCCGCGAGTGCACGTTCATCGGAGCAGCGTTGCGGCTGCGCGCCGACGCGTCAAGTCTCGTTCGGTGGGTCACTCGATCACGTCGAGCACGCCGTCTGAGAGCTCCACACGCAGACCTCCGGCGGTCGCGATCTCCGCCACCTCCTCGGAGCGCTCGGCGCCTCCGGCTTGAAGGACCAGACGCGCGACCTCGCCGCGGACACGCTTGGCCATGTGGGTGATCACGGTCCGCTGACCGTCGGGCGCCTCGGTGAACCCACGGACGGCGAGACGGGTCGCGCGCCGCGGCTGCCACGCCGCCGCATAGGAGCCAGAGCGCAGGTCGAGCACCAGGCCGCGATCGGGCAACGCTGTGCGCAGCGGCTCACGCCAGTAGGCGGCCATCCCGCCGATCCCGGGCGGCTTGTCGCTCATGTCGAGCCGATAGGCCGGGATCCGGTCGCCCGGGCGCACCACGCCCCACAGCGCGCTGGCGATCAATACCCCATCCCACGGGAGATCGCTCAGGCCCAGAGCCGCGAACAGCACGCCGGTGTACAGCTCGGCGGCCGGAATCGCCGGCGCGGCCCGCAGACCCTGGCCAACCGCGTCAAGCAGCCGCTCGCGCGGTTCACGCAATCGCGGATAGACCAGCGTCGACAGCCCCGCGCGGCGGCCGCGATCGGGCGAGGCCTTGCCCTGGGAGGGCGGAAGGAGCACGAGCACGCGCGAGAGGCTAATCGGGTTGGGTGGGCGTAGAGTCCTCGCGTGATGCGGGCGGTGGTGATCACCGAGCACGGAGGGCCTGACGTCCTCCAGGTTCAGGACCGGCCTGACCCACGGGTCAGAGCGGGTGAGGTCCGGATCGCGGTCAAGGCGGCGGGGGTCAACTTCGCCGACACCCTTGCCCGCACCGGCCTGTACCCGGACGCGCCCAAGGTGCCCTGCGTGGTCGGCTATGAGGTGGCGGGCGAGGTCGAGTCGGTGGGCGACGGCGTGGAGTCGGTCAAGCCGGGTGACCGGGTACTCGCCGGCACGCGTTTCAATGGTCACGCCGAGCTGGTCACGGTGGCTGAGAGCATGGTCTATCCGTTGCCCGCACAGCTCTCGTTCGAGGAGGGGGCCGCCTTCCCGGTCAACTATGCGACCGCCCAGGCCGGACTGGTGGTGATGGGAGGTCTGAAGCCGGGCGAGCGGGTCCTCATCCACGCGGCGGCCGGCGGGGTGGGCATCTCGGCGACGCAGATCGCCAAGCGCATCGGCGCCGAGGTGTTTGGAACGGCGTCCGCGTCCAAGCACACCGCTATCCGCGAGCAGGGAGTCGATCATGCGATCGACTACCACAGCCAGGATTTCGCTGATGAGGTGCGGAGGATCACCGGCGGCGAGGGGATCGACGTCGCCTTCGATGCCCTCGGGCCATCGAGCTTTCGCAAGGACTACCGGCTGCTGCGTCCAGGCGGCCGGCTGATCATGTACGGGGCCTCGGAGGTCCAGACCGGCGAGCAGCGCAGCCTCCCGACGGCGTTGCGGACCCTCGCCAAGAGCCCGTTCTCGTCGATGCCGTGGTGGAAGGGGCTGGGGGTGATGAACGAGAACAAGGGTGTCTTCGGTCTCAACATGCTCTCGTGGTGGGACGCCGAGGGGAGCCTTGACCGGGTCATCGAGCCATTGCTGCCCGCGCTCGAGGCGGGTCAACTCAAGCCGGTTGTCGCCGCTGCCTTCCCGTTTGACCGGGCACCCGATGCGCACCGCTTCATCGCCGAGCGGCGCAACATCGGGAAGGTCGTCCTCGTTCCGTAGAGCACCGCGTCTGACCAGCAAGGAGGATCTCGATGACGGACCCGTACGACGCTGCGCTCGAGTTGGCCGGCGAGCTCCTGGGCCGGCCGCTGGAGCTGCCGCTCGGCCCCGGAGAGCCCGAGAGCGGCCGCGACTTTCGCCGCCTGGCGACGCTCCACACCTTTGGTGACAGCTGGACTCGGACGCAGCAGCTGGACACACGGACGCGCAGCCTGATCTCAGTGGCGATCGCCGCAGCACTTGGCACACACGAGCCACTGCGCGGACAGCTGCGCATCGCTCTGCACAGCGGAGTGAGCAAGGACGAGATCGTTGAGCTGTTCATCCACCTCGAGGCCTACGCGGGCGCCGCTCGTGCCTTTGACTCCTACCAGATCGCGGCCGCGGTGTTCGCCGAGGACAGCTGATCAGCGCACGCGTGGCGGCGACGGCGGGTCGGGATTGCATCGTCGCGTCCCAGACGCGATCCTTCATCGAATGGTGCGGCTGTTTCGCAAGAGCGAGGAGAGGATTGCCCAGGAGGCTGCGGCCCAGGCTGAGATCGCCCATCTCAAGACGCTCAGCGTCGAGGAGCTGGCCGTGATCCTGCTGCCGCGCCTCGGGCCCGAGCAGACGCCCCCGGGACACAGCCTGCGACAACAACAGCTGTGCGAGTATCTGCTCAGGGATTTTCCCGGCATCGGGCAGACCACGCCCCTGCAGCTCATGGCCCGAGTGCGCCGAACGCTCGACCGGCTCGAGGACGCCGGACTGGTCTCCTCGGTCTCACTGCAGCGGTTGCCGGTGTGGCGGATCACCAGCCGCGGCACGAGCATGCTGGCGGAGGGAACCGTGGAGGCTCACCTGCGAGGATCGGCTTAGGCGACGGGCTCGCCGGCCGGCGCGGCGGCGGGCGTTGCCACGGCCGCAGCCACTCTGCGCAGTCGTGGGTCGACGCGGGTGCGCGCGGCGTCGACGTCTTTGATCGACAGGGCCGCGGGCACGCCGAGCAGGGCGACGGCTGCCGCCACGAGAAAGGTGATCCGGTAGGCGGTGAGGTTGGGGACCAGGTGTCCGGCGACCATGTGCACCGGCCCGACGAGCACGATCGTGGTGGTGAGCAGCGCGACGCCCACCGCGCCGCCGAGCTGACGGCTGGCGTTGTAGAGCGTCGATGCGCGGCCGGTGTCAGCCGAGGAGATGGTTGCGAACGACGCGGCCTGAGCCGGGACGAACACCTGGGCCATCGAGACACCGACGCCGAACAGGATCAGCCGCGCCCACCACAGACTGGTGTCGGCGCCCATCAGGGCCAGAGAGCCGATGCAGAAGGCGACGCCGAGCAGCCCGGCGGTGAGGTGCCGGCGCGGGCCCAGGCGCCAGTAGATGACGCGGCTGGCGAGCTGGGAGCCGACCATCACCCCGACCGCGCTGGGGAACTGGCTCAGCCCGGCATTCAATGCGCTCAGATCCCGACCGTCCTGGAAATACAAAGTGACGGCGAACAGGACGCCGAGGAACGCGATCGAGACCATCACGACGACGCCGGTGGTCGAGCGAAACAGGCGATTGCCGAGTAGGCGCAGCGCGACGATCGGCTCGCGCGTGCGCAACTCGACGACCACCATGGCACTCAGGAGCGCGACCCCGACGACAATGGTGACGAGAACGCGGGTCGACCCCCACCCGATGTTGGGTCCCTCGGAGACGCCGTACATGAGCAGCGCGAGGCCGATGCCCGAGAGCAGGAACCCGGGGAGATCGAAGGCACCGGGGTGGCTCTCCGCGTGCTGCTTGACGAACAGGACACCGAACACGAACGCCGCCAGCCCGACCGGCACGTTGACGTAGAACACCCACCGCCAAGATGCCTCGGTCACCAGAAAGCCGCCGATCACCGGAGCGAGCGCCGGGGCCAGCGCGGTCGGCAACACGATGATCGAGGCGGCGCGCACGCGCTCCTGTGGCGGGAAGGCGCGGAACAGCATCGCCGTCCCGACCGGCGCGAGCATCCCGCCGGCGGCGCCCTGCAGGATCCGGAAGAGCACCAGCTCACCGACGCTGGCGGCCAAGCCGCACAACGCGGAGGCGACGGTGAAGAACACGATCGCCGTCATGAGCACCCGCTTGCCGCCGAAGCGATCGCCGAGCCAGCCCGACGCGGGGATGGACACCGCGAGGCTGACCAGGAAGGCGATCGAGATCGCGTCGACGGCGGTGGGGGTGACGCCAAAGTCCCGACCGATCGACGGCAATGCGACGTTGACGATCGAGACGTCCATGATGCTGATGAACATCGCCGCGACATAGACGACGCTGACCGCGACCTTCGGGTTGATCCGGTCCTGCTGGTTGAGGAGCGTCATCGCGTCGGGATCTTGGCCGCGCCGCGCGCTCGCGCAGTGAGCTCGACAGCCGCGGCGCGGAGTTGCGCGCGGTCGGTGAGCGGAGCGGGGAACGGGACGCGGGCGGGCGCCCGCCCGCGCGGGGTATCGAGGGCGAGGTCGATGCCGTAACGGTCCAGTCCGGAGCATTCGGCGGCCGTCGCATCGGGGTAGCCGCCAAGCGCCTGCGCGATCTGGAGCAGGGCATCGGCGTGATCGGCGTTGAGGTGCGTGACGGCAGCGCCCGCGCCGCTCGCGACGGGATCAGGTTGCGCGGCGGCGTAGGCCGGACCCGACGCGGAATCCATCCGGCCGTACCCACCGACCCAGCGGACGCGCTCGATCCGCAGGACCCAGAGTGAGAAGTCCGAGAAGTCGATGTAGGTGCTCGCCGCCGGGACGGCGCCGAGGTGCGCGCCGCGGGCTGCAGCCAGCGAGCCGGCATCCGGTGGGCGCTCGACCCGGCCGGCGAGGGTCACGCGCGCGGCGGCGAGCGGATCCTTCGGCCGATCGACCTGGGCGACGATCACGCTCGCGCGCGGATCGGCCGCGACGTTGCGGCCGTGCTCGGCCAGCCGAGAGAGGCACAGCACCGGCGCGCCGTCGTCCAGCGCGCCGTAGGTGATGAGCGACGCCCATGGGTCGCCGTCGGCCGTCAGGGTCGCCAGCGATGCGACGTTCGTCGCCGCCACCAGCGTGCGCGCCTCCTCGGCCGGGCTCAGCCGCGGCGCGGGGCGGGTGTCCGCCAGGGGTGGCGGCACCGACGGCGCGCCGTCGACGACGCCATGGTCCGGGGCGCTGCCCGCGATCTCGCTCACAAGCACAAGCCAAGCACATCCGCCACCCGGGCCAGTGCAAGGCGGGACCGGCCCGCCCGGTGCCACGCACGCGGCCGCTAGCGTAGGGCGGCGATGCCGATCCGACTGTCGATCCTTGACCTGGCGCCGATCGGACGCGGCCAGAGCGCAAGTGACAGCTTCGCCGGGAGCGTCGCGCTGGCTCGGCAGGCCGAGGAGCTCGGCTATGAGCGGGTGTGGTATGCCGAGCACCACAACATGCCCGGAATCGCGTCGTCGGCGACCAGCGTGCTGATCGCGCACATCGGCGCCCACACGCGCCGCATCAGGCTCGGCGCGGGCGGGGTGATGCTGCCAAACCACGCGCCGCTGACCATCGCCGAGCAGTTCGGCACGTTGGCGGCGATGTACCCGGACCGGATCGATCTGGGCCTGGGCCGTGCGCCGGGATCTGACCAGAACACGATGTACGCCCTGCGCCGCACGCCCGGATCCGCGGAGGGCTTCCCCCAGGACGTCGTGGAGCTGCGCGGCTATCTCGAAGGCCAGAGCGTCGTGTCCGGTGTCGACGCCGTCCCGGGCAAGGGTTCACGGGTCCCGCTCTACATCCTCGGGTCGTCGCTGTTCGGCGCCCGGCTGGCCGCGGCACTGGGGCTGCCGTACGCGTTCGCGTCGCACTTCGCGCCAGCGGCGCTGGAGGCGGCGATCGCCGCCTACAGAAGCGAATTCCAGCCCTCCGAGCAGCTGGAGCGGCCATACGTGATCGCGGGAGTCAACGTCATCGCCGCCGACACCACCAGCGATGCCGAACGCCAGCTGCAGGACATCCGGCGCAGACGAGCCGTCAGCCTCTACGGACGGCAGATCGGCGTGAGGGACCTCGACATGTCCGACGAGCAGGCCGACCAGCTGCTCGCGGCCGGGGCCGCAGCCCAGGTGGACGAGATGCTCACCTACACGGCGCTGGGCACGCAGCGGCGGGTCCAGGACTATCTCGACGGTTTCCTGCGCCACACCGAGGCCGACGAGCTGATGGTCACCCACCAGGCGCCGACCGTCGACGATCGTCTGCGGTCAGTCGTCCTGGTGGGCGAGGCCATGCTGAACGTCTCCGCCACCTAGCGGCGCGCGCGCCTACAGCTTGGGCAGGGTCTTGGCCTCCAGCGCGGCGATGATGTGGTAGCCGGGCGTCCGCATGTGGATGTTGAAGCTCCCGTCGCAGAAGAAGGTCAAGGTGCAGACCTTGGCGACCGGCACCGGGATCTGACCAAACGTCGGGTCATTGGTGGCCACGAACGGGCCGTAGGCGCCGGTCGCCGCCGTCACGTCGACGAACGCCGCGCCGACCGTGTCATAGGCCTTCTCGAGGCCGGGGTTGATGACGTCGTGGAACGCGCTGATGGAACCGGGGACGAGAGCCAGCGTGTTGGCCCCGAGGACCGTGGGGTGCACCCACAGCCCGAGCTCGACGTCCGGGTAGGTCGAGCCGATGATCCGCATCTGCTGGCCGCCCGCGGCGCGCAGCTGCTTGACGATCCTGGTCACGTTCTTGACCGCCGTCGGCATGTTCGCCTTGACGCAGGCCGTGGGGTCGGGCTGGGTCGGGCAACCATCGACGTCGTTGCCGCTGATCGACAGCGTGACGACCTTGACCTGGTTGGGGTGACTCTTGATGAAGTCCACCGCCGCCTGCGTCTGACTCTTGTTGGGGTAGTTGGCCGCTCCGGGAGCCAGCGCCTGCGGAACGCACCCCACCGCCGATGCCGTCAGCATCGACGTCGTCGTCGCTCCGCCGCAGCCGAGGTTGACGAGCTTGAGGTGCCAGCCTCGGGCGGCAGCGAGACCGACCAGCTGATCGGCAGGGCCGTTGTGGGTCGAGCCCTGCGTCCCGCCGGGCAACTCCTGCCAGCCGACGGCGTACGAGTCACCGAGCGACAGCAGGATCCCCTTGACCGGTTTGGGCTTCGGCGCGGCCTTGTGGTGAGCGGCCGACGCAACCGGCGCGAGCACCAGCAGGCCCAGCAGCCCCAGGATCAGGGAACGAAAACGACGTGGCATGACAACTCCTCCTTGAGATACGGCGTCCAGAAGACGCAGCAGCCTACCGTCGATGCACCCGGGCCTGCGCCAGCCTGACCAGCCCCGCGGTTAGGCTCCAGTCGTGCCCAAGGGACGGCTGGAGGCCTTCAGCGATGGCGTGATCGCGATTTTGATCACGATCATGGTGCTCGAGCTGCACACCCCGCCGGGCACGACGTGGCATGCGCTCGGGCATGAGCTCCCGGTGCTCCTCGCCTATGCGCTCAGCTTCGTCTATCTCGGGATCTACTGGAACAACCACCACCACATGCTGGCCGCGGTCTCCCGAGTGACCGGCGGAGCCTTGTGGGCCAACCTGCACCTGCTCTTCTGGCTGTCGTTGATCCCGTTCAGCACCGCGTGGATGAGCGAGCACCGGTTCCCGCCGACTCCCACCGCGGTCTACGGCATCGTTCTGCTGAGCGCCGCCATCGCGTTCTACATCCTGCAGCGGATGCTGCTCCGGGCCGAGGGCGAGTCCTCGGTGCTGCGCAGCGCCCTGGGTTCAGACGTCAAGGGTAGGATCTCGCCGCTCCTGTACTGCCTCGGGATCGGTCTGTCATTCGTCGATCGCTGGTTGGCCCTCGCCGTCTACGTTGGCGTGGCGCTCATGTGGCTGGTGCCCGACCGCCGTGTCGAACGCCATTTCAGCGCCGCTGCCGCCAAGTCACGCAAGTAGCGGCCGCTCGCGGTGCCGTGCGTGCCGATCTGTGGGCTCAGCCGACCAGCAGCTTGAACCCGTGGTCCCAGGCGCCTCGGGCACCGCCGATCTTGACCCACACGATGCAGATCGCCTCGAGTTCGCGGGAGCCTTCGATGCCGCCGATGTCGATCACATCGGTCCAGCCGAAGTCGGCCAGCGCGTCACCGACCGTGCCCTTGGCGTCCGCGTCGTCCCCGGCGACCAGCATCGTCGGTTGTCCCTCGCCGAAGCTCGGGTCCACGAAATACGGGTTACCGATCGTGTTGAACGCCTTGACCACGTTGGCGTCGGGCAGGGCCCGCTGGACGCGTTCGCCGAGCGAGTCCTCTCCGGCAACCGAGAGCTTCGGGGGGAAGCCACCTGAGAAGTCGAGAGGGTTCATGGTGTCGATGACGACCTTGCCGCTGAAGTTGGGGGCACCCGCGTCGGCGATCGCCGCCTCCGCGGCATCCCCCAGCACCGCCAGGACGAGCAGGTCGCCGTACTGGGCAGTCTCGGCAAACGTTCCGCGCTCGATCCCAACTCCCTCGCCCGAGAGCCATTCGCGCAGCTCGGGCTTGGCCGGGTCGCGCGAGCCGATCATCACCTCGTGACCGCGGCTCGCGAACCCGGCGGCCAAGCACCGCCCAACCTCGCCGCTCCCCAGCACTCCCACCCGCGTGTGCGCCAATCGGCCGTCTGTCATCTCCGCTCCTCTCGCATTCGCCGCCGCCTCGATCCAGCGTAGCGGCGAGTTGGCCGGCGGCTGTTCCTCTCGGGCTCGATCGGGGTACCCTGGCGCTCAGTGATGCGCCGTAAATCGGCGCATCAGCTTGAGTGGCCGCCCCAGTCGCGGCATCCAGGTGAATCCAGGAGGATCCATGTCCGTTGTCGAGGTCGGTGAAGAGCGCGCTGGTCCGGATAGGAACACGATCTCGCGGCGGCGGTTCATCGGGTATCTGATCGCGGCCCCGACGCTGGTGGCCGCGGCCGACCTGCAGGCTGCGCCGCCGGCCAGCGCCTCGGTTCCGACGGTCCAGCCGGTCGACGTTTTTGATCTGACGGACCTCCTGACCGACGCGGCCAATCTGACCGCGGGCCTGATCACCGTGACCATCGATCCTGACGGCACGGCGTCGTTTGCGCTTCCGCGGGCGGAGGTCGGCCAGGGGATCACGACCGCGGTCGCGATGGTGCTAGCCGACGAGCTCGAGCTGCCGCTCAACCAGGTCAACATCACGCTGGCCGACGCGCGGCCGGAGCTCGCGTTCAACCAGCTGACCGGAGGGTCGAACTCCATCCATGCGCTCTATGACCAGCTGCGGGTCGCGGCGGCGATCGCTCGTGGCCAGCTCGCGCGGACGGCGGCCAAGCAGCTCGAGACGCCGCTGCGCCAGCTGACGCTCAAGGATGGCGTGATCACTGCGCCGGACGGGCGGTCGCTCACCTACGGCGCATTGACCGGCGCGGCGGCGTCGCCGAGCACGCGCGCCGTCCTGGCGCAGCTGAAGCCGGCCGCGCAACAGACGCTGGTTGGCACCCCGCAGCCGCGGATCGACGCGATGGAGATCGTGACCGGCACAAAGCGGTTCGCCATGGACCTCGACGTGCCCGGCGCGCTGCCCACGATGGTCTGTCGCCCGCCGACCATCAACGGGACCGCACTGGCGGTCCTGAACGAGGCGCAGGTCAGGGCGATGAACGGCGTCACCGACGTCGCGGTCATTGCGCATACCCAGTTCGTCCCCGGCGGGGTCGCGGTCCGGGCCTCCACGTTCGGGGAATGCATCGACGCCATTCGTGCTCTCCAAGTCCAATGGGCACCCGGGCCCGCGGTCGGCAGGTCAGACGCCGACGTGCTCCAGGAGCTGGTCGACGCCGAGCTGCCGATGACGCCGGCGGTGGGGCAGGCGCTCGACCAGCGCTTCACCTTCTACTTCCGTCCGGGCGACCCGCTGGAGACCAACTGCGCGGTCGCCGACGTCCGTACCGGCAGTGCCGAGATCTGGTCGGCGATGAAGTCGCCCATCTACTTCCAGGAGACGGCCGCCACGATCCTGGGACTGCCGGTGTCGAGCGTCCAGGCGCACGTGACCCAAGGCGGCGGGTCGTTCGGCCGCCACCTGTTCGCCGATGCGGCGTTCGAGGCAGCGGCGATCTCGAAGGCGATGGGGAAGCCGGTCAAGCTGATGTGGCACCGGACCGACAACTTCCGCCAGGGGCGCGTGCACCCGATGTGCACCTCCCGGGTGCGGGTCACACACCTGGGCGGCGACGTGCTGACCTTCGACCAGCGCCATACCAGCGTGGCGACGGACTTCACCCACGGACTGGGCGAGATCCTCAGCGCGACGCTGGGCGACGTCCCGGAAGGCGATTTTCTCGGTTACTCGCAGAGCATCTTCACGCTCACGGCGAACGTGCCCTACAACTTCGGGCCGGTCACGCAGCTGCTCAACGAGGTCAACCATCCACCGGGCAGCGTGTTCAACACCTCCAGCGTGCGCAACATCTACAGCCCGGAGGTCACCGTGGCCAAGGAGCTGATGGTCGACCAGCTCGCGAAGGCGATGGGGCAGGACCCGTATCGGTTCCGGCGCTCCTTCGTGCGCGACGCCCGGATGCTCGCCGTGCTCGACGCGGCGGCCAAGGCCGCCAACTGGGGCAAGCCCATGGCGCCGCTGACCGCCCAGGGGATCGGGATCCACCGCGAGTACAAGGGCTACGCCGCGTGTGTGGCGGAGATCGACTGCACGCCCCAGACAGTCAACCGGACCGTCGAGGACGCCTATACCGGGCCGCGCGTGACGAGGGTCACCTACGCGGTCGACGTCGGACTGCCCATCAACCCGCTCGGGCTCGAGGCCCAGATGATCGGCGGGATCATGGACGGGATCGCACAGGCGCTGACCTACAGCCTGCACCTCCAGGACGGTTACTTCCTCGAGGGCAGCTGGGACAACGCCTACTACACGCGGGAGTGGAACTGCCCTCCGGCCAATCCACCGCAGGAGGGGATCCAGGTGATCATCATGCCGCCCAATCAGAGTGAGCCGGGCGGTGCCGGCGAGTTCGGAGTGGCGGCCTCGATGGCGGCGGTGGGAAACGCGTACGCCCGTGCCACCGGCACGATGCCCACCAGCTTCCCGATCAATCACAACCGGCCGCTCGGCTTCACCCCGTTACCGACCGTGCCGCCCATACCCCAGTCGCCCACCGACGGGCTGCAGGAGGCGTTCTGATGCCCACACACACCTTCATCCTCAACGGCGAACAGGTGAGCGTCGACTGTGCCGACGAGCTGCGCCTGCTCTGGGTGCTGCGTGATCTCCTCGGCGTCTATGGACCGAAGTACGGCTGCGGCCTGGACGTCTGCAAGGCCTGCACCTGCCACATCAACGGCAAGGCGTTCAACCCCTGCTCGGTGCCGGTCTCAGACATCCAGTCGAGCGACCGGATCACGACCATCGAGGGCCTCCCGGCGACCACTCAGGAGCAGCTGCATCCCATGCAGCAGGCCTGGCTCAAGTATGACGTCGGGCAGTGCGGCTACTGCCAGCCCGGTCAGATCATGGCCGCCGTCGCCCTCGTCAACGAGGTCAGGGCCGAGGGCCGCCAGATCACCGACGCCGACATCGACTCGCTGCGCAACATCTGTCGCTGCGGCACGTACCCGCGGATCCGTGAGGCGATCGTCGAGGCAGCCGCCGGCATGTGAGGGGGCCGAGCCTGGCCGAGCGTCAGTCTCCGGCGGCCTGACCGCCGTCGATGTGCAGGACCTCGCCGGTGACGAAGGTGGCGCGCTCGAGGTACATGATCCCGTCGACGACGTCGCTGACCTCGCCGACTCGCCCCAGCGGATGAAGGGCGGCGAGGCCCTCGTAGGACGCGGGGTGATGCGTCGGAGTCCTGATCACGCCGAGGGCGACGGCGTTGACCCGTACGCCGCGGCCGGCGTATTCGATGGCCAGCGAGCGGGTCACGGCGGCCAGTCCGCCCTTGGTGAGGGACGCCAGCGCCGCGGGTGAGCCGCTCTGGGGGTGATCGACGAGGCTGGTGCTGATGTTGACGACGTGGCCGCTGCCCTGGGCGGCCATGTGCGAGACGGCCCGCTGGGTGATGTGGAAGAAGCCGGTCAGATTCACGGCGGTGATCGCGCTGTAGTCCTGGAGGGTGTATTCCGTGAAGGGCTTGCCGATGAAGATCCCGGCGTTGTTGATCAGGCTGTCGATTCGGCCGTAGCGATCGAGGGCCCGCTCGACGATTCGCCCGGCGGTGTCTGGGTCCGCGATGTCGCCCGCGACGGTGAGGAGATCGGGATCGTCGGTGAGATCGATCGAACGCGCGGTGCCCACCACCGCGTACCCGGCGGCGCGGAACGCGCTGACCAGCCCCGCGCCGATGCCCTGCGAGGCGCCGGTGACGATCGCGACCCTGCGCCGTGCAGGGTCAGCCGGGCTCATGCGGCAAGGGTACTGAGGGCAGGGATCCGGCCGCTGTTCTCGCTTCGCTATCGTTACCGGAGGGCACCTCCGGTATCTGCGAGGCGGCCCGCACTTCTGAGCCTGACCGAGACCTCGACACGGTGATCACATGACATTTACATCCACTGAGCCTGCCTTCGCCGCAGGGCGCGAGGGGAGCTGCCGATGAGACAGGGTCCTCTGGCCGGCCGTTACCCCGCGGCAGCGGCGATGGTGATCTTCGCCCTGGTGCCATACCTGGGGCTGTCCTCCGCGCTGCAGCCGCTCGCTCCCGCGATCAGCGCCCAGCTTCACATGAGCGCGCAGACCATGAGCC
Source organism: uncultured Solirubrobacteraceae bacterium (assembly GCA_963737335.1). Lineage (GTDB taxonomy): Bacteria > Actinomycetota > Thermoleophilia > Solirubrobacterales > Solirubrobacteraceae > Palsa-465. The sequence continues at coordinate 189,782 of CAVTSK010000007.1, forward strand.
TCGGCCTCGGCCTGGCGAACGCCGGGTACGCCGTCGGGACGGTTCTCGCCGTCCAGTTCGCCCAGCTGTTCCCCCAGCGGCGGATGATGGTCCTCTATGCGGCATTGCTCGTGCTCGGGTCCGTGCTGGCAGCGGCCGCGCAGAATCCGGTGATGTTCATCGCCGGGCACGTGCTCCAGGGCCTCTGCACCAGCCTGCTGCTGATCGCGGCGGTGCCGCCGCTCGCCATCGGCTTCGGACTGCCGAGGATCCGTTCGACGGCGGTGATCATGAACGTCTGCATCTTCGGTGCCGTCGCGCTGGGTCCCACCGTCGGCGGCATTCAGGCCAGCGCCGGCGGCTGGCGGCCGCTGTTCTGGATCACCGCCGCCATCTCGCTGGCCGCCCTGGTCCTGACGGTGCTGACCTTCGAGGACGCCCCGCCCGCCGACCGCGACGCGCCGCGCGCCCCGTTCGTGCTCGGCGTTGCCGCGGTGGGCTGCGTCAGCGCCTTCTACGGTGCCGCCGAGCTGCTCACCCACCCCTTCCTGGATGCCCAGACGCTCTTGCCGCTGGTCGGCGGGCTCGCGCTCATCGTCGGCCTGGTGGTCAACCAGTACCGCAGCAAGCGACCGCTCCTGACCATCCGCAGCATGCTGACCAGCACGATCCCGGTGGCCGGGATCGTGGTCGCGCTGACGGCGGCGGCCGCCTCGGTGACCGCATCTGACCTGACCGCGACTGCTCTGGCGCCGCACTACAGCCCGCTTCACCTCGGGCTCCTCTTCCTGCCCGAACTGGCTGGCGCCCTGCTCACCGCGGTCGCGCTCGGCGTGGTCCTCAAACGGCGCGAGCTGCACTACCTCCCGTTGGCCGGGATGGTGTTCCTCGCGGCCGGCATCGCGGTGTTCCGCGTCCAGGTCCCGCCGACGCAGACGCTGACCCTGATCGGCTCAGGGCTGACCGGGATCGGTCTCGGCGCGGCGGTGGCCCCGGCCCTGTTCGTCGCCGGCTTCTCGCTGCCGGCCGCGAGCCTGCAGCGCGTCTTCGCGATCGTCGAGCTGTTCCGTGCGGTGGCGGCCTTTCTGGTCGCGCCGGTGTTCGCGCACGTCGCCGCCACCGTCGGCGGCAGCCCGCAGGAGGGCACCGAGATCGTGCTGTGGATCGGCCTCGGGATCGCGGTCGCCGGCGGGCTCGCCGCGGTTCTGCTCTACGCGCTGGGTGGTGCGCGCGCGAGGGCGCCGGACCTCAGAGCCTTCATGGACGGCGACGGCGCCGCGTGGTACTCGCCGCCGCTCCTGGCCGCGGTCCGCAACCGCGGGCGCCATCGTGCGCTGGCCGAGGAGCCGGCGTGAGCATGCCCACGCGTCCGTCTGATCCGGTGGCTGGTCCGGTCGTGTTTGCCTACGACGGGTCTGACCTCGCGAAGCTCGCCATCGCGGACGCCGGACGACAGCTGGCGCCCGGCCGGGCCGGCCTGGTGCTCACCGTCTGGCAGCCGTTCGACGTCGGGTTCCTGCCCGCGAGCGCGGCGCGATTCGACGCCAAGGATGCCTCCGCAGTCAGGCGAGCGGCCGAGCAGACCGCCGATGAGGGAGCGTCACTGGCCCAGGCGGCGGGATTCGAGGCCCGCGGTGTGGCGGTGGAGGGCGCACCGGCCTGGAAGGGCATCGTCGGGGTCGCCGACGAGCACGACGCGAGCCTCATCGTGCTCGGCTCCCACGGACGCTCAGGCCTGGCCGGCGTCCTCATCGGCAGCGTCGCCGAGGCTGTCGCGGCGCACTCGTCACGCTCTGTGCTGATCGCTCACCGCAGCGCCCAGCCCCCCTCCTGACCGGAGATCGCATCACCGGACGTCGGGTCACAGCGCGATGAGCACGATGCCCAGGACGACGGCGACCGAGGGCAGCAGCCTCCGGCGGGCGAATGGCTCTTTGAACAGCAGGGTGGCGATCAGCGCAGCGCTGATCACGCTGGTCTCCCGCAGTGCGGAGACGAGGGCCAGCGGTCCGTGGGTCTGCGCCCACACGACGATGCCGTAGGCGAGCACCGAGATGAGGCCGGCGCCGAGCCCGGCGGGCGCGTCGCGCAGCAAGCCGCGGTCGAGGCGGTGGCGCAGGCGGTAGGCGGCGATGGCGAGGACCGCGGGCGCCTGGAGGGCGAAGAGCAGCGCGAGGTAGCCGAGCGGCTTGTCGGCGTGGCGCACGCCCAGCCCATCCATCACGGTGTAGCTGGCGATCGTCACGCCGGTCAGCAGCGCTGCCGCCGTTGCCGGCAGGTCGGCGCGAGTCAGCCGCCCGCCCGCGAACACGATGCCCGTCAACGCGGCCGCGATCGTGCACGTCCCGGCGATCTGGAGCGCGCTGAGGTGCTCGCCGGCAATGAACCAGGCGCCGAGGCCGACGAGCAGCGGGGCCGTGCCGCGCGCCAACGGGTAGGCGCGGCCGAAGTCGCCGAGCCGGTAGGACTGCAGCAGAGCGCCGGTGTAGACGATGTGGATGACGGCCGATCCGGCCGCGAACGCCACCGCACCGGAGCGAGGCAGGCCGACGATCGGGAGCGCGACGACGGCGAAGGCACCCTGGGCCGCGCCGATGAGTGCGAACGCCACGGTCTTGTCGGAGATGGCCGACGCGATGGCGTTCCAGACGGCGTGGAGCACCCCGGCGAACAGGACGAGGACGATGACGGCGAGGGTGAGCTGATGTGCGGGCATCGATCAGAGTCCTATGAAACAATATTTAGCCTGAGCGCAAAGGACGAAACTTCCATTCTCTCCATCGCGGCCGGGCCGTCGGCACAGCTGCGGGCGGGACTGGCCGGGCTGCCCGACGCCGAGCGACGCGTCGCCGAGCTCTTGCTCACCGGGCCCACCGAGACGGGCTATGACAGCGTCGGCCGGTTGGCGGAGCGCACCGGCGTCTCACCGGCGACCGTGGTGCGCCTCTCCCGGCGCCTGGGGTATGCGGGCTATGCCGCGCTCAAGCTGGCCATCGCCCACGAGGCCGGCCGCGCCGATCAGTTCGGCTACGGGCGGACGCACCCCGGCTCGACGGCGCCGCTGCACGAGCGGGTGATGGCCGATGACGCCCACAGCATCCGTGAAGGCGCCCGGGCCATGGACGCAGCCGCGTTCGAGGATGCGCAGGCGGCGATCGCCGGCGCGGAGCAGGTGATGTTCGCCGGCGTGGGAGGGTCGGCGGCGCTCGCCGCGCTCGCCGCGTTTCGCTTCTCGGCGCTCGGCGTCCGCGCGACGAGCACGATGGACGCGCTCGTCCAGCACCTGCAGGCTGACACCCTGCGCGCCGCCGACGTGTGCGTCGCGATCAGCCACACGGGCGAGAGCCGGGACACGATCGACGTGGCGACGGCCGCGTCTCGGGCGGGGGCGGTCACCATCGGGGTCACCAGTTCGGCCGGATCGCCACTGACCCAGGCAGTCCAGATCGCGCTGGTGTGCGCTGACCAGCACGATCCCACCGCGCGAGAGCTGTTCGCCAACCCGGTGGCGATCGTGTCCGCCCTGGGCGCGCTGCACGCTGGAGTCGCCGCGCGCTTGCCGACCACCGCAGCGCCGGCGGCGGCAGCCCGGGCGATCACCTCACATCAATACTGATCCGTCTCCTCGATCAGATCAGCGACCACTCAGCGACCACTCGGCAGGCACCGAGTCGCCGGGCTGAAGGATCGGCGGGTCGGCACCGACCGTCTTCGGGTACTTCAGCCCGGTCCCCGTGTTGAGCAGCACCACCTCGTCGTCGGAGGCGAGCCACCCCGACTCGCGCAGCCTGCGAGCGGCGGCGACCGTTGCGGCGCCCTCGGGGCAGATGAAGGCACCCTCCAGGCGTCCGAGCACGCGCAGCTCCTCCAGCAACTCGGCATCCGTGACGGCGACCGCGCACCCGCCGGTGTCGGCGATCGCGGCCAGCATCAGCCGGTCGCCCAGCGGCTTGCCGACGTTGATGCCGAACGCGATTGTCGTGCCGCCCTCCCATGCCGTCGCGTGGGACTCACCGGCCTTGTAGGCCCGCACGATCGGTGCACAACCCTCGGACTGCACGGCGACCAAGCGCGGCGATGGCCCGTCGTACCAGCCGAGGGCGCGCAGTTCGCCGATCGCCTTGTGGATCCCGATCAAGCCGACGCCGCCCCCCGCCGGGTAGATGATGACGTCGGGCAAGCGTCCGCCCAGCTGCTCGAAGATCTCCAGCCCCATCGTCTTCTTGCCCTCCAGACGGTAGGGCTCCTTCAGGGTCGAGACGTCAAACCAGGCGCCGTCGGTCACGGCGCGCCCGACGATCGCGCCCGCGTCACCGATCAGGCCGTCGACGAGGAGCAGCCGGGCGCCGGTGAGGGTGCACTCTGAACGCGTCACCTCGGGCGCGTCGATCGGCATCACCACGAGCGTCTCGAGACCCGCTCGTGCGGCATACGTTGACCACGCCGCGCCGGCGTTGCCGTTGGTGGGCATCGCCACCTGATCGATGCCCAGCTCCCGGGCGCGGGAGATGCCCACGGCGGCGCCCCGGGCCTTGAAGGTCCCGGTGGGGCACGCGCCCTCGTCCTTGAGCATCAGGCGGGGCAGGCCGAGGTCGGCGCCGAGCCGTGGCAGCCGGAGCAGCGGGGTCATCCCCTCGCCGAGCGTCGTGATGTGCTCGGGCTCGCGGACCGGCAGGAGCTCCCGATAGCGCCACAGCGATGGCGGCCGAGCGGCCAGATCCCCGGGCGTCAGCGTGTCAGCGACCGCGGCAAGGTCATAGCGAGCGAGCAGCGGCGACCCGCACGCGCACAGGTTCTGCGGACGGTCGGCGTCGTGACGCTCACCGCAGGCAGAGCACTCCAGATAGGCAAGATGCGACGTCCCCGCGCGCGTCATCCGCCGAAGGCCACGCGCTCCGCTGCCCCCAGATGCCAATCAGGTACACCGTCCTGCACCGCGCTGATCCTAGCGGGGGGGTCCGCGTGGCTGGTAGCGTGGCCGGCGGTGGAGCACGCGCGCCTGTCGGCATCGATCGACCACGAACTGGAGCCCACCGTCGACCTGCTCGCACGCCTCGTCGCCGAGGAGTCAGTGGAGGGCTCCGATGCGATTCCCCGCTGCGTTGAGTTGATCGACGACGCCGTGCAGCCGCTCGGTGGCCGGCGACGTCACGTGGAGTTCGATGGGCTGAACAGCCTCGTCGCTGACTGGGGCGACGCTGACGACGACCGCCGGCTCATCCTGGCGGGGCACGCCGATGTCGTTCCAGCCGAGGGAGAGTGGGAGACAGCCCCGTTCGCGCTCGTACGCCGAGCTGACACACTCATCGGCCGCGGCGTGTGTGACATGAAGGGCGCTGTGGCGGCGTATGTCGGAGCGCTGAAGGCGGTCGCGCGGCACGTGGCGCTGGACGGCATCCCGGTGTCGCTCGTGGTCACAGGCGACGAGGAGGTGGGCAGCGCCCGGGGCATGGTGCCGCTGCTTGACGGAGGGCATGTCACGGGTCGTTGGGCGCTCTGCGGCGAGCCCACCGGCCTCGACGTCTTCACCGGCAACCGGGGCGTCATATGGCTGCGCGTCAAGATCAGCGGGCGAGGCGGGCATGCCGGGCTGCCGCACGCCTGCGAGAACCCGGTGTGGGCGGCCGCACGGGCCGTCACCGCGCTCGAGGGAGTTGAGCTGACGGCGCGCGATGAGCGCTTTGACCCGTCCACGCCCAGCCTGACGGTCACGTCAATGCAGGTCGAGGGCGACCCGTCGATCAACACGATTCCCGATGCGGCGTGGCTCTCGATCGATCGGCGCCTCCTCCCCGGCGAGTCCGCTGAGGCGGCGCTCTCCCAGATCGAGTCGGCGGTGCGCGCCGCCGTCGCCGCCCCGGTCACCTGGGCGCTCACCGTCGATCGGGTGTGCCCGCCCTACATCGCCGCCGACGGCGATCCGCTCGTGGGCACGGTTCAACAGATCGTGCGCCAGGTCGGCCGCGCCGGGACGCTGGGGACGGACCCCGCGGCCGATGACTCCTCGTGGCTGGGCAACGCGGGCATCTCGACGGTGCTGTGCGGACCGGGCGCTCCCGAGCAGGCGCACACGACCGGTGAGCACGTCGAGGTCGCTGAGATCCGCGATGCGATGATGATCTACGCGCAGCTCATGCTGGCTGCCGCCGGGATGAGACTGTGACGGTCAGCCGGTCGGCTGGGCCAGTCCGAGCAGGTTGCCCTCGCTGTCGTAGAAGAAGGCCCCGAGCTCTCCGGTGCCCTTGCTCGGATAGTTGCCGGGGACAGCGAAGGTGTCGCCGCGGACTTCGAACCCCGGCAGGTCGAAGTGCGCGAAGGCCAAGCCTCGAGCTGAGAGATCGGCGACGGTCGCTTCGATGTCGTCAACCTCGAAGCCCATCTGGGTCGACGTTCCGGACGCCGCTCCCGAGGAGGCGAACAGGTGGAACTCGGTCGCTCCGCACAGATAGCGCAGGCCGCCGCCGCGCTCCTCGACGGGCTCGAGGCCGAGCTTGTCGCGATAGAAGGCGCGCGCCCGGTCGAGGTCCTGAGCGGGGAGCTTGGTGACGGCATGGGCGTCGGTCAGTGGTCCTGGCATGGTCGTCTCCTCACGTGGTCGCGGGGGGGTTGCAGAACAAGACTCCCCGGGGCTGGTGGACTCATCGGCGCTGCGACCGCGAGTGTCACGCCCGGAGCCCCGGCCGGTGTCTTCATGGCGACAGACCCAATGGACGTGGAGGACACCATGACGCTACGCGCTCCCAAGGCGGCGTCGAGAACATGACCCAGGACCCGTTCGTCGCCCACCGCGGCGTGCTGTTCACGGTCGCCTACGAGATGCTCGGATCGGCGGCCGACGCCGACGATGTGCTCCAGGAGTCGTGGTTGCGGTGGGCCCGTGTGGACCAGTCGGAGGTGAGCGACCCCCGTGCCTACCTCATCCGCGTCGTCACGCGTCAGGCGCTCAACCGTCTGCGCACCGTGTCTCGCCGGCGCGAGGACTACGTGGGCGAGTGGCTGCCCGAGCCGCTGTTGACGAGCCCCGACGTCGCGCAGGACGTCGAGCTGGCAGAGAGCGTCTCGATTGCGATGCTCACCGTGCTGGAGACGCTGGGGCCGACCGAGCGGGCGGTGTTCGTGCTGCGTGAGGTGTTCGAGATGTCCTACGGCGAGATCGGGGAGGCCGTCGGAAAGCCGGCGCCCACCGTGCGGCAGATCGCGCGGAGGGCACGCGAGCATGTGGCGGCCCGGCGGCCGCGGGTGCCGGTGAGCCGCACCGAGCAGCAGGCGGTGGTGGAGCGGTTCCTGGTCGCGCTGCGCACCGGGCAGGTCCAGGCCCTCATGGAGGTTCTCGCGCCCGACGTGGTCCTCGTCGCCGATGGGGGCGGCCTCGTGCCCGCGGCACGCGAACCGATCCACGGGGCCGAGCTCGTGGCCGGCGTGCTGGCCCGGGGCGACCGCGTGGCGACGGCGCTGTGGCTCAACGGAGCGCCGGCGGGGCGGATCGAGCGCGACGGCCGGCTGGCCGCCGTGAGCGTGGTGGTGCAGGACGGGCGGGTCACGCGGATCTACGCGATGGCCAATCCGCACAAGCTGACGCGGCTGGATGAGCCGGCTGAACTCGCCCGATGAGCCGGGTGGAGCCGTTCTGACCGGCTGACTCGGATTTGATCCGTGTCAGCCCGCGCATCGGCTGACGCGTCAACCCGTGCGCTTTCCGTTCCAATTCCTGTACATCCGCGCGCGTCTTCTTGACGGCCTGACGCCGCAGTTATAGGACGCCGTCGCCAACTCTTTATCAGCATCCGGGGTTGGGACCGCGGCCCGGGAAAGGACAGGTTGCCGATGCGTCGTCTCCGGATGGTGTTTGTGGTCCTCGTGGGGGTCGTGGCGGTTGCCGCGATCGGCGGCGCCGTGGTGGCCAGCGGGTCCTCGCCCCATGTGCGGCGAGCCCAACTGCATCGGGCGTCAAACGCCCACCCCCAGCTCGCGGTACGCGGTCTGACGCGCTCGAAGCTGGCCTCGGGCGCAGCGGCCGGCGGGCGCGTGATCGTGCTGCTCAAGCAGACCGACCGCGGCGGCCGGCTGGCCCACAACCTCACGCAGCGCAAAGCGGTCGAGGGCGGCCAGCAGGCGCCGATCGTGTCGAGCATCAAGCGGTCGGGCGGCACGAGCGTTCGCAAGCTCACGCTGGTCAACGCCGTCGCAGCCAAGGTGTCGTCCAACGAGGCCCAGGCGCTGGCGAGCCGCAGCGACGTCGCCCAGGTCATCCCTGACCAGCAGGTGACCGAGACGGTCCCGCTGACGCCGACGGCAAGCAGCGTGACCCCCGGGCCGGGCGAGTGCACCAACAACCCCAACAAGCCTCAACTCGAGCCCGAGGCGCTGCAGACGATGCATTTCGAGGGGCCCGGAAAGGACGAGGCCGACCGGATCGCCGACGGGGCCGGCGTGGTCGTCGCCATCGAGGGCATGAATGAGCTCGCCGGCCAGCCGGACTTCCAGCGCCCTGACGGGACGCACGTGGTCGAAGACGCTCCCGACTACAACCCGGCTGACATCCCCAACGACGGCAACCTGGACGAATGGTTCGGCGACGCCTCATCGGTCGCGGCGCAGGGCACCGTGACCTACCAGTACTCCTCCGAGCTGCCGTTCTCGAACTTCCCGGCCGGCTGCACGTTCGTGATCAAGGGTGACGCCCCCGGGGCGACGCTCGTCGACCTCGCGGAGGTCGACCCCGCCGCGACGCTCATCGACGACAACGGCCAGCGGATGGCCTCGATCACGCAGTCTGAGTCGTCGATCGCTGCCGGCATCGACAACGCGGTCACCAACCTGCACGCGGACGTCATCTCCGAGTCCTACGGCTCTGGCGGCGGCTCCAACTTCCTGTGGGCTGTGGACGATGCCGCAGTGGCGTCAGGCGTCACGGTCACCGTCTCCTCCGGTGACGAGGGGTTTGACAACACGTTCATCGCCCCGGCCGACGACCCGAACGTCATCGGCGTCGGTGCGACGACAACGCTCCGGCTCGAGGCGCAGGCCTACGGCTACCCCAGCTGGATCTCGGACAACATCGCGACGCTGTCATCGACCGGCACGGGCCAGCCGACCTCGCTGCCCGGCGGGTCGGGCAAGGTCGTCGACCTGACCGCTCCGGGCTACGGCGGCGAGGCCGCGTGCAGCCCGCTGGTCACCAATGGTTGCCCGACGAACGCGCTGACCGAGGCGTTCGGGGGTACCAGCGAGTCGGCACCGTTCGTCGCGGGCGCTGCCGCCGACGTGATCGAGGCGTACTCCAACACCCACGACGGGGAGCGCCCGACGCCGGCCATGGTCAAGCAGATCCTCGACGGAACGTCGTCGGACATCAACGCACCGGCAGGCGAGCAGGGCGCCGGTGAGGTCAACATCTACCAGGCGGTGCTCGCCGCCGAGCAGGAGCCGTTCACCACGCTCAAGGGCGCTGCGCAGGCGCCCGGCCTGCTCTCGACGCCGACCCAGGTCGACGTCTCAGGTGCCGGCGGGACGACCGCGCCCGCATCCCTGAGCATCTACAACGCCTCCAGCAAGGCCACCAAGGTGACCGCCTCGCTGCGCCAGCTCGGACCGGCGCGGCAGATCGGATCGACGGTGACCGAGAACGTCTCGGCCCCGCCGGCCGGTGCAGCGATCCCGGCCAAGGGCGCGCAGGCCGCAACCCCGGTCACGTTCAACGTGCCCAAGGGGGTTGATCGCATCAACGCCAACATGATCTGGCCCGACTCCACCAACAGCAACATCCTCTACTACATCCTCACCGACCCGCAGGGTCGGCTGGCGCAGATCTCCTACGACTTCGGGGCCGGCGGGACGCGTCCGACGGTGCCGAACATCCAGCACACCGAGGTGACCGATCCCGAGCCGGGCACGTGGACGGCCACAATCCTGTGGGGCAACGGCCGTTCGCACCTGCAGGAGCCGCCCAATGTCCCGGGCACGTACACGGGGCCGATGTCGTTCCAGGTCACCCGCCAGAGCTACGTCACCTCGAACGTGAGCGGAAAGGCCGTGAAGGTTCCGGCCCGCGGTTCGGCGACGCTCAACGTGGGCGTGCCCCTGACCACCGCCCCCGGCGACCACGACATGTCGATTCAGCTGTCCGGTGACAACGGGGCTGCTGCCTCGGTGCCGGTGCTGGCGCGCACCGTGATCCCGTCGACGGGCGGGTCGTTCCAGGCGCCGATGGGCACGAGCGTCGGGCGCTCCAATCCGGAGAACTCGCTGTTCTTCGTCGACGTGCCGGCGGGGCAGCAGGAGATGAGCGTGTCCTTCAACACCGCGGACGCGAGCCCGGACAACCCATACTCCTACACGCTGTTCTCCCCGTCGGGCACGGAGGTCGTGGCCGACGCGACGCCGACGACGACGCTGCAGGGGGTCGGCTCCACCACCCCGACGGCACTGGCCAACCTGTCGGTCGCCGACCCGGCTCCCGGACGATGGCTGATCGACATTCAGCTCAACCTGATCACGAGCGGAAAGGAGTTCAGCCAGGTCGTCAACGGCGACGTGACGTTCAACAACTCGGGCGTGACCGTGCTCTCCGGGCTGCCGACCTCGAGTTCGACCACGCTCGCGCAGAACACCGCGCAATCGGTGCTGCTGCGGGTGACCAACACGACCGGCGTCGGGCGGACGTTCACCTTCACGTCCAACCAGCCGTCGCCGGCGGACATCGCGCCGGTGAGTACGTACATCCCAGCGGGCGTCACAGAGTTGGTGGCGTTGACGTTGACCCCGACGGCGGCGCCGGGGACGGTCGTCACCGGCCAGCTGGGAGTGTCCACCACCACGTCGGCCGCGGGCGGCCGGCGCGCGCCCAACCAATCGACGCTGGCGGTCCTGCCGTACACCTACACGGTGGGTCCGCCCGCCGCGTAGCGGACGGCGCTCAGCAGCGTTCCATCTCCCGTCTGGAGCCAGGCGCCGGAGCCCATCCGGCGTCTGGCCCAACGGGTTGGCGCTCGATGCTCGGCTGAGGGACGAGGGCGGAGGTCGCGGATGCGCCCGCGGCGATCACCTCGGTGCCGGCCTTGGGGTCGTCATCGGTGATGGAAGGGTCGGCGGGCAGATGCCGGCCGGTGGAGAGGAAGGTGGCGTGGAGGGGGCTGCACATGGGTGGTCACGCTAGTGCGGTCCGGTCGCGGTCGCTTCTCGAAAACTGATCCTTTGGGGCGCTCATCCTCGCCGTCGGCGAGAATGCCGCGCGTGCTCAGCTCCCTCCGGCGTTGGTGGATGATCGCGGCGTTCGCCGCCCTCGCCGTCCCGAGCGCGTCCGCCGCCAGGGAGGTCCCGGCGAGCCTGTCGGTCGCGCCGCGCGCCATCAGCCGGCCGATCTCGCGGGGCTTCCTCGGTCTGGCCTTCGAGTACAGCGCGATCAAAGGCTGGGTGGGACCCGGAACGGCGCCGCCCAACCCCGTGCTCGTCCAGCTGATCCGCAACCTGGACCCGGTGGGCCGGCCCGTGATCCGCATCGGCGGCCTCAGCACCGACCATTCGTGGTGGCCGGCCGCCGGGCTGACCAAGCCCCTCGGCGTGACCTTCGCGCTGACCCCGGCCTGGGCGCAGTCATTGCAGTCGCTGGCGCGGGCGCTCGACGCGCAGCTGGTGCTGGGGGTCAACCTCGAGGCCGACAGCCCTCGGCTGGCCCAGACCGAGGCTGACGCGTTTCTCACGTACATCGGGCGGCGCTACGTGGGCGCGCTGGACATCGGCAACGAGCCGCCCCTGTACTCGAGCATGCCGTGGTATCGCCGGCAGGGCGGGAGCGTCTTCCCGTGGTACTCGGGTATCGGCACGGCGGTGTTCTCCCGCGGTCTCAACTGGGGCCCGGCGGGCTTCGTCAACGAGTACGCGCGAATCCTCGCGGCGCTGCCGCGGATCCCGATCGCCGGTCCTGACACGCAGCGGGCGTCGTGGTTTGCCGCTTATGAGCGCTTCCTGTCCCCGCGCTCGCGCGTGCGCATGCTCGCCTCCCACGGCTACGGGCTCAACAACTGCGTCAGCAACCCGGCGTCGGCTGCCTACCCGTCGATCCCGCACCTGCTCGACGACTACGCGCTGCACGATCTGCTCAACACGCTGACCCCGTACGTCGGTTCCGCCCACCGCAACGGCGCGACGTTCCGGATCGACGAGATGGGCTCGATCACGTGCAATGGTCGGCCCGGGGTGAGCGACACGATGGCATCCGCGCTCTGGGGCGCGGGGGCGCTGTTCAGCGTCGCTCAGGATGGGGTCGACGGCGTCAACCTGCACAGCTATCCCGGTCTCTCCAACGGGCTCTTTGACTTCACCGATTCCGCGCGGGGATGGTCCGCCGCGGTCCACCCGCTCTATTACGGAGCGCTGCTGTTCTCCCGTGCGGCGCCCGCCGGCTCACGTTTGCTGCACGTCTCCTTCAGCGGCCCGCGGGAGCTGCACGGCTGGGCGACCGCGGGTCCGGGCCTTGCGCGCCACGTGATCCTGCTCAACGACAGCCTCACCGACAGCGCCGCCGTGGCGGTGCGCGCACCACGCGGTGTCCTCGGCGCTGGGCCCGCCCAGCTGGAGCGTCTGTCCGCGCCGAGCGTCCGGTCCACCAGCGACATCACGCTCGGCGGCCGCGGCTTCGGTGCCGCCACCGCGTCGGGGCGGTTGCGCCCGCCGGTCTCCGATCCGGTGTCGCCCCACCGCGGCGTCTACCGCGTGACCGTGCCCCCGGCGGGTGCGGCCGTGCTTTCGTTCTCCGCACGATGACCCGGATGAGATGAGGTGATCCATGACGATCCGCGCGCTGCTTGACGAGACCGCAGGCCTGGCCGCCGACTATCTCGAGGCGCTGCCCGACCGGCCGGTGGGCTGGCTGGCCGACGTCGACGAGCTCCGATCGCAGCTCGGGGGACCGCTGCCCGAGTCACCCACCGAGCCGCGGGAGGTCATCGCCGAACTGGCGGCCGGCGCGGAGCCCGGCCTGGTGGCGAGCCCGGGCGGGCGGTACTTCGGTTTCGTCATCGGTGGCACCACGCCCGCCGCGGTGGCGGCGGACTGGCTGACCTCGGTGTGGGATCAGAACGCGGGTCTCTACGTCTGCTGTCCGTCGTCGGCCGTCGTCGAGGAGGTGACGGGAGCCTGGCTGGCCGAACTGCTCGGGATGCCGGCCGGAGTGGGTTTCGGGCTGGTCACGGGATGTCAGATGGCTCATGTCACCGCGCTGGCCGCCGCTCGCCACGGCGTGTTGGCACGCGTCGGCTGGGACGTCGGCGAGCGGGGCCTCATCGGCGCCCCCGCGGTTCGGGTGCTGGCCGGTGCCGAGCGCCACATCACGGTGGACCGCGCGCTGCGGCTCCTGGGCTTCGGGACCGCCGGCATCATCGCGGTCGACGCCGACGAACAGGGCCGCATGCAGCCCGCCGCGCTGCGCGAGGCGATCGCCGGCGATGACGGGCCGGTGATCGTGTGCGCGCAGGCCGGCAACGTCAACACCGGGGCGTGCGATGCGCTGGAGGAGATCGCTGACATCGCCGAGGCGGCCGGGGCGTGGCTGCACATCGACGGCGCCTTCGGCCTATGGGCGGCCGCCAGCCCGGCACACCGCCACCTCGTCGCCGGCGCCGAGCGCGCCGACTCGTGGGCCGTGGACGCCCACAAGTGGCTCAACGTCCCCTACGACAGCGGGATCGCGTTCTGCGCGCACCCCGAGGCACAGCAAGCGGCGATGGGCGTGCGCGCCAGCTACCTCATCCAGGCCGATCCGGGCGGTCCGCGCGAGCCGCTGGAGTGGAACCCGGAGTTCTCCCGCCGGGCCCGGGGCTTTCCCATCTACGCCGCGATCCGCTCGCTGGGCCGGTCCGGCATCGCCGAGCTGATCGATCGCTCGTGCGCCCACGCACGGCGGTTCGCCGATGCGCTGAGCGGGACCCCGGGGGTCGAGATGCTCAACGAGGTCGTGCTCAACCAGGTGCTCGTCCGCTTCCTCGACGAGGGCGGGGACCACGACGCCCGCACCGATGCGGTCGTCAACGCCGTCCAGAGCGACGGCACCTGCTGGCTGAGCGGCACCACGTGGCGGGGCATGCGCGCGATGCGCATCTCGGTGTCGAGCCATGCCACCACCACCGATGACGTCGACCGCTCGGTCGAGGCGATCCTCCGTATCGCGCGCGCCCGGGCCGACGCCTGACCGGCTCAGGGGCGGGCGAACTCGAACAGCGTGCCCTGCTCGGCCAGCGTCAGCGGCCGCCACCGAGACCGGCCGTCGTCCCACACCGACACGGTCACGTCCACGGTGCTGTGCACCTCCTTGAGCACGGCTACCGCCTCGGCCGCGCCCGCGTCGTCGAGCAGGGTCTCACGCGTCATCAGGTCGACGATGCGAAACCGGCGCGGCGCACGCGGTGCCGGGGGCTCGGGCGCGCGGGCCCGCGGCTTGCGCGGGACGTGCAGTGGCTCGTGCTCGGGAGCGCGCCCGGTCGCGCTGCCGAGCGGCACCATCGTCGCTCCGGTGCCCTTGGTGGCGGTCTGCAGGATCCACGTCTTGCCCATACCTTCAGGATAGGCCGACCGTTCCGGTCGACACTAGTGCCGCGCGCCGAGGCTGAGCGGGGGGTCGAACTCCGACGCCAACCGTGCCAGGCTCAGCGCGCCCAGCAAGAGGCCGAAGTCGCGCAGCGCGACGTCGTAGAACCCGGAGTAGGTGAGCAGGTCGAGGATGATCCCGCCGAGCCACGCCGCCACCAGATAGGCGAAATAGCGTGGCTTGATGGCGACCAGAATACCGGCGGCGATCTCGATGATCCCGACGACGTGCATCGTCCCGGTGGCAGTGAACGGGCTGATGGTCAGTATCCAGTGAGCGAGGTACTGCTCCCAGTTGACGAGGTTGTTGAAGAACTTGTCGATCCCCATCACGATCGGCAAGACAGTGAACCCGACACGGAGCGTCAGGAACGCCTGGTATGCCGGGTCGCCCTTGGCGCGCTCGAGTACTGCGCGGAAGCCCGACGAACGTTGCTGTGCCCTGAATGACGCGACTGACATTGAAGTCTCCTTGGTGAGCGGTGTTGCCTCACCTGTGTCAGCGTCGGCTGGCGCGGTTTTCTTACCCCCGGGCCGCGCACGAGCTTCGCGTCCGCCTCGAGCGTGTGCGCCAACTGGGCGGTGTGGTCACTGTCAACCAGGTCCCGCATGACCTGACGCTAGTTCAAGCCCGCGTGCTTGATGAGGGCGTCGACCGCCTCCGTCGCGTCGCTGACACCGTGGCAGAGGTGCACCTGCGGGCGCATCTGATCCTCGATGGTGAGCCCGCGTCCGCCGAGCACGAAGGGCGCGGCAGGCCAGACCGCGCGCACCTCGTCGATCACTGACAGCACATCATCTCTGCGTCCGGGCATCGTCGAGCTCAGGCAGAGCACGTCGGCTCGGTGCTTGTGCGCGGCGTCGGCGAGCGTGAGCGCGGGCACGTCGGCCCCCAGCATGACCACCTGATAGCCCGCCCCCCGCACGAGGTTCTCGACCATCCGCAGCGCCACCACGTGCAGCTCACCGGGCGCAGTGGCCAGCATGACGCGGTGGTCTCCGCGAGCCTGCGCGACCCGCTGTGCCTCTCGCTGCAGCGCGAGGACGCGGACGGTGATCTCGGTGGCGATGTGCTCCTCGGCGATGGAGATCTGTCCCCGTTCCCACAGTTCGCCGATGAGCCACAGACCGGGGGCGATCACCCTCTCGTCGATGTCGGCGGTGCCCAGATTGGCATCCATCGCCTCGCGGATAGCGATCTCGGCCGCGATCTCGTCTCCCAAGATCAGCGCGTCGGCATAGGCGCCGGCCAACTCGGCGACCCTTGCTTCGTCGGGGTACTGCGAGTGATTCTCGGGACGATGCCCCATCTACCTTCTGGTGTCACCATACTGCCGTAGCCTGACTCGTGGATGATTTCAGGTTGGGCGCCAGCCGCCGGCGATGAGCGATGCCGCGGGGGCGAAGAGCGGCTCGGGCAGCTCGTCCCAGGCATACCAACGCCACCCCTCCACCTTGTCGGGCTCACGAACCGCCGGCTCGCCGACGGCGTCGACGAGATGGTGCAGAGTGATGAAGTGCAGGTTCGCCTCAGCGAACACGTCACTGGTCCATGCCACCGGCTGGACCGAGCGGGCGTTCAGGCCTGTCTCCTCGAGCAGCTCGCGGCGGACCGTGTCACCCGGATCCTCGCCCGGATCGGACTTGCCGCCCGGAAACGCCCACGTGCCCGCGCCGTGCGCGCCTCGTCGCCGGCCGAGGAGCACTGCGCCGTCGCGGACGACGATCGCGCTGACGCCGAGAAACGGGCCGGTGACCGCCGAGGCCGGGGTCACCGGCGCGGTCCGGGGTCGTCCGAAGCGACGGCGGCGAGCATGGCCCGGCCGTGCGCGTAGGCCTCCCGCAGGTCCTCGCCGCGGTAGGCCACGCGGGCGGTGCGCTCCAGAGCGGGGTCGGCGTTGACCGCGACCGTGTTCTCCAGCACGGCGAACAGCGGGAGGTCGGACATCGAGTCCCCGTAGGCGACGCACGCGGCGCGGGGCAGGCCGTGGGCGGCCCGCTCGGCCTCGGTGAGACGGACCTTGTCGGCGGGGCTGAGGATTCCCGCGGGGTCGATCGGGGCGGCGAACGGCGGCGCCGGCCACCGTGACGCGCGGATGACGTCGATCCCGCGAGCGCCGAGGTGCGCGGCGAAGAAGTCGGGCGACATGGTGATCAGCATCGAGCGCTCCCCACGCCGGGCGATATCGGCGCACACGTCGTCGATGCCCTCGATCCACGGCGCCTCGGCGACGATCTCGGCCACCAGTTCGGCGGTGAGGCCCTCCCACAGCGCGTGCGTCCGCGCGGCGAAGTCGGCGGCCGAGATCTCCTCGGAGGCGAACCCGCGCTCGAGCTCCGCCAGCGGCTCGAGGCGGCCGACGCGGCGCGAGATCTCGATCGCCGCGGTCGTCCCCCGCAGCAGCGTCCCGTCCATGTCGAACACGTGCAGTGCGGTCATCGTCCGCCACGATAACCGCGGGGCGGGTGGTCTCCGGCCGCGGCCCGATCCTGTCCGCAATCGCTGAGAGGGTGGCCCCATGACGACGCTACGACGCACCTACCCCGAGGGTGTCCCGAGCTGGGTGGACACCGACCAGCAGGATCCGCAGGCGGCGCAGGAGTTCTACGGCGGGCTGTTCGGCTGGACCTTCACCACGGTCTCGCCGGCGGGCGCGCCGGTCTACGCCATCGCCGCCCTGGACGGTCGCGACGTGGCCGGCCTGGGGCAGGCCGACGCAGGCATGCCGCCGGCGTGGAACACGTACATCGCGGTCGACGACGCCGGGTCCGCGGCCGAGCGGATCTCCACCGCCGGCGGTGAGATCACCGACGATCCCGGTCAGGTCGGTCCCTTCGGCCGGTCGGTGAGCCTGCGCGATCCGGCCGGGGTGGACTTCCGCCTGTGGCAGGCCGGCGAGCACCCCGGAGCCCAGGTCGTCAACGAGCCGGGAGCGTGGAACTTCAGCGATCTGCACACCGATGAGCCGGACGCGATCGCCTTCTACGCCGGCGTGTTCGGTTGGTCGGTGCAGGACCTCGGGTTCGCGACGATGATCCGCCGTCCTGGCTATGGCGACCACCTGGAGGCCACTGTTGACCCGGCCATCCGCGAACGCCAGGCGGGGATCGCGCCGCCGTCGGGCTTCGAGGACGCGATCGGCTGGGTGGCGGGGCTCGAGCCCGGCCTGGCCCCGCACTGGCACGTGAGCTTCTCCGTGGCCGACCGTGACGTGGCCGCGGCGCAGGCGCAGCGACTCGGCGCCGAGGTGCTGTCGACCGCCGACACGCAGTGGACGCGCACCGCGCTCATCCGCGATTCGCAGGGGGCGGCGTTCACCGCCAGCCAGTTCACCCCGCCGGACTGACGCCGACGCGGTAGCGCACGTGGGTGGCCAGCGGGGAGGGGATCACCTCGGTCGGCTCCAGCCGCAGGTCGGTGAGGCCGTGAAACGGCGATTCGCCGGAGCCGAGCACCACGGGCGCGATGTCGAGCGTGAGCACGTCGATGACTCCGGCCCCGAGCGCCTGGCGCACCGTCGAGGCGCCGCCCGCCACCGACACGTCACGGTCGCCCGCCACTGCGCGCGCCTGCGCGTAGGCGGAGTCAAAGCCGTCGGTGACGAAGTGAAACGTCGTGCCGCCCGCCATCTCGATCGGCTCGTGCGGGTAGTGGGTGAGCACGAACACGGGCGCGTGGTACGGGGGCTCCTCGCCCCACCAGCCGCGCCAGTCCTCGTCCCAGTCGCCGCGGATCGGGCCGAACATGTTGCGGCCCATCACGAACGCGCCGCGGGGTCTGAGGAGCTCGGCGCTCACGGCGGCGTCGGCCTCGTGCATGTCATCGCCAAGATGCCACTGGTGCAGCTGCAGACCGCCGTGGCCGAGCGGGTGGTCGCGATCCTGGTCGGGGCCGGCCATGAAGCCGTCCAGGGAGATGGAGACGTGAGCTGTGGTTTGGGTCATGCGCTACAGACTGCCGCATGGGCCGGAACTCATCGCCCGGGGCGCCGAGGGCTACACCGCGGACGTGGGGGAAGGCGTTTCGGCCGTCCGTCGCAGCGCCCGCCGGCGCCGGCGCGACTGTACGGCACGGGCCGCGGCGTAGGAGCCGTAGACCGCGAGCAGCGCTGCCACCTGGGCGCCGATCCCCTCCCAGTTGGCATAGAGCCCCAGCCACCGCCCGTAGGCAAGGCTGAGGTCGGCCCCGATGGGCGTGGTGCCGATCCAGCCCAGGCCCTGGAGGGTGTGCACAGTGACGCCGGTCATGATCGCCAGCACCAGCCCGATGAGCACGCCGGTGGCGATGAGCATCCGCCGATAGGGGAGCTTGCGCTCCAGTGCGAACGTGGCCACGCCGACGATCATCGTCGCGCCCAGGCCCAGGCCCACCCCCAGGACGGTGGCGCCCGTGCCGGCGCTGACCCGGAGGTTCTGGAGAAACAGGACGGTCTCGAAGCCCTCGCGGTAGACGCTGGTGACCCCGAGCAGCACGAAACCGAGCGTCTGGCCGGAGATGACGCCGAGCCGGTCGACCCGCTCGAGCACCCGCCGGCGGCGGTGAAAGCGGCTGATCCACTCGCTCCAGTAGACCTTGTGAAAGAACCAGTTGGTGACCAGGAGCAGAACCGCGATCGCCAGCAGGCCGGTGATCGCCTGCAGCCGCAGGCCGCCGTCGCCCAGCGCCTCCAGGAGCGTTTGGGCCAGCACGTAGGTGACCGCCGTCGCCAGCAGCCCGAGCAGCCCGCCCACCAGCACCGGGCGTCGCAGCCCGCGGCGGGCTCCGCTGAACGATGCGGTGATCGCGGCGAGGATGAGGACCGCCTCCAGGCCCTCGCGGAAGACGATCACGCCGGCGTCGGCAATGACTGTGGCGCGGCTGACCGGGGTGTCGCCGAGCGCCGTCGCGGCGGTCTGCAGGTCGGTCTCGGCATCCGTGCGCGCGCCGGCGGCTGCTCCGCTCGCGTTGCCGGCGACGCTCACCACCTGCCATAGCGCGGCGTCGGTCTGGGCGGCCAGCGCGGCGTTGACGGCGCGCAGCCGCGGCTCGACGTGGGCCGTGAACAGGGCGTAGGCCGCGACGGCCTGCAGGCGTGCCCGGGCCGGCGAGCCCGCCTTGGTCACACCCGCCAGGAGGCGATCGATCGCGTCGTAGGGCCGCGCGCTCGGACCGGCCGCGGCCCCGGCGCCCGCGCCCGCGCCGGCCCCGAGCGCCCGCAGCACCGTGGTGCTCTGAGCGCGGACGGCCAGCGGTGGCGGCCAGGGCTGCAGGCGCACCCGGGTGGCGGCCAGCGTGCGGACCAGGCGTGCCGACGGTCCCGCCGCCGCGCGCAGTCCCGGGTCGGCGGCGGCGGCCCCGGCCACGATCGAGGCCAGGGTGCGCACGCGGGCGGCGGCCACCGCGTCGTGGGTGAGATCGGCCGTCCCGAAGCTGCTCGGGATGAGCGCCAGAACGACGGCCGCGAGGGCCGTCACGCTCCGCTGACCGTGGCGGCGACCGTCGAGAGCGGCTCGTCGAGGGCGTCGACCTCGGTGGCGAACGTCTGGCGGTCGGCCTGGGTGAGCCCGCTGTAGAGCGCGTAGCCCAATGGCGTGGGGCGCTTGTAACGGTCGAGGCTCGCCTGCACGGCGGCGAAGCGCTTGCTGATGGTGGCGGCCAGGGCCCCATGACCGGTCTGGCGCAGCGCCGGCACCAGCAGCGCAAACGCCTCGCGGGAGCCTGACAGGTTGCCCTGGAAGTCTGAGAGGTCGGTGTGCGAGTAGCGGTCCTCCTCGCCGGTGATCTTCGAATTGGCGACCTCGTTCATGAGCTCGACCGCGCCGTTGGCCAGCTGGGCGGGCTGCAGCTGGATGCTCTGCACCTTGGTGTCGAGGGTGTCGACGTCGCGCATCAGCTTCGTCGCGTAGACCGCCGTGCCCTTGGTGGTGTGCTGCTGCCACAGCGTTCGCTCAATACGGTGAAAGCCCGTCCACTGCGCGACGTTGGGCACGTCGTTGATGCGCGCGTCGATCTCGGGGTCGAGGTTGCCGAAGCTCTCGGCCACCGGCTCGATCGACTCGTAGTGCAGGCGCGTGGGCCCGAATAGCGCCTTGGCCTTGGCCACATCACCGGCGTGCAGCGCGGCCACGAACTTCTGCGTGCCGGCGCGCAACTGAGCCGTCTGGGCGACGACGTAGGCGCGGTACTGCGCAGTGGCCTTGCTCAGCAGGGCTGATGACGCTGCGCTGGCCTGCTCGGTCGCCTTACCGGTGGCCAGGAGCTTGCCCTGGTCCTCCTTGTCGCCGTTGGGGCAGTTGACGATGTAGCGGCCCGGCTCGAGGTTGAGCGAGAAGCGCCCGGGCACGCCCTCCACGACGTTCTCTGATTCGCCCAGGATGATCCCGGACCTGTTCTTGAGCTCCATCTCGGACACCTTGGAAGTGCCGCCGTTGGTCACGTGGAAGGTCACGGGCCCGGCCGCGACGCTGATCTGGCTCGGCGTGCAGCCGGCATCGACAAGGGTCAGGGCGACGCTCTTGGCGCCCTTGACCGTCCCGGTGCTCGAGCCACAGCCCGCCACGGCGACCGCTCCGATCACGCAGGCGGTGACGACCGCCGCGCCCGATCCGACCTTCATGTCAACTGACCTCCGGTGTCGATGATGAGAGTGCTGCCGACCGCCGCGGGTCAAGCGCTCGGCCCTGAGGCCACAGCACGTAGACCAGCATCGGGACGGCGTAGACCAGCCAGACGCCGGCCTCGGCGTAGGTGGGCAACGGCTGGAGCCCGAGCATTCCGGTCAGCAGCGACGAGGTGACGGTCCCGGGCGCCACCAGCCAGCTGAGGTCAAGCGCCTGGCCCTGGAAGCTGTTGAGCCATGCGGCCTCGTGCGCCGTGTGCACCGCGGTGGCCAGCAGCCCCGCGGCCACGAGCACGAGCACCGCCGAGGTGATGCGGAAGAACCGCGCGAGGTTGATCCGGGTCCCGCCGCGGTAGAGGCCGGCGCCGATGATGACCGCGGTGAGGATGCCCAGCAGTGCGCCGAGCCCGGCGGTCAGCTCGTTGTCGGCGGCCTGGAAGGCGGCGAGCAGGAACACGGCGGTCTCCAGCCCCTCGCGCAGCACGGCGAAGAAGGCCATCGCCACCAGCGCGAGCACCGAGCCCTGGGCCAGCGCGGCGGCGGCGTGCGCTTCGAGCTCGCCCTTGAGCGCGCGGGCGTGCCGGCGCATCCACGCGACCATGAAGGTGACGATCCCGACCGCGCACAGGCCGACGACGGTCTCGAGCATCTCCTGCTGGCGCTGCGGCAGCTCCTGGTTGAGGATCTGGAGCGCGACTCCGACGCCCGCGCAGACGACGACGGCGATGATCACGCCCGCCCACACGTAGCGCAGCGCCTGGCCCTGGCCCTGCTGTCGCAGGAAGGCGGCGACGATCCCGACGATGAGAGCAGCCTCGAGGCCCTCGCGCAATCCGATCACATAAGTCGCGATCACGGCGCGGACCGTACCACAGATTAGGGCTCCCTAATTAGGGTGCCCTAAGAAGCGCGAGGCCGGTGTGTGTCCGTACATCCGGCTATTGCCCGGGGCCGGTGCCTGGGCTAGATTCGAGCGGTGCCCAGCGTCAGCGTCAGCAGGCCGGGGACGGGGACGTGGGCGGCGCTTGTCGTGATGTGCCTGCTCCTCGCGGTGCCCGCGTCGGCGCACGCGCGCACGCTGTACATCAACGTCGAGCTGAGCCAGGCGTACTCCGCCCGCCAGCCCGCTGGGCAGGACGGGCAGTCGACGGCGACCGTGTCGGCCTACTACCGGACGACGACGCAGGCGCTGTCATCCGGGGAGGGGACGCTCCAGCTCACCCCCACCACCACGCTGGGCAGCTTCACCGCCAGCCTGGCCAACCCCCTGCTCGGTGTACCGCTCGACTGCACCTGGCGCGGGGCGCCCGGTGCTGGCCGCCAGTTGGCCGAGCTCCAGAACGGCACGCCCTTCGCCGACGCTCTGTCGATCCAATGGCCCGGCTATCCGGGCATGTGGCACCAGGCGCTGAGCAGCGCCTCGACGGGGAGTTGCCGGCCGGCGTTCACCGGCATCCCGCTGCAGGGTGAGGTCAAGTGGGCGCTGGGATCGGCACGCGGCACGGGAGGGGGAAACCACTTCCTCTTTGCCGCGGTCGCGCGCAACACGGCCGTCGAGAACGGTGCCGCGAGCGCCTCGATCGCGGACATGACGATGACCTCGCTGCTCGTCCGGCCCGACGGGACGAGCGACGCCGTCACCGCGCAGGGCTTCCTGGTCGAGAGCAAGGTGCCTTTCGCCGGACGCCGGAGCGTGCTGCCCGCGCCGTCGATCTCCGTCACGGGCAAGCTCTCCGGGCCCCTGCGCGGCGCCGCGTTGCGCGCACTGGCCTCCAAGGTCGTGCCGCGCCGGATCCCCAACGGGTGCGTGGCCGGCCAGAAGCGCCGGCGCCACGAGCGGTGTCCGTGACGAGCCGATGACGGTCACCGCTCCGCTTGACCACCTCCGGCGGCTGCGCAGCGACGGCCGGCTCGTCGTCATCGACGGAGGGATGGGCTCCGAGCTCGAGGCCCAGGGCGCGACGATGGATCACCACGCCTGGAGTGCTCTGGTCAACCTGACCGACCCCGCGCTCGTCCGGCGCGTGCACGAGGACTACGTGGCGGCCGGGGCCGACGTCCTCATCACCAACACGTTCATGTCAGGCACCGGCCCCATGGAGCGGGCCGGGGCCGGAGAGCGCTTTGAGCTGGCAAACCGCAACGCGGTCAGGGCCGCTCGCGAGGCGGCACTCGCCGCCGAGCGCCCGATCACCATCGTCGGCAGCGTCGCGGTGGACGGGCTCGGCGCCCCGGAGATCGCCTGCGCCGGGGCCGGCGCGAACGGCGATGAGCATCGCTGGCTACGCGATGGCTACGCGCGTCAGATCGAGGTGCTGGCAGCGGAGGGCGTCGACCTCATCGGGCTCGAGATGGTCGATCACCCCCGTCGCGCCGAGCCGGCCGTCGAGGCGGCGCTCGAGTCCGGGCTCCCCCTGTGGCTGGGGCTGTGCGTGCACGCCGACGAGCGCGATCGCGGCGAGAGCCCGGCGGCGACGATCACGCCCGAGCATCGCCACGTGGCGGGTCTCGCGCGCGGCGACGCGTTTGACGCGGTGTGCGTCATGCACACCGACGTGTATGACGTGGAGGCGGTCCTCGGCCTGGTCGGCGAGCACTGGGACGGCCCGGTCGGGGCCTATCCCCACCACGGCGTCTGGCGGCGGCCGAGCTGGCAGTTCCGGGATCTGCCCCCCGAGCGGCTCGCCGAGTTGGCGCGCGGCTGGCGCGACGGCGGCGTCGCCATGATCGGCGGGTGCTGTGGCATCGGGCCTCGCCACATCGCCGCGGTGCGCGGGCTCGATCCCTGAGCCCGTACGCCATGCGATACCGTCGGTCCCATGGCGCGAACCCCGCTTGACAGCGCCGCGCAACTGGCCTGTTCCGACGTCCTGCACAAGCGCTTTGAGGCGCTCCCCGGGACGGCGACCGTCGATGACGTCCGCCGCTGGTTCGCCGCCAGCTCCCATCGCAAGATGGCATTCCTCGCTGACGGCGATCGCTACCTGGGCTCGCTGACGCGGAAGGATGTCGCCGAGCCGGCCCGCGCCGAGCGCGCGGCCGCCGAGGTGGCCCGCTCCGGTCCCACCGTCGCGCCCGATGCCCCGGCCCTCAGCGGCCACGAGGTCGCGATCGCCGGCGGCGCCCTCCGCGTTCCGGTGGTCGACGGCGACGGGCGCCTGCTCGGCGTCGTCGCCGTGACCGAGGACCTCGCCGGCTTCTGCGGCTGACGGCCGAGCCCGGGCCGCCGCGTCGAGGTCAGGCGCGCAGCGAGGGCGGCTGCGCGACCGCCGGCTCCTGCGCCGGCAGCGGCAGCAGCAGCGGCAGGCCCTGGTAGCCGTCGAGCTCGAGGCTGAAGCTGCACAGGTCGTCGACGACGGCGATCTGCTGGGCGCGGAACAGGTCGAGCACCTTGGCCGTGGGCGGCAGGTGCTCGGAGCGGATGGTTCCCACCACCCGCTCAGGCCCGAAGTTGAGCACGGTCACCTGGAGGTTGGCGTTCTCCAGACGATGCACCATCACCAGCAATGAGCGGTGCGACACTCCCGGGACGTCGATCTGCGTGGCCATGGGGATCCGGTAGCGGCGCCGGATGCGGATGATGCGGCGCAGCCGGCGGGCGAACGACGAGCGGTCGGCGAGCTGCTCGGGCAGCGTGCCGTACAGGCTGCGGGCGCGCGGCAACCCACCCTCGGAACGCTCGGCCTTGGGGTTGGCGCCCATCAGGTCGTGCGCGCCGCGGTTGATCCAGCGCGTGTCCCCATCGGCGATGAGGTCGGCCACCTGAGCCGGGTCGGTGGTGAGCATCCCGGTCAGGTCCCACCCGGAGAGGGCGAAGACGCCCGGCTGGAAGGCGTTGTACATCGCCAGCAGCAGGTGCATGAGCTTGACGCGTTCGACGTCCTCGTCGGACATGGCGTCGGGATCGGGGATATCCAGGATCGCGCTGATCGCCGACGCCGTCGTGCACGCGATCCCGTTGGTGGTGAACGCCCGGTTGTAGCGCCGGTCAGGGCCGGTGATGGCCGCGGTGAGCTCGCCGCGGATGCGGATGGCCAGCTCCCCGCCGGTGAGCTCCTGCCCGCCGTAGGTGAAGACGTCCTCGCGATGGCGGGTGGCGAAGTGGACGAGCTCGTGGGTGAGCTCGTCGTGGTTCTGCAGCGCATGCACCAGCGAGGCCGAGTCGATGCCCAGCGATAGCGCCTGGTTCATGGTCAGCCGCAGGAACTCGGTGTCGCCCATGGCCAGCGCGTGGTGGTAGGCGGGACGGTTCACGAAGTCATAGGAGAGGTCGGCGCCGGACTCTCCCATCGTCTTGATGTCGTCCATGGTGAGGTTGAGCTCCTGGAAGGAGAAGCCGCCCATCTTGCGGACCATGCTGGAGATGAGCTGGTTGGCCGCCTCAGACAGCGGGTGGCCCTCAGACCACGCCGGCCGGTCCTCGGCACTCTTCTCGACTCCGAGGAACCCGTTGGCGTCCAGCCGCAGCGCGCCGGAGCCAAGGTCCGCGAGGGAGTGCAGCGCGTCGCCGATGACCAGGCGCATCCCGGCGAACGACGGGTCCAGCCAGTTGATCGAGGGCTGGCCCGCCTTGAAGTAGTGCAGGTACACCCAGCGCCGCTCGATGCCGTCGACCCCCCGGACCACCCGCGTGGCGCTCCAGTTGGTCTCCTTGACGCCGGGCTCATAGAAGATGACGCGCTGGAGCTTGCCGATGATGTAGCCGGCCGCCTGGAGCTTGGCCTCGGACTCGACGTCGAGGTTGGCGTAGTCGCGCCCGTCGGGGACGTCGGGCAGCATGTGCCAGTCCTGGGGGTCGATGGCCACCATGTGGTAGATCCCGGGGTAGTCCTGGTAGCCCATCTCGGCCAGGCGAAAGTCGGCGCCCTTGCCGGTGTGGCCCGGGACGATGTCGTCGATCACGGTCCCGTCGTGCTCGCCCGCGACGGCGCACAGGGCGCGGAACTGGTCCTCGGTGCCGAACATGGGGTCGACCTGCATGCTGATCCGGTCGAAGTGGCCGTCGACGGTGCCGGTGGGGCTCCAGCCGTTGATCCCGCCGGCCACCTTCACCGGGCCGGTGTGGACGGCGTCGATGCCGATCTCCTGAAACGCGCGCCACAGCTCTGGCTCGGCCAGCCCCGATAGGAACGAGGCGCTGCTGCGCGTGATGAACGACAGCGGGTAGGCGGTGAACCACACGGCCGCGCGCTCGACCGCCGCCCGCGGATCGGGGTCGGCGAAAGGGTTCTGCCACATGCTCCCCTGACCGGAGAGCTGCGTGGCCAGCGCCTGGGCGTCGTGCAGCATCGACTGCTCGACCAGCCAGGTGACGTAGGACTCGTTGGTGCCGTCGGTCGCGCCCGAGAGGCCGGAGCGGATGATGTCCCGCAGCACCCGGCGCGCCGAGGGTCGCAGCCGCCGCGGCCGCGCCGGATACAGGTGCTCGTCGTAGGTGATCTCCGGGATGAGGCGGTGCTCTTCGGTGGGGGGGCCGAAGGGGTCGCCGATCGCCGAGCCGGTGCGGTCTCCGATCTCGCTCATGGCGTGGGGTTACCCATGTCGCGCCACATCGTGACAACCAGCGGGTCGTCGTGGCGTCGCCGTGGGGCGATCAGGACCCGCCGGCGCGCAGTGGCGAGGCGTCCCCGACCGACCAGCGGTGGCCGTAGGGGTCCTGGAAACCGCCCTGGCGATGGGTCCCCCAGGGCATCTGATGGGCGGTGACGGGCGCGCCATGCTGGGCGCCTGCCGCCACCGCGCGCGCGATGAAGTCGTCGGGATCCTCGACGAAGACCTCGATGCGCACGCTCGTCTGGCCGACGTGGTCAGGGCTGTCCTCCAACGGGTTGCCGGGGTTGACCTCGTGCAGGAAGAACGGCGCCCCGTCCACGTCCAGACCGGCGACGCCGCCCAGGTCCCAGCGCACTTCGGCGCCCAGGGCTGCGCGGTACCAGGCCACGGCGGCCGCGGCGTCGGGGACGATGAGCATCACCGAGATCTGGGGAGCCGGAGCCGGCGTGGCTCGTCTGTTCAGCGCCGGGCCCGACGTGCCGCCCCAGTCCTCGGGCGCCAGGTCGGCGATGGACTGAGAGAAGCACCAGCGGTGCCCGCCCAGATCCTCGGCGGTGTACTGGCGCTCGCCGTAGGGCTGGTCGTGCGGCTCGGCAACGATCGTCGCGCCCCGCTCGCGCGCGTGCCGGCAGTGGGCATCGGCGTCGTCGACGCGGATCACCAGCGACACCTGTCCGGCCAGGGCCCTCGAGGTGCCCGGCTCGGTGATCGCGATCGTGCCGTCGCCGAACGAGAGCTGGGCGCGGTGATCCCCGGCGTGCCAGCGCTCGACCAGACCGAAGACGTCACAGAGCCAGCGCCTCGCCTCGGTGACGTCGTCGTAGACGAGCTCGGGGATGATCGTGCATGCGGGCATCGTGCGGTTGACCCCGCCGGCCGTGGCAGTCGCCGGCGAGCTGTCGGTCTGTGCGACCTCGCGGTGCGCCCCACCGGGATGCGCGGCGATGCCCACCAGGTTCCCCGCCGGGTCACTGAACGACGCCAGGAGCCGGGGACCGTCCGGCGTGGGCTCCTGCCGGAGCGCGCCGCCCGCGTCCTGAGCCGCCGCGAGCGTCCGCGCGACGTCGTCAACGTGGATCCACATCACGGGCCCGGCGTCGGGGGCCGCGGGCCGGTCGGTGATCCACTGCCCGATGAGCCCGGGTGCCTCGAAGCCGGAATCGGAGCCATCCGCCCCCACCCGCCAGCCCAGGACGCGCTGGTAAAAGCGCGCGGAGGTGACGATGTCGATGGCCGGGATCTGCAGGTAGACGAGTTGCCCGTGGGCGAAGCGCGCCGCCGGCTGGTCCTCGCGGGTCACGTGGCGGCCCGGGGCCTAGCCGAGGACGGCCAGGCCCGCCTGGGCGACTTCCATGTCCTGGGAGTAGTGGCCACCGCTCACCCCGATGGCGCCCACCACCTTGCCGCCGAGGGTGATGGGGAAGCCGCCGCCGAAGATGACCAGGCGGTCGATCCCGCCAACAGCGCCGGCGGCCAGCGGCGGGTCGTCCTTGATGAACTCGTGCCAGCCGTCGGTGGGCATCCCGAACCCGACGGCCGTGTAGGCCTTGTCCTGCGCGATCTGGATGCCGAGCAGGGCGGCCCCGTCCATCCGGCTGAAGGCCTTGAGCACCCCCGATTCGTCACACACCGCGATGCCCATGGGAACGCCGATCTCGGTCGCCTTGGCTTCGGCCGCGGCGATGATCCGGTGCGCCAGATCGCTGGTGATGCTGGCCTTCTCGAATGTATCGCTCACCGCTCTGTCCTCTCGTCTTGGTCCTCGTCCTGTTCGGCGAAGCGTACCGCCGCCGTTCCCGCCGCCCGTCGGGTGCGGAGCGCGCGTGCAATCCCTCAGCGCAGGACGAAGCCGGTCCCGAGCGTGTCACGAGGGTCGAGCACGAAGCGGTGCTCGCCGGTGCGGAAGGCCGTCCCCGAGACCTCGGTGAGCACGCCGTCGGCGACCTCGCCGATGGCCCTGCCCGTGAAGCTCGTCCCGGCGATCGAGTCGTTACGCCAGGTGTCGCCGAGGTCGATCTCGCCGTCGGTGAGCAGCAACGCGGTACGCGCTGACGTGGCGGACCCCGTCGGCGAGCGATCCACCTCGCCATCGGCGAAGATCGCCACGTTGCGGTGATGACGCCTTCCGACCCGCTCGGTCAGGACGGTGCCGTAGATCCCGGAGAGCCGGTCGTCGTGGGGATGCCGCGAGACTGGCGCGCCATCGAGCGCGGCCTTGACCTCCCGCCCCGCGACGATCAGCGCGGGCAGATCCTCGGCCGCCACGCGCAGACCAAACGCCGCCGCCGGCACGAAGGCATAGAACGCGCCGCCCCACGCGACGTCGGCCTCGACCCTGCCGGCGGGGACGTCACGGGCGGTCACCGCCGCCGGCACGTTGACGAACCCGACCTCCTGCACCGCGCCGCCCACGCAGCGCACGCGCGCGGTGACCCGCCCCGACGGGACGTCGATCACCACGTCCACCTGCCCATCGGCCGGAGCCGTGACGCGACCGGACTCCACCGCCCAGGCGCCGAGGGCGATCGTGCCATGCCCGCACGCGGTCGAGTAACCGTCCTTGTGCCAGAACAGCACGCCGAAGTCCGCGCCCTCGTCGTCCGGCGGGACGACAAAGCACCCGTACATGTCGGCATGCCCACGCGGCTCGTGACACAGCAGCCGACGCACACGGTCGATCCGCTCCGTTGCCGCGGCGGTCTCGCGCCGCTCCGCCACGTTCGCGCCCGGGATCACGCCGATGTCACTGACCACGATCCGGAATGGCTCTCCGGCGGTGTGGTAATCCGTCGTACGTAGGTCCGATGAGTCGCCGGGACTGGGTGACACCACGTACTCGCCTGTGTCAGTGCACAAAAAATGGGCGCAGGTGTGACCCGGAGAACACGTGGGATAAAGTCACTCCGGAGAGCGACCCTGCCGTGTGGCGAACCTCACATCTCCTGGTTCGCTCTTCGCTTTGTCAGGCACCTACGCCCACCTGGAACCCTATGTGTCGTGAGGGTCACAAGTCAATGCCCGCGTAGTCACGAAATCCCCCAAATACCGGGATCATCCTACGGTCGCGGGGCGCCCAGGCCTACAGCTCGGGGACGATCCGGCCCGGGTCAGAGACGCCGCTGTCGATCGCGGCCTGGCGGACCGCCTGGGCCACGGTCTCGTGGACGTGGCGGTCCAGCACGTCGGGGACGAGCTCGGACTCGACCGTCAGGCCGGCCAGCGCCCACGCCGCGGCGCGCTTCATGCTGATGTTGATCTCGCTCGCGCCTGCCAGCAGGGCGCCCCGGAAGATGCCCGGGTAGCCGAGCACGTTGTTGACGCTCGTGCCGTCGGCGGCGAACGCGGCCCCGGCTTCGAGCGCCAGCTCGGGCTCGATCTCCGGCGCCGGATTGGTCAGGGCCAGGATGACCTGGCCGGGACGGACGAGGTCCGGGGTGATGAGGCCGGCGCGGCCGGTGGTGGCGACCACGACATCGGCCTCCCGCATGACCGTGGCGAGGTCCGCGATCTCGATCCCGCGCGTGCGGGCGTGATCCTGCGCCCACGCGTTGGGATCGGTGGCGATGACCCGCTTGACCCCGGCGTCATGGATGAGTGCCGCGATCCCGTACCCGGCCGCGCCCAGGCCGATCTGACCGAAGACGGCCTCATCGAGTCGCATGTCCACCTGCCGGCACGCGGCGATGGCCGCGGCCATGGTGACGACCGCGGTGCCGTGGACGTCGTCGTGCATCACCGGCTGGGGGAGGGCGGCGATGAGGCGACGCTCGATCTCGAAGCACTCCGGTGCGGAGATGTCCTCGAGGTGGATCCCGCCGAAGCCGGGGGCGATACGGATCACGGTATCGACGAACTCGTCCACGTCCTTGGTGTCGATGAGGAGGGGCATCGCGCTGACGTTCACCAGCTGGGCGTAGAACAGCGCCTTGCCCTCCATCACCGGCATGCTCGGCACGGGGCCGATGTCACCCAGACCCAGCACGCGGGTCCCGTTGGTGCAGATGGCGACGCTGCGCCCGATCATGGTGAAGCGCCCCGCGAGCTGCGGGAACTCGGCGATCGCCTCACATACGCGGGCGACCCCCGGGGTGTAGACGTCGCGTACGTCCTGGTTGGTGCGGATCTCCCGGCGGCCGGTGATCTCCAGCTTGCCCCCGTCGTGCGCGATGAACGCCCGGTCGTGAAACCAGACCACCGACACTCCGGGCAGCGAGCCGAGCCCCGCGGCGAGCGCCTCGGCGTGCTCCTTGTCGCGCAGCTCCACCGTGATCTCGCGCAGGGACTGGTTGCGCGCGACGGCGATCGTCTTGACGTCACCGATCAGCCCATCGAACTCCGAGATGCGGGTCGCGACCTTGGCCAGCTGCCCGGAATGGTGCGGGATCCGCAAGCGATAGGTGCAGTCCATGGCCATGCGCCAGCTCCTTGAGAATAGGTTCCACCCACCCGGCCGCTCGTCATTGTCGACGACTTGTCGCAACCGGGCTGCCCCCGGGCGCATACCATGGCCTCAGAGGGCTGAGACGATGCGGATCCTGATCATCGGCGCTGCGGGGATGGTGGGGCGAAAGCTCGCCCAGCGCCTCGTTCGGGACGGCCTGCTCGGAGCGCAGACCATCTCTGAGCTGGTGTGCGTCGATGTCACGCCCGCGCCCGAGCTCGGCGGCGGCGCGCGGACGGTCCTCGCCGACATCACCCAGCCCGAGGTGGTGGTCGACCTGATCGCCCGGCGTCCGGAGGTCATCATCGACCTGGCGGCGGTGGTCTCCGGAGAGGCCGAGGACGATTTCGACAAGGGCTATCGCGTCAACCTCGACGCCACGCGCCACCTGCTGGAGGCGGTCCGCCTCGCCGGCGCGAGCTATACACCTCGCCTCGTCTTCAGCTCCTCGATTGCGGTCTTCGGGCCGCCCATGCCGGATGTCGTCGCCGATGACCAGCCCGCCACGCCCGCCACCAGCTACGGCACCCAGAAGGCGATCGCGGAGCTCCTGCTGGCCGACTACACGCGGCGCGGGTTCCTGGACGGCATCGCGATCCGTCTGCCCACGATCTGCGTGCGGCCGGGCCCGCCCAACCTGGCCGCGTCGGGCTTCTTCTCCAACATCATCCGCGAGCCGTTGCACGGCCGCTCCGCCGTCCTGCCCGTGGCGCCGGACGTCCGCCACTGGTTTGCCTCACCGCGCGCCGCCGTCGGGTTCCTCCTGCACGCCGCGACGATGGACACCAGCGCGCTCGCGCTGCGCCGCTCGCTGACGATGCCGGGGCTCTCGGCCACCGTGGGCGAGGAGATCGAGGCGCTGCGCCGCGTGGCCGGTGACGACGCCGTCGCGCTCATCCGCGCCGAGCCCGACGAGCGCATCGCGCGCATCGTCGACGGCTGGCCCCGCGCCTTTGACGCGCGCCGCGCCTCGGCGCTGGGCTTCATCGCCGAGCGAGCCTTCGACGAGATCGTCCGCGTCTACGTGGAGGACGAGATGGGCGGGGTGGCCGCCTAGACCGCCGCGGTCGCCGGCGACGTGGCCAGCGCCTGCGCCAGCCGTCCGAGCCCTACCGCGATCTCGTCGGGCCGGTGGGCGGTGAAGGACAGGCGAAGCGTGGCGAGATCGGGCGGCCCGGAGAAGAACGGCGCGCCGGGAACGTAAGCGACGTCGTGATCGAGGGCGCGCTGAAGCAGCGCCCCCGCGTCCCAGCCGTCGGGCAGGCGCGCCCACACGAACATGCCCCCGTCAGGGTGGTTGTGCGTGGAGCCGGCCGGCAGCGCGGCAGCCAGCCCGGAGAGCAGTGCGTCGCGCCGGGCGCCGTACTCGGTCCGCAGCCGCTCGATGTGCGCAGTGAGGTCGGCGGTGGCCAGCCAACGCGCGGCCGCCGCCTGGTCGACGGTCGAGGAGTGCAGATCGGCGGCCTGCTTGGCGATCGTCAGCGAGCGCAACAGCGGCCGCGGGGCACGCACCCAGCCGATGCGCAGCCCCGGGGCGGCGATCTTTGACAGCGTGGAGATGGCCAGTGTCCGCTCGTGGGCGGCGGGCAGGGACGCCACCGCGGGTAGCGCCTCCCCGCTGTAGCGCAGCTCGCCGTAGGGGTCGTCCTCCACGATCCACACCCCGGTGCGCTCGGCCACCTCGGCCAGGGCGACGCGCCGCTCCAGCGACAGCGTCCGCCCGGTGGGGTTGTGGAAGGTCGGCACCGTGTAGAGCAGAGTGGGCCGGTGCTGCGCGATCAGCGCCTCAAGCGCGTCAGGGTCCAGGCCGCCCTCGTCGCAGGGGATCGGAATCGCCTCCGCGCCGGCCAGGGCGAAGCACTGCAGCGCCGCGAGGTACGAGGGCTCCTCGACGAGCACGCGGTCACCGGGCTCGAGGAGGACGCCGCTCACCAGCGTGAGCGCCTGCTGGGAGCCGCTGGTGATCAGCAAGTCGTCGGCGGCGGTGTCGAGGCCGCGCTGGGTGAGTCGCCGAGCGACGAGGCCGCGCAGAAGCGGATCTCCCTCCGTGGTGGAGTACTGCAGGACGCGGGCGCCCGAGTCCTCGGCGAGGACCGACGTGAACGCCGCCTGCAGGCCGGCGCGGTCGAACAGGTCGGGGGCCGGCAGGCCGCCGGCGAACGACACCATCCCGGGGCGCTCGGTGAGCGCGAGGATGTCGCGGACCGGCGAGCTGGTCGCGCCGCGAAGGCGGCCGGTCTCGGCGGGTGGGTGCGATGGGTACGACATGCGGACTCCTTAGCGACGTCGGGTGGTCACGGCGGCTGCCACCGGTCTCCCCGCGCGTCGGCGCGGGTCCTCAGCGACCGGTGGCGCGCTGTACTCGGCGAGCGGGAGTCCGCATAACGGCAGTGTAGACCCAGGCTCAGGCCGGCCCTGAGGGGTTCGCGGCTCGCTGTGGTGAGGCGCCCGCTTCGGGCCTATGATCACGCGGGTGGGAGAGGACCCGAGTGGTGGCGCCCCCGCCGGCATCACAGATCAAGCCGTGCTCGTGGCGTGGTCCTATCGTCGCCGCTCGCCCAGCCGGCAGTTCGCTGCGCTGGTCCTGGAGGGTTCGCGGGTGCGCCTGATGGACGCCACCGGCGAGGTCCTGCTCGAGGCTGAGGGTCAGGCGCTGCACGCCGATATCGTCAGCCCCACCCAGGTGGAGCTGCACGCGCCCGACGGTACGGTGCGCTACCTGGTCGGACCGCTGCCCCAGTGGGCCAAGCGCGGGCGCGGTGCGGAGCTGGTCAACCTGTATGGCGCCCAGCTCACCCCCGACCCTGACCTCGTGGCGCCCGAGGGAAGGCTGTCGCGCTTCATGATCACGCCCGCCACTTCGCAGATGCGCCGGCTGCGGCAATGGCCGCCGGTGCTGGTGGCGATGCTGCGTGACCGCGGGGTGGGCGCCGTCAACCGGTGAAGATCGCCTCGGGCAGCAGCGCGCTGACGATGTACTGGCCGGCGTCGACGATCTCGGAGATCTTGAGATCGACGGCGAGGCTGCAGAGCAGGTAGGCATCGACTGGGGTGAGCTCGTAGGTCTGGTGGATGTGGTCGACCATCGCCCGGATGGCGTCCTGGGAGGCGGCGAACAGGTCACCGCTGACGCCGGTGGTCGCGTAGAAGGGGGCCGAGTCCACGCGCGGGGTCAATGGCGCCGGTGTGCGGTACTGGGGACCGGGAATCGAGCGGCCCTTGTGCAGGCTCAGGCGCAGGGACGCGAACATCGGCGCCTCCAGGCCGGTGACGCACACCTCGCCGTCGCCCTGACAGCCGTGGGCGTCGCCGCAGGAGAAGTTTGCCTGGTCCACCTGCACCGGCAGGTACAGCGTGGAGCCGGCGACGAGCTGCCGGATGTCCATGTTGCCGCCGAAGGTCCCCGGAGGCATCACCGACTGCTCGCTCGCGCCCGCCGGGCAGACGCCCATGGTCCCGAAGAACGGCGCCAGCGGGATCGCCACGTCCTCGCGCATATACGCGAACCGGCCGTTGGTGATGTCGAACACCCGCAGGTATGGGTCGGTGAAGTCGTCGCTGAGCAGGCCCAGGCCGGGTAGGACCGCGGTCCAGCCCCAGCCCTGGGTGTGGATGTCCAGGATCTCGATCTCCAGGGTGTCACCCGGTTCGGCTCCGGCCACACCGATCGGCCCGTTGAGCGGGTACAGGCGATTGAGGTCCAGATCGGGGATGACGCTGCTGTCGGACTCGGGCGTGAGCTGGTTGTCCACGACGTCGCGGGTCCACACCACCACCGTGTCGCCGGAGTCGACGACAACCCGCGGCTCATTGCCCGTGTCCCACGTGTAGTGGACCTGTTCGTCGGGCAGGTAGTGCGTGCGGGCCATCGGCAACCTCCAAGCTCGGGTTTGGGGCAACGCTATGTGATCGCCCGTCGCCGCGGCAACCTCGTCCGGTGCGCGCCGTTTCGGCGCGCGGCGGCACAGCGTGCGGGAGAATCGTCTCGGCGTGGGACCATCGATCAGGAGATATGCCGGACTGGCCGTGTTGGCCGTCGGGCTGGCCGGGTGCGGATCGAGCGTCGTCACCACCACCACGTCTGACGACACCATCCCACAGGGCAAGCCCCACGTCATCCAGCCGGCGGCCGGCCGGCACGCGCCGGCGGTCACCGCCACCGATCCGGTCGGCGACATCCACGCCCACGCGCCGCCGCTCTCGCAGGTCAAGGCCGAGCTCAAGCTCGAGCACGTGGCGGCGCCGGTGACCAACGCCACGTACATCAACCCGTTGCGGTACGTCACGCGCTGGGAGCGCACCGACCAGGGGGTCGACGCCACCATGAGCGTCGGCGCGCCGATCATGGCCCCGTGCCGGATCAAGATCCTGGATATCGAGCCCGGGTGGTACGCCGGCCAGCCGCTCGTGTACTTCGAGCTGCTCGAGGGCGCGGACGCCGGCCACACGCAGTACGTGGCCGAGCAGATCACCGACATCGCGCCACCGGGCTCGATCCTGGAGCAGGGGCAGACGATCGCCCGCTACGCCAAGACCGGCACCGCGATCGAGTACGGCTGGTCGACCCTGAGCGGCATCACCCTGGCGGTGGCGACCACCGGCTATGAGGAGGGCGAGATCACCCCCGCCGGGCGCAGCATGCGCGCCTGGCTCAACGCCCTCGGCGCCGGCGCCGGTCCGAACACGTAACGGCCCGCATCACGGCGGTGACGCGAGGGGTGTCCATCTGGCGCCGTCGCGTTCGTCGTAGGGGTGATAAAGACCAATGGTGCCGCCGCGAGGCGACACCTCATCCGGGAGGCCCGACGATGAAATACCTCATGTTTGTCTGCGTGGACGAGGCTCTGGCGACGCCAGAGTCGACCAAGGACATGCCGCGCGACACGAGCGCGTGGGTCGAGGAGATGGACGGACGCGGCGTGCGCCTGCAGGGCAACCGGCTGCAGGAGCTCAGCACTGCCACCACCGTGCGCGTGCGCGGCGGCGAGGTGGTGCTCGCCGACGGGCCGTTCGCTGAGACCAAGGAGCTGATCGCCGGCTTCGACATCATCGAATGCGCCGACCTCGACGAGGCGATCGAGGTCGCCGGCAAGCATCCGGTGGCGCGCATCGGCTCGATCGAGGTGCGACCGTTCTGGGAGGACTGAGAGCCGACGCCCAGGCGGCCGTGGCGACGGCGTTCCGCGACGAATGGGGACGCATCGTCGCGGCGCTCATCGGGCGCACCGGCGACTGGGACCTGTCCGAGGAATGCGCGCAGGAGGCCTTTGCCGAGGCGCTGCGGCGCTGGCCCTCGGACGGCGTCCCGGACCGCCCGGGAGCGTGGCTGACCACGGTGGCCAAGAACCGGGCGATCGACCGGCTCCGGCGCGAGCGCCGCGGCGCTGAGCTGCTGGAGCAGGCGGCATCCACCGGAGGTGAGGTCGAGACGATGGAGGAGCCGGACACCGACGAGAGCGGAATCGAGGACGACCGCCTGCGCCTGATCTTCACCTGCTGTCATCCGGCGCTGCCGCTCGAGGGGCGGGTGGCGCTCACCCTGCGCACGCTGGCGGGGCTGACCACGGCGGAGATCGCCCGGGCATTCCTCGTGCCGGAGCCGACCATGGCCAAGCGCCTGGTGCGCGCCAAGGGCAAGATCGCCGGCGCTCGCATCCCCTACCGGGTCCCGCCCGCGCATCTGCTGCCCGAGCGGACCGGCGGGGTCCTGGCGGTGCTGTACCTGCTGTTCAACGAGGGCTACGCGGCGTCCGGCGGGCCGGCGCTCATCCGTGCGCAGCTGTGCGATGAGGCCATCCGGCTCGCTCGTGCGCTCAGCACCCTCATGCCCGACGAGCCCGAGGCGGCCGGCCTGTTGGCCCTGATGCTGTTTCACCACTCCCGCCGGCGGGCCCGGTCAGACGCCGCGGGCGATCTCGTCACTCTCGAGGACCAGGACCGCACCCGGTGGGACCGAGGCGAGATCGACGAGGCCCACACGCGTCTGGAGGCGGCGCTGCGCTACGGCCGGGCCGGCCCGTATCAGCTGCAGGCGGCGATCGCGGCGTGCCACACCAACGCCGCGGGCGTCACCGACACCGACTGGGGCCAGATCGCCTCGCTGTATGACGTGCTCGCCGAGGTCATGCCGTCGCCGGTGGTGGGACTCAACCGCGCCGTCGCGATCGCCATGGCCCGCGGTCCGGACGCCGGGCTGGAGGTCATCGACGAGCTCGAAGCGTCGGGCGACCTGGCCGGCTACCACCTGCTTCACGCCACCCGGGCCGACCTGTTGCGCCGCCTCGGGCGAGACGCCGATGCCGCCGTCGCCTACCGCCGGGCGCTGCCGCTGGCGGGCTCTGACGCCGAGCGGCGCTTCCTGAGCAGGCGCCTGGCCGAGGTGGGTGGGTCGCTCTGAGGGGTCCCAGCGCCAGTGGCGTGCACGCCGCCTCGCGCGCCACCTACGTCGCGTTCGCGGGCGCCGGGTTCGGCTTTGCCAGCTGGGCGTCGCGGATCCCGCAGGTCAAGGCCCGCCTGGACCTCACTCCGTCGCAGCTGGGGCTCCTCCTGCTGTCGTTGGCCGCCGGGTCGGTGATCTCGCTCCCGCTGGCCGGGCCGATCGTGGCCCGCTTCGGCTCGCGGCGCACGGTCATGGCCACGGGCGTCCTCGGTGGCCTGGGGCTCATCGTGGTGGCGTTCGGATACCGGGTCGGCGTGGACCCTGTGGTGGCGGGACTGTTCTGCTGGGGCGTGGCCAGCGGCACGTGGGACGTGGCGATGAACGTGCAGGGCGCCATTGTGGAGCGCCTCCTCGGACGCTCGATCATGCCCCGCTTTCACGCCGGGTTCAGCCTGGGCACCGTCGCCGCGGCGCTCGGCGGCGCGGCGATGGTCGCCCTCGGCGTGTCGGTGACCGTCCACTTGGCGATCGTCGGGGTGATCGTAGGCGTCGCCGTCCCGGTGGCGGTGCGCGACTTCGTCGCGGACTCCGCGGATGCGGTCTCGCCCACCCGCGAGGCCACCGGAGCGGCCGGCCCCGGCGAGCACGAGCCGGCCGGGGCGCGGGAGTCGCTCGGCGCCTGGCGCGAGCGGCGCACGCTGGTCATCGGCGTGTTCGTGCTGGCCTTCGCCTTTGCCGAGGGAACGGGCAACGACTGGATCAGCCTGGCCACGATCGACAGCCATCATGTGGCGCCGGCGGTCGGCACCCTCGTCTTCGCCGTGTTCCTGGGCGCCATGACCACCGCCCGCTGGTTCGGTCCGGCGGCGCTGGACCGCTATGGCCGGGTGCCGGTAGTCCGCGCGCTCACCGTCCTGGCCATCGTCGGCCTCGTCCTGTTCGTATTCGGCCCCAGCATCGTGCTGGCGTTCCTCGGCGCGCTGCTGTGGGGCACGGGCACCTCCCTCGGCTTCCCGGTCGGGATGAGCGCGGGCGCTGACGAGCCCGCGCTGGCGGCGCCGCGGGTCGGCGTGATCTCCACCATCGGCTACTGCGCGTTTCTGGCCGGACCGCCGCTGATCGGCTTCCTGGGCCAGCAGTCCAGCGTGCCCCACGCGCTGGTGTCGGTCATCGCCGTCATGCTCGTCGCCGGCGCGATCGCCGGCTCCGTGCGGCCGCCGGGGATTTCGGCCGCGTCCGGGCGTCGGGCCCGCGTCGAACAGATGTCCAATTAGCTTTAGGTCCTAAACCTCCACAAAGCGAATGCCGAAGAGTGGTGTGTCGAAAAGGCATACTCGTCGTGAGGCGGGGGCGCAAAGCCAGGGGTCTTCGGCCGAAGATCGCCCAGCTGCCGATAACCAAATTCATTTTCGCGCCGCTATGGATGGCGGCCCAACATGGAGGGTTTTCAGTGCCTTTGGTTATCCACCCGCGAGTTCGCAAGACGGTCGGCCGCATCGCCGCTTTGACCTGCGTCGCGGTTTTCGTCAGCTCCGGCGCGGCCTTCGCCGCTCAGTGCCCGACCCAGTCGGTCAAGCAGAAGTTCTCCAAGTGGGGCGACAGCTCTGACTACTTCCTCGTTCCCGGCGGGTCCTTTGAGGGCGCGCCGGCCCAGGTGGGGTGGACTCTGTCCGGGGCGACGCTGACTCCCGGCAACGAGCCGTTTCACATCGATGGGATCACCGACGATCAGTCGTTGTTGATCGACGGTGGTGGCAGCGCCACGTCGCCGGCGTTCTGCGTGGACAGCACCATGCCGAGCGCCCGGTTCTTCGTGCGCCAGACCGTGCCGGGCTCGGATCTTAAGATCCAGGGTGTCGCTGAGACCCCGCGCGGCCCACTGTCGATGACCCTCGCCGATCTCTCCGACGGCTCGCTGCCGATGTGGACCCCGGTGCAGGTCACCGTCGCGACCAACCGGATCCCCAAGGGGTACTCGGTGTCGGCAGCCATGCGCTTCGTCGTCTCCGGCTCCGGGAGCTGGCAGATCGACGACGTCTACGTCGACCCCTACCGGGCCGGCTGATCCGCCGGCCCTGACCCGCGGAGCACCCACGTTCGATGAGCATCCTGGAGCCCTACGCCGACGAGTCCCAGTCGGCCACCGAGCGTCTGCTGGAGACGAGCTGGGAGGGACGCGAGCGCCGCGCCTCTGAGCGTGAGCGGATCGTGGAGGCATCGGCGGCCGCGCTGTTCGTCGTCGCGGCGGTCGTCCTGATGCTCTCCTGGGGCGTGACCGGCCTGCGGCCCCCGGTCGCGGCGCTGCTGATCGCCGTGTACGCCGTCGTGGGCCGGATCGAGTTTCCGGTCGGCGCCGGGTTCGTGGTGCCGACGCAGCTCATCCTCGTCCCGATGCTGTTCATGCTGCCGCCGGCCGTCGTGCCGGTCGCGGTGGCCGTCGGACTGGTCAGCGGGACCGCCGTCGAGTGCGCGCTGGGGCGGGTGCCGGCGCGCCGGATCCTCTCAGCCGTTCCCGATGCCTGGCACGCGATCGGGCCTGCGCTCGTCCTGCTCGTCGCAGGCTCCCCGCGCATCGGCCTGGCGCAGCTGCCCCTTCTGGCCGCGGCCTTCGCCGCCGGGTGCATCGTGGATCTGGCCGGCTCGATGGTGCGCATGCGCCTCGCGGGCGTCGTGCCCGACCTCAAGCTGCAGATGCGGGTCATCGGGCTGGTATGGGCGGTGGACGCCTCCTTGGCGCCGCTCGGCTTCCTCGCCGCCATGACCGCCCGCCAGGGATACCTGGTCATCCTCTTCGTCGTTCCGCTCGTGTTCCTGCTGTGGCTGCTGGCCCGCGACCGCAGCCAGCGCATCGACCAGGCCTACCACCGCCTCAAGCTCGTCGAGCAGGAGCGGGCCCGGCTGCAGACCGCGGTGCGTCGCCTTGGCGATGCCTTCGCCGCCAAGCTCGAGCTCTCGGGGCTGCTGGAGATCCTGCTCAACGGATCGCTCGAGGCCCTCGATGCCGACGCCGGACGCCTTACGCTCACCGGCGGCCCCGCACCGTTGGCACTGACCGCGGGCGCCGACGAGGCGGTGCGCGTGCTGGAGCGCGACGGCGCCGCCCCGGTGTACCCGATCCAGGTCGGCGAGGCCGGCGCGTGGACCCTGAGTCTGCCCATGCGTGTCGCCGCCTCGCCGCGCGTGGTGACCGGCACTCTGCGCTTCGTCCGTGACGGGCGCGCCTTTGGGGAGGACGAGATCGCACTCATCGCCGAGCTGATCTCCAAGGCCGAGCTGTCCGCGGCCGAGATCATCGCCCACGAGACGATCCGCCGTCAGGCGGTCACCGACCCGCTCACCGGATTGGGGAACCGCCGCAAGCTGAGCGCCGACCTGGCCGCGGCGCTGAGTGACTCCTGCCCGTCGCGCCCGTCACTGCTGCTCCTGTTCGACCTTGACGGTTTCAAGGACTACAACGACACCTTCGGCCACCTCGCCGGCGACGCGCTTCTGGCCCGGCTGGGCCGCAAGCTCGACGGCGCGGTCGCGGGCGTCGGCTCGGCCTACCGTCTCGGCGGCGACGAGTTCTGCGCCCACATCCAGCTGCAGGGCCAGGACTCCGACGCGGTCATCCTGAAGGCCTCCGCGGCCCTGGAGGAGAGCGGAGCGGAGCTGAGTATCGAGGCGTCGCTGGGCGTGGTCCTGCTGCCCCACGAGGCCGACAGCGCCGACCACGCGCTCCAGGTCGCCGACGAGCGCATGTACGCCAACAAGCGCAGCCGTTCCACGGCGCGCAGCCAGGCCGGCGAGGTGCTGCTGCGCACCATGCACGCCAAGCAGCCCGAACTCGACGAGCACTCCTCCAACGTCGCCGAGCTCGCCACCCGGGTCGCACGTCGCCTGAGCCTGGGCGGGGAGGCCCTGGACGAGATCGCGCGCGCCGCCGAGTTGCACGACATCGGCAAGGTGGGCATTCCCGACGCCATCCTCAACAAGCCCAGCGGCCTCACTGACGCGGAGTGGGAGTTCATCTACCAGCACACGATCCTCGGCGAGCGCATCCTGCACGGCGCACCCGCGCTGCGCCCGGTGGCCCGGCTCGTGCGGGCCAGCCATGAGCGCTGGGACGGCAGGGGCTATCCGGACGGCCTGTGCGGCGAGGAGATCCCGCTGGGCGCGCGCGTCGTCTCCGTGTGCGACGCCTACGAGGCGATGACCGCCAACCGTTCCTACCGCGCCGCCGTCTCGCACGAGCTGGCCTGCCAGGAGCTGCGCCGCTCGGCCGGCACCCAGTTCGACCCTGAGGTCGTCGAGGCCTTCCTCATCGAGATCGAGAACGCCGGCGAGGAGAGCGACCTCAATCCTGCCCAGCACGCGGCCGCGCACGTGCGCAGCCTGCTTGGCGACGCCGCGGCCGTTCAGGGCTGAGCGTCAACCTCCGCCGCGACGACCGCCGGCCAGTGCGGGCGCGGGCACGTGTACCGGCTGGGCCTCGGCGAC
Organism: uncultured Solirubrobacteraceae bacterium; assembly: GCA_963737335.1. GTDB lineage: Bacteria > Actinomycetota > Thermoleophilia > Solirubrobacterales > Solirubrobacteraceae > Palsa-465. The sequence goes on from CAVTSK010000007.1 coordinate 231,792, forward strand.
GACGTCGAGCGCATCGAGCACATTGCGGAGGTTGACGAGCAGAGCTCCGAACATCGGCCATTGGCCACCATGGAGCTGCTCCGTCGCGAGATGATCAGACAGGTTGGTGAGCTCGCCGCGGGCGGACCTGAGCCCGTCGGCGTCGGCCCGCTCGACGGCCGCGCCCGCTCGTTCCAGCAGCTCCAGCCACGGCTGGCGAAACTCCGGGTTCCAGTCGGCCGGGGCGATGGACGCGACCCGGATCGTCCGCGCCATGCTGCGGGTCTCGGCCACCGCCTGCGCGAGCCGGTTGATGATCTGGGTCATCTCCTCCGCGGCGCGCATCCGCTCGGGCACGGCACGGCGCGGGTTCAGCCGCCCGCTCTGCCGCGCCTCGTCGAGCACGTGCCACGCGCGGTCGATGTCAGCCTCGAGCCGGTCGGTCCGCGCGATCCAGTTGTCGGCGGCGTCGCTCGCGCATCCGTCCCGGAGCTCGCCGGCGATCTTGGTCAGCAGCTCCCCGAGACGATCGTCGATCACGTCGATATGGCGAGCGGCCGCCCGGTCGCGCAGCGGAGGCCAGACGAGGAGGTTCACCAGCAGGCCCACCGCGATCCCGATGCCGGTATCGATCAGCCGGTCGGCCAGCATGCCGTTCTCGCCGACGTAGCCCGTGGTGAGGACGACCACGGCAGTGGTGGCGGTCGTCATCGGCGCGCGCAGCCCGGGCGCGCCGCCGGCGAGCGTCCCGGCGACAACCGTGGCGCCCAGCGCGACCGCGCTGCCCCCGAAGAGCTGCCAGGCGCCCGAGGCGATGAGGACTCCCAGCACGCTGGCCCCCGCCTGCTGTGCTGCGCGCTGCAGGGTCCCGAACACCGTCGCGTGCACGGTGAGCAGCGCCGCCCACGGCGCCATGAACGCCTGAGAGAGATGGAACACGTGGACGGCCAGCACCCAGGCGGCCACGGCGGCCGCCACCGTCTTGGCCAGCTGGGCGGCCTCCGCCCACGTGATCGGGTCGCGCAGCCGTTGACCGATCTGTGCCTGCATCTGCCAACCCTCTACCCCGGCGGGCGCGCGGTCACCCCCAACCGGGGCGCGGTAACGTCGGGCTATGGCCAAGCGGGCGCAGACCAAGGCGGCGGAGGCGATCCGGGCGAGCTTGCCCGCCGACGGTCAGGGCGCGGCCCATGTCGAGCGCGTACTCGCCCGCGCCGGGGAGCTCGACCTCCTCGGCTGGGTCCGCGACGACGCCGACGGGCAGGTGCGGATCCACGCCGAGGGCGCACCCGGCGCGCCGGCGAAGCTGGTGACGTCGCTGGAGAGCGGCGGCGCTGAGGTCGAGACCGAGAAGGTCAAGGTCGAAGGCCACGAGCAGTTCGCCGTGCGGGGCGTGAGCGCGGGCGTGTTCGTCGTCCAGGAGCATCAGGCGACGGCCCATCACTACGACCTGCGCCTCGAGGTCGATGGCGTGATGCGCTCGTGGGCGGTGCCCAAGGGCCCGTCGCTGGATCCGGCGGTCAAGCGGCTGGCGGTGCAGGTGGCCGACCACGACACCGGGCACAACAGCTTCGAGGGCGCCGGCCACGGCGGCGGGGTGATCGTGTGGGACCGCGGGACCTACGAGCAGGGCGGCCGGGTGCGGTGGCCCGAGGCCTTGGACCGCGGCCATGCGGTCTTCGTCCTCCACGGCGAGAAGCTGGACGGCGGATTCGCCCTCCAGCGCACCGGCCGCGGCGATCCGCCGCAATGGCTGCTCATCAAGCGCCGCGATGAGCATGCTCGGACGGGCTCGGATGTCGTGGCCGAGCGCCCGGAGTCGGTGGTCAGCGGTCAGACGCTGGCCGAAATCGTCGGATGAGGGACCAATCGATGCACATCACCGAGACGTTCGTCGTCGCGGCCTCACCGGAGGCCGTTTTCGACTACATCACCAACCCTGCGAACCTGGCCCAGTGGCAGACCTCCAAGACGTCGGTGGAGCAGCTCACCGACGGCCCACCCGGGCTGGGCACCCGCGTGCGCGAGCGCACCAAGCCGCCGGGCGCCAAGGAGTTCGAGCAGGTGGTCGAGTTCACGGAGTTCGACCGGCCGGCGCGCTTTCACGTCCACATCGTCGAAGGGCCGTACCCGGTCGACGGGACCTGGACGTTCACGCCCGACGCTGCCGGGACGTCGGTGACATTTGTCGCCGAGGGCGAGCTGAGCGGCCTGATGCGCCTCGGCGAGCCGCTGGTCAAGCGCGCGATGGCACGCCAGTTCGCCGGCTATCACCGCAACGTGCAGCGCATCGTCGCGTCCGGCTGACCGGCGCTACCCGTTGTCCGTCAGGTCCGCGAGAAACGTCCTGAGGTTGGAGACGTGCTGGCCGTTGACGGTCGCGGCGCAATCGGCGAAGACAACCGATGCCAGCGTCCCGCCCTGGAAGACGTCGGACACGCTGAGGCAGTAGCTCTTGCGGTAGGCCAGCCACGCGCGGTGCCCGGCGATCTGGTCCCGCCGGGCCGAGTTGGTGCGCAGGGCGCTGAAGATCTTCTGGTTGAGCCCGTCGATCTGCTGGTCGGTGCGCAGGATCTGCTGCTCGGCACACCCCTCCTGCTGGAGCATCGAGCGCCTGCCCGGCCGCCCCGAGCATGGCATCGAGGTGAAGGTCTCGTGGATGACGGGTGGGGCGAGCCTGGCCGCGTGGCTGTCCGACGCCCCGGCGGGGGCGGCGAGGGCGAGGGCGAGGGCCGCCGAGGTCGCGACGAGGCCGGCGAACGACGAGAACCTGTTGGGCATCTCCAGCTCCGGATCTGACTCGAGGGTTGAGTGTCGGCAAGCTACCGACCATGGGCGCCGAACACGAAGACCCCGAGGTGCTGCGCACCGGGCGGCTCGCGTTGGAGCCGCTGCGCCCGGACCACGCCGAGGAGATGGCGCCCCTGCTCGCCGACGAGCGCCTGTACGCGTTCACCGGGGGCCGCCCGCCGACGCTCGACGAGCTCCGGGCGCGGTACGCGCGCCAGGCGGCGGGCCGATCCCCGGACGGCGTCGAGCGCTGGTGCAACTGGGTCGTGCGCCGGAGCAAGGACGGGCTCGCCGTCGGCTTCGTCCAGGCGACGGTGACCGAGGACTCGCCGGCGACCGCCCCACCGACCGCGGTGCTGGCCTGGGCGCTGGGAGTCCGGTTTCACGGCCGGGGCTATGCGCGCGAGGCGGCGGGGGCGATGCTGGCGTGGCTCCAGGACGTCGGCGTGGGGCGCACCGTCGCCTATATCCAGCCCGACCACGAGGCGTCGATGGGCGTTGCGCGGGCGCTCGGGATGAGCCCCACGGCCGAGCTCGTCGACGGCGAGGTCGTCTGGGAGCGCTACGCCGGCTGACGGTCGCGCTGCCTCATTCACACCAGGCGCCGGCCGCCATCACGGCGCCCACCTGCAGGTGGTCGTCGAGCACCACCAGGTCGGCCCGCCGGCCGGGCATGATCGATCCGACCGTGGCCTCCAGACCCAGGACGCGCGCCGGGTTGGCCGACGCCGCGGCCGACGCCTGCTCGATGCTCAGCCCGCTGTCGCGTACCGCGCGGCGCAGCGCCTCGTCCATCGTCAGGGTGCTTCCGGCGAGCGACCCGGTGCGGGTGAGGCGGGCCTCGCCCCCGTGGACCCGGACCTCCTGGCCGCCGAGCGTGAACATGCCGTCGCCGACGCCGCTGGCGGCGATCGCATCGGTGACCAGCACCGGGCAGGAGATGGCGCGCGCCACGAGTCTCACCATCGCGGGATGTACGTGGCGGCCATCGTTGATGAGCTCACAGGGAAGGTCGGCTGCCAGCGCCGCGCCCACCAGTCCCGGCGCTCGATGGTGCAGCGACGGCATGGCGTTGAAGAGATGGGTCGCGTGGTTGGCACCGGCCCGGATGGCGGCGAGCGCCGCCTCGTACTCGGCGTCGGAATGCCCCAGGGCCACGATCACGCCCTGCCGGCGCAACGGCTCGATCAGGGCCGGCGCCCCGGCGAGCTCGGGCGCGAGGGTCACCATCCGCAGGGCGCCGTCGGCGGCCCTGGCCAACCGGTCGAGCACCGATCGGTCGGGGGCGATCATGTGCTCCGGGTTCTGGGCGCCGGCACGCCGCGGCGAGAGGAACGGGCCTTCGAGATGCGCGCCCAGCACGTGACCCGACGCCGCTGGTCCACGCGCCACGAGTGCGGCGGCCCAGCCCAGCTGCTCGCAGAGGTCGTCCACGGGTGCAGTCATCAGCGAGACCAGCGTCGCGGTGGTGCCGTGGCGCCGGTGGAAGGCCACCGCACCCTTCATCGCCGTCGGGGAGTCGGCGACGTCGTGGCTGCCGCCGCCGTGCATGTGCAGGTCCAGGAAGCCCGGGAGCAGCCAGGCGCCCTCGAGGTCGTGGACGGGCGCATCGACGGCCGGTCGGTCAGAGTGCACCGAGGCGACGACGCCGCCTTCCACGTGCACCCAGGCGTCGGTGAGCACTCCGTCGGGGGTGACGACCCGTCCGCCCGCCAGCAACCGCTGCGGGCTGTCGGTCATCGCCACGCGCCAAGGTATATCGGCCGCGGCGGCATCGTCAAACCTTCACAGATCGATCCGGGATGATCTGGGGCGTGGACAGGCGGCTGGTGATCTTCGACTGCGACGGGGTGCTCGTGGACAGCGAGGGGATCTCCAACGCGGTGCTGGCCGAGGCGCTCCGCGCACTGGGCATCGACATCTCGGCGCAGGAGGCGCACGATGCCTACCGCGGGATGTTCCTGTCAGAGATTCGCGCCGACGCCGAGCGGCGCCTCGGCGCTGAGCTGCCGCCGGATTTCCTGGACACATTTGAGCGTGCGCGCGAGGACGCCTTCCGCGCGTCACTGGAGCCGGTGCCCGGGGCGGCGGACGCGGTGCAGGGGGTCAAGGCCCTGGGGTTTGATGTCTGCGTCGCCTCACAGGGCAAGCTCTCCAAGACCGAACTGACACTGACCCTCACGGGCCTGCGCGACCTGTTCGGCGGCGACGCGGTCTTCTCGGCCCACAGCGTGAAGCGGGGCAAGCCGGCGCCGGACCTGTTCCTGTACGCGGCGGCGACGATGGGTTGTGCGCCGGAGCGGTGCGTGGTGGTGGAGGACACGATGATCGGCGTGCGGGCGGCGCTGGCGGCGGAGATGCGACCGATCGCCTATGTGCCCGACGGCGATGGGGACACCTTTCGGTCTGCCGGAGTCGACACCGTGGGCGCGCTGGATGACCTGCCCGGTGAGCTCTCCTGATGCTCACGTTCGTGCTTGACGAGCGTCGCCGGCTGCGGCTGCTCGACGACTCCGACGCTGAGGAGCTCTACGCCGTGATCGACGCCAACCGGGCGCACCTGGCCCGCTGGATGCCGTGGGCGGAAGGGCAGACGCTCGACGCGACCCGCGCGTTCATCCGTGACAGCCTGCGGCAGCTCGCCGACAACCGGGGGTTTCAGGTGGCGATGATCGACGACGGCGCCATCGTCGGGGCGCTGGGCTATCACCGGCTGGACTGGCAGAACCTGGCCACCAGCATCGGCTACTGGATCGCCGAGAGCGCGCAGGGCCGCGGCACCGTCACGCTCGCAACCTCCGCACTGGTGGACCACGCCTTCGCGCGCTGGGACCTGCAACGCCTTGAGATCCGGGCCGGCGTGGACAACACGCGCAGCCGCGCCATCCCGGAACGGCTCGGCTTCACACTGGAGGGCGTGCGGCGCCAGGCCGAGCGCGTGGGCGACCGTTTCGTCGACCACGCCGTCTACGTGATGCTCGCCTCGGAGTGGAAGCAGCGCGGCGGGCGAGAGCCTCTCCCAGCTTCACGGCCATCCCATGCCCGGGCCTACCGGAGGCTGCTCAGCCCAGGACGGGAACATCGGCGGTGAGGATCTCGTGCCCGTCGGGGGTGATGAGGACGTTGTCCTCGATGCGGATGCCGCCGAAGCCCAGCATCCGATCCACGCGACCCCAGTCGACGGTGTCGCGGTGGCGGGCGCGATTGTCGGGGTCGTTGAGCATGGCCGGCACGAAGTAGATGCCCGGCTCGACGGTGACGACGAAGCCCGCCTGGAGTGGCAGGTTGATGCGGAGGTTCTTGACCGGTGGCGGGGTGTCACGCCGCGCCCGCAGCGGGCCGGCGGCGTCGCGCACCCCGAGGCCGACCAGGTGGCCGATTCCGTGCGGGAAGAAGAGCCACACCGCGCCGGACTCGACCAACACGCCGGGCTCGCCGCGCAGCACTCCGAACGCCACCAACCCCTCGGCGATGACCTGCGCCGCGGTCATGTGCACGTCCACCCACTCGGTGCCGGGCACGCAGCGCTCGATCGCCGCCCGCTCGGCCGCGTGGACCACCGCGTGCAGCTCGGCCTGCTCAGCGCTCAGCCGGCCGCCGACCGGGTACGTGCGTGTGATGTCCGACGCGTACTGGCGATAGTCCGCGCCTGCGTCAATGAGGACGAGGTCGCCATTGACCAGCGCGCGGTCGGTGGGCATGAAGTGCAGGACCGCCGAGTTGGTCCCCGCCCCGACGATCGTGTCGTACGCCATGGCATCGGCGCCGGCACGCAGGGCGGCGAGCTCGAGCTCCACCTGGACCGAGCGCTCGGTGCTGCCCTGCACCAGGACCGGCACGGCGGCGGCGAACGCCGCGCTGGTGGCGCGCTCGGCGATGCGCATGCGCTCGAGCTCCACCTCGTCCTTGGGCCTACGGACAACGTCCAGCCCGACTCGGAGGTCCGCGCTCAGCGCCGCATCGGGCCGCACCTCCACCGAGGCCGGCGGCGGCGTGCCCAGGCATCCCACCGGTCGCTCGCGTCTGGCGCCGAGCCACACGGGGAGCTGGCCGAGCGGCACGCCACCGGGTTCGCCGCCGACCGCGCCTGACCACAGCCTCTCCTCGTCGGTCACCTCGGCCACGAAGTCAACCCAGCCGTCCTGCGGGTCGAACGCGAGGACGCCGCCCGGGCGGTTGCGATCGGTGAGGTAGAAGTACTCGGAGTGGGCGTGGAACGGATAGGTCCTGTCGCCGCGTCCCGGAACCCCGACGGGGTCCCCGGCGCCGATCAGGACGATCTCGTCAACCAGCCCCCACTCGGCGACGGCGGCGTCGCGGCGGCGAGCCAGCTGGCGGTCGATCGTGGCGTCGGTCACGGCGCCCGAGTCTAAGCCTCCGGGAGCCCGACGCACGTGGTGCACCCGCGACGCCCGGGTGTCCGGTGGTGTTGACCACAGCCCTTGACAGGTGTTTACTATTACCGCACACCTAACTCGCCGCTGGCTGAAAGGAAGCACATGTCAAATATCGCGTCCCGCGGCTCGACGATGGCGGTCGACTGGGAGCAGAGGATCGACTTCGCCAAGCTGCGCTCGGACCGCCTGGCCCGTGCCCGGAACGCGCTGCAGGTCTCGGAGTTGGGTGCCCTCTTGCTCTTTGACCCCAACAACATCCGCTACGTCACCAGCACGCACATCGGCGAGTGGGCGCGGGACAAGAACGCGCGGTTCGTCCTTCTGCCGCGCAACGGCGACCCCGTTCTGTGGGACTTCGGTTCGGCGGCGCGCCATCATCAGCTCTACGCCCCGTGGCTGCCGGAGGACAGCTTCCGCGCCGGGGTGTCTCCGATGCGCGGCGCCATGCCCGATGAGACCGGGGTGCCCGACACCCTGGCGCGCAACATCGCGCACGAGCTCGCCGAGCACGGCCTGGCCGGCGAGCAGGTCGGGATCGACATGACCGACATCGTCACCCTCAACGCCCTGCACCGCGCGGGCGTCTCGACGGCCGACGGCTCACAGGTGATGCTGTCGGCCCGGGCGATCAAGACCGACGAGGAGATCGCGCTGCTCGACCACGCCGCGGGCATCGTCGACGCGGTCTACGAGCGCATCTACGAGCTGCTGCGTCCCGGCGTCACCGAGCGCCACATCGTGGCCGAGGCCCATCGGCTCCTCTTCGAGCTCGGCTCCGAGCAGGTTGAGGCGGTCAACGCCGTCTCGGGCGACCGCTGCAACCCGCATCCCCACGTGTTCTCCGACCGGCTGCTGCGCCCGGGCGACCAGGCGTTCTTCGACATCATCCACTCCTTCATGGGCTACCGCACGTGCTACTACCGCACGTTCAGCGTGGGCGGCACCAACCAGGCCCAGGTCGACGCCTACCGGCAGTGCCGCGAGTGGCTCGACGACGCCATCGAGCTCGTGAAGCCGGGGGTCACCACCGACGAGATCGCCGCGGTGTGGCCCACGGCGCAGGAGCTGGGCTTCGCCGACGAGGCGTCGTGCTTTGGCCTGCAATTCGGGCACGGACTGGGCGTGGGCCTCTACGAATCACCGATGATCTCGCGGCTGCACAGCTTCGACAATCCGGTGGCGATCGAGGAGGGGATGGTGTTCGCGCTCGAGACCTACTGCGCGGCGCGCGACGGCATCTCGGCGGCGCGGATCGAGGAGGAGGTGCTGGTCACCGCCGAGGGCAACCGCCTGCTGACCCGCTTCCCCGCCGAGGAGCTGCTGGTGGCCGGGCGGGTCTATGTTCGCGGCGCCGACCTGCTCTCGGGCACGGACCTCGCCTCCGAGCCGGTCGCCGCGAAGTAACTGTCTCGCCCACCGCGGGCGGGCGGCTCAGCCGAAACGCGTGTCGCCCGAGCGACCGACGACCAACCAGATCGCCTCGACGGGCTCGTCGCCGACGGTCGCGAGCCGGTGCGGCGTGGTGGAGTCGAACGAGATCGAATCCCCAGGGCCGAGGACGTGATCCTCGAAGCCCACGGTGACCTGGAGCGTGCCCGACAGGACGTGTCCGTACTCGCGGCCGGAGTGGCGCATGAGGTGGGCGCTCTCGCACGAGGCGCCGCCGGGCTCATAGACCACGAAGAGGAAGTCCACGTTGGGATCCGGGGTCTGCGTGAGCCGCTCCCAGCGCACGCCGGAGTCAAGCTGGATGACCTTGCGCTCCTCGGGCGTGACCACCGGCCCGCGGGTCACCGCGGTGCCCCCATCCCCGTTGGCGCGTAGCTGGGCGTCGAGCATCTTCAGTCCGTCGGCGACGTTGGCCGGTCGCGACGACGGTCCCACCCGCCCGGCGGCGACCTTCGCCGGCTGCTCGGAAAACAGCTCGTCGAGCGACATCTTCAGCTCAGTGGTGATCGCATACAGGGTGGCCACCGACGGCGTGGCCTTGCCCCGTTCGATCTGGGAGATGAGGCTCGGCGACAGGGTCAGCCGCCGCGCCAGCTCTCGGACCGACATGTCCATCGACTGCCGCCGGGCCCGGATCTGGTCCCCGACCTCGGGGAGTGCGGCACGCTCAGACGACGAGTCGGCATCGCTGGAGGGCACAGCCCCAGTGTACTGCACATTCGGTTAGAAGTGTGCGTTCTTAGTTGACACCACCGCCAGAGTGTGTAGTAGACTTGAACTCTGACGAGAGGAGTGTGGTCGCCGCCGCCGCGGCCGCCGCCACGAGGAGTCGCATGCCCGCCAGCGATCAAACCGCGCAGAGCTCATCGCACCCGCCCGCCGCGCCGCCAGCGCCGACAGCGCCACCGGCACCTTCCGCGCCAATGTTCTCGCTGAGGCACACCGCCGCCTCGGCGCCGATCTGGCTGGCCACCGCGGCCCTGTTCCTGATCAGCCTCATCTTCGAGCCCGACAGCGTCCGGCACTCGGCGCTGCTCGGGATGCTCCCGTTCGCGGCGGTGCTGGCGATCGCGGCGATGGGCCAGACGCTCGTCGTCCAGCAGGGCGGGATCGACCTCTCCGTGCCCGGGATGATCTCGCTGACGATCGTCCTGCTCACCAGCTATCCCAACGGGAGCTCGGGCAAGCTGGCGTCGGCGATCGTCATCGCCTTCGCCGCTGTCCTCGTCGCCGGAGCGATCAGTGGGGTGATCGTCAGCGTCATCGGGGTGACCCCGATCGTCGCCACCCTGGGGATGAACGCCGTCCTCTACGGCGTCGTCATCCAGGTCTCGGCCGGCAACCCGCCACCCACCACCAACGCGCTGGCCCGGTTCGCCGGCGGCAAGCTGCTCGGGATCCCCAACGCCGTCATCATCGCGGTCATCCTGACCGCCCTGGTGGCGCTGGTCATCAAGCGCACCATCGTCGGACGGCGCTTCGAGGCGGTGGGGTCAGGGCTGCTGGGTGCCCGGGCCGCGGGCCTGCGCGCGCGCCGCTATCAGCTCGCCACCTACGTCGTCGCCGCCGCGCTCTACTGCACCGCGGGCATCCTGCTGGCCGGGATCGTGCACAGTCCGAGCGCCTTCCAGGGCGACTCGTACCTGCTGCCCACGGTGGCCGCGGTGGTGTTGGGCGGGACCTCGCTGCTGGGCGGACGCGGCAGCGTGATCGCCACCGCGGTGGCGGCGCTCTTCATCACCCAGCTGGATCAGCTCGTGTTGGTCATGGGGGCCAACCAAGGTGTGCAGAACCTGGTGGACGCCGGCGCACTGGCCGTCGGCCTCGCCATCTACAGCGTTCCGTGGAGGAGATTGAGGCGGAACGCGCGCCGGCCGTCACCGGGCGGCGCAGGCAGGTTGGAGCAGAGCACCGAGCCCGGCTTGCCTGGGCTCTAGTCAACCCCGGCGCGTACATCGCGCGCGGGTCACACAGGTGAACCGATGGAAAGGGTGGAGACGTTGATGCAGTGCAAAGCAAAGGCTCTGGTGTCCAGCCTCCTGGCTCTGGGGATCGTCGTCGCGGTCGCGGCGTGCGGCTCCAGCTCCTCAACCAACAGCAATGGCGGCGGCGGGGGCGGTTCGAGCTCCGCGGCGGCCGCCAGCAGCACCGCCGCGGCCGCGGCGTCGGACAGCGGGCCGTCCTGGTGCGGCTCCAAGAAGATCACCTTCGCCCTGGCGGACGGGTTCGGTGACAACAACTGGCGCAAGATCACCGTCGGCGAGGCGCGCGACGAGGCCGCCCAGTGCAAGAGCATCACCAAGTTCGACTACACCGATGGACAGGGCAACACACAGAAGGCCATCTCCGACATCCACGGCCTGGCGGCCCAGGGCGTCAACGCGGCGGTCGTCTTCCCCGACGCCGGAGAGGCCGTCCTGCCCGCCATCCGCGACATCTACAAGGCGGGCGTGGTCACGGTCCCCTACCGGGTGTCCCCGGGCGGCACGGCCGGCACGGATTACAACTACTACATCTCCACGCAGTTCCAGCAGGCAGGCGCGCTGTGGGGCAAGTGGCTCGACACCGCGCTGCACTGCAAGGGCAACGTGATCAATCTCGGCGGCCCGCCCGCCAACTCGCAGAGCCTGGCTGAGTACCAGGGCCTCAAGCAGGCGCTCGCCTCCTGCCCGGGGATCCACATCATCGGCCAGACCCCGTACTACGTCACCAACTGGGATCCCGCGCAAACGCAGAAGGTCGTCACCGCGGTCCTGGCCAAGTACCCGAAGATCGACGCCATCACCACCGACTTCGGGGCGGCCCTGGCGAGCGCGTTCAGCGCGTTCTCCCAGGCCAACCGCAAGATCCCGGCGATCGCGACCGAGGACTCCAACCAGCTCTCCTGTGACCAGAAGAAGGACGGCTTCCCGCTGTTCACGGTCGACTCGCAGAACTGGATGGTCCGCACGGCGGTCGACTTCGCCGTCGCCAAGGCCACCGGAGGCACGGTGCCGTCATCGACGGTCGTCCCGCAGAAGCCGTTCGAGGACTCCATCACCGGCAAGCCCCATCCGGTGGAGTGCGTCTCGTCGCTCCCCAGCGACGCGATCCTCTCATCGCACCTCACCCACGCTCAGCTGAAGGCAGCGCTGGGCGAGTAACCACACGGATCGCACACCCGCTCCGGCCGCCGTGGTCCCATACCGCGGCGGCCGGCGCAGAACGTGACACCGGCCCATGACCGAGACACTGCACCAGACCACCCAGCCACCCGCCTCCCGCACGCTCCTCGAACTGCGCGAGGTGTGGAAGTCATTCCCCGGGGTCACCGCACTGCAGGGGGTGTCACTGTCACTCGCGGCCGGCGAGGTCCACGCGGTCCTGGGGGAGAACGGCGCGGGCAAGTCGACGCTCATGTCCGTGGCGTCCGGGTCGATCGCGCCCGACTCCGGCGCCATCCTCATCGGCGAGGGCAGCTACGACCGTCTCACGCCCGCCGGGGCCCAGGGTCACGGCGTGGCCATCGTCCACCAGCAGCCGGCGGTGCTGCCCGACCTCACCGTGGCCGAGAACCTGGCGCTGGCCGCAGCTGGGGCCAAGCCGACGGCGGAATGGATGCGCGAGCAGCTGGGCCGCGTTGACCTCCGCGTCGCGCTGGGGGCGCGCCTTGAGGACCTCACGGTCGCGCAGCGCCAACTCTTGGAGCTGACCAAGGCCATCGCCGCTCACCCGAGCGTGCTCATTCTTGACGAGCCGACGGCGCCGCTGGGGGCCGACCGCGTGGCCACGGTGTTCGAGCTCGTGCGCGCCGCGGCACGCGGCGGCGCCGCCGTCGTCTACATCTCCCACCGGCTGGCCGAGGTGCGCCAGATCGCCGACCGGGTGACCGTCATGCGCGACGGCGCCGTCCGCGGCAGCGCGCCGATCAACGAGATGTCAGACGACGAGATGCTGCGGCTGATCGTCGGGCGGTCGGTGGAGACCACCTTCCCCGGCAAGCACGCCGGCGCCGTCAGCGACGGCGGGCTGGCCGTGGAGAACCTCTCCAACCACGCCTTCAAGGGGGTCGGGCTGGCCGTCGCGCCGGGGGAGATCGTGGGGCTGGCCGGGATCGCCGGCAACGGGCAGTCGGAGTTCCTGCGCGCGCTCGCCGGACTGGAGGCGGCCAGCGGCGAGGTGAGCCTCGGCGGCCGCACGCTCGGCCTGGGCAACCCTGTGGCCGCTCAGCGCGGCGGCATCGCCTACATGCCCGCCGACCGCCACAGCGAGGGGCTGCTCATGGCCCTCTCGGTCCGCGAGAACGCGACGCTGTCGTCGCTGCCGCGGTACGCCAACCGCGGCGTGGTCAGCCGGCGCGCCGAGGTGACCGCGGTCAGCCGCGAGGTCGACGCCCTCCAGATCCGGACCGCGTCGCTTGAGACCGACGTCGAGGCTCTGTCAGGCGGCAACCAGCAGAAGGTGGTCCTGGCCCGTGCCATGCTGTCCCAGCCCAAGCTGATCCTCGCCGACGAGCCGACCCAAGGCGTCGACGCCGGCGCCCGCGTCGAGATCTACCGGATCCTGCGCGAGATCGCCGAGACCGGCGTGCCCGTGCTCATCGTCTCCTCCGACGGGCTGGAGCTCGAGGGCCTGTGCGACCGCGTGGTCGTCTTCTCGCGCGGTGAGGTCGTCGGCGAGCTGCACGGCGAGGACGTCTCGGAGGAGATGATCGCCCGGACCATCGTCACCGCCACCACGCACCGGGCGGCCGATGCCGTGTCGGCCAGCCCCGGCGGCGGCACCGCTGAGCGCGCCCGCCGCTTCCTCAGCGGCGACTATCTCCCCAGCCTGGTCCTGGCCGTGATCATCGTCGCGCTCGGCGTCTACACCTACGAGCAGAACCCGCGCTTCACCGCCACCTTCAACATCACGTCGCTGCTCACGCTACTGGCCGCGCTGGCCTTCATCAGCTTCGGCCAGCTGATCGTGATCATGACCGCGGGGATCGACATCTCGGTCGGTCCGCTGTCGGGCCTGGTGGTGGTGATCGCGTCGTTCTTCCTGGTCGACGGGAAATCCACACCGGTCGTGGTCCTCGGGCTGGCCATCATGCTGGCCACCGCGCTTTTCACCGGTCTGGTCAACGGCCTGATGGTGCGCCTCGGCCGGTTCACCGCGGTGGCGGCAACGCTGGTCACCTACATCGGCCTGCAGGGGATCTCGCTGCTGTTGCGCCCGTTCCAGGGCGGGTTCATCTCGGCCACCATCACCGATGACATCCAGAAGAACATCGGGCCGATCCCCGTCGCCTTCCTCGTCGCTGTCGCGCTGGCGCTGGTCCTGGAGTACTGCCTGCGTTTCACTCGCTGGGGATTGGCACTGCGCGCAGCCGGCTCGCGCGAGCAGGCGGCCCACCGGCTGGGCGTGCGCGTGAATCGCACCATCGTCGGCGCCTACGTCGCCTGCTCGGCGCTGACCTTCCTTGGCGGGCTGATGCTGATGGCCCAGATCGGCGTGGGCGACCCGACCCAGGGCATCACCTACACGCTGGCCAGCATCACCGCGGTCGTGCTCGGCGGCGCCAGCCTGTTCGGAGGCCGCGGCTCGTTCATCGGGACGCTGCTGGGCGCCGCGCTGCTACAGGAGACGATCAACGCCACCACCTTCCTCAGCCTCTCGCAGGCGTGGCAGTACTGGTTCCAGGGCGTGTTCGTGCTCGTGGCCGCCGTCGCATACACGCTGGCCCGGAGGCGCGGGAGGATGGCGTGACGGCCCCCGCCGGCGACCTGAGCGGGCGTGTGGTCCTCATCACCGGCGCGGGCAGCGGTATCGGCCTGGGGATCGCCCGCGTGCTGGCGCGCAACGGGGCCGAGCTCGTGCTGTCCGATCTGGATGCCGGCCGGGTCAGCGAGGCAGCCGACGAGCTCGGCGCCACCGCGCTGCAGCACGACGTCACCAGCTGGGTGTCCAGCCGCCGGGCGGTGGAAGACACCATCGATCGCCACGGCCACCTCGACGTGCTCGTCAACAACGCCGGCGTCTCTAAGAGCGTCCCGTTCCACGAGCTCGACGAGGCGGAGTGGGACCGGGTGCATGACGTCAACGTGAAGGGCGTGTTCCTGACGACGCGCGCCGCGGTCCCGCACATGATGGGGCGACGCTCGGGCTCGATCGTCTCGATTTCGTCGATGGTGGGCAAGGAGGCGATCCCGCTATTCGTGCACTACAGCGCATCCAAGTTCGCGGTGATCGGCCTGACCCAGGGGCTGGCTAAGGAGATGGCGCCCTACGACGTCCGCGTCAACGCCGTCTGCCCCGGAGTGGTGCGCACCCCGCTGTGGGAGCCGCTGTTACACCAGCTGGCGGAGAACAAGGGCATCACGCGCGACGAGGCGTGGCAGGAGTTCGTCGATCCCATTCCGCTGGGTCGGCCCCAGGAGCCCGAGGACATCGGCGAGGCGGTTGCGTTCCTGGCCTCGGACCGTGCTCGCAACATGACCGGCCAGGGGATCAACGTCACCGGCGGGATGCAGCTGCACTGATGTCAACACACACGAGGAGACAGAGATGAAAGCGCTGGTGTTCGAGGCGCCCGAGCAGGCGGTGGTGACCGATCTCGATCGCCCCTCGATCGGGCCCGACGAGGTTCTCGTCAAGTCCCACGCCGTCGGGATCTGCCACTCGGACTTCGAGCTGTACGCCGGGCGCTACATCATCCCCGTGCGCTATCCGATCATCCCGGGCCACGAGTGGGCGGGGGAGATCGTCGAGCTCGGCGCCGACGTCGCCGGGTTCAAGACCGGCGATCGCGTCGTGGGCGAGTGCGTGGTCGGTCCCGAGGGCCGCGACCACTTCGGCTTCTCCATCAGCGGCGCCAACGCGGAGTACTTCCGCGCCCGCGGCGAGTGGCTGCACGTCCTG
>CAVTSK010000008.1:0-438454 GCA_963737335.1 uncultured Solirubrobacteraceae bacterium
ATCCCACGTCGACGGCTGCGCCTTGACGTCCTCGCCGTCGATCACGAACACCGACAGATCGTCATAGCCCGAGAAATCCGGGCTGGTCGTCTGCACCACGTAGAAGTCGGCAAAGCCACCCGACGTCGTCCACGACGCCTTCTTATTGACCTTATAGCCGCCGTTGGAACGCTCCGCGCTCGACGAGAACGGGTACCAGAAATGCGAGCCGGTCTCCGGGTCAGAGTAAGACAGCGTCCCGATCTTGCCGGTGCCCAGCGGCCGGATGTACTTGTCAATCAGCTCCGGGGTGGGGCGCAGCATGATCGTGTTCACCGCCGCCATGTGCATCACGTAACACATCGCCGTCGACGCGCACGCGTAACGCGCGATCGTCTCACACGTCATGTGAAAGCCGACATGGTCCTCACCGAGTCCGCCGTACTCCTCGGGGACCGTCAGCGCCAGAAAGCCGTGCTCGCCCAGCAGCTCGAGGTTCCTGCGCGGATACTCGAGATTGTCGTCAGACACCTTCGCGTTCGCGCGCATCTCCTTCTCAGACAACTCAATCAGAAGATCCCGCAACTCCTTCTGACGATCAGACAAAACCCACTCAGGATCCCACTCATAGCCGAGCCCCCAAAACGGCTCTCCATCCCACAACTTCTCGGACATGCGCTCCTCCGGCTCTTTGTTGTCCTAACTGAAAAACAGGCGGCGAACGTAGACTAGGCGCTCCGCTCGCTCTGCACAAATAGGTTCAAAGGAATTTAGAGAGGTCCGGGCTGATCTGCAGCGCCGGCTCA
The DNA here is from genome assembly GCA_963737335.1 of uncultured Solirubrobacteraceae bacterium. Lineage (GTDB taxonomy): Bacteria > Actinomycetota > Thermoleophilia > Solirubrobacterales > Solirubrobacteraceae > Palsa-465. The sequence continues at coordinate 786 of CAVTSK010000008.1, forward strand.
GACGGCCTCGACCCGAGGCCCCCGAATCTGATTGCCCGCGCCCTCGGGCCACGGCAGCTCGCGCTGGGCGGCGGCGATCTCCTGCAGCGCCGTCAGGATCTCGGGCGCCGCGGGCGTGGTGCGTCCGGTGGCACGGTCGACGTGCAGCAGGATGTGCTCGCCGGTGGCGATGAGCCCGTCGTCCTCGTCGCGCCGCAGCTCGTGAAACAGGTGCAGGCGCTTGGAGTCGTGGCCGAGCAGCCGCGTGGCCACCCAGATGCGGTCACCGCCGCGGGCCTCGCCGAGATGACGGATGTGGGTCTCCACCGTGTAGTAGGAGCGCCCGCTGTCGATGTAGTGACCGAGGATCCCGATCTCGCGCAGGAAACCGTCGGTGGCGTCGGCCATGACCTCGAGGTAGCGGTGCTCGGTCATGTGGCCGTTGTAGTCGATCCACGAAGGCTCGACGAGGACCTCATGCAGCTGCAGCCGCCCGTCGGACAACGGCGACCGTCTCGCCCCCGCGCCCCCGCGCTCGAACAGCTCGCGCTCGGTCAGCGCCAGCACCTCGCCGGCAGCAAATCCCGTGCCTTTCAGGCCCCGCAGGGCAGCGATCAGGCAGTCGTCGCGGATGCGCGTGAGCTCGGCGATCGAGCGCCCGCCCGCCTGGGCGTCTGACTGGGCCACGATCTTGCCCAGCAGCTCGTCGCTCAGCTCCGGCACGTCGGTGAGATGGGTCCACGGGAGCTGCAGCGCCGGCCCGAACTGGGCCATGAAGTGCCGCATGCCGGCGTCGCCGCCGGCGAGGCGGTAGGTCAGGAACGTGCCCATCGCCGCCCAGCGCAGCCCCGCGCCGTAGCGGATGGCGTCATCGACCTCCTCGACGGTGGCCACGTCGTCGGCGACCAGCCACAGCGCCTCGCGCCACAGTGCTTCGAGCAGGCGGTCGGCGATGAAGCCGTCGATCTCGTGGCGCACGATCAGTGGCCGCATGGCCACCGAGCGGTACATCGCGGCCGCCCCCGCCACCGTCTCGGGCGAGGTGCGCTCCCCCGCGCATACCTCCACCAGCGGCAGGAGATAGACCGGGTTGAAGGGGTGGCCGACGACGAACCGCTCGGGAGCATGCATCTCGGCGGCCAGCCGGGTGGGCAGGAGGCCCGAGGTGGAGGTGGCGATGATCGCGCCGGGCGGGGCCGCGGCGCTGGCCTGTGCCAGCAACGCGCGCTTGAGCTCCTCGCGTTCGGGGGCGCTCTCCTGGACGAGCTCGACGCCGTCGACGGCCTCCTCGACGGAGTCCACCAGGGTGAGCGTGCCCTCGGCGGGCAGCGGCGCCAGGGTCAGCCGCCGCCAAGCGTGGCGGGCGCGCTGCACGGTGTCAAAGGCGCCCCGCGCGGCATCCGGCGAGGGGTCGAACAGACGGACGTCGACGCCGGCGAGCACGAACCGGGCGGCCCACCCGCCGCCGATCACGCCCGCGCCCAGCAGCCCCACCGACCGGGGCATGACCATGCGCGGCTGCGCCCCGTCAGCCACGGGGACGCAGCGCGAGCCGCTCCCGGACCTCCTCAGGGCCGAGCACGCGGACGTTCATCGCGTTGAGGATGGTGGCGGCGCGCTGCACCAGCGCGCCGTTGGTGGCCTTCTCACCGGGCCCGAGGTAGAGGTTGTCCTCCAGCCCGACGCGCACGTTGCCGCCGGCCAGCACGGCCAGGGCCACATAGGGCAGCTGCATGCGCCCGATCGAGAACGCCGAGAACACCGAACCGGCCGGCAGTGAGTTCACGAGCGTCAGCAGGGTCCCAGGATCGTCGGGCGCGCCGTAGCGGATCCCCATGCACAGCTGGATCAGGACCGGATCGTCGATCAGTCCCTCGTCGATGAGGTCCTTGACCATGACCAGCTGCCCGGTGTCGAACACCTCGAGCTCGGGGCGCACGCCAAGGGCTTTGATCCGACGCGCCATGGCCCGGAGCATCTCGGGGGTGTTGGCCATGACGTAGTCGCCCCCGGCGGCGAAGTTCATCGTTCCGCAGTCCAGCGTGCACATCTCCGGTCGCAGCGCCTCGACGTGGGCCAGGCGCTCGGCCGCGCCGGCCAGGTCGGTGGCCACCTGGTCAAGCGGCAGCGGCGAGTCCGGCCCGCCGAGTACGAGGTCGCCTCCCATGCCCGCGGTGAGGTTGATGACGGCGTCGACGTCGCCGGCGCGGATGATCTCCACCACCCGGCGGTAGAGCCCGACATCGCGAGCGCCCTGACCCGTCGCGGGGTCACGGACATGGATGTGCACGACGGCCGCGCCCGCGCGCGCCGCCTCGAGCGCGGACTCGGCGATCTGCTCCGGCGTCACCGGGACCTTGTCGCTGCGCGCCGTGGTGTCGCCCGCACCGGTCACGGCGCAGGTGATGAAGGCCTCGGTGTTCATCGGCTCAGCGCCGCCTCGACGGTGGGGGTGTTGGCCAGCAGCTTGGTGGTGTACTCGGCGCTCGGGGTCTCGAACACGCTGACCGTCGCCCCCGACTCCACGATCGTGCCCTCCGTCATGACGATGACCCGGTCGGCGATGGTGCGGATGAGGGCGAGGTTGTGGGTGATGAACAGCATGCTCAGACCGGTCTCGGCGCGCAGGTCGCGCAGCAGCTCGACGATCGCCGCCTGCACGGAGACGTCGAGCGCCGAGGTGACCTCGTCGCAGACCAGCAGCGACGGCTCGGCCGCCAGGGCCCGGGCGATGGCCACGCGCTGGCGCTCACCGCCGGAGAGCTGATCGGGGTAACGGTTCACGGCCGCCGAGGACAGGGAGACGCGCTCCAGGCACTCGGCCACGCGCTTGCCCGTCTCGCGCCGGCCCCCGCCGAACAGCTGGAGCTGGCGCGCGATCGTCTGCCCCACCGTGCGCCGCGGGTTCAACGATGCGTACGGGTTCTGGAACACGTACTGGATCTGCTTGCGGGCCTGGGAGCTGCGCCGCCGGGCGCTCTCGGGCAGCCGATCTCCGCCCAGCTTCACGTCGCCGGTGTAGTCGGAGTGCAGTCCGGAGATGCAGCGCGCCAGCGTCGTCTTGCCGCTGCCCGACTCGCCCACCACGGCCACGCACTCGTTGCGGTGCACCTCGAGCTCGATGTCGTGCAGGACGTGGGCGGAGCCGTAGTGGCCGTTGAGCCCCACCACTGAGAGGACGACGTCGCCGGCCTGGGCCGCGGCCGGCGTCTCCCCGGTGGTCGGGAGCTCCGCCGGAGCGTCCTCGGCGCGGTAGCAGTGCACGAAATGCCCGCCCTCGAATTCCGTGGGCAGCGGGAACGCTTCGTGACAGCGGTCGATGGCGAGGTCACAGCGGGGTGCGAAGAAGCAGCCGGGGGGCCGGTGGCCCGGCAGTGGCGCGTGTCCGGCGATCCCGACCACGGCGCGCTTGCCCTCCATGTCGGGCACGGCGCGCAGCAGCTTGCGCGTGTAGGGGTGACGGGGCTTGGCGAAGATCACGTCACGCGGCCCGCGCTCGACGATCCGTCCCGCATACATGACCGCCACCGCGTCGGCCAGCTCGGCGATGACGGCCAGGTCGTGGCTGACGTAGACCGCGGCCACGTTGTGGCTCCGGCACAGATCACGCACGGTCTCGAGCACCCGCGCCTGGGTGGTGACGTCCAGGCCCGTCGTGGGCTCGTCGCACACGATCACGTGCGGGCGGCAGGCGAAGGCCATGGCGATGGCCACCCGCTGCTGCTGCCCGCCTGAGAGCTGGTGGGGATAGCGGCGCAGGAACTCCTCGTCGCTGGGCAGCGCCACCTCATCGAGTGCCTGACCGATGCGTACTCGGCGCTCGTCGGCGCTGGTCTGGGCCTTGTGGGCCTCGAGCATCTCCGAGAGCTGCCGGCCGATCCGCAGCGCCGGGTTGAGCGCCGTCCCGGGGTCCTGGGGGATGTAGGAGACGGTGCCGCCGCGCAGCCGGCGCAGCTCGCCCGCGGCCATCGCCGCCAGCGGCCGGCCGTCGATGAGGATCTCACCGCCGGTGACCCTGCCGCCCGGCCGGCAGTAGCCCATCAGGGCCATGCCGACCGTCGTCTTGCCCGAGCCCGACTCGCCGACCAGGCCCAGCACCTCGCCGGCGCGGACGTCGATGGCGATGGCGTCGACGATGTCCCGCCCGGTGGAAACGAGGTCGATCTTCAGGTCGCGGACGGTGACCGCGCTCGGCGGCGGCGGGGCCGCGTCGGGTGGCTGGTCTGCAATCGCCATGCTCACTCCCCTCGGTCGATGCCGATCGCCGCGCGGGCGAAGCCGTCGGTCAGCAGGTTGGTCCCGATCGTCAGCAGTGCGATCGCGATCACCGGGAGCAGGACCCCCCAGGGCTGGACGCTCACCGCCAGGCGGTTCTCCTGGATCATGAGGCCCCAGTCGGCGGTCGGCGGCTGCAGCCCTACTCCGAGGAAGTTGATCGCCGCGATCAATCCGATCGAGTAGGTGAGCCTCAGGCCCACCTCCACCAGCAAGGGGCTGGTGACGTTGGGCAGGAGCTCGCCGAAGATGATCCGTCTTCGCGGTTCGCCCACCGCCTCGGCGGCTTTGACGAAGTCGCGTTCCACCACCTGTTGCGCGGCGCCTCGGATGACGCGGGCCACGCGCGGGGCGTGCGAGAGGCCGACGATCAAGACGATCAGCGCCACGCTGGACGGGAAGGCCGTCAGCAGCAGCAGCGCCAGGACGATCTGCGGGAAGGCCATGAACACGTCGGCGGTACGCATGAGCACCTCATCGACCGTTCCGGACATGTAGGCGGCGGTGAGGCCCACCACCAGTCCGAGGCCGACCCCGATGATCGTGGCCGCCACCGACATGCCGAGCACGGTCCGCCCGCCATAGAGGAAGCGGCTCCACACGTCGCGCCCGAGGTTGTCGCCGCCGAACAGCGCCACCGATGACGGCGGGCTGTTGGGAGCGGTGACGAACTGGTTGGGGGAGTGGGGGGCGATGAGCGGGCCGAACAGGGCGATCAGCACCATCACGACGAAGATGAACAGCCCGATGCGCGACCGCCACTGGTGCAGCGTGGCGCCAACCAGCACCTTCCACTGGCGCTGGCGCATCACCTCCTGCCGCATGCCCCCCGGCTCGATCGGGTCGTCGATGGTGATTGTGGGAGTGCTCATCGCGCCGCCGCCGTTCGCAACCGCGGGGTGACGAGGATGGTGAGGATGTCGGCGATGAGGTTCACCACCACGTAGACGGCGGCGATGATGATCGCCAGCGCCTGCACCTCGGGAATGTCGCGATTGCCCACCGCGTCCACCAGCGCCGAGCCGATGCCGGGAAAGCCGAACACGACCTCGACCACGACCACCCCGCCGGCCATGTAGGCCAGCTGGAGCGCGGACACCTGGATCGCCGGGACGATCGCATTGGGGACGGCGTGGCGCCAGATCACCGTTCGGTTGGACAGGCCCTTGAGCCGGGCCATGGTCACGTACTCAGACTCGAGCACCTCCACCATGGAGGCCCGCATGATCCGCGCGATGTACGGCGTCACCGCGATGATCAGCGTCGCCGCCGGCAGGATCACCTCCTTGGGCACGTTCCATGCGTGCTCACCCGGCGGGATGATCGACACCGCCGGGAGCACGTGCGTCACGTTGGTGGCGAACAGCAGAACGAGCCCGATGCCGATCACGAACTCCGGCAGCGCCGCCAGCGCCAGCGTCGTGATCGAAATGACGTGATCGGTGGGCTTGTCGCGCCGGACGGCCATCAGCACGCCCAGCGCGATCGACAGCGGGATGGCGATGAGCCCCGACACCAGCACCAGGAACGCGGTATTGAGGATCCGGCTCGAGATGAGGGAGGAGACGGGGTCCTGGGTCGCCGCCGAGGTGCCGAAGTTCCCGTGCACCACGCCGCCCAGCCAGCTGAAGTACTGGCTGAGCACCGAGCGGTTCAGGTGCAGTTGCTGCGTGAGCGCGGCGAGCCGCGCCGGCGTTGCGTTGCGACCCAGGATCGCCCGTGCCGCATTGCCGGGCAGGGCCTGGGTCGCCGCGAACACGACGACCGAGACCAGCAGCAGCGTCAGCAACCCCAGCAGGATCCGTCGTATCAGGAACCGGCCCATGGCCTCGTCTCCCGGTCTCGTGGGCTAGGCCGTGAACCCCACGTTCTTGAACCAGTAGTTGCCCAGCGGGAACCCGGACTTCGCCTCGACGAAGCCTGAGAGCTTGGAGCTGTAGGCGTCGATCTGGTTGGAGAAGTAGGGGATGATGTAGCCGCCGGTGTTGTACTCGATGGTCATCGCCTGGCCGATGATCGCGTTGCGCTTGGTCTGGTCGAGCTCGGCCCGGGCCTGCTGGATGAGCTTCTGGAACTGGGCATCGTTCCAGTGGGTCTCGTTGAACGGCGAGTTGGGCAGGCTCCCCTGCGCCACCTGGGGCAGGTACTCGCGCGTGGACCAGAAGTCCTGGGCGAACGTCCACTTCAGGTAGTTGGGCCCATAGAACGTGCCCGTGTCGAGCTTCTGCAGCTTGACGTTGACCCCGGCGCCGGTGGCCTGCTGGGCGAACACCTGGGCGGCCTGAACCACGCCCTGGAACACCGGGGCGGTGGTGAGCTGGACGGTGAGCCCGGCGTGGCCGGCCGCCTTGAGCAGCGACTTGGCCTGGTCCAGATCCTGGTGGCGCTGGGGGAGGTTGGTCGGATAGCCGGGATCAAACGGCGCGTACATGTCGTTGGCGATGCGCCCCTGGCCCGAGAGCACCTGTTCGACCATCTGCGGGCGGTCGACGATGAGTCGCATCGCCTGGCGCACGCGGACATCGTTGAACGGCGCCTGGTCGACGCGCATCGTGAACGGCTGCCACTGCCCGGTGTGGGAGATGAGCACCTTGAGCTGGCTGTTGCCCTGCACCTGGGCGATCTGGCCGGTGGGCAGGTTGTCGATGGCGTCGACCTGACCGCCGAGCAGCGCGTTGACGCGGGCGGTGTCATCGGTGAAGTCGATGATCGTCACCTGGTCGACGTAGGGCCGGCCGCTCTGCCAGTAGTTGGGGAACTTCTTGAACACGCTCTGCTGGCCGGGGGTGAAGCTCACGTACTGGAACGCACCGGTGCCGACCGGGTTCTTGGGGTCATAGTCGGTGGGGACGATCCCGTTGAAGTACTGACCGATGTCGTCCAGGAAGGTCGCGTTGGCGAACTTCAGCGGGATCCGCACCTCCGACTTGGAGAGCTTCTTGACGTTCTTGATGTCGACGTAGCCGATCGACGCCGCGCCCACCTTCGGGTCCTTGGGATCGAGGATGCGCTGCAGACTGAAGATGACGTCGTCGGCGGTGACCGACTTGCCGTTGTGGAACTCGATGCCCGGGCGGATCTTGACCACCCACGAGTCGGCCTTGCCGTGCTCCGCCTCGATCGACTCGGCCACCATCATCTCCAGCGGCCCGAAGTCCGGCGGGCGCACCGCCAGCGGCTCATACAGGTTCCAGCCCCGCATGATGTCGGTGTCGGCGACGGGGAGGTGGGCGTCGATGGTGTCCTTGGCACCGCCACCGGTGGCGCCCACCTTGAGGCTGCCGCCGGACTTGATCGTCCCGGTGGAGGGTGGGCTGGACTTGGCGGTGCCGCCGCCGCCACCCCCGCTGGCGCTCGAGCCACTGCTACCGCCGCAGGCCGCCAGCAGGCCGCCGGCAGACAGCATCGCGCCGCCCGCCAGGGCGCCGTGCAGCACCTGGCGCCGTGTCAGTCGGTCGCGCATCTCCTCATTGCCGAACTCGTGATCAGTCACCCCAGACTCTCCTCTTTGTGGCTGTCGGTGTGGACATCGCTATCGCCGTGCACCAGGCTCTCCGCGCTGGTCAGCCGGTCGGCGTACCGCGTCGCCTCCTCGGTGAGGAGGTCGACGGTCAGCACGAGGTGGGCGCGCACCACGTCCCCGGCGGTGGGGTCGCGGCCGGCGATCGCCTCGAGCAGCTTCTGATGGTCGGCGACGTAGTCGGAGACCGAGTAGACCGGGTGCCAGTTGAGCAGCATCTGCGCCTCGGCGGCGAGCGGCTCGTGGGCCCGGCTGAGCCGCGGGCTGCCCGCCAGGCTCACCATCACCCGGTGAAAGTCGATGTCGGCGGCGATGAGCTCGCGCGATGGGGTGGCGCTCCCGTCAGCGCAGCACAGACCGCGGATGCGCTCCTGGGCGGCCTGCAGCGGGGCGATGTCATAGCCCGTGGGGCTCTCGAGCAGCGCGTTGACGGCGGCCACCTCGATCGCCGTTCGCGCTCGGTAGACATCGATCAGGTCCGTGGTGGAGACGGGGCGCACGCGGGCACCGCGATTGATCTCGGAGACGACCAGACCCTCCTGGACGAGGTGCCGGATGGCCTCGCGGATCGCGCTGCGCCCGGTGCCGAAGGCCTGGGCCAGCGCCACCTCGGGCAGTTGCTCGGTGGGCTTGATCCGCCCCGCCAGGATTGCGGTCCGCAGCTCGTGCAGAACCTGATCGGTGGTCGAGCGCCGCTCGACGGTCCCTAAGCCCCAGGCGGTGTGAACGGGCAACTTGTCGACAACCTACTCCCGACTGTCAGCCAAGTCAACACCATGTGAAAACGCCAGCGCCTGGGCGGGCACGTCGGTGATGAAGGCCTCGACGCGCGGGTCCACGCTGACCGCTCGCAGTGCCCGGTCGTCGTTGACCGTCCACACCCACGTGGCCAGCCCGTGGCCGGCGGCCCACTCGACGATGCCGGTGCGGGTCATGCTCACGTGGGGGAGCAGGATGTCGGCGGCGCTCTCGCGCAGGCGCCGCGCCGCTGTCCGCGCGCCCCGCGGGCCCACCAGCAGGCCGGTGCGCGTCTCGGGGCGGCGGTGCTTGACCTGCGCCAGAACCCGGGCGCGAAACGACGTCACCACGTAGCGGCCGGCCTCCAGGTGCCCGGCGACAAGGGCCATCGCCTCCTCGACGTAGCCGTCCTCCTTGAGCTCCACATCGACGAGCAGCCCCGACGCCGTCGCCGCGTCGAGCACATCACTCACCAGCGGCGCCTGGCCGGCCTGCATCCGCGCCTGCACCTCGCGATGCGTGAGCCGGTGGACCGATCGCCACCCCAGCCGCCCGTCATGGACGACGACGAGCCGGCCGTCGGCGGTGCGGCGGACATCGATCTCGACCCCGTCGCAGCCGAGCTCGGCGGCGCGGCGCACCGCCTCCAGGGAGTTCTGCGGCGCCCGATCCCACGCCCCGCGGTGAGCGAGGACGAGCGTCCGGGCGTTCCCGCCGCGCGGCGCGGCGGCACCGGTCGCTCCATGCGTCATCGTGGCGCCCACGCTAGATGGTTGACGCGGCGCACGTTCGCGCGGAGGCCTATCCTCCGCCAGCCCATGGCCACCCGCGCCCCTGACTCCATCCTGGTCCTCATGGCCGACCAGCTCGCCGCCGGCTGGCTGCCGGCCTACGGCCACGGGGTGGTCCAGGCCCCGCACCTGTCGCAGCTGGCGCAGGACGGCACCGTGTTTGAGTCCGCCTACACCGCGTTCCCGCTCTGCGCTCCGGCGCGGGCGGCGATGCTGACCGGCCGCTACGCCTCCCGCGTCGGGGTCTATGACAACGCCGCCGAGTTCCGGGCGGGCGCCCCCACGGTGGTGCACGCCCTGCGCGCGGCGGGCTACCACACCGCGGTCAGCGGCAAGATGCACTTCGTCGGCCCCGATCAGCTCCACGGCTTCGAGGAGCGCCTGACCACCGACATCTATCCCGCCGATGTGGACTGGACGCCTGACTGGAGCCGGCCGCTCGAGGACCCGCTGCCCTGGTATCACACGATGGAGAGCGTGCTGTCGCCCGGCATCTGTGCCGCCAGCATGCAGACCGACTACGACGACGAGGTCGCCTTCCAGGCGGCGCGCAAGCTCTATGAGATCGCGCGCCATCGCGCGGGCCAGCCGTACTTCCTGTTCGTCTCCTTCACGAATCCCCACGACCCGTGGGAGATCCCCCAGCGCTTCTGGGACCGCTACCGGCGCGATGACATCGACGACCCGGCCGTCCCGTCCCTGCCCCTGGACCAGGTGGACCCCCACAGCCGCCGCCTGCGCGCGATGTGCCAGGTCGACCAGGCGGGCCTCACCGCCGAGCAGATCCGCCGCGCCCGCCACGCCTACTACGCCGCCATCAGCTACCTGGACGAGCGCATCGGGCAGGTGCTCGACGCGCTGCGCGAGTCGGGGCTCGAGGACCGCACCACGGTCCTGTTCTGCGCCGACCACGGAGAGATGCTCGGCGAACGGGGCCTCTGGTACAAGATGAGCTTCCTGGAGCAGTCGGCGCGGGTGCCGCTCATCGTGCGCGGGCCGCGTGGTCCCGGTGCCGAAGCACGCGGCGCGCGGGTGGCGCAGGCGGTGTCGCTGGTGGACGTCGCGCCCACGGTGCTCGAGCTGGCAGGGCTGCCGGCCGACGCGGTGGCGGGACCGGGGGACGGCGTGAGCCTGGCCGGCGCGCTCTCGGATGCCGGCTCGGCCCCGGTGCGGCCGGTCATCTCCGAGTACCACGCCGAGGGCGTCCAGGCCCCCGCGGCGATGGTCCGGTCGGGCTCCCACAAGCTCATCGTGTCCCTGGAGGACCCCGACCTCCTCTACGACCTCGCCGCTGACCCGCGCGAGCTGCACGACATCAGCGGCGCCCCCGAGTCAGGGCCGGTCATCGCGGCGCTGCGCGGCGAGCTCGAGCGCCGCCTGGACCTCGCCGACATCGGCCAGCGCGTGCGGGCCAGCCAGCGCGAGCGGTTCGTCGTCTCGCGCGCCCTGCGCCAGGGACGCCCCACGCCGTGGGACCACGAGCCGCCCTACGATGCCGCCGCCATGTACATCCGCAACCGCGAGGACATGTACGAGCTCCAGCGCCGGGCCCGCCTCGACAGTGCCACCCCTGAATAACCACCCGTTCTCGCGGTGATGGGCGCGCAAGCGGGCTGTGTGACGGATGGTTGATCTCATGTGGGGCGTCTCTCGATGACTGGCCTGCCGCGCTGGCGGCGCATCGCCGCGTACCTGATCGCGTGCGTGGTCGCGCTCGGCCTGGGCGCGGCCGGCGCCGGCGCCGACCCGAGCGCTCCGGTGCTGACCGTCACGCTCGGCGGCGACGGAACGGGGGCGGTCATCTCGGATCCGGGAACGATCCAGTGTCCGGCCGCCGCGTGCGCCGCAACGTTCAGTCCCGGGGACTCGGTGACGCTGACGGCGACTCCGGCGCCGCGATCGGTCTTCACCGGCTTTGGCAACGCCTGCACCGGCCAGGCATGCACGGTCGTGCTGTCTGACGACGCGACCGTCACCGCCGACTTCGACCTGCTCCCCACGATCACCGTCCCCGCGGCCGGGGCCGACTACGCGCAGGCGGCCGTCCCGGCAGCCGCCTTCGTCTGCGCGGCCGGCGACACCGTCTGCTCGGCGACGGTCAACGGGCAGCCGCTCGCCGCCAACAGAGCGCTTCCATCCACGCCCGGCTCCTACTCGTTCAGCGTGATCGGGAGGGCCGCGGACGGCGCGTCCGTGACCCAGAGCGCCTCCTACACCGTGTCGGCGCCGCCCACCGCCGCGATCACCGCCCCCGCCGCCGGCGGTTCCTACGCCACCGGCAACGTCCCGGCGGCCGCCTTCACCTGCACGCCGGACCCCCGCACGACGCTGCGGTCCTGCACGGCGAAGGTCGACGGCACGACAGCCGTCCAGCCCGGCGAGGGGCTGCCGGCGACGCCGGGATCCACCCACACGCTGACCGTGACCGCCACCGACGCCGACGGATCGTCCTCGCCGACGGCGAGCGCCACGTACACGGTCTTCCCCCCGCCGGCGTGTGCGGACGCCGGCGCGACCACGAACGAGGGCGTCTCCGTGCCCGTGCCGGTGTCCTGCTCTGACCCGCACGCGCCCGCGCTCAGCTACACCATCCGCACGGCTCCGCGACACGGATCGATCAGCCGGCCTCGCGGCGTCATCACCTACACGCCCAGGGCGCGCTTCGCCGGCACCGACACGCTCACCTATGTCGCCACCTCGGTCGACGGCACGTCCGACGTCCACACGGCGAGGCTGGTCGTGCTCGCGCCGCCCACCGCACAGATCGCCGCGCCGCCGGCGGCGCAGGCCTATACGGTCGGTCAGCCGGTGCCGACGCGCTTCGGTTGCGGCGATGACCCGGCCGGCCCCGGGCTGCGAGCCTGCACCGACTCAGCCGGCGTCTCGGATGGAACCGGGATGCTCGACACCGCAACGGAGGGACCTCACACCTACACCGTGACGGCGACGAGCCTCGACGGCCAGAGCGGGCGGGCCACCATCGGCTACACCGTGGTGGGCAAGGCGCCTGAGGTCGTGATCGCCGCCCCGGTCAACAACGCCGCCTACCTGTGGACCGCGATCCCCGCCTCGGACTTCACCTGCATCGCCGGGGTGGGGTCGACCATCCAGTCGTGCAAGGCGACGGTGGGGGGCCAGCCGATCTCCAATCACCAGCCGCTGCCCAACGGCTTCGGCGCCCATGTGCTCACCGTCACCGCGACCGACGCGGACGGCCTGAGCGCGACCGTGACCGTCACCTACACCTCCACGGTCACCGCCGCGCTGCCGCCGGTGACGATCCGGGCGCCGTCGCAGGGCGCGAGCTACCGGCTGGGCCAAGCGGTTGTGGCGCGTTACTCGTGCCGGGCCAGCACCACCGGGCCCAAGCTGAAGTCGTGCGTCGGCACGGTGCGCGCAGGCCACCGAATTGACACGTCGACGCTCGGTGCGCACACCTTCAGCGTCTCGGCGACCAACGATCAGGGCAACTCGACGACCGAGATCGTCACCTTCCGGGTCGTGCATACCACCAACCGCTTCGCCGTCGTGGGACTGCGTGCCACCCCGTCCGGCACGGCGCGGCTGGCGCTCAGGCTGCCCGGGCCCGGCTCGGTGCGCGTTCTGGCGACGGCGTGGAACGCGGCCGCCCGGGCCTCGCGCCGCCACGTCCCCTACGGGACGGCCAGCGTGCGCGCCCGTCGGCGCGGGAGGCTCTCGGTCGTGGTGGCGCCCTCCGCCACCGGCCGCCGGCTCCTCCGGACGCGGGGCGTGCGGCCGGTGATCGCCCTCGCGGTGACCTATATCCCCACCGGCGCGCGGCGGCGCGTGATCCACCCGCCGCCGCTGCGGGTCAGGAGATCATCCCGCCCCACTGCCCACCGGTGATCCCCAGCACCTGACCGGTGATGTAGTTGGCCCACGGCGTGCAGAGCAGGAAGATGCCGCCGGCGGCCTCGAACGGCTGGCCGGGGCGGCCGAGCGGGATGAGGTTGGGCGCGAGCTCGCGCATCTGGCCCGGGATCCCCAGCTGCACCGTCTCACCGTCGATCTGCATCGTGTTGGACTCCTCCTTGACCGCGGTCAGGCGGGTCTCGATGAAGCCGAAGGCGACGGCGTTGACGTTGATCTTGAACTGGCCCCACTCCTTGGCCAGCGTCTTGGTGAGGCCGATCACGCCGGACTTGCCCGAGGAGTAGTTGGCCTGGCCGGCGTTGCCCATGGTCCCGCTGATCGAGGAGACGTTGACGATCTTGCGGAACACCTCGACGCCCTGCTCGCGCTCCTTCTTGGCCGGCTCGCGCATGTGGGGGGCGACGGCGCGGCACATGCGGAAGGGGACGACGTTGTGGATGTCGATCATCCGCTGAAACGCGTCGTCTGACATCTTGTGGATGGGGGCGTCGATGGTGTAGCCGGCGTTGTTGATGAGGATGTCGACCTTGCCCCAGGCGTTGACGACCTCGGCGACCAGGTCGTCGCACACGCCGGGCTTGGTCAGGTCGCCGCCGAAGACCAGCGTGTCGCCATCGATCTCCGAGGCGGTCTGCTCGGCGACGTCGCCGTCGAGATCGTTGATCAGCACCTTCGCGCCCTGCGCGGAGAGCAGCTCCGCGGTGGCGCGGCCGATGCCGCGCGCCGATCCGGTGACGATCGCGACCTTGTCCTCGAGGATTGCCATCTGCACTGCCTTTCGTCGTGTTGAGCGCGGGATCTTGCCAGCGTGACGGCCGCGATGCCTGTCCATTAGCCTGCGGAACCATGAACGCCCCCGACTGGCTGGCCGCCTACGCCGACAAGCTCGGCGTCCCGGCCCCCACCAAGGACGAGCTCACTGCGGTCCTGGACCTGGCGGGCGTCGCCGCCCATGCCTCGCAGCGGATCGCCGCGCCGGTGGCGACGTGGATGGCCGGCAAGGCCGGAATGAGCCTCGACGAGGCGATGCGGCTCGCCCAGCAGGTGCCGACCGACTCGCCCGACGACGAGTCCGATGACTGAGCGCGCCTACGACGTCGTCGTCTTCGGCGCCACCGGGTTCACCGGAGCGCTGACCGCCGAGTACCTGGCCGGCGTGGCCGGCTCCCGTCGCTGGGCGATCGCGGGTCGCAGCGCCGAGAAGCTCGACGCGGTCCGCGCTCGGCTCTCCGCCGACGTCCCGACGATCGTCGCCGACGTCGGCGATCCCGCGTCGCTGCGCGCCATGGCCGAGTCGACTCGCGTCCTCATCACCACCGTCGGCCCCTACATCCACTACGGCGAGCCGGTGGTGGCCGCGTGCGCCGCCGCCGGTACCCACTACGTCGATCTCACCGGCGAGCCCGAGTTCGTCGACCTCATGTGGCTGCGCCACCACGACCAGGCGCAGCGCACCGGCGCCAAGCTCGTGCACTCCTGCGGCTTTGACTCGATCCCGTATGACCTGGGCGCGCTCTACACCGTCAACGAACTGCCCCAGGACGTGCCCATCAAGCTCGAGGGCTTCGTCCGCGTCGGCGGCACCGTCTCCGGTGGCACCCTGCATTCGGCCGTGCACATCATGGCCCGGCTGCGCCAGGGGCGCCAGGTGGCGGCGCAGCGCAAGCGGCTCGAGACCCAGCCCAGCGGCCGCCGGGTGCGGGGGATCACCGGCCGGCCGCACCGCGACAGCACCGCCGACGGCTGGGTACTGCCCGCGCCGACGATCGATCCCATCACCGTCCTGCGCTCGGCGCGCGCGCTGGACCGCTACGGGCCGGACTTCAGCTACGCGCATTACATCGTGGCCAAGCACCTGCCCGTGGCGGCCGGGCTCGTCGCCGGTGTGGGCACCGCCGTCGCCCTGGCCCAGCTGCCGCCGACCCGCAAGGCGATGCTCGCGCTCAAGGATCCCGGCGACGGTCCCAGCCCCGAGCAGCGCGCCAAGGGTTCGTTCACGGTGCGAATGCGCGGCGAGGGCGGCGGCCGGCGCGTCGTCACCGAGGTCACCGGCGGCGACCCCGGCTACGGCGAGACGTCCAAGATGCTGGCCGAGGCCGCACTGTGCCTCGCCCACGACGACCTGCCCGAGCGCGCCGGCCAGCTCACGCCTGCGGTGGCCATGGGCCAGGCGCTCATCGACCGCCTCGTCGTTGCCGGCATCGGCTTTGCCACCGTCTCGAGCGAGCCCGCGGCGTGACCGATCTCGACGACCGCCCCGAGCTCGGACCGCGCCGCCCCATGGCCGACCTGCGCACCGACGGCCGCGCCGCCCTGGACTGGGCCGCCGACTACCTGGACCGCGTCGGCGACCTGCCGGTGCTGGCCCAGGTGGCCCCCGGCGACATCCGCTCGCGCCTGCCCGCCCAAGCCCCCGAGGACCCGGAGCCGTTCTCCGCGGTGCTGCGCGACCTCGACGAGATCCTGCTCCCGGGCGTGACGCACTGGCAGCACCCCCGCTTCTTCGCCTACTTCGCAACCAGCGCCGCCGAGCCGGGGATCCTGGCCGAGTTGCTGGCCGCGACGCTCAACTCGGTGGGCTTCCTGTGGCGCACGGCTCCGGCCTCCACCGAGCTCGAGGGGGTGGTGCTGGACTGGACCGCGCGGCTGCTCGGCCTGCCCGAGGGGTGGCACGGCCACATCGAGGACACCGCCTCGACCGGGACGATGGCGGCGATGATCGCCGCGCGCGAGACGACGGGCCGCCACGAGGTGGTCTGCTCCGAGCACACCCACTCCGCGGTGGAGAAGGGCGCGCGCATGATCGGTATGACGCTGCGCAAGGTCGCCACCGACGACCAGTTTCGCCTGCGCGTCGACGAGCTCGGTGACCTGAGCCAGACGGCCCTGGTGGTGGCCACCGTGGGCACCACCGCCAGCGCCTCGGTCGATCCGGTCCCCGCGATCGCGGACGCCTGCGCGGCCGCCGGCACCTGGCTGCACGTCGACGGTGCCTACGCCGGCAGCGCCATGATCTGCCCCGAGTTCCGTTGGGCCTTTGACGGCGTGGAGCGCGCCGACTCTCTCGTGATCAACCCGCACAAGTGGCTGCTCACTCCGATGGACTGCTCGCTGATCTGGACCAGCCGGCCCGCGGATCTGCGCGCCGCCTTCAGTCTTGTACCGGAGTTCCTGCGCACGCCCGACGCGGAGGACGCCCTGTCGCTGAGCGAGTACGGGCCGGCGCTGGGCCGGCGCTTTCGCGCGCTGAAGCTGTGGGCGATCCTGCGCTGCTACGGCCGCAGCGGCCTGCAGGAGCACATCCGCCGCGGGGTGGCGCTGGCCGAGCTCTTCGAGAGCTGGGTGGCGGCCGAGCCCGGCTGGGAGCTGTGCGCGCCGCGCCACTTCTCGCTGGTCTGCTTCCGCCTGGAGGGCGACGACGAACGCAGCCAGGCGGTGCTGCAGCGCGTCAACGACGGTGGCGAGATGTTCCTCTCCCACGCCGCGCTGGGCGGCCGCTACGTGCTGCGCCTCGCCGTCGGCCAGATGAGCACCACCGAGGACGATCTCCGCCTGGCCTGGGACGTGCTGCGCCGCGAGGCCGCCGGCGTGTGATCGCCTCATGCGGCGCGCCGCTTCGCTGATCTTCTTGGTTTTGATGGCGATCGCCCCGGAGGCCCGGGCGGCGCTGCCATCGCCCGGAACGCCGGCCGTGCCGATCCCGTCGGCCCCGGCGTCGCCGACCTTCACCGGCGCGCCGGCTACGCCGCATCCGATCCGCGGGATTCCACGAACTCCCCGCAACCGGTTCATGGCGCCCAACGGCACCTCGGAGATCCACGACGACGCGTGGCAGACCGACGCCTACACGTGGGCCGGGCCGCTGGGACGGTCTCCGGTGGTCTCCTCGACGCTCATCAACCACGACTGCGGATCGATCACCTTTGACGCGCGTGGGCGTGTCGTCTCGGTCTGCGTGGGCCTGGCGGGACCGGAGCTCTACATGTTCGATCCGCACACGCTGGCCACCCTGGCCACATTCGCGCTGCCGCCGCGCCAGACCCTGCCGTCTGACCCGACGTCCGTGTTTCAGGACTTCACCGGCGGCGGCTACTTCTACCTCGATGCCCAGGATCGCGTCGTGACCTCGACCACGACCCGTCACATCCTCGTCATCGCCGACACCGGCACCGGGTTCGCCCAGGTGGCGGACCACGACCTCAGCGGCGTGCTCACCTCGTCGGAGCAGATCACCTCCGCCCTGCCCGATTCCCACGGCCTGCTGTGGTTCGTGGCCAAGACCGACGGCGTGGTGGGCACGCTGAATCTCGCCTCCGGCGCGGTCCACGTCACGCGGCTGGGCCACGGCAGCGTCGGGGAGATCGAGAACTCCTTCGCCGCCGATGAGCACGGCGGCGTGTACATCGCCACCGATCTGCGCCTCTACCGATTCACGGCGGGGAAGGGCGGCGTGCCGCGGATCAACTGGTCGGTGCGATATCCCAACAGCGGGAAGGCCAAGCCCGGCCAGGTCGACGCCGGCACGGGGACGACGCCCACGGTGATGCAGGGCGGCTACGTCAACATCACCGACAACGCGGATCCGATGGACGTCGTCGTCTACCGGACAGCCGTCCGCCCGCGCCGGCCGCGGCTGGTGTGCACCGTCCCGGTGTTTCGCCGCGGCGCGAGTGACACGGAGAACTCGCTGATTGTGGCCGGTCGATCGATCCTGGTGGAGAACAACTACGGCTACACCGGTCCGGCCGGCACTGAGAACGGGGGCGTCACGACGCCGGGCTTTGCCCGCGTGGACATCAACCGCAACGGCCGGGGCTGTCACACCGTGTGGACCAACACCACCGACGCCGCGCCCACCGTGGTCTCCAAGCTCTCGGAGGCCACCGGGCTGGTTTACACCTACACCAAGGCGGCCGGGTCTGAGGACCCGTGGTACTTCACCGCGCTGGACTTCCGCACCGGCCGCGAGGTCTACCGCCAGTTGGCCGGGACGGGCGTGGGCTACAACAACAACTACGCCGGGATTGCGGTGGCGCGCGACGGGGCGGAGTACGTCGGTACCCTGGACGGCGTCGTGGCTATCCGCGACCGCTAACGACGGGCTTTCGAGTGAGGGGGGGTGGAAAGGCCGCCGCTCCAGGCTCTCAATAAGTAGTGGCGGATAGTGCAGGAGATAGCTGTAAAAGCCGCCTTGACTCGGCGATTCTGGGTTTCGCGGGTCGGCAACACGGGCATGTGACCCGACGGCAACTGGTGGGCCTCGGCGCCAGTCGCGGGCTGATCACGGGCCGTGTGGAGTCCGGCGCGTGGGTCACTGTGCACCAGGGGGTCTATTGCGTCGGCCCGCGGCGGGCTGATCCGGTCTCGCGGGCGGCCGCGGCGGTGTTGGCGTGCGGCCGGGGCGCGCTCTTGAGCCACCAGTCCGCAGCAAGCCTCTGGGGGTTTCTGCCGCGCTGGTCGTTCCCGCTGCACGTCACGGCCGAGCGTCACCGCGAACGTCCCGGCATCATCACCCATCGCTGCCAGTCGTTGAACCGTTCGGATAACTCCTTGCAGCATGGGGTCCGCGTCACCGCCGCGGCGCGCACCGTCCTGGACATCGCTCCCGGCCTCAGCCCCAAGGAGCTCACGCGGCTGGTCAACGACACGCGCCGACGGAACCATCTGCAGTTGCCGGCCCTGGAAGACGTCCTGGAGCGCAACCGCTACCACCCGGGCACCAAGCTCCTGCGCCCCTTCCTCGAGGATCCGGGCAACCCCACCGACTCCGAGTTCGAGGATGCCTTTCGCGCTTTCATCGCCAAGTACGAGCTGCCCACGCCGGTGATCAACATCGACCGCACCGCCGGTCGCGCCGACGTCTTCTTCCCCAAGCACGGGCTGATCGTCGAACTGGACGGCTGGGAGTTTCATAAGGACCGCCAGGCGTTCGAAGCTGACCGCGAGCGTGATGCCGAAAACCTCCGCGTTGGCGTTGCCACCATGCGGATCACCCGAGACCGGTTTGACAACAGCGCCGACCGCGAGGCCGCCCGCCTCAGACAGATCCTCGACCGGCTGGCGCGGGGCTGACGGACCCGCGCGGGTCTACTTCAGCTCGGCGGAGGTCTTGCCCAGCAGCTGGCGGGCGATGATGAGCAGCTGGATCTGCTGCGTGCCCTCGAACAGGTCGAGGATCTTGGCGTCGCGTGCCCACTTCTCCATGAGCTCGCCCTCGCCGAGGCCGGTGGCGCCGCAGAGCGCCACGCAGCGCAGCGCGATGTCGGTGCCCATCCGGCCCGCCTTGGCCTTGGCCATCGAGGCCTGCAGCGAGTTGGGCTTGCGGTTGTCGGCCATCCATGCCGCCTGCAACGTGAGCAGGCGCGCAGCCTCCCAGTCGGCCTCCATGGCGATGAACTCCGCCGCCGCGGCGCTCTGCAGGTTCGTCGGGCGGTCGTAGTCGATCTCGATCCCGGCGCTCTGCAGGTGATCGCGCGTGTCCTCCAGGCAGGCGCGGGCCACGCCGACCGCCATGCCGGCCACCAGCGGGCGGGTGTTGTCGAAGGTCTGCATGACCCCGGAGAAGCCGCCCTTGGGGGCGATCTCCGGATCGCCCAGGAGGTTCTCCTTGGGGACGCGGCAATCGGTGAGCACGAAGTTGGCGGTGTCTGAGGCGCGGATCCCCAGCTTGTGCTCGAGCCGGTCGAGCTTGAGCCCGGGGTTGTCACGCTCGACGACAAAGCTCTTGATCGCGGCGCGGCCCTGAGAGCGGTCCAGCGTCGCCCACACCACGATCAGCTCGGCGCGGTCGCCGGAGGTGACGAAGATCTTCTCGCCGTTGAGGATGTACTCGCCGGTCGTCTCGTCGAGCCTGGCGGTGGTGCGGATCGCCGCCGAGTCAGAGCCGGCCTCGGGCTCGGTGATCGCCATCGCCGCCCACTTGCCGCCGAACCGTGCGAGCTGCTCCTCGTTGGCCACGGCGGCGATCGCCGCCTGGCCCAGCCCCTGTCGCGGCATCGCCAGCAGCAGCCCCACGTCGCCCCAGCACATCTCGATGAGACCCACGAGGCTGGCCATGTTGGAGCCGTTGCGGTTTGCGTCCTCGGTCTTCTTCTGGGCCGAAGACGACCCGTTGGTGCCGACGGCACCCGCCCCGGCTCCGCTGAGTGCGCCGCCCTCGTTGAGGCCGTCGATGGCCGCGGCCAGCATGTCGAGCTCTTTGGGGTACTCGTGCTCGAGCGTGTCGTACTTGCGCGAGTGGGGGCGCAGGATCTCGGCGGCCACCTGGTGCGCCTGCGAGATGAGCTGATTGAACTTCTTGGGGGTCTCGAGGCTGATCATCAGACCAACAGCCCTCCTTCGAGGATCCCGGCGGCTCGTAGGTCGCGGTACCACCGCTCGACGGGGTGCTCCTTGACGAAGCCGTGGCCGCCGAGCAGCTGGACGCCCTCGGAGCCGATGGCCATCCCGCGGTCGGCGCACAGGCGTCGCGCGAGCGCGACCTCGCGGGCAAAGGGCAGGCCCTGGTCCACGCGGGCGGCGGCGCGGTAGGTGCATAGGCGCAGACCCTCGAGCTCGATCGCGATGTTGGCCACGGCGAACGCGACCGCCTGGCGATTGGAGATCGGCTCGCCAAAGGCCTTGCGGTCCTTGACGTAGGTGGTGACGTAATCCAGCACGGCCTGGCCGGTGCCGACGGCCAGTGCGCACCAGGCCAGGCGGCTGAGGGCCACGCATTCGCTGTAGACGCCGGGCTCGCCGCCGCCCAGCAGCGCCGCGGCGGGCAAGGGCACGCCCTGAAGGGTGAGCCGGCTCGTGCCGGCAGCGCGCACCCCCATGCCCGGCTCGGGCTCGACCGAGAGCCCGCTGGTCCGGGACTCGACGATGAACAGCGAGGGGCCCATGTTTTCGAGCTCGGCCGCGACGACGAACACCTCAGCGTCGGCGGCGCGCGGGACGAGCGATTTCACGCCGTCGAGCACGTAGCCGCCGCCGGCCGCCCGCGCCGCGGTGCGCAGCTCAAATGGGTCAAAGAGCGGCTGGGACTCCATCAGCGCCAGCGCTGCGGCCGGGACGTCCTCGCCGACGAACTCGGGCAGGTAGGTCGCCTGCTGCTGGGCGTCGCCCCACAGACTGATCGCCGTCGACACGGCCGCCGGCGCCAGGCAGGCGACGGCGATGCCCATGTCGCCCTGGGCGAGCGCCTCGCTCATCAGCACCGTCGTCGTGGCCGAGCGCTGGTCGACGGCGCCGCCCAGCTCCTCGGGGACGCCGATCATCGTCAGGCCGAGCTCGTTGGCCTGGGTCAGCAGATCGGCGGGGGCGGCGCACGCGGCGTCGGCATCCAGCGCGGCGGGCAGCAGGCGCTGCTGGCCGAACTCGCGCACCGAGTCGCGCAGCAGGGCCTGCTCGTCGGTCGGCGTCAGGTCAAACAGGTCGGAGGTGCGCGCCGTGGGCTGGCGTGCGGGGCGCGAAAGCCGCTGCGCGGCGGCGAAGGTGCGCCCGGCCGTGCCCGCCGTGCGCGCTCCGGTCTTGGTGGCGCCGTGGATGAGCGTGGTGACGGGGTCGCGCAGGCCGAGCCGGTCGATGGTGCCCGAGGAGGCGACGCGATTGAGCGCACGCAGCCCCACGGCCATGCCGCGCTCGGCGATGTTCGGTGGCGTTGCCATCTTTCTCCTACCGTATCACGAGTTGTTGTGACGTCATTTGATGTAATGCTGAACGCTGCCGTGTATTTAGCCGTTTGCGCCGGTCCCCAAACCGCCCTGCACGCGCACAGCCACCGAGGGCTTCTTATGGAGTTCTTACTGGGGGCCCGTCATGCTCGCTTGATGCGCGTACTCATTGCCGAGGACGAACTGCGGCTGGCCGATGCGATCGCCCGGGGGCTGCGCCGTCAGGGGTTCGCGGTGGATCTTGCCCCGGACGGCGAGCAGGCCCTCGTCAAGTCGCGGGTGGTGCGCTACGACGTGCTCGTGCTCGACCGAGACCTCCCCGGCGTGCACGGCGACGACGTCTGCCGCACCGTCCGCGACGAGCGCCCGGACACCGGGATTCTCATGCTGACCGCGGCCGGCGCGCTCGAGGACGTCATCGAGGGCCTGTCGCTCGGCGCCGACGACTACCTGGCCAAACCGTTTCGCTTCGCCGAGCTCGTCGCGCGCATCCACGCGCTGGCTCGCCGCACCTCGCCGAGCCGTCCGCCGGTGCTGCACCACGGCGACCTCGAGCTGGACCCGGCGCGCCGCCGGCTCACGCGCGCGGGCAACGAACTGGAGCTGGCGCGCAAGGAATTCGCCGTCCTGGAGGCGCTGATGGCGGCCGACGGCGCTACGGTGTCTGCAGAGCAGCTGCTGGAGCGCGTTTGGGACGAGCACACCGATCCGTTCACCAACGTGGTGCGAATGACGATCATGACCCTGCGTCGCAAGCTGGGCGATCCGCCGGTGGTGCAGACGGTGATCGGAGTGGGGTACCGGATGGCATGACGGTGAGCGGCCGGCGCGCGCTCGACCGTCCCCTGCGCCAGCGGCGCACCCCCGCGCCGACGGTCCGTCTGCGCCTGACCGCGCTCTACGGCACGGTCTTCCTCATCACCGGGGCGGCGCTGCTGACCGTCGGCTACGTGTTCGTGCGCACCAACCTGCGCACGCACCACAGCCTTCACGCCGAGCTCATCCGGCTGGGCATCCGTCCGGTCCGGGGCGAGTTCGGCTTCCCGCCCGGCTCGTCGACGGGCAAGCTCATCCACACCGTGCAGAGCCAGATCCTCGGCGGGGCGCTGCACCGGCTGCTCATCGAGTACGCCGTGGCCCTGGTGGCGATGACCGCGATCTCGGTGCTCATCGGGTGGCTGCTGGCCGGCCGCGCGCTGGCCCCGCTGCGCGAGATCACCGCGACCGCGCGGCGGGTCTCGGGAGAGAACCTGGGCGAGCGGATCGACCTCCCGGGCCCGGCCGACGAGCTGCGCGAGCTCGCCGACACCTTCGACGGGATGCTCGCTCGGCTCGACAGCGCCTTCGCCAGTCAGCGCCACTTCGTGGCCAACGCCTCCCATGAGCTGCGAACGCCGCTGGCGATCATGCGCACCGAGGTGGACGTCGCCCTCGCCGACCCGGATGCCAGCGTCGAGGAGCTGCGCGACATGGGAGAGGCGATCCGTGACACCGTCGACCGCTGCGAGCGGTTGCTGACCAGCCTGCTGCTGCTGGCGCGCAGCGAGGCGGCCACCGGTCAGGAGGAGCCGGTCGACATCGCCGGGCTCGCCGCTGACTGCATCACCGACCTGTGGGCGCGGGCCGAGGAGGCCCACATCGAGATCCGCGACGACCTGGAGCCGGCCTGGACGATCGGCCACCCGGGCCTGCTCGAGCGGCTCATCGCCAACCTTGTCGACAACGGGATCCACCACAACGTGTCCGGCGGCTTCCTGCACGTCCAGACGCGAGCCATTGGCGACCGCGTCGAGCTGGTGGTCGCCAACGGCGGCGATCCGATCGACCCCGCGCGCGTGGCCGAGCTGCTCGAGCCCTTCCGGCGACTGGACCGCTCCGTGCGCGGCTTCGGGCTCGGCCTGTCCATCGTGCAGTCGATCGCCCGGGCCCACCACGGCGCCGCCACGCTCATCGCTCCTGCCGTCGGCGGCCTCGAGGTGAGGGTGACGCTGCCGCGACTGAGCGAGAGTCGCACGACGCGACCGCGGCCCACCGACGCGGTGCGTTCGCCTCAGGGCGCACTATCAGCCGATCCCCAGAATCCTCTTACGAAGAGCTGACGGACCGGAACGTACGCTCCGGGCATGTCGCACCGGCGCCACTTTCTGCGAAGCGATCGAGGGTCTGACCATGGCATCCCCGCGCCGTGTCCCTCCCGACGTCCCTTCCAGGCGCTCCGCGACTGCGACGAATGTGCGCCTCGTCGCGAGCGGTGGAGTTGCCTCCCCGCTACCTGGGGTACCGGCGGCGGCTCGGGCCACGACTCCCGCCTGAGCATGCCCGCCGGACCTCGGGTTACCCGCCGGCCGCGGCACTGAAGCGCGACCAGAGCCCCGCGGCGGCGTATGCGCCCGCCGCCAGGCCGATGACGGCCGTGCTCGCGGGCAGCGCGCCGATCGCGTAGCTGAGCGCCAGCCCACCCCACATCGCTCCCACCGCGATGGCCCCCGACAGGGCCAGGCCGCGGTAGGGCCGCGCCGTCAGCGCCCGTGCCGCGCCGCCGGGCGCCGCGATGAGGCCGAGCAGGAGCAGCGCGCCGACCGCCTGGGTGCTCTCGGCGCTGACCACGGCGAGCGCGGCGAGGAAGGCAAGACTCAGCGCACGCACGGGGATGCCCCGAAGCGTGGCAAGCTCCGGATCGAGCGTGGTCAGCAGCAGCGGCCGCGCGGCGGCGATGACAAAGGCGACCGCGGCCAGCGCGATGACCGCCGCGAGCAGCGCCGCGCCCGCGCTCAGCGAGTAGACCGAGCCGAACAGCGTGTTGGCAGTGGTGATCCCGCTGGCGCCCGCGGCGCTGGTGGCCAGGATCGCCAGCAGCAGCACCCCGATGCCCAGGATCCAGGCGAAGCTGATCCCGATCGTCACATCGTCGGCCTGCGCGCGGCGGCCCAGCACGCCCATCGCGCCGGCCAGGGCCAGGGTGAGGGCGAACAGGCCCACCCGCTCGTCGACGCCGACGACGGCGGCGGCGATGGCGCCGACGAAGGCGACGTGGCTGAGCGCGTCGCCGGCGAACACCTGGGCGCGGGCGACGACAAACCAGCCGACCACGCCGCAGGCCAGCGCGATGAAGGTCCCGGCCAGCCACGCGTTGCGGACGAATTCGTGGGCGAACATCAGCGGCGTCTCCGGGCGGCGCGAGGGCCGGCGAGGCGCGCGATCACGTAGACGGCGAAGCCGATCGTCGTCACGTAGAAGCCGACGGGATAGATGCTGAAGTAGGCGATGGCCAGCGCGAGCCAGATGGTGAGCAGCGCGAAGGCCACGCTGAGGACGAGCCCGGCGACGGGGCGCACGGTGAGCTGCTGGGCCGCCGCCGGCGGTGCCACGAGCAGCGCGAACACCAGCAGCGCTCCGGTGAGCTGGCTGGTGGCGGCGATGGCGAGCCCGAGCACGAGCAGGAACAGCGCGTCGAGCAGGGCGACGGGCACGCCCCCGGCGCGGGCGACCTCGCGGTCGATCGAGGCGAACAGCAGCGGGCGCGCCAGCGCGGTGAGCACGGCCAGCGCGGCTAGCGCGACGAGCAGCAGTCCGAGCACCTGCCCGCGCGTGATGCCCAGAAACGTGCCGAACAGCAGCGTCTCGGGGCCGCCCAGCACGGCCTGGTTGAGCGAGAGGAAGAGAAAGCCGGCGGCCAGCCCGACCGTCTGGACGGTGCCGATCACCGCCGACTCGTGGCCCTGGGCGTTGGCGCCCCGCCGCCCGCGGCCGCCCCGATCGCTGCGGCCGATGGCCAGCGCGGCCGCCGTGCACGCCACGTAGTAGCCCAGGGCCGTCGGCAGGCCGGCCAGGGCGGCGCCGGCCGCGCCGGGGAACGCCATGACGCTCAGCGTGTGCGAGGCGAAGGTCTGGCGCCGCAGCACGACGTACCAGCCCACCACCCCGGCCAGGACGGCGACGATCGTGCCTGCCTCCAGCGCGTTGACCATGAACGGGTACGTGAACAGCGCACGGAGATCGTCGATGGGGTTGGGGGAGAGGGACGGGATCATCGGCGGCGGTGAGCTCAGGCGTGGCGGTGGCCATGGTGGTGAGGCGCCTCGGGCTGACCGACCACCACCAACCGCCCGTCAGACGTGCGCAGCACCTCGATCCGGGTGCCGTAGAGGTTGCTCAACGTCTCGGCGGTGATCACCTCGTCCACCTCGCCGCACAGCGCATGACCGCCCGCGAGGTAGATGACGCGGTCCAGGTAGGAGGCCAGCGGGTTGACGTCGTGGGCCACGAGCAGCACGGCGACGTCCTCGGCGCTGGCCACGCGCCGGATGAGACCCGCGACCGCCGCCTGGTTGGGGAGGTCCAGGCTGTCCAGCGGCTCGTCGAGGATGAGCAGCCGGGGGCGGCGCACGAGCGCGGTGGCGATGAGCAGCCGCTGCTGCTCGCCGCCCGAGAGCTCGCCGATGGCGCGGTGAGCGTAGGCATCGGCGCCGACCAGGGCGATGACCTCGTCGACGCGCCCGCGCTCCTCGCGGCGGCGCCGGCGCGCGCGGGGGGTGAGCGGGACCGGGACGCCCCAGCGAGCGCCGTCGAGGCCGAGGGTGACGAGGTCCACTCCGCGCACGCGGGTGGCGGCGTCAAAGCTCTGGCGCTGGGGCAGATAGCCGATCTGGGTGCGGGCCTGCGCTGGAGCGCGCCCGAGCACGTTCACCGACCCGTACGTCAGCGGCACCAGCCCGAGGATCGCCTTCATGAGCGTGGACTTGCCCGCGCCGTTGGGGCCCAGGACGGCGACGAACTCGCCGTGGCCGATGGTGATCGAGACATCGGAGAGGATCGGCCGCCCGCCCATGCCGATGGCCGCGCCGTCGAGTGCAACGGCGGGGGTATCGGCGCGGGGGAGGGTCGCGGTGGCGGCGCGGGTCATCGCCCGGTGGCGTGGTGCAGCGCGGCCTGCAGGCGCGTGAGCTGGGCGACCTGCCACTGCTGGAAGGAGTCAGACGGCGGCGACAGCGTCTCGGTGACCGTGGCGATCGGGATGTGGGCGGCACGGGCCAGGGCGTTGAGGTGCTGTACCGCCGGGGTCACGTTCTGTGAGTTGTAGACCCACACCTTGACCTGATGGTCCGTGAGTTGATTCTCGGTGGCGATGGTGTCCTGCGCCGTGACCTCGGTGCCCTCGCTGATCGCCTTCATGAAGCTGTACGGCGTGACGAGCTTGAGGCCCAGCGCCGGTGCCTGCAGCGCGAAGATGCTCTCCGAGGCCCCGACCGGGACGCCTGCGTAGCGCGCGCGGATCCGGGCGATGAGCCGGTGATAGGTCGCCAGTCCCTGATTCTCGAACCGGCTGAGCTGCGCGGCGAAGTACGCCTTGTGGGCCGGCTGGAGCCGGCTGAGATCTGCGGCGATGGTGCGCGCGACGACGAGCACCTCGGCGGGGTCATACCACCGGTGCGGATTGTCGCCGTCCTGAAGGCCGAACAGCGAGCCGACGGTCAGCGTGACCCGGCCGTCGACCGGGCTGGCGGCCAGGAGCTTGGGTGCCCACGGGTCATAGCCCACGCCGTTGACGATGGCCAGTTCGGCGGTGGCCGTGGTGCGGCCGTCGACCGTCGTCGGCTCGTAGGAGTGCGGGTCCTGGGCGGGGTTGACGATGATGCTCGTCACCTGGGCATGCGTGCCGCCGATCTGGCGGGCGATGCTGCCCCAGAAGTTCTCGGCGGCGACCACGCGCACTTTGCCCCCGCTGTCGCCCGACTGGGCGGCGCCGCACCCCGCGACCAGGACCGCGAGGGCGGCGAGCACTGCGATGGCAACCCCGAGGCGCTTCACGCCCCCAACCTACCACAGAATGAGAATTAGTCTTATTCCTATTCCTATTCTCATCCTCGCTACAGTGGGGGCCATGGCCAGCCTGGAGTGGATCCGTTACGTCTACGCCAACCTGCAGGTGGGCGGCTTCAACCGTGGCGGCGCCCGCGACGCGGTCATCGATCTCCTGGGCGAGCAGGAGTGCGCGCTGAGCGCGGCCCAGATCGAAACCCGCCTGCGCGCCGACGGCCGCCCCATCGCCCGGGCCAGCATCTACCGGACCCTGGACCTCCTGGTCGAGCGCGGCCTGGCCGAGCGCGTCGTCGTCGGCCAGGGCGAGGCCCGGTTCGAGCCCCTCGAGCCCAGCGGGGAGCACCACCATCACCTCTTCTGCGGCCAGTGCGGCCGGCTCGTCCCCTTCGACGACCAGGGGCTGGAGCGTGCCATCGACCAGCTCCAGGACCGCCTGGGCGTCACCGTCGACAGCCACGACGTGCTGTTGCGAGGCGCTTGCGAACAGTGCCGCTAGCCAGCCGCCTGCGCCAGTCGGCGCGGCGAGCCAGGCCGGCCTGGGCTCACCCTGATGACAATCCGGGTCACTACGACCCAGATCGTCATCCACGTCGCGCGCGTCCGGCTACCAGGTGTCCACGTTGGGCCGCCGCTTACCCGGGGTCTCCCACCACGCCGGCGCGGCCTCGTCAAACAGCGTGGCGATCCAGCGCCGCGTATCGACGGGGTCGATCACGTCGTCGATCTCGAAGTACGACGCCATGCTGATCCCGCGCCCGCGCTCATACGCGGTGGCCACCATCGCCTCGTAGGCGCGCTCGCGCTCGGCGGGGTCCTCGATGGCCTCGAGCTCCCGGCGCATGCCCAGCCGGACGGCGCCCTCCAGCCCCATCGCCCCGAACTCCGAGGTCGGCCAGCCCACGCAGAACAGCGGCGCCTTGAAGCTCCCGCCGGCCATGGCCTGGGCGCCCAGCCCGTAGCCCTTGCGCAGCACCACCGTCCCGGTGGGCACGCTGAGATTGGCGCCGGTCACGAACATCCGCGAGAAGTGGCGAACGGTCGCCGTGCGCTCGGACTCGGGCCCCACCATGAACCCCGGCGTATCGGCCAGGAACACCAGCGGCACGCCGAAGGCATCGCACAGCCCCATGAAGCGCGCGGCCTTGTCAGCGCCGTCGGCATCGATCGCCCCGCCCAGGTGCGACGGATCGTTGGCGATCACCCCCAACGCCCTCCCATCCACGCGCGCTAGCGCGGTGACCATCCCGGGCCCGAAGCCGCGCCGGAGCTCGAGCACCGAGCCCTCGTCGAACAGGCCGGCGATGACGTCGCGGACGGCGTAGACGCGCTTGCGGTTGACGGGGATGAGGTCGCGCAGCCGCGTCTGATCGGGGATCCGCGGGTCGGGGGGCGCCCCGCGCGGCGGCCGCGCGAAAAAGCTGAGGTATTGCTTGGCGGCGGTCACGGCAGCGGCATCATCGGGGACGCGCAGGTCCACGACGCCGTTGGCCTCCTGGACGTCGATCGGACCAACCTCCCCGGGCGCGTAGACCCCGAGGCTGCCGCCCTCGATCATCGCCGGGCCGCCCATGCCGATGCTGGAGTCCTCGGTGGCAATGACCACGTCGCAGCAGCCCAGCAGCGCGGCATTACCGGCGAAGCAGTAGCCGCTGGCGATGCCCACCAGCGGCACGAGGCCGCTCAGCTGCGCGAAGTACTGAAAGGCCCGGCAGTCCAGGCCGGCGATGATCGGCATGTCGACGTCGCCGGGCCGGCCGCCGCCGCCCTCGGCGAACAGGACCACCGGCAGCCGCCGGCGCTCGGCGATCTCGAACAGCCGGTCCTTCTTCTGATGGTTGCGCATGCCCTGGGTGCCGGCCAGGACCGTGTAGTCGTAGGACATCGCCGCCACCGGCCGGCCGGCGATCGCGCCGACGCCGCCGACGAGGCCATCGGCGGGCGTGCGCTCGATCAGCTCCTGCCGGGAGCGCCTCTGCTCCTGCGCGGCGAACATCAGCGGGCCGTACTCCACGAAGCTGCCCTCGTCCAGCAGGTCGTCGAGGTTCTCGCGTGCGGTGCGCCGGCCCAGGGCGCGGCGCTTGTCCACCGCCTCGGCCCGGCGGTGGTCCAGGCCGATCTCGTGGCGCTCATGGACCGCCCGGAGGTCGTCTCTCTCGCCTGAGTCCTCGGGCCGAGACGCGGCAGGACCGTCGGGAGCGGGCGTCGCGCCGTCGGTGACGATCGCCAGAGCCTGGCCCTCCTGCACCGTCTGGCCCACCTCGACGTGCAGCCGCTGCACGGTGCCCGCGCGCTCGGCGACGATCTCGTGCTCCATCTTCATCGCCTCGATGATGACGACCGCGGCACCGGCAGCGACATGCTCCTCAGCGCCCGCCGGCGTGGCCACGACGATGCCCGTGAACGGTGCCACCAGGGTCTGGCTGGTCTGTGCGGGCACCGGCGGCAGTCTACGATTCGCGGCCATGAGCGACGCCCCGCCACTTCTCTGGGAACCGTCCGCGGAGCGGATCGAGGCCGCGACACTCACCCGGTTCGCGAACTGGCTCTCTGAGGAGCGTGGCCTGAGCTTCGATTCCTATGAGGCGCTGTGGCAGTGGTCGGTGGACGCGCTGGACGAGTTCTGGGCCGCGGTGACGACGTTCTTCGATCTGCGCATCGAGGGCGGCTCGGGGGCGGTGCTGGGCGATCGCTCGATGCCGGGCGCCGAGTGGTACCCGGGCGCGAGGACCTCGTACGCCGAGCACGTCTTCCGCGGCAAGGACCCCGACGCGGTGGCCATCCGCCACGCCTCCGAGGTCCGGCCGCAGGTGGGCGAGTGGACCTGGGCACGCCTACGCTCGGAGACCGCGCGGATCGCCGCCGGCCTGCGGGCGCTGGGCGTTTCGGAGGGCGACCGGGTGGTGGCCTACATGCCCAACATCCCCGAGACGGCCGCGGCGTTCTTCGCCTGCGCCTCGATCGGGGCGACCTGGTCCTCGGCGGCGCCCGAGTTCGGGGCGCGCAGCGTCATCGACCGCTTCGCCCAGGTGGAGCCGACGGTGCTGCTGGCCGTCGACGGCTACCGCTACGGCGGCAAGGATTTTGACCGCTCGGGCCAGGTGGACCGGATCGCGGCCGAGCTGCCTGGCCTGGCCAAGGCGGTCCGCTTGGGCTACCTGGACGAGAGCGGCTGGGAGGACGGGTTCCTGGGCCCCGAGGACGCGGAGCTCGAGTTCGCATCGTTGCCGTTTGACCACCCGCTGTGGGTGCTGTACTCCAGCGGCACCACCGGGCTGCCCAAGCCGATCGTCCACGGCCAGGGCGGGATCCTGCTCGAGCAGACCAAGGCGCTGCACCTCCAGGTCGACGCCCAGGCCGGCGACCGGGTGTTCTGGTTCTCCACGACCGGTTGGATGATGTGGAACTTCCTGGTCGGGGTGCTGCTCACCGACGCCTCGATCGTGCTCTTCGACGGCAATCCGGGATACCCGTCCCTGGACCGGCTGTGGGACCTGGCCCAGGAGTCCGAGATGACCACGTTCGGCACCAGCGCCGCCTTCATCGCCTCTTGCATGAAGGACGAGGTCGAGCCGCGCGCCGGACGGGACCTCGGCGCCCTGCGCGCCGTGGGGTCCACCGGATCGCCGCTGTCACCCGAGGGCTTTCAGTGGATCTATGACCAGCTCGGCTCTGACACCTGGCTGTTCTCCACCTCAGGCGGCACCGACATGTGCACGGCCTTCGTGGGCGGCGTGCCGACGCTGCCGGTCTACCTCGGCGAGCTCCAGGCGCGGTCGCTGGGCGCGGCGGTGGCGGCATGGGACCCCGACGGTAAATCGCTCATCGACGAGGTGGGCGAACTGGTCATCACCGAGCCGATGCCGTCGATGCCGATCTACTTCTGGGGCGACCCCGACGGTGAGCGGCTGCGCGACTCCTACTTCTCCATGTACCCGGGGATCTGGCGCCATGGAGACTGGATCACGATCACCTCGCGCGGGACGGCGATCATCTCCGGACGCTCGGACTCGACCATCAACCGTGGGGGCGTCCGGATGGGGACCTCCGAGATCTACCGGGCCGTGCTGGGTATCGACGCGGTCGTCGACGCCCTGGTGGTCGATCTGCCCCGGGAAGGCACCGACGGCTGGATGCCGCTGTTCGTGGTCCTTCGCGACGGCGCGGACCTGACCGACGACCTCGTGGCCGAGATCCGCCGGCGCGTGCGGGAGGACTGCTCGCCACGCCACGTGCCCAACGAGATCCGGCAGATCGCCGCGGTCCCCCGGACGCTGTCGGGGAAGGTGCTGGAGGTGCCGGTGAAGCGGATCCTCATGGGGACACCGCTGGAGGAGGCTGCCTCGCGGGAGTCGCTGGCCAACCCGGAGGCCCTTGATTTCTTCGTGGAGCTGGCTGGAGAGGGGTAGCGGGAGGGGTTCCGTGTCGGTGGTGGTGCGGGGGCCCCCGGCCGTCCTAGGCTCCTCTTACGGACTTCTTCCCGAACTCTGAAAGGTTCCTCACGGGTTGGTGGTCCTATAGGGAACGACAAAGCAGCCCATCCAGGGAGAGACCAAGACCATGAGAAGTGTGAGCCGATGGCTTCCGATCATCGGCGGCGCCATTGCGGGAGGGGTGATAGCGCTCATCATTGCCAGCGCGAGCAGCTCCACCAAGACCGTGACGACGACCGTCGTCCAGCAGGGCAGCTCGACCACCTCGGCTGAGCCGACGTCGTTCAAGAGCGGGACCGGTCTGAGCATCAACCAGATCTACAAGGCCGCCAGCCCCGGGGTGGTGGACATCATCGTGACCGCGCGGGCCCAGAATGGGGGATTCGGGTTCTTCGGCAGTCAGGGTGGGGAGACCGAGGGCGAGGGCGCCGGTGTGGTCTACAACTCCAACGGCGACATCCTCACCGACGAGCACGTCGTGGCCAACGCGACCTCGGTGAAGGTCAACTTCCAGGACGGCAAGTCCGTTCCGGCCAAGGTGCTGGGCACCGATCCGTCGACCGACGTGGCCGTCATCCACGTCGACGCCCCGACGTCAGAGCTTCATCCCATCGCGTTGGCCGATTCATCCCAGGCTCAGGTGGGCGACCCGGTGGTGGCCATCGGCAGCCCGTTCAGCCTGCCCGAGACGACCACGACGGGCATCGTCAGCCAGACGGGCCGGGGCATCCAGGCGCCCAACGGCTTCCAGATTCCAGGCGCGATCCAGACCGACGCGGCCATCAACCCGGGTAACTCCGGCGGCCCGCTGCTGGACGCCAACGGCCACGTGCTGGGGCTCAACGACCAGATCGAGACCAACAACCAGACGGCCGGCGGCCAGGGCTCGAGCTCGGGCGTCGGGTTCGCCATCCCGTCCAACACCGTCAAGCAGGTCGCGACCCAGATCATCGGCGGCCAGAAGGTGCAGCACGCTTACGTCGGCGTCTGCCTCGACGGCACCAACAACAGCGCGATGATCGCCACCACCGCATCGCAGAACTGCCCCAACCCGGTCACGCCCGGCTCTCCGGCCGCTCAGGCCGGCATCCACCCGGGTGACACGGTCACGGCGATCAACGGCACGCCGGTCGCCACCTCCGACGCGTTCATCGCCACGGTCGACAACTTCAAGCCGGGTCAGACCGTGACCATGACCATCAAGCGCTCCGGTCAGAGCAAGCAGGTGAAGGTCACGCTGGGCAACCGGCCGGCGACGACGCCGACCGGCGGCTGAGCCCCCGCCTGAACCCGATCTCTCTCAGGCGCTCGCGGCGCGGGCCGGATCAGACAGCCGGCGACGGCGGGTCGCGAGCGTCATCGAGAGCGGCCCGCCGAGCGCCACCAGCGCGATGAGCAGCGGGCCGAGGGCGCCGTGGCCGACGGCCGAGGCCACGGCGTAGGCGCCGGCGCCGAACACTCCCGCGGTGGGCAGGGTGATCGCCCACGCCGCCGCGATCGTCCCGGCCACGCCCCAGCGCACCGCCGAGAGCCGCTTGGCCGCGCCGGCTCCCATCACCCCGCCGGAGATGACGTGCGTGGAGGAGAGGGGGTAGCCCAGGTGCGAGGAGACGAGGATCACCGCCGCCCCTGACGCCTGGGCCGAGAAGGCCTGCGCGGAGTCCATCCGGATGATGCGGCTGCCGACGGTGCGGATGATGCGCCAGCCACCGGCGTAGGTCCCCAGCGCGATCGCGGTGGCCGACAGGACGACCACCCAGGCGGGCACGACGGCGTGGTCGGGGCTAAGCGACCCGTGGGCGACGAGCGCCAGCGTGATCACGCCCATCGTCTTCTGTGCGTCGTTGGTCCCGTGGGCCAGGGCCAGCGCCGAGTTGCTCACGACCTGGCCCAGGCGGAAGGCGCGCGTCACCGGCCCGGGGCTGCGTCGCCCCAGCAGGCGGTAGATGATCGCGATGATGCCGCCGGCCACCGCGAACGCCGCCACCGGCGCCACCAGCGCGGGGATGACCACCATGGTGAGCAGGCCGCCGAACTTCACCCCGCTGGTGCCGACGGCGGCGAGCATCGCTCCGGTCATACCCCCGATCAACGCGTGCGAGGAGCTCGAGGGCAGCCCGTAGGCCCACGTGAGGAGGTTCCACGCGATCGCCCCGATGAGGCCGGCGAAGGCGATGGTCTCGGTCACCTGCCCGGCGTCGATGATGCCGGTGGCGATGGTCGCGGCCACCTTCAGGGAGATGAAGGCCCCGATGAAGTTCAGGATCGAGACGAGCGTGATCGCCGTCCGGGGCGAGAGCGCCCGGGTCGAGATCGAGGAGGCGACGACGTTGGCGGTGTCGTGAAAGCCGTTGGTGAAGTCGAAGGCCGTCGCGGCGACGACAACAATGACGAGCAGGAGGTCGCTGTGCACGCGGGCGTCGCGCTACGTCAGCTGCCCGCGCTCGCGGCCCAGGCCAGCGTGCGCTCCATCAGCTCGTTGTGCACGCTGCGGGTATTTCCTCGGCGTCGCGTCCATGAGTCGTCGGCGGCCATGGTCCAGCTGTAGGTGTCGTCAGCCAGGCAGCGGTCGAGCGTGTCCTGGATCTCGGCCTGCAGCTCGGGGCGCTCCACCGGCACCAGCAGCTCGACGCGCGTGTCGAGGTTGCGGGGCATCAGATCCGCCGAGCCGATGTAGTACACGTGCTCGTCGGCGCGGTGGAACGAATAGATGCGGCTGTGCTCGAGGAAGCGCCCGACGACCGACATCACCTCGATGGTCTCGCTCACGCCGGGCACGCCGGGCCGCAGACAGCAGATCCCACGGACGTTGAGCGCGATCGGCACCCCGGCCTGGGAGGCGCGGTACAGAGCCTCGATGATCCGCTGGTCCACGAGCGCATTCATCTTCATGATGATCCGCGTCTCCTGGCCCTCGCGGTGGGCCTCGATGGTGCGGTCGATCTCGTTGATGAGCGGCTCACGCAGCCATGTCGGCGCGACCAGCGTCTTGCGCTGGCGCTGGGGGCGGCCATAGCCGGTGAGGGTGTTGAACAGGTTGGCAACCTCCTCGCCGATCTCGCGATTGGTGGTGAAGAAGCCGAAGTCCTCGTAGAGCCGGGCGTTCTTGGCGTGGAAGTTCCCGGTCCCGATCATCACGTAGTTGCGCACGGTGCCGCGCTCGCGGCGGACGATGAGGATCGCCTTGGCGTGGGTCTTGAGGCCGGGGATGCCGTGGACGACGTGCGCGCCCACCTCCTCCAGCGCCCGTGACCAGTGGATGTTCTGGCGCTCGTCGAACCGGGCCTTGAGCTCCACCAAGCAGACCGCCTGCTTGCCCTTCTCGGCGGCCTCGATGAGCGAGGGGACCAGCGCGGAGTCATCCGAGGTCCGGTACACGGTCATCTTGATCGCCAGCACGTTGGGATCGTCGACCGCCTGCTTGACGAACCGCTCGACGCTCGAGGTGAACGACTGATACGGGTAGTGGACGAGCACGTCGCCGCTGCGCATCATCGCGAACATGTCCGGCTGTGACTCGCCGTCGGCCTGGGCGGTGACGAGGCCCGGCGCGGTCACCGGGGTCCAGCTCGGCCAGCGGATGTCGGGATGGTCCTTGATCGAGGCGATCTGCCAGAGGTCGCCGAGGTCGAGCAGGCCGTCGACGTCGTAGACCTGCACCTCGTCGACGTTGAGCCACTCGATCAGCCGCGTCCGCAGCACCGGGTCCATGCCGGCGCCGACCTCGAGGCGCACCACCTCGCCGAAGCGGCGGCGGCGCAGTTCGTCCTCGACTGCCTGGAGCAGGTCGTCGGCCTCGTCGGAGATCTCGAAATCGGCGTCACGGGTGACGCGGAAGAGGTCGTGGCTGAGGATCTCCATCCCGGGGAACAGCGAGTCCAGGTGGCGGGCCATGATGTCCTCGAGCGGGATGAAGGTGTCCTTCTCGATCTCCACGAACCGCGGCAGGACCTCCTTGGGGACCTTGATCCGCGCGAAGGCCTCCTGATCGGCGTCCGGGTCGCGCAGGTGCACGATGAGGCTGAGCGAGAGGTTGGAGATGTAGGGAAACGGCCGGCCGGCGCCGACGCCCAGCGGGGTGAGGACGGGGAAGATCTGCTCGCGGAAGTGGCGGGCGATCGCTTCGGGGGACGCGCCCGACTCGTCGGCGGTGACGATCCGGATGCCCTGAGCGCCCAATTCGGGCTGGACGACGCGCGAGAACTGCTCGGCGTGACGCCGATCCTGCTCGCGGACGCGGTCGTGGATTCCGGCCAGCACCTCGGTCGGGGTGAGCCCGTCAGGGCCGCGATGGTCGACGCGGGCGTCGACCTGGTCGTGCACCCCGGCGACGCGGATCATGAAGAACTCGTCGAGGTTGGTGACGAAGATGGCCAGGAACTTCAGCCGTTCGATCAGCGGCAGCGACTCGTCCTCGGCGAGCTCGAGGACGCGCTCGTTGAAGTCAAGCCAGGCGAGCTCGCGGTTGACGTAGAGGGAGGGGTCGCGCAGGTCGGGCACCCGATCCAGCCCGGCGCCCTCGGCGTCGCGCTGCCCGGTGGCCGTGGTCTCGCGCGGCTCTGACCCGAGTTCGGTCACGCGACTCTTTCGCGCCCGGCGATTGCGCTGAGCTCGGTGGGTCGCATGAGGACCACCAGCTCGCCCTTGGTGATCCCCGCCAGGCCACCCTTCTTCATCCGCGCCTGGGCGCCGGTGAGGTCGTGCAGGGTGAGTGAGAAGGACGGGTCGTGGCCGACCAGCAGCACATCGCCGAGCCCGGCGATGAGGTCGTAGGCGTCAAACGGCTCACCGGCGAGCCGGCGGTCGACGGTCACGTCGACGCCGAGCGGGGCGCACGCGTGCTGCGCGGTCTGCACCGCCCGGATCTTGGGACTCGACAGGCACGCGTCGAGGGTGACGCCCAGCGCCGACAGCGCCTGGCCGGCATCTTGGGCCTGCATGACGCCGCGCTCGGTCAACGGGCGCTCGTCGTCGGGGGTGCCATCGGCCGCCTCCGCATGCCGCAAGAGCCAGAGCATGCCCCTACTGTACGACGCATCGTCTACCCAGGCTAAGCGAGGGGCGCTCCGCCGTGGTGAAGCTTTGGTGAACTCACGGCACCGCGGCCCCGAGCAGCGCCAAGACCGCCCCGACTGCAGCCGCGGTGACGAGGGTGACGACGACCCCGCGGTGAAGGACAAGGAGCACGATGGCGGCTGCCGCCAGCACGCCGATCTGCCAGAACTCGGTCAAGACGCTCGCCAGCGTGACGGCTGCCCCTGCGATGGCCCCGATCGCCGCCGGCCCGGCGCCGTCCAGAAAGGCGCGCGGCCCGGGCCGTTCGCGCAGGCCATCGAAGCGCCGGCCGGCAACCAGAACGAAGGCGAACGACGGTGCGAACGCGATCGCGGCGGCCATGACACCGCCGGCCAGGCCGTGCGCGGCATATCCCACCGCGGCAATGGTCGCCACGACTGGGCCGGGGGTGATCTGGCCGAGGGCAACGGCGTTGAGGAACTGGGCGTTGGTCATCCAGTGATAAACGTGGACGGCGTCGCCCTGCATGAGCGGGATGATCACGAAGCCGCCGCCGAACGACAGGGCGCCGACCTTGACCGCCGTCCAGGCCAGGGCGCCGTACCCGCCCGCCGACAGGGCCGGGGCCCCGACGAGCAGCGACAGCGAGCCGGTGTGGCGTTGCCGCGCGAGCTCGACCGCCCCGCACGCGATCAGGACGAGGACGAGGTAGGGGCCGACGAGCACCGCTGCCGCGCCACCGGCGATCACGTACGCCACCCAGGCCGGTACGGCCGAGCGCGACCGAGCGCGACCGAGGCTGGGGCCGAGCAGGCCTCGGGCGGCGTGCGCCGCGACGGCGGGCACCGCCGCGCCCGCTCCGGCGCCCGCACCTCGAACCCACAGCGGTGGCGCGTGGCCGAGCACGACAGCAGACAGGGCCAGGATGATCCCGACCGCGGGCGCGACGAAGCCGAGGCCACCGACGATCGCGCCGACGGGACCGGCGACGCGGTAGGCGCAGTAGATCGCCATCTGCGTCGAGGCCGGCCCCGGGAGCATCCCGCACGCGGCGTTGGCGTCCTCGAAGGCGCGCGCGTCCATCCACTGGCGCCGGTCGACCACGAGCCGGCGTAAGAGGGCGATGTGCGCGGGCGGCCCGCCGAACCCGGTGAGCCCCAGCCGCGTCCACTCGCGGGCGACCTCTGCCGGCGAGGCGGTCGATTCCGGGCTCACTCCCGGGACGGTAGCTCGCGGGTCAGCCGATGAGCAGGCGCCGGTTGAACACCCGCTCAAACGCCTCGCCGTCGCCGTAGCGCTCGACGCTCCACCGCGGCAGCGTGAGATCGCCGCCGGCCTTGAGGTGCAGGTCGATGCCGTCGCCGTTGGTGTCCAGGCGGGCCTCGGAGACCGATTGGTCGCGGCCGCGCTCCAGGTGCTCGGCCAGGCGCAGGATGACCGAGCAGCGGTCCAGCAGCTCCTCGTCGCCGTCGTGGGCGATGGGCTCGATGATCCCGAGCTTGGGGATGCCCTTGCGGTGATAGCGGGTGATCTGGGCGATGAGGGCGCGCTCGCGAGGGTCGAAGCCCGGCAGCTCGGCGCTCTCGATGAGGTAGCGCGAATGCTTGTGGTGGTCGTCGTAGGAGATCGTCATCCCGACGTCGTGGAGCATCGAGGCGGCCCACAACAGCTCGCGCTCCCCCTCGGCCGGGGTGAACAGCCCGGCGTCGACCAGCGAGTCGAACATCTGGAGCGAGAGCTTGGCGACGTGCTCGACGTGCGCCATGTCTGACTCGTACTGGACGGAGAGGTTGCGCACGGCCGCCTCGCGCACGTTGTCAAACAGCGGCGGATCCCCGTCCAGAAGCGTGCGGGCGAGGAAGACGCCCTCGCGCAGGCCGGCCTCGGTGGCCTCGATCCCGTCGAAGCCGCCGAGCGACACCACCGTGTCGAGCACGATGGCGGAGGCGAGGATGATGTCGCCTCGGCCCGGCTTGATCCCGGGAACCAGGCCGCGCTCCTCCACTGACATCGAGGCCAGCTCGGTGGCGAAGTCAGACAGGACCTTCGGAGTGATGACGAACCCCTGGACGCCGAGATCCAGCGCGCCGTGGGCGGCCTGGGCGGCGGCGGCGAGGTTGCGCACGGCGCCGCCGATGCCCACCATCCGCGTGCCCGACGAGTCCAGCCAGTCCAGCCCGGACACGGTCTCCGTGACGCGGTCGCGCAGCTTGGCCAGGTCCTTCTTCTTGACCGGTCCGTCGCCCGGGAGGAACTGCTCGGTGACGCGGACAGCGCCCAAGGGGAAGGAGACCGCCTCCTGCGCGCGGCGGCCGGCGACGTGGGTGAGCTGCATGCTGCCGCCGCCGATGTCGAGCACGACGCCGTCGGTCAGCGTGGTGGTGTTGACGGCGGCGACGTAGCTGTAATAGGCCTCCTCCTGCGCCGACAGCGTCTCGATGGTCAGCCCGGTGGCGGCCTGGGCGTCGGCGAGGAAGCGCTCGCCGTTGGTGGCGTCGCGGATTGCGCTGGTGGCCACGACGTGGACGTCCTCGGGGCCGAGGTGGTTGGCGCGGGAGAAGCGGGCGAACACCCCGAGGGTCTCCAGGCCACGCCCGATCGCCTCATAGCTCAGCTTGCCCGAGGCGGCGAGGCCGGCGCCGATGCGGACCGTCTCGTAGAGCTCATCGGTGAGCTTCCACCAGGAATCGGCTCCGACTCCCCCGTAGGTGAAGACGACCAGCCGCCACGAGTTGGAGCCGAGGTCGACGACCGCGACCTGACGGTTGCCATGCCCCTCCCGGCCCGCGGCGCGCGTCGATCGCCAGCTCACACGCCCATGATGCGCGTGCGGCCGGACGGCTCGCCGCCCTCAAACCCGCATTCTGCGAGAAGATCGACGAGCAGCGTGGCAAACCCGAAGCCGCGGGCGGCCAGGCCGCGCCCCTATGGAAGGTGAGGGTCCTACCGGGCCCTGAGTCAGGTGCGGGCCTTGGGGCGGCGCGCGGGCGTCGAGGCGCCGGCCGGTCTGCCCTTGGGCGGCAGCGGCGTCGGCGCCGCGGGCGCGGCGCCGAGATCGGAGACGGTCACGTAGCGGTACGCGGCGCTGATGAACAGCAACGTCAGGATGACAGCGCTCGAGGCGCACCACTCGCAGATGGCGTGGATGGAGAACAGCTCGCGGTAGGTGAGATAGCCGCTGAAGGCAAAGCCGACAAGGGTGAGGCCGAGGGTGGCGAGCCGCGTCTCCTCACGGTCGGGCGCCAGCAGTGAGGCGGTGATGCCGATGTATCCGATCAGCCCCAGCAGCGCCACCGGGACGCCGTCGAGCTTGGACCACGCAGAGCTCTGGACCTTGATGCACGAGGTCCCCGCCGTGCAGGCCGGCTTGATGCCGGCGTAGTGGATGATCGTGAGGTACGTCGCCACTCCGAGGCCGATGATGGCCAGCGCCAGCATCACCCTCCGGAGGGGGAAGCTCATGACACCGACTGGATCGCCGACTGGACCGCGGCGTACGTCTGATTCCCGACGAGCGGCTGGGCCTGGCTCTTGGGCCCTGAGACCACCAGCGTCGGGGTGCTGTTGAAGCCGGCGGAGGCAGCTGACGCCTCATCGGCGGTGACCTGCGAGCTCAGCGTCGAGGACCCCCGATCGGAGCTCCACTGGTTGGTGTTGAGCCCGGGGATCTGCTTGGCCAGGCCGCCGAGGTAGTTGTCGGTGACGTAGCTCTCGGTCTCGTCGCCCTGCTCGTGGTAGAAGAGCTCGATGTAGTTCCAGCCCTTCTTCTGCTTACCCGCGGCCAGCATGGCCGCCTGGCCGGGCACGAACATCGCGTGGTTGGCCGTCTGCGAGGCGGTCTCCAAAGCCTTGTAGACGATCTTCACCTTGCCGGCTTTGACCTCGTTGGCGATGAGCTGGTTCTCGGCGCCGAGGGCGAAGTCCTTGCAGACGGGGCAGACGAGGTCGCCGTACTCGGTGAGCGTCACCTTGGCGCTGGGCGAGCCCAGCGTGCTGCCCTGCTGCGGGATGCCGGCCAGCAGAGTGTTGACCGTCGACGCGGCCTTCTTGGCCGCCGGGCTGTTGGGCTTGACCGCCTGCGCGGTGCTCCCGCCCGAGGAGATGGCGATGGCGGCGACGACGACGACGACGGCGCCCACGACCGTCCCGCCCAGCATGCGCAGACGGCGGGTGCGTCGCGCGCTCTCGGCGCGGGCCTGCTCCTCCGCCAGTCGCCGCTGGCGTGCAGCTTCCTTTTGCTCTTTACGTGAGGCCATGGGTGAAGGGGATGGGGCGCCGGCGCACCTCGGCGCCTGCAGACCAGATCAGCATATCGAGGACCGCTTTAGCCGAGACTTAAGAACCCCGATGGATTTCTCAATGAACGTCGAGGGTGAACGGGGCCGTGACCACCCGACCGTGAATCTTGAGCTGGACGAACAGCCGCCACGTCCCCGGGACCGGTAGCAGCACGCCGATCGTGAGCTTGCCGGGCGACGCGGAGCTGCCGGAGATCCTGGGTGCTCCGGCCAGGGCGCCGCAGTTGGGCGCGTCGGGCGCGCACACGTGGGTGTGGAAGTAGTTGAGCGTCCCGTTCTCGAAGAAGATCGCGTGGGCCAGGGCGCCGAACCACGGCACGAAGTGGACGGGCCTGCCGTGCGAATCGGTGACGTTGACATGCAGGAACACCGCCTGGATGGCGTGGATCGGCGCGAAGGGCTGCATGTCGAAGTGGATGCCGTCGACGACCACATGGGCCGCGTACGGTGGCAACTTCTTGGGGTGGTACGCGCCGGTCACGGTGATGCTGCGCGACAACTGGAAGTTGGGGAGCATCCCGGGCACGTTGGGGTAGACGTCCACGAGCACGTGGTAGGGCCCGGGCGCCGGGAAGGTGACGGACTGGTGCAGGATCCCGCTGGGGGGGATCGGCGGGTGCTGATGGATGATGTAGGCCAGGTCGTCGCGCACGATGATCAGGTGCACGCCGGTGTGTGGGCCCGGCCCGGTCTTGTACTGGGTGAGCGTCTTGCCGGTCGGGAGCTTGATGTCGAAGGACATCCTCACCGGCTTGCCCGGCGCCACCGTCCCGCTGGGCTCGAATGCGTTGAGGTGCGTCGTCTGGGCGGGAGCGACTTTCGGCGCCGTGATCGAGCCCCCGGAGCTCGACCCGCCGCATCCGGCCGCCATCGCCGCCAGCGCCGCCGCCGCGAGAGCCACGCCGGCGTGCGTCCGCGAAGGACGCGCGCGGCTCATCGCAGCGCGGCCCGGCTCATCGCAGCGCGGCCTGGATGGCCTGCGTCAGCTCCGTGGTCCCGAAGGCGCCCTCAAGGCGCGACACGATCTTGCCCTGGCGGTTGATGGTGAACAGCCACGGCTCGGTGCGCAGATGAAACGCCTTGAGCTGGGGGCGCAGGCCCTTGGAGGGCTGGTTGTCGACGTAGACCTCCTGGTGGATGAAGTCCACCTTGTCGCCGAACTTCTGCTGCAGTTGGACCGCGACGTCGGTCACCGGCCCGCACACGCGCGAGATGCACAGCTGCGGCGTGGAGAACAGCAGCGCGACCGGCTTCTTGCCCAGCACCTGGTCCAACGATTCCGCGGCCATGTGCTCGGGCGGGAGCCGCGTGGTCAACAGGGCCTGGTTGCCGTGCACCGTGGCAGCCGTGTCGGTGGCGATGTCAGGCGGCCGCTGGCCCACGCCGGGGATCTGCGACGAGGCGGCGGCGGCGAGCTCGCCCGTGGACCCGATGAGGCCGTTGGGCCCCTTGGTCAGCGCCAGGACGAAGTAGGTCCCGGCCTTGGGGACGGGCACGTTGGCGGCGTAGATGGCCTGGATCCCGCCGGGCCCGGAGTTCTGCTTGCTGCGGTACTGGGGCAGCACGCTCATCGGGTCGGCAGGGGCCAGGAACGGCCCCTTGGCGGGAGCGCCCGGGCTGGGCGCGACGTAGATGGCGGTGGGCGCGTAGACGAACTTACCCGAGCCCGTGGTGAGGGCGAACGCGTAGCGGTTGGTCCCGGGCGTGAAGGTGCCCGTGGCGGCTCCGAGCTCGACGCTGGACTTCGCCAGGGTTCCCAGGTCTTTGAGGCTCTTGCCGGTGGCTGCCGGGAACTGGGACGCGCTCGGATGCTGGGCCGCGGGCAGCTCGGCCACGGCGGGCGCCGGGGAGGCGCTCTGGGCCGAGGAGGCGGCCGTGGTGGCGCTGGTGGCGGCGGGTTGGCCGGCGGTCTCAGACGATGATGACGACGACGAGCCGCACCCGGCCAGGATCAGCGCCCCCACCAGGAGCGCGAGCAGCACAGAGCCGTCAGCGCGCGACCGACGGCCCCGCGCGACGCCTACCTGTCGGGAACCGGACTGCCGCACCGCTCAGAGCGTACAGGCGCGATTGGCGCGTAGCGCTGATGCGAGAACCTTCACCCGCTCTTCACATTCTCAAATCGGGTGCGACTTGTTTTTCCGGGGCCATCCGGGTTCGCCGCTGTTTGCACGTAAAGATCTTGTGATCAGCCTCGGCGGGCAGGCTAGCCGCGGGGGGCCGTGGGTTAGAGTGCGCGCCATGTCGATTGAGCGCAGCGAGACGATGCCCGGATATCCGACCACCGCTCCGGCGCAGCGCGGCCAGAACCGCCTCCGCCTCGCCGTGCTCGACCGCGATCCGGGCTTCATGCAGGTCCTGTCCAAGCGTCTGGACGCCCTGGGTTGCGAGTACCGGCCGTTGCCGGCCCCGCTGAACACCGATTCCCTGGTGACGATGCGCCTCAACGCCATCGTTCTGGACCTGGCCATCCTGGGGCCGACCGGTTGGAACTACCTGGAGCAGGTGTGCGCCCGGCTGCCCGGTCTGGCCGTGGTGGTGTGCACCGGGCCGTCGTCGGTGGCCCAGCGGGTGCGCGGCCTCCGTCTCGGCGCCGACGCGTGGATCACCAAGCCGTGTCACGCCGAGGAGCTGATCTGCGTCATCGAAGCCGCCGTGCGCCGGCACCGTCGCGCGGAGATGCCCGCGCTCGACGCCGCCGCCAGCTTCGGCGAGAT
Organism: uncultured Solirubrobacteraceae bacterium; assembly: GCA_963737335.1. GTDB lineage: Bacteria > Actinomycetota > Thermoleophilia > Solirubrobacterales > Solirubrobacteraceae > Palsa-465. Next base: position 44,918 of record CAVTSK010000008.1, read on the forward strand.
CACGATCCGCCCCGACCTCTACCAGGCCTACGTCAATGAGGTCAGCCTCGAACTGACCGCCCGCGAGTTCGAGATCCTGCACCTGCTGTCCGGGTCTGACCGGGTGCTGCGCCGCGAGGAGATCTACGAGCGCGTGTGGGGCTACGCCATGGCCCACGGCGACCGGTCGGTCGACGTGTTCGTGCGCAAGCTGCGCCAGAAGCTGCGGTCCGGGTCGCCGGAGTGGAATTACATCCACACGCACTTCGGGGTCGGCTACCGCTTCTCGCCAGAGCGCGAGAACAACAGCGTCGAGGAGGAGTTGCACATGATCACCTCCGAGCGCGCCGGCCAGGACGAGCTGAACTCAGCCCTCGCGGGCTGACGGGCGGGCGCTGACCGCCGGCCCGTGGCCGGCTGCCCACTGGCGTTCACAACTCGTTCACACGCTCGTGACGACCTGATAACACGAGCGGCGGCGCGCCTCAGCAGCATCAGAAGGCGTGACCGAGGCAGCTCAGGCACAGCGGGAGGTGCTGGAGGTCGGTCCGCTCCAGATCGTCCCCGACGAACACCTGGCCCGGGCCGAGGGCCGGGCGCTGATGCTGTCGATCCGCGAACTGCGGCTCCTCACCGAGCTGGCGCGGCGCGAGGACCGGATCGTGACGCGGGAAGAGCTCTTCCGGCTGGTGTGGGGCCGGGAGATGCGGGTGCGCGATCGCTCCGTCGACGTCTACGTGCGCAAGCTCCGGGTCAAGCTCGAGGCGGCGCTGCCGGGCTGGTCATTCATCCACACCCACTTCGGGCTGGGCTATCGGCTCGCGGCTGACCCGCGGCAAGTGATAACCGGGCGTTCACAACTGATTAACACCATGCGCCGGCCCGACGCCGAGACTAGGCCCGACTCGAACTGAAACCAAGGAGAGACCAAGTGCGTACAACTCGTCTCGGCGGGGTGGCGGTGTCGTTGGCCGCTGCGCTCGCCATAGCCGCGTGCGGCAGCAGCAGCTCCAGTAGCAGTTCGGCCAGCGCCGGCGGAAGCGGAGGGTCGACGGGGACGTCCTCTGGATCCGGCGGCTCCAAGGTGAGCCCGGCAACGCTCAACGGCGCCGGGTCGACCCTCGCCCAGCCGATCTACCAGCAGTGGGGATCCAACCTCAAGAGCCAGGGGCTGACGATCAACTACAACGGTGTCGGCTCCGGCACCGGGATCGCCGACCTCCAGACGGCCACAGTCGACTTCGCCGGCTCTGACCCGTCGCTGGCCGACGCGGACAAGAAGGCCATGAAGGGCCCGGTCCTCCAGTACCCGGTGGCCTTCGGCGCGATCACCGTGTCCTACAACCTCCCCGGCGTCAAGAGCGGCCTCAAGCTCGACGGCCCCACCTTGGCCAACATCTTCAGCGGCAAGATCAAGACCTGGGACGACCCGGCGATCAAGTCGCTGAACCCCGGCATGAGCCTGCCGAGCACGTCCATCACCGTCGTGCACCGTTCTGACTCATCGGGCACCACCGACGGCTTCACCACCTACCTGTCCGACGTGAGCCCGACCTGGAAGTCCTCGATCGGCTCCGGCAAGGACGTCAAGTGGCCGGTCGGCACCGGCGCGGCCAAGAACTCCGGCGTCGCCGCTTCGGTCAAGCAGACCCAGGGCGCCGTCGGCTACGTCGAGCAGGCATACGCGCTGGAGAACGGCTTCACCTACGCCGCGGTGAAGAACTCGGGCGGCACCTACGTGCTGCCGACGATCGCCAACACCTCGGCGGCGGCCAACGGGATCAAGGTCCCGGCCGACCTCGGCATCTCGACGATCAACTCGCCCGCGTCGGGCGCCTACCCGATCGTGTCCCAGACATTCCTCGTGGCCTATAAGGACCCGTGCAAGGACGATAAGGAGAGCGCCGCGACCGCGAAGGGCCTGAAGTCCTTCCTGGCCTACGCCTTCGGCGCCGGTCAGCAGACGCTGGGCGAGGGCGGGAGCAAGCTCCCGTACGCGCCGCTCCCGGCGTCGCTCGCGGCCAAGAACAACGCACAGTTGGCCACCATGACCTGCAACGGCTCGCCGATCTCCTAGGCGATCGCGTCCCGGGACCGGGTCCTCATGGAGGCAAACGCCACCACCGTGCCCGGCGGCCGCTCCGCGTTTCAGCGGTCGCCGGCGTCACGGCTCCCGGATCAGGTGCTCCAATTGGGTCTGACCACCCTGTCGGCCCTGATCCTGCTGCTCATCGGGTACTTCTTCGTCCGCCTCATCGGTGAGTCGACGAAGGCGCTCAACTCCTTCGGTCTGAGCTTCATCTTCGGCAACGACTGGGACGTCAGCCGCAACATCTACCACGGGGCGCCCCTGGTGGTGGGGACGCTGATCACCTCGGCGATCGCGCTGCTCATCGGTGTCCCGGTGGCCGTCGCCACCGCGTTGTACCTCACCGAGATGTGCCCGCGCCGCGCCCGCGGTCCGCTGAGCATGCTCGTGGATCTGCTGGCGGCCGTGCCGTCGGTCGTCTACGGGCTGTGGGGCGTGTTCGTGCTCGGCCCCAGGCTCGAGCCCGCCGAGAAGTGGTTCGCCAACACCTTCTCGTTCATCCCGTTCATCGGCGGGGGGGCCAGCACGATCACCCCGGGCAACTACTTCATCGCCGGGCTCATCCTGGCGATCATGATCCTCCCGATCGTCTCCGCGATCGCCCGCGAGGTGCTGGCGACCGTGCCATCCGAGAACAAGGAGGCCGCGCTCGCGCTGGGCGCGACACGCTGGGAGATGATCCGGATGACGGTGCTCCCCTACGCGCGCCCCGGCATCACCGGCGGGGCGATGCTGGGGTTGGGACGCGCCATCGGCGAGACCATCGCGGTGGTGCTGACCATCGGCAATGCGCCGACCATCGGCAAGCACATATTCGATCAGGGGTACACGCTGGCGGCCGTGATCGCCAACGAGTTCGGCGAGGCAGCCAACCAGCCGCTGCACGCGTCGGCTCTGTTCGCCGCCGGGCTGGTGCTGTTCGTGCTCACGCTGCTGGTCAACATCCTGGCGCGATGGTTCGTCCGACGCGGGACGCGAGGCATGCGGGCCCCGGAGGCTGAGCCGGCCGGGGCAGCCGACGGCATCCTGAGCGCCGTGAACCTCCCGGGAGCGAACTGATGAGCACCTCGAGCGCTTCTCTGCTCCCACCGACCAGCCCCGGACGCAAGCGCAAGGACGCCCTCATGCGCGGCCTGCTGATGGCCGGGACCGGCCTGGCTCTGGTGCCACTGATCCTGATCATCTACTACCTGCTGTACAAGGGCCTGGGCTCCTGGAGCGGCACGTTCTTCACCACCGACCCCAACGGGAACTTCTTCGGCAACCCGGGTGGCATCCGCAGCGCGATCTTCGGCACGCTGGAGCTGGTGGCGCTGGCGAGCCTGATCTCGGTCCCGATCGGGATCGCCGTCGCTCTGTATCTCACCGAGTACGGCAAGGACGGCCGCTTTGCCAACGTGGTGCGCTACTTCGTCGACGTGATGACCGGCGTGCCGTCGATCGTGTTCGGCCTGTTCATCTACATCGTGCTCGTCGTCTCGCACGTCGGCGGCTCTGGCTTCGCCGGATGGAAGGGCGCACTGGCGCTGTCGCTGCTCATGCTGCCGATCGTGATCCGGTCGTCCGAGGTGGTGCTCCTGCTCGTGCCCACCAGCCTGCGCGAGGCCGCGCTCGCCCTGGGGGCGCCGCGCTGGCGAATCGTGTGGAAGGTCGTGCTTCCCACGGCGCGGACCGGGCTGGTCACCGGATCCCTGTTGGCCGTCGCCCGCGGCATGGGTGAGACGGCGCCACTGCTCTTCACGGTCTCGGCGGCATCCGTACTGACCGGAAACGTCAACTCGGAGATGAACACGCTCCCGGTGCAGATCTACAACGACATCACCAGTCCCCGTGACGTCGTCGTTGCCCGTGCTTGGGGTGCCGCGCTGACCCTGGTCGCCCTGGTCCTCATACTCAACCTGATCGCGCGAGCGATCTCGCGCAGGAGCGCCATGACATGATCCCTCCCGAAACGACGAGTAAGGAACCACAGGAAATGTCGACTGCCGGAGAACAGTCGGAGCAGGAGACCCCCCCCGATCTGTCCGCCCTGGGAGAGCGTCGAAAGGGCCACGGCATCCAGGTCCGCGACCTGCATGCCTACTACGGCTCCGTCCACGCGGTCAGGGGCATCGATATCGATTTCCCCGCCAACGAGGTCACGGCGATCATCGGTCCGTCGGGCTGCGGCAAGTCGACGATGGTGCGCTGCATCAACCGCATGCACGAGGAGATCCCGGGCGCGCGCTCGGAGGGCAGCGTCGCGCTGGACGACCTCGACGTCTACGGCGATGGCGTCGACGTCACCGCGGTGCGACGCATGATCGGGATGGTGTTCCAGAAGCCGAACCCGTTCCCGACGATGTCGATCTTCGACAACGTGGCCGCGGGACTGCGGCTCACCGGGACCAAGAGCGACAACCTGCGCGAGCGCGTGCACCGTGCGCTGCGCGCGGTGGGGCTGTGGGGCGAGGTCAAGAACCGCCTCAACGCGCCCGGGATCGGCCTCTCCGGTGGCCAGCAGCAGCGCCTGTGTATCGCCCGCGCGGTGGCGGTGGAGCCCGAGGTCATCCTCATGGATGAGCCGGCGTCGGCGCTTGACCCGATCGCCACCCTGAAGGTGGAGGAGCTCATCGACGAGCTCAAGAGCCGTTACACCATCGTGATCGTGACCCACAACATGCAGCAGGCGGCGCGCGTCGCGAAGTCCACGGTGTTCATGCTCGACGGGATCGTCGTCGAACATGCGGAGACGACCAAGCTGTTCACCAATCCGTCAGACGAGCGCACCGAGCGCTACGTCACCGGCAAGTTCGGGTAGGGGGCTACGACATGCAGGAGACGCGCCACCAATTCCGCGAGGACCTCAAAGAACTGGAGCGCCAGGTTCTCGGCGGCCTCGACCTGGTGATCGGCCAGCTGGACCGGGCGCTGGAGTCCGTCAGCTATCAGGACGTGGAGCTCGCCGCGATGGTCGTCGCAGACGACGACCGCATCGACGGTCGCTACCTGGAGGTCCACCAGGGCATCCTGTCGCTGCTCGCCCGCCAGTCCCCCGTCGCCACTGACCTGCGCATCGTCGCGGCGCTGCTGCACTGCATCCGCTGCATCGAGCGCATGGGCGACCAGTGCGTGAACATCGCCAAGCTCGTGCCGCTGTCAGGCCACGACGCCCCCAAGGACAAGGACACGCTGGACGCGATCGAGCGGATGGGCCAGCTCGCGCGCTCGGAGGTCTCCCAGGCCAAGGATGCGCTGCGCACCCGCAACGTCGAGCTCGCCCAGGACCTGGTGCGCCAGGACGCCGAGATCAACCGGCTCAACCGCGCGATCTTCAAGCGCGCCGTCGAGATCGGGGACGACCTCGAGCTGCGCGAGTGGGGGATGTTCATGATCCTCGTCGCGCGGTGCCTGGAGCGGGTCGGCGACAACGCCGTGGAGATCGCGGAGCAGGTGGTGTTCGTGGTCACCGGGCTGTTCAAGGAGATGGCCGACGTCGGCGCCTCCGCGGAGGCCGCGAAGAGCAGTTAGGAAGCGGGCCGCGCGTGTGGAGGGTCCGCGCGCGCAGGTCTTGTCCACGGGGCCAGTGACGGCAGCCGCTGCGGCCGGGAGTCTTGTGCCCATGAGCGCGAGACCACCTCAGATCGTCGCCTTCGGCGGCGGTGGGTTCTCGATGGAGTGGGGCAACCCCCTGCTCGACGACCACGTCCTCTCGCTCACCGGCGCCGCCTGCCCGCGGGTGTGCTTCCTACCCACCGCCAGCGGGGACGCGGACCACTACGTGGTGCGCTTCTACCGGGCGTTCCCCTCCTCGCGCTGTGAGCCGTCCCACATCTCGCTGTTTCGCCGCGAGACGGGCGTCGGCGACCCGTATGCCCACCTCCAGGCGCAGGACCTCATCTACGTCGGCGGGGGAAGCCTGGTCTCGCTGATGGGCGCCTGGCAAGCCCACGGGATCGATCTGGCGCTCTATGACGCCTGGCGCGCCGGGGTGGTGCTGTGCGGAGGCTCGGCGGGCTCACTGTGCTGGTTCAGCGATGTGATCTCCAGCTTTCACGAGGGGGCGCCTCGCCGGCTGGAAGGGCTGGGATTCCTGCCCTGGAGCAACGCCGTGCACTACAACGACGAGCCCGGCCGCCGCTCGGCGTTCATGTCCGCCGTGGCGGGCGGCATGGCCGCCGGCTACGGGGTGGGAGACGGCGCGGCCCTGCACTTCGTGGACACGGAGTTGGTGGAGGTGGTCGCCTCGCGCCCCGATGCCCGCGCGCGCTTCGTGTGCGCGGACGGCACCGCAGGCGCGATGGAGGAAGATCTGCCTGTGAGGTATCTCGGCGCTCACGAGCTGCGCCGCGCCGCGTGAGCGGCGGCGACGGCGACCGCCGCCGCATCCTCGCCATGGGCGGCGGGGGCTTCACCATGCAGGACCGCAGTGCCGCCCTGGACCGGCTGGTGCTGACCCTGACCGGCAAGCCGGTGCCCCGGATCTGCTTCCTGCCCACGGCCAGCGGGGACGGGCGCGACCAGACCACCCGCTTCTACGAGCGCTTCAGCGGCTGGCCGTGCGAGCCCAGCGTGCTGTCGCTGTTTCACCTGGGCCGCGACCGGATTGACCCCCGCGCCCATCTGCTCTCCCAGGACGCCATCTACGTCGGGGGCGGCTCGATGCGCAACCTGCTGGCCGTATGGCGCGAGCACGGGGTCGATGAATCGATGCGCTCCGCGTGGGAGCGGGGCGTCGTCCTGGCCGGGTTGAGCGCGGGCGCGATGTGCTGGTTCGAGAGTGGGATCACGATGAGCGGTGGCGCGCCGCGCCCCGCTGCGGGCCTCGGCCTGGTCGAGGGCAGCCTCTCGGTCCATCTCGACGGCGAGCCCGAGCGCCTGCCGGCCTACCGGGAAGCGGTGGGGAGTGGGGCGATGCCGCCGGGGTTCGCGGTCGACGATTGTGCGGCGCTGCTGGTGTGCGGGACCGAAGTGCGCTCGTGCGTGAGCTCGCGCCCGGGCGCCCGGGTGCTGCGCGTGGAGGCCGATGGCGAGGGTGGCACCGTGGAGCGCACACTCGGGGTAAGAGTGCTACCGGGCGCGGTGGCCGCCGACGCGCCTGTAGGGAGCGGGGAGCCCCGGGGCGTGTCGGAGTTGCGGGCGCTGCGGGCCGGAAGGCACCGCTGGGACTGATCGGCGCTGCTCGGGCGCGGGGCGAACGTCAACTGCAGCTGGGGAGGGAGTGGGCTGATGCGAACCTGCACACCGTGCGAAACCTCAACCGAGTGAGCGGCGTTTGCACGGAGTGCAGCTGGTGGATGCGCAGCGCGCAACACCTCCGGCGGCGATCGAGGTTTTGCACAGAGCGCAGGTCTCAGCCGGCGGCGCTGGCGGCGCCCTGGCGGCGGCGCAGCAGGATCAACGCTCCGGCCACCAGCACGGCGGCCACGATGAGCCCGATGAGCAGCGGGGCGGTCGAGCTGCCGCCGCCCGATGAGCCGGTCGAGACGCCGGCCACGCCCTTCACCGGGTGACCGTCGGCGGCGGCGATCTTGGCCACGGCGGTGATCGCGGCCTCGGCGAGCGCGGTGCTCGTCTTCCCCTTGGGCGGCGCGAGCCCCTTGACGGCTGCCTCGGCCTTGGCGCTCATGGACTGCACCCCGTAGCCGGTGGGCATGACCACGAGCAGCGGCTGGGGCCCCTGGAAGCTGATCTCCTTGTCCAGGAACTTCGCGTAGTTCTGGGGCTGGCCGAACAGCTCGGGGATGACCCCGAGGTCCACCGGCGTTGGGATGAGCGCGACCTTGATGGGCAGGCCGGCCTTCTTGGCCGCGGCGGTCTCGGCGTTCAGCGTGTCCTGGACGCTCTTGGGGACCGGGGGCGAGTACGGGTAGTAGACGTTCTGGCCCAACAGGACATCGCTGGCCGGATCCCCGTCGCCGAGGGCTGAGACGGGAACCAGCGCGGCCACCAGGAGGGCGGTGGCGAGCAGGCTGGCGACACGGCGGACCATCACCGACATTATCCTCAGCGTCCTTGCCTCAGCGGAAGCCCACCAGGTCTCGCAAGCGGCGTACCCGGCACACCACGCCGCGTGCGGTGCCCTCCACCCGTCGCGACGCCCGCGCAGAGCGCCAGGCCCAGACCGCGCAGGAGGTCAAGCGCGGCGGGCGCATGCTCGGGCGCGAGGGCGAGCGTCCGGAGGGCCCGTTCGGCGGCCTGCCCATCTCCGAGCTGGCCATTCTGGTGGGCATCATCGCGGCGGTGATCGGGTTCATCGGGCACGGAGGGCCGGCGCTGATCGTCGGGTTGATCGTGTTGGCGCTGGGCGTGATCGAGATCACGGGCCGCGAGCACTTCAGCGGCTATCGCTCGCACGCCGCGCTGCTGGCGGCGATCCCGTCGGTGGCCATCGAGGTGGGGATCGTGCTCGCGTTCAAGCCCAGTCAGCGCGCGTTGCTGGTCCTCGTGGTGGTCCCGATCTTCGCCGGCCTGTTCTGGTGGCTGCGCAAGCGCTTCCTCATCGCCCGGCAGGCCCGGCTGGTCCGGATGCGCACCCGGGCGCAGCTGTAGGTTTCCGCCGACGGTCGACCGCCGCCCAGGTGGCTACCCGGTCTGGACCGGATGGCCCGGCCCAGGGACCTCGCCGACGCCCGTCAGGCCCGACAGGCCCGTCACCGGCTCATCGCTCTCGGCCGGCATGCCGGGCAGGTGCAAGGTGAAGATCGCTCCGCCGTCCACGGCATTGGTCACCGATGCGGTGCCGCCGTGCTGCTCGGCCACCTGGCGCACGATGGACAGGCCCAGCCCGCTGCCCTGGCGACCGCGCGAGTTGGTGCCCCGGAAGAAGCGATCGAAGACGTAGGGCAGATCCTCGGGGTCCACGCCGGTGCCGTGGTCGCGGACCTCGACGCCGCTGGGCCCGACCTGGACCTCCACCGTGCCGCCCGGCGGGGAGTGCCGCGCGGCGTTGTCGAGCAGGTTGTTGATGGCCCGCGCCAGCCGCTCGGGGACCCCGTCGATCAACGTGGGGGCGAGGGTGGCGTCGAAGTGGATCCCGGGGGCGTTGCGCCGGGCGCGCGCCAGAGACTCGGAGGCGACGCCGTCGAGGCGGACGTCGTCGGGCTCCGGACCCGGCTGGTCCCCGCGGGCGAGCTCGATGAGGTCCCCGACGAGCGCGGTCAGCTCCTCTGACTGCTCCACGACGTCGGCGAGCAGGCGGCGACGGTCCTCGGCGTCGAGCGGCATGTCCTCGAGCAGGACCTCGATGTTCGTGCGCAGGCTCGTCACCGGCGTGCGCAGCTCATGCGACGCGTCGGCGACGAGCTGGCGCTGGGCGCGCACGGACTCGTCCAGGGCCTCCCGGGAGGTCTCGAGGCGATCGAGCATGGCGTTGAAGTTGGTGGCGAGCTGGCCGACCTCATCGTCGGCGTGCACCTTCAGGCGCTTGGTGAGGTCATCGGTCTCGCCGATCTCCTGGGCCACGTCGGCCACCTCGGCCAGCGGCGCCAGCACGCGGCGCGAGGCCATTCGGCCCAGCACCGCCGCGAGGGCGACACCGCCGAGCAGGAGCAGCGCCAGCACGAGGCGCAGGTCGGAAAGGATGTTGTCGGCGCTGCTGAGGGGGCGCGCGAGCTCCAGCGCCGCCGGGATCTGCGCGTGGCCGACGAGGACCGGCATGGTGAGCATGCGCAGGTGGTTGTCGCCCACCCACACGTCGGAGATGAACGTCGAGCCCTGCTGGTTGGCGACGCGCAGCACGTGCGCGTTGACGGGGAGGTCGAGGCCGCCCGACCCGTTGTGCAGGCCGCCCGGATAGACGAACTGGACGTACGGGGCGGGCCCGCCCGCGCTGGCCGGGATGCCCGGGGGGGCTGCCCCGACGCTGCCGGTGTGCTCGACCTCCTGCTCCTGGGCCGCCAGCGAGCCGTCCACCTGAGCGTGCAGCTGATGGCGTACGACGATGTAGCAGGCGGCGACGGCGAGGAGGACGGCGATTCCGACAGATGCGGCAGCGATCAGGGAGAGGCGCTTGCGCAGTGTCATGGAGCGGCTAATCGCGCAACACGTACCCGATGCCGCGCACCGTGTGCAGCAGCCTGGACTCCCCGCCGGCTTCGGTCTTGCGCCGCAGGTAGCCCATGTACACGCCGAGGGCGTTGGAGGTGGGGCCGAAGTCGTAGCCCCACACGTTCTCGAAGATGGTCGTTCGCGTCAGCACCTGGCGGGGGTGGCGCATGAACAGCTCCAGCAGCAGGAACTCGGTGCGCGAGAGTTCGATGAGCCGCTCGCCGCGATGGACCTCGTGGGCGACCGGGTCGAGCACGAGGTCGCCGTAGCGCAGCGGCTCGCCGTCGGCGGTGCCGTCACCGGAGCGGCGCAGCAGCGCCCGCAGCCTGGCTTGCAGCTCGCGCAGCGCGAACGGCTTGACCAGATAGTCGTCGGCGCCGACGTCGAGCCCTTCGACGCGGTCGTCGATGGCATCGCGCGCGGTGAGCATGAGCACCGGCGTGCGGTCACCCGCCTTGCGCAGGCGACGACAGACCTCCAGCCCATCGAGCCTGGGCATGAGGATGTCCAGGATGACCGCGTCGGTCGAGCCGTCGGCGAGGACGTCGAGCGCCTGCTCGCCGTTCTCGGCGAGGGTCACGTCGTGGTTGTCGAGACGCAGAGCACGCTCGAGCGCCCGCCGCACGGCAGGCTCGTCATCGACTACGAGAACGCGCGCCATGGTGTCAATGATCGCGCGAGCGCGTAAACGTTGCTGAAGAAGCGTTGAGGAGTCTCATCAGTGGCTCGTGCCGGCGAGATCGAGCAGTAGCGGTGCATGATCGGATGGCTTGGTCCCCTTACGGTACTCCCGGTCGATGCCGCAGGCCCGTAGCCGGTCCCCCAGACCGCTGGAGACGAGAGCGAGGTCGATGCGCATCCCCAGGCCCTCGTGGAAGTTGCCCGATCGGTAGTCCCACCAGGTGTACTGCACCTCGGTGGGGTGAAGCGTCCGGTAGGCATCGCCCAGGCCCTGGTCCTCGATCGCGGCCAGGCCGGCGCGCTCCTGCGCGGTCACGTGCGTGGCTCCGGCGAACGCAGCCGGGTCATAGACGTCGGCGTCAGACGGCGCGATGTTGAAGTCGCCGGCCAGGATGAGCGGCGTGCCGTCCAACTGCCCGACCCGCCGTGCGGCCGCGTCGAGGAAGGCGAGCTTGCGCGGGAACTCGGGGCTGTCCAGCGCCCGGCCGTGGGGGACGTAGACGCTGGCGATGCGGATGCCGCCCACGGTGGCCTCACACCAGCGGGCTTCGGAGGGGACCGGGTCGCCGGCCAGCCCGCTCACGGGATCGGACATCTCCATCCCTGCGCGCGCGAGGACCGCCACGCCGGCCCAGCGCCCGCCCGAGTCGTGTACGGCGCCGTAGCCCGCGCCGGCCAGTGCGGCCACCGGGAAAGCGTCCGGGGCGGTCTTGGTCTCCTGGAGGCAGACCACGTCGGGCCGGTATTCGGCGAGCAGTTCGAGAACCCGCGGCAGGCGGACGCGCAGAGAGTTGACGTTCCAGGTGACGAGGCGCACGGTGACGAGCGCGCGGATCGTACTCGCCACCCCCGATGAGCCATCATCGGCAGTTCGCGAGATGACGCCGGACAAGCTCCACACCTACCGCGCCAAGCGCGACTTCGGGAAGACCGGCGAGCCCGACGGCGCCGCCTCGGGGAAGGACGGCGCGGCGCGGTTCGTGGTCCAGGAGCATCACGCCACGCGCTTGCACTGGGACTTGCGTCTCGAGCACGGCGGCGTCCTGGCCTCGTGGGCGATCCCCAACGGCATCCCCGCCGATCCCGCCGACAACCGGCTGGCCGTCCACACCGAGGACCACCCGCTCGAGTACCTGGACTTCCACGGCAAGATCCCCGCCGGCGAGTACGGAGCGGGCACGATGACCATCTGGGACCACGGCACCTTCGAGACCCACCTGTGGGACGACAAGAAGGTCGAGATCACCTTCCACGGGGAACGGCTGTCCGGGCGCTACGGGCTGTTCCCCATCGGCCAGCGCGGTCGCGAGGGCTCCGAGAAGGACTGGATGATCCACCGCATGGACGCGCCCGCCGATCCCGACCGGGAGGCGATGCCCGAGCGGATCCTGCCGATGCTGGCCGGCAGCGGGGAGCTTCCCGCACGCGAGGAGAAGTGGTCCTTCGAGGTCAAGTGGGACGGGGTGCGAGCGATCGCCTACGTCAAGCCGGGGCGGCTGCGCCTGGAGAGCCGCAATCTCAACGACATCACCGAGACCTATCCCGAGGTGCGCGGCATCCTGCGCGACCTGGGGATGCGCGAGGCGGTGTTCGACGGGGAGATCGTGGCCTTCGGCGACGATGGGCGCCCGAGCTTCGAGCGCCTGCAGCGGCGCATCAACGTGTCCTCGGCGAGCGCGGTGCGCCGCCTGTCGGCAAGCACCCCGGTGGTCTACGCCATCTTCGATCTGCTCTATATCGACGGGCACTCGCTGATGGCGTTGCCCTACGAGGAACGGCGGGCACGGCTCGACGCGCTCGAGCTCGCCGGCCCGGCGTGGCGCGCCCCGGCCAACCACCCCGGGCGCGGACACGCGCTGCTGGACGCCACCGAGGCCCAGGGACTGGAGGGCATCGTCGCCAAGCGGCTCGATTCGCGCTATGAGCCGGGGCGGCGGACGGGTGCGTGGATCAAGATCAAGCACGTCACACGCCAGGAGCTGGTCATCTGTGGCTGGCTGCCCGGCGAGGGCCGGCGCACCGACCGGATCGGCGCGCTGCTGATGGGCTACTGGACCGACGACGGCCGCCTCGATTACGCCGGGCGCGTGGGCACCGGCTTCACCGAGCGCACCCTCAACGAGCTGGCGCGCCGGCTCGGGCCGCTGCGCCGCGCCGACAGCCCCTTCGACGACGCGCCCAAGCTCCCGCGCAACGCGGCGTACGTGGAACCCGACCTGGTGGCCGAGATCGAGTTTCGCGAGTGGACGACGGAGGGGGTCATGCGGGCGCCGTCGTTCAAGGGGCTGCGCACCGACAAGGACGCGGCCGAGGTCGTCCGAGAGCCCGCCCCGGGCGAGCGCCGCCCCGCTGACGACGCTGACCGCGCCACGCCCGCCGATGCCGCCGATGCTGCCGGCGCCGGGGTTGACCCCACCGCCCCCGAGGCCCTCTTCGATGCCGTCGAGCGGTTGCCCGAGGGGTCGCTGGCCGTCCTGGCCGACGGGCGCGAGCTGAAGATCTCCAACTGGGACAAGGTGCTGTTCGGAGCCACCGGGTTCACCAAGGGCGATCTCATCGCCTACTACGCGCGCATCGCCCCCGCCGTGGTGCCCCACCTGCGAGACCGCCCCCTCACCCTCAAGCGCTACCCCAATGGGGTGCAGGCCCCGTACTTCTATGAGAAGCAGTCGCCGTCGCACCGCCCCGAATGGGTGCAGACGGTGCGGGTCGGCGCGGTGAACTACACGCTCTGCCAGGACCGCCCGACGCTGATCTGGCTGGCCAACCTCGCCGACATCGAGCTGCACACCTCGCTCTCACTGGCGGCGGCGCCGGAGACGCCGACCATGCTCGTCTTCGACCTCGACCCGGGAGCCCCAGCCGGGCTCGTCGAGTGCTGTGAGGTGGCGCTCGTGCTCCGCGGGCTGTTCCGCGCTCTCGGCCTGGAGAGCGTGGCCAAGACCTCGGGCTCCAAGGGGATGCAGCTCTACGTCCCCCTCAACGCGCCCGCCGGGAAGGTGACCTACGTCCAGACCAAGCCGTTCGCGCGCCAGGTCGCCGAGGTGCTGGAGCAGCGGCTGCCCGAGCTCGTCGTCTCGCGCATGACCAAGCGGCTGCGCGGCGGCAAGGTGCTGGTGGACTGGAGCCAGAACGATGACCACAAGACGACGGTCACCGTGTACTCGGTGAGAGCGCGCGAGCAGCCCACGGTGTCGGCGCCGGTCAGCTGGGAGGAGGTCCAGGCCTGCCTCGACGCCGGTGACCCCGACCTGCTGACCTTCACCACCGATCAGGTGCTGGCGCGGGTCGACGCGGACGGCGATCCGTTCGCGATGCTCCTGTCCACGAGGCAGCAACTGCCTCGCGGCTAGGGATCGGGCGCGGGGCCAGGGAACGGCCGCGGGGCTAGCATTGCGGGCGTGGACCAGATCCAGCTCCGCAACCGACTGCTGGTCGCGACCGGCATGTGGAAGGAGGCCACGGGCGAGCCTCTGCCCCGGATGGCCCCCGGCAATCCCGCCGACCAGATCCAGAGCTTTGAGCTGCGGCTGGTGGACCGGCTGTGGGAGACCGCCACGCCCGAGAACGCCCGCGAGATCGCCGATCGCACCTGGGACCTGGTCCACGACCGCACCGATGACGACCCGGTCAAGCGGCGGGTCGTCGAATGCCACGAGGCGCTGGCGCGGATGACCCGGCTCAATGACTGACGACGCCGCGTCCGACGCGTCCGACGCACCCGACGGGCCGCGCCACCACCGCCATTACACCCTCGAGCAGGCCATGGCGGTGCGCGGCTGGGTGGCCGACCGCGTCGGCTGGGTGCGCGAGGCTCAGGCGAGACTGATGGCGATGGGGTCGGCAGCCACCGACGCCATCGATGCCCTCGACCCCGACTCCGGGGGCGCCTACCCCGGGCGTGACGTCGCTCGCGGGCTGGTGGAGATCAGCCGCGCCGTCGGCGAGCTCGAGGCGGTGGACATCGTCCTGCGTGACGTCGACCGCGGCCTCATCGATTTCCCCGCTATGCGCGACGGGGTCGAGGTGTACCTGTGCTGGCTGGTCGACGACGAGGAGTCGATCGGCTTCTGGCACGAGCCCGAGGCCGGTTTCGCGGGCCGCCGCCCGCTGTAGGCACGCGGCTCCGCCTCTGACCCGCCTGCGCGCTAGGCCTGGGGGACGACCGGAGGCGCGTCCGCCGGCTGGGCCCGGACGTTCTGGGGCAGGCCGGCCGCGTCGTAGGCCTCGTACTGGTCGAGCGTCTCGTGTTCCAGCAGCGCTGCGACGAGGGCATCGAGGTTGGCGCGATGGGAGCCCAGGGTGACCGTGGCCTCCTCGTGGGCGGTCTCGACGATGCGGCGCACCTCCTCGTCGACCAGTCGCTGAGTCTGCTCGGAGGTCTCGGACACGCCGGGTAGGAGGGGTCCCTGGCCGTCGGCCGGCAGGACCGCGATCGGCCCCACGGCACGGCTCATCCCCCAGCGCCCGACCATCCCCCGAGCGATCCGCGTGAGCTGCTGGATGTCTGACTCCGCGCCGGTGGTCAGGTCGCCGAAGACGACCTCTTCGGCTACGCGGCCTCCGAGCGCGACCTTGATCTGAGCCAGGAGGTGACGCTCGTCGAAGTTGAAGCGGTCGGCGTCAGGAGCCGAGAAGGTGACGCCCAGCGCCATCCCGCGCGGGATGATCGAGACCTTGCGCACCGGGTCGGCCCCGGGCGTGAGCATGCCCATGATGGCGTGGCCGGCCTCGTGGTAGGCGGTCCGGCGGCGGTCGTCCTCGGACAGCATCACCTTGCGCGCGGCGCCGAGCACGATCCGCTCCAGCGCGTCGGTGATGTCCTGGCGCGCCACCTTGGAGTGGTTGCGCTTGGCGGCCAGCAGGGCGGCCTCGTTGGCGACGTTGGCCAGGTCGGCCCCGACCATGCCCGGCGTGGCCGCGGCGATGCCCCCGAGATCGACGTCGGTGTCGAGCGGAACCGAGCGCGTGTGCACCTCGAGGATCGCCTCGCGGCCGGCGCGATCGGGCGGCACCACGACCACGCGGCGATCGAAGCGCCCCGGGCGCAGCAGCGCGTGGTCGAGGATCTCGGGCCGGTTGGTCGCGCCCAGCACGATCACGCTCTCGCGCGGGCTGAAGCCGTCCATCTCGGTGAGGATCTGGTTGAGCGTCTGCTCGCGCTCGTCGTGGCCGCCGGAGAGGTTGGGACCACCCGAGGACCGCGAGCGGCCGATCGCGTCGAGCTCGTCGATGAAGATGATCGCCGGCGCAGCCTCCTTGGCCTGATGAAACAGATCACGTACGCGCGAGGCGCCGACTCCCACGATCATCTCCACGAACTCGGACGCCGACATCTGGAAGAACGGCACCCCGGCCTCGCCGGCCACGGCCCGGGCCAGGAGCGTCTTGCCGGTGCCCGGGGGCCCGGACAGGAGCACGCCGCGCGGGATGCGCGCACCCAGCGCGAGGTACTTGTCGGGCGTCTTGAGGAAGTCGACGATCTCGGTCAGCTCCTCCTTGGCCTCGTCGATGCCGGCGACGTCCTCGAAAGTGATGTGCTGGTCAGAGGCCTCCACGCGCCGTGCCCGCGAGCGCCCGAAGGACATCAGGCCTCCCGCGCCGCCGCCACCTGCCGCTGAGCGGCGGGCGATGAACACGAACAGAGCCACCAGCAGCAGCGTCGGCCCGAAGCCGAAGATGAGGCTCTCGGCGACCGACGGGCCCGCGTTCGTGGGTTGGGCGTTGATCGTGACCCCTTCCTTGCGCAGCGACGAGAACAGCGTCGCGTCGTCGGCGAACGACGGGATCTGGGTGGAGAAGGTCGTGGACTTGGTGGTGCTGCCCGCGGGGTAGGCGATCGCCGTCTTGAGCGTCCCGGAGATCGAGTCGCCGGTGGAGGAGATCTTCGTGACGTTCTTGGCCTGGACCGCGTCGAGGAAGGTGGGGCTGTAGGGGATCTTGACCGGCGGGGCGGGCTTGAGCGCCTGGGACGAGACCCACAGGTTGATCGCCAGCAGGAAGACGACGATCGCCGCGGCGATCCACCACCGTGACCGCGATGTCGACGGCGGGCGCTGCTGTCCGCCGGCCCCGCGCCCATCCGGCGCGGGCGTGACGCGCCAGCCCGGCTGCCCGGGCGCAGGGGGCTGTGCGCGGCCGCGCTGCTGGGTGGGTCGGCGCTGTGGCTGATCGGCCATCGGCATTGATTGTGGCAAGGCGCGGCCGCGTACTGCGAGGGTCGACGCCCGCGCGCGCGTGTACGCGCGCGTAGGTCAATAGGAGTCGAGCATCGACCGGAACATGTCGGCCCCGTGCACGGCGGCGCCCAGGTGGCCTGCCTGGTCGGCCAGCCAGCGGTCCGAGGTCACCACGCGCACGAGCCCGGGGTGGGGCTCCTGGCGCACCCGGCGCACGATCTCGTCGTCGGCGGCGTCCCGGCGCGGCTTGGGCGCGTGGGCCACCTCGATCACGGTGGAGCGGATCGGCGGCGAGGGTTTGCGCTCGAAGACGACGACCACGTCCTCACCCTCGGCGGCGGCCCACCGCTCCAGCAGGTCGACCAGGCGCAGCATGGCGGCGTCGCGGTCGCGCCACCAGCCGTCCGGCCGCGTCCCGATCACGTTCATCCCATCGACGTACCAGCGCATCCCAGGACCTCGCGGCGACGGCGCGCCGGGCTCACCCGTCGTCCGCGCCGGGACGGCGGCGGTCGCGCTTGCGCGCGGCGTGCCGGCGCTTGGCGTCCAGTCGCTGGGTCACCGAGCTGCGCGTGGGCCGCGTCGGGTGTCGCGTGCGTCGCGGCGCGAGCGCGGCCGACAGACGGTGGGCCAGCCGCTGGAGGGCGAGCTCGCGGTTGCGCGCCTGGCTGCGCTCGTCCTGGGCGACGGCCACCACCCGCGTGCCGAGGCGGGCGATGATCCGCTGCTTCTGGGCTTCGGACAGCGTCTCGGATGCCGCGACGTCGAACGACGCCTCGATCCGCGACGCAGTCGTGTTGGCGTGCTGGCCGCCCGGTCCCGACGAACGCGAGGCGCGCACCGTGATCTCACGCAGGGGGATGGCGGTGCCGGGGCGCACGGGAAGGGGATCGTCCATGGTGAGCAGATGATGACCTGTGTTCAGGAGGTAAAGCGGAGTCGTGGGCTGGTGTTTTTGCCCGTCTCCGTGCTACCTTGCCCGCGGACAAGGCCGATTCAGTCAAAAACCGATCGGCGAATACGCAGGTGCAGGCCCTGGGGGAAGCAACACCTCCGTGGTGGCAGCACTTGAAGTAGCGGAGGGGAAACTCCCATGCCTACCGGAACAGTCAAGTGGTTCAGCGACGAGAAGGGGTTCGGCTTCATCACTCCCGATGAGGGCAGCCGGGATCTGTTCGTCCACCACACCAGCATCCAGGCCGACGGCTATCGGTCTCTCGCGGAGGGCGCCAAGGTGTCCTACGAGGAGGAGGCCGGCCCCAAGGGGCCGAAGGCCATCAACGTCCAGAAGGTTTAGAGCCACGCCGCGCCCGACCTCCGGTCGGGCGCCGGCTCGGTATCGGGAAACTACCCGGGGCGGTTGATGGCCGACTGGGTAACGATCTCCGCGCTGGCGACCGCCGGAGGCACGCTCGTGCTGGCGGTCGCCACCTTCAGCTCGGTCAGGTCGGCCAACCGCTCAGCGAGGGTGGCCGAGCGCTCGCTGCTGATCGGGATGCGGCCCGTGCTCGTCCCCTCGAGGGAGGACGATCCGCTGGAGCGGATCCGCTTCGGCGATGGGCAGATCGTGCAGCTGCCTGGTCACGGTGGTGCAGCCGAGGTGCAGGACGGGATCGTCTACATGGCGGTCGGCCTCCGGAATGGCGGCAACGGGGTGGCCGTCATCCACGGCTGGCGGGCCCGGGCGCGCTACGAGTCCCTCAACCCGGGCTCCGGGCGTCCCCTCGAGATGCCCGACCTCGAGGAGTTCCGCCAGCAGCAGCTCGATCTCTACATCCCGGCGAGCGAGAGCGGGTACTGGCAGGGGGCCCTCCGCGATCCAGCGCTACCCGGCTACGACGAGGTCGTCGAGAATCTGGCCAACGACGCCGCCATACAGATCGACCTTCTCTACGGCGACCACGAAGGCGGCCAGCGCGCGATCGCGCGGTTCGTCGTCGCGAGGTGGCCCACCGAAGAAGATCGGCCCGCGATCGAGAACCCGATGCGCGCGATCGTCGTCAGGTACTGGACCGTGGACGGACACGGCCCCCGCTAGTCGTCGTCGTCCTCGTCGCCCTCTTCGGGGTCGTCCCCGTCGTCTTCTTCGTCCTCTTCGGGGTCGTCCCAGTCGGGGGTGGCTCCTGGGACCCCGGCATCGGCGCGCTTGCGCTCCCAGTCGTCCCGGACGTCGGCGATCTTCTCGCCGAGGTGGGCGCTCTCGCCGGCGAGCGTGTCGGCGCGGTCCTCCAGCTCGTCGGCGAGCGTGTCGTACTGCTCTCGTTCGCTCATGGGGGAAAGCTCACCACTCGCGTCAAGCCGCAAACCAAAGCTTGGCCCTGTGGGGATGCGTCGATGGCATACACCGCCGGCGGGGCCGACCTCACGGGTGGATACAATCGATGACCGAGTGGAAGGGACGACGCAGGTGATGCGCACAAGACTGCTGGGGGCAGGGTGACCAAGGAGGTCGAGGAACTCGAACGGGTCATCATCCGGTTCGCTGGAGACTCCGGCGACGGGATGCAGCTGACCGGCAGCCGTTTCACCGACGCCACCGCCGTGGTCGGCAACGACCTCGCCACGCTCCCGAGCTTCCCGGCCGAGATCCGGGCGCCGGCCGGCACCACGGCCGGTGTGTCGGCGTTCCAGATCCACTTCGCCTCACGCGACATCCTCACCCCGGGCGACCATCCCAACGTCCTGGTGGCGATGAACCCGGCGGCGCTCAAGGCCAATGAGGCCGAGCTGCCGAGGGGCGCCACCATCATCGTCAACGAGGACGCCTTCTCCAAGCGCAATCTGGAGAAGGCCGGCTATGGGGCCGACAACCCGCTGGAGGACGGCTCGCTGAGCGAGTACCGCGTCCACCGCATCCCGATGAGCACGCTGACCACGCGCGCCGTGGAGGCGATCGAGGGCGTCTCCACCCGCGACGCCGGCCGGGCCAAGAACCTGTTCGCCCTCGGCGTCGTCTCATGGCTCTACGGGCGGCCCACGGACGTCACCAAGCGGTGGGTGGAGAAGAAGTTCGCCCGCAACCCGGCGGTCGCGCAGGCCAACCTGGCGGCGTTCAACGCCGGCTGGTCGTTCGGGGAGACGACCGAGCTGCTCGACGTGCAGTACCGCGTCCCCGCGGCCACCGACGTCCCGCCCGGGAGGTATCGCAACGTCAACGGGACGACCGCGCTGTCGCTGGGGCTGATCGCGGCCAGCGTGCGCTCCAAGCTGCCGCTGGTGCTGGCCAGCTATCCGATCACGCCGGCCTCAGAGCTGCTGCACGAGCTCTCGCGCCACGCCAACATCGGCGTGTCCACCATTCAGGCCGAGGACGAGATCGCCGCCGCCGGCATGGCGCTCGGCGCCTCCTTCGGCGGCCGGCTGGGCGTCACCGCCACCAGCGGCCCCGGCATGGACCTGAAGTCCGAGACCATCGGCCTGGCGGTGATGCTGGAGCTCCCGATGGTGATCGTCGACGTACAGCGCGCCGGCCCGTCGACGGGCATGCCGACCAAGACCGAGCAGTCCGATCTGCTGATGGCGCTCTACGGCCGCCACGGTGAGTCGCCGCTGCCGGTGATCGCGCCCAGCACGGCCGGCGGCTGCTTCGATGCCGCGTTTGAGGCTGCCCGCATCGCCATCCGGTACCGGACGCCGGTGATCCTGCTCTCCGACACCTTCCTGGCCTCCTCGTCAGAGCCGTGGATGGTGCCCGACGTGGAGTCGCTGCCCGCGATCGACCCGCAGTTCGCCACGGCGCCAAACGGTTCCCACCCACCCGGCACCGAACCACCGCCCTTCGAGCCCTACAGCCGCGACGACCATCTGGCACGGCCGTGGGCGATCCCCGGCACCCCGGGCCTCCAGCACCGTATCGGCGGGCTGGAGAAGGCCGACGGCAGCGGGAACATCTCCTACGACGGCGCCAACCACGAGCGCATGACCGAGCTGCGGGCCGCCAAGGTGGCTGCGATCGCCGATGAGCTCCCTTCGCTGCTGGTGGACTCCGAGCCCGGCGCAGAGTTGCTCGTGCTCGGCTGGGGCTCCACCGAGGGCGCGATCCGGGCCGGCGCCCGCCGGGCCCGGGAGGCCGGCCACAAGGTGGCCACGGCCCAACTGCGCCACCTCAACCCACTGCCGTCGAACGTCGGGGACGTACTGCGCTCCTTCGAGCGCGTGCTGGTGCCCGAGCTCAACAGCGGCCACCTGGCGATGCTGCTGCGCAGCCGCTTCCTGGTCGACGTCGAGTCGTTCACCAAGATCCAGGGGCAGCCGCTGTATGCCTCAGAGATGGAAGAGGAGATCGCGAGCCGCCAATGAGCGCCACCCTGACCAAGGCCGACTTCCAGTCAGACCAGGAGACTCGCTGGTGCCCGGGCTGCGGCGATTACGCCGTGCTGTCGGCGGTCCAGCAGTTCATGCCCGAGCTGGGCATCCCGCCCGAGCGGATCGTCTTCATCACCGGCATCGGCTGTGCCGGCCGCTTTGCCTACTACATGAACACCTACGGCATGCACGGCATCCACGGCCGCGCGCCCGCGCTGGCCACGGGCCTGGCGACCTCCCGCGACGACCTGTCGATCTGGGTCGTCTCAGGTGACGGCGACGCGCTGTCGATCGGGGGCAACCACCTCATCCACGCCATGCGCCGCAACGTGCCGGTCAAGGTCCTGCTCTTCAACAACCAGATCTACGGCCTGACCAAGGGCCAGGCTTCGCCCACCTCCGAGCTGGGCAAGATCACCAAGTCCACGCCGTTCGGCGTCGCCGACCATCCGTTCAACCCGGTGGCCCTCGCCCTCGGCGCCGAGGCCACGTTCGTCGCCCGGACGATCGACCGCGACCGCCATCACCTCACCGAGGTGCTGCGTGCCGCCGCCACGCACGAGGGCGGGGCGCTGGTCGAGATCTACCAGAACTGTCCGGTCTTCAACGAGGGCGCGTTCGGCGCGCTGACTGACAAGGAGACCAAGGACGCCAACCAGATCCGTCTGCAGCCCGGCAAGCCCATCCGGTTCGGAGTCGAAAACGAGCGCGGCGTCATCCGCGGTGCCGACGGCTGTCTGACGGTGGTGGACCTCGCCGACGTCGACGAGTCCGAGTTGCTCATCCACGATCCCGCGCGCGCGGACGCGGGACAGGCGTTCTCGCTGGCCAAGCTCGCCGAGACGCCCACAGGGCCGACGCCGATCGGGATCTTCCGCGACGTCAAGCGCCCGGTCTTCCGCCGCGGCGCCACCGAGCCGGCCACTGAGAGCCAGCTCACGGATCTGCTGTTCGGCGGCGACACGTGGACCGTGTCCTGAGCCACGGGCCCGCGAGGCCCTGACATCGGCCCGCACATCGAGCTGTTGTGGTGGGAGGGCTGTCCGTCAACCGAGCGGGCGCTCGCGGAGCTGCGCGCGGCGCTGGGCGAGCTCGGCCTGCCCGACGACGTCACGATGCGCGAGATCCGTACCGACGAGGACGCCGAGGCGGCCGCGTTCACCGGTTCGCCGACGATCCTCATCGACGGCGTGGAGCTGATGGCCGCGCTGGGCCGGGGTGCCGGCGACGAGCCGGCGGGGCTCAACTGCCGCGTCTACGTGCGCCGCGATGGCCGGGTGTCCCCAACCCCGGACCCGCAGGACCTGCGCGACGCGCTGAGCACGACCCACGAGCGAGAGGACTAGGTGAGAGCCTATGAGTGTCGACATCGGCGAACGGGCGCCGGACTTCACCCTGCCTGACACGAGCGGAGATGGATGGTCGCTGGCCGGCGACGGCACCGCGCCCACGGTGCTCGTGTTCACCTGCAACCACTGCCCCTACGCGCTGGCCTGGCACGACCGCATCGCCGACGCGGCGCGGGACTACGCCGACCAGGACGTGCGCTTCCTGGCCATCAACGCCAACGACGCCGAGCGCTATCCCCGGGACTCCTATGAGGCGATGCAGAGTCGCGTCGCGCGCGAGGACTGGCCGATGCCGTATCTGCACGATCCCACCCAGCAGGTGGCCGCTGCCTACGGTGCCAAGACGACTCCCGACGTGTTCGTGCTGGACGCCACGGGGACGCTGCGCTACCGCGGCGCCCCGGACTCCGACCAAGACGACCCGGCTCAGCGCGCCGCGTGGCTGCGCGAGGCGCTGGACGCAGTGCTGGCGGGTCGGGAGCCCGAGCGGCCGCTGACAACGCCGGTGGGGTGCTCGATCAAATGGAAGCGCTAGATCGGCCGGCGAGCGTTCAGCTCGCGTCGACGTAGCCGCCGTCGGGCTCGAGCGGTAGCCCCGCATCGTCCCAGGCCAGCAGCCCCCCGGCCATGTTGTGGGCGTCGAAGCCGGCCTCGGAGAAGGCCTGGGTCGCCATCGCCGAGCGCGCGCCGCTGCGGCAGTAGAACACCACGGGCCGGGCCTGGTCGATCGTGTGGGCCTCAGCGCTCAGGTTGCTGAGCACGATGAGCCGATCGCCGGCGATCCGGCCGGCCTCGTGCTCGTGGACCTCGCGGACGTCGATGAGCTGGATCTCGCCGTCGCCGTGGAGCTGCGAGACCTCTTTGGGGGAATAGTCAGCACCCATGTTTCCTGAGCTTAGCTTCGCGGGTAGGGGAGCCGGGATCGACGCCGAATCTCCTCCCATCAGGAGGGTGCAAAGGATGGTGTGACAGACATCTTGCAGGTCGTGTAGGCTGCCCAGCCGATAAGCACCCAGCCGAATCGTCAAGGCCGAGGCCGAGGCGATCGGGGAACCCGCTGGGACCCACCAAGGGTCCCTGGGGCGAATCGCCGGAACTCCGGCGTAGCGCATCTCTTTCAGCGCGAGCCCGTCAGCTAACCCCGTAGGCGTCCGAAAGAGAAGGGTTAACTTTGTTCCGAGTCCGCATCCGCGCCGTACCCCGACTTGTGGGGCTGCTGGCGCTCACTGCCTTCCTACTTCCCACCTCTCCCGCCCTGGCCGCCCCTAAACAGAGGTTGGGCAGCCGGACCCTCCGGCAGGGGATGACCGGCAGCGATGTGCGGGCCCTCCAGGCCGACCTCACCAAGGCCGGCTTCAAGACCCCCGCGGTCGGGATCTTCGGCCCGGCGACGGCGACCAACGTCAAGAGCTTCGAGCGCAAGTTCCACATGGCGGTCAACGGCGTGGTCAACGCCGGCTTCGTGCGCAAGCTGCAGTTGGTGATCGCCGGGACGAGCAACGCGGACAGCACGGCCGGCAACGGCGGCACCTCCCTGGGCCAGGGCGGCCCCGCCGGCGGTAAGCGCCACGCCAAGCAGGCCGCCACGGCCAATGACCCCACCAGCGTGATCAGCGACAACCCGGTCCTCGCGCCCGTCACCCAGGACGGCGGCTCCCAGCACCTCGGCGAGCGCACGCTGCACCAGGGCATGAAGGGCCACGACGTCCGGGTCCTCCAGGGCTACCTGACCCTCGCCGGCTTCCCCACCGAGGTGGACGGCGACTTCGGCCCCGGCACCAAGGCCAACGTCGTCAAGTTCGAGGACGCAAACGGGCTGGCCGCCAATGGCGTCGTCACCTTCGCCCAGTCCCAGGCCCTGCGCCAGGTCGTGGCCAAGGCGATGACCGCCCAGGGCCCCGTCGCCAAGGCGACGCTGAACTCGGACGGCACGGTGACGCCTCCGGCCGGCGCGCCCCAGGCGGTGGTCCAGGCCATCAACGCCGCCAACTCGATCATTGACAAGCCCTACCGCGTCGGCGGCGGCCACGGCAAGTGGAACGACTCTGCCTATGACTGCTCGGGCGCGGTGAGCTTCGCGCTGCACGGCGCCAACCTGCTGTCAGCGCCCGAGGATTCGAGCCAGCTCGAGTCCTACGGCAGCGCCGGCCCCGGCCAGTGGATGACCATCTACGCCGACGCCGGGCACACGTTCATCGTGATCGCGGGCCTGGCCTTCGACACCGCCCACTACGGCCCGACGACGCCCGGCGGCACCGGCCCGCGCTGGCTCACTGCGGCCAACGTCACCTCCAACCTCCAGGACGGCGGCAACTACATCATCAGGCATCCGTCGGGCCTGTAGGGCCCCTGACCCTCGACAACCAGTCGGGGGTGCGGCGCGGTCCCGGTGTGCGCCGGTCCGCGCCGCGCGGCAGGATGCGCTGACGATCAAGAGACTTTCGGAACGCTGCACTAGCATCCACAGCGCACATGTCCGCGCTGTCTGAGCTGTACACGATCCCGCAGGAGCACCTCGACTTCCGCGACACCATCCGCGAGATCGCCCAGCAGCGCATCGCCCCGCGGGCGGCCCAGATCGACGAGGAGGCCGCCTACCCCCACGACCTGCGCAAGCTGCTGGCCGAGCAGGACATCCTGGGCCTCCCTTTCGAGACCGAGCACGGCGGCACGGGCACCGGGACGCTCATGCTCAACATGGCCGTCGAGGAGATCGCCAAGGCCTGCGCCTCGACCGCGCTGATCCTCATGATCCAGGAGCTCGGCACGTTGCCGATCAAGCTGTTCGGCTCCGAGGAGCTCAAGGATCGCTTCCTGCCCCGCTGCGCCAGCGGCGAGTGGTCTCCCGCGTTCGCCCTCTCCGAGCCCGAGGCGGGGTCCGATCCGGGTGGGATGCTCACCCGCGCCGTGCCCGACGGCGACGAGTGGGTGATCGACGGGACCAAGAACTGGATCACCAACCTCGGCGTCGCCGACTTCTACGTCTGCTTCGCCGTCACCGATCGCGAGGCCGGCCACTCGCATGGCATCACCGCCTTCGTGGTGGAGGCCGACCGGCCCGGCTTCAGCGTCGGCAAGCTCGAACACAAGCTGGGCATCCGGGGCTCACCGACCGGCCAGCCGATCTTCGACGGCGTCCGCGTGCCGCAGGAGAACGTCATCGGCCAGGTCAACGAGGGCTTCAAGGTGGCGATGTCCACCCTGGACCGCTCGCGGCTGGGCGTGGCCGCCCAGGCGCTGGGCATCGCCCAGGGTGCGACTGACTACGCCGCCGGCTACGCCCGGGAGCGCCGGCAGTTCGGCAAGCCCATCAACACCTTCCAGGCCATCCAGTTCAAGCTCGCCGACATGGAGACGCAGTGCGCCGCCGGCCGCGAGCTGCTCTACCAGGCCTGCGCCAAGATCGACCGCGGCGACTCCGACGTCGGTAAGTACTCCGCAATGGCCAAGCTGTTCTGCTCCGACGTGGCGATGAAGGTGACCGTCGAGGCCGTGCAGGTCCTCGGTGGCTACGGCTACGTCAAGGAGTACCCGGTGGAGCGCATGATGCGCGACGCCAAGATCACCCAGATCTACGAGGGGACCAACGAGATCCAGCGTCTCGTGATCGCCCGGACGCTGAGGTAGCGAGCGATGCCAGGTTCGCCACCGACCCTGCGTCGCATCCTCTTCGCCGCCATCGCGGCCCTGACCATCGGCCTGGGTGCGGTGAGCGTCATCTCGGGCTTCAGCGACTCGCCGCCGCTCCGCCTGCTGCAGGGCATCGCCATCTTCGGCGCCGGGGCGGCCATCATCGGCAGCGTTGTCGTGCTCGCCATGACCCACATGGCCGATTGGCGCGAGCCCGCGTCCGAGGAGGAGTTCGAGGCCATCGTCCAGCGCGCCGAGGAGCTGGCGGCGCTGGGATATGACAGTCCGCCTCCAGATGCCGTCTACGCCGGCGGGGACGACGACGGCGAGGAGGACGAGTACGCGATCACCAGCGACGAGGACTTCAAGGCGCTCGTGCGCTCCGCGCTGGACGAGTTGCCCCTGGAGTTTCACCGCGCGCTGGAGCACGTGGCCATCGTCGTGTCCGACGGCGGCCGTGCCCGCCGCGCCTACGGCCTCTACCAGGGCGACACCGTGGCGCGCGACTACTTCCACGACCGGATCATCATCTTCCGCGACACCCTGATGCGCGACTTCGGCCACGACCCTGAGCTGCTGAAGGTGCAGGTCAGGCGGACCGTCCGTCACGAGCTCGCCCACCATCTTGGTTGGGGCGAGACGGGCGTCCGGGGCCTCGGCCTCTGACCCACCCTCATCCCCACGCCGCCCAAGGAGAGACTCGCCCATGCCTGAAGCCGTGATCGTCGACGCCATCCGCACCCCCATCGGGCGTGCGGGCAAGGGCTCTCTCAAATCGGTGCGCGCCGACGAGCTGGCCGCGCTGCCGATCCGGACGCTGATCGAGCGCAACCCCGACGTCGACTTCGCGCAGACCGCCGACGTCCTGATGGGAGCGGCCTCGGGCGTGGGGGAGCAGGGCTACAACGTCGGGCGCAATGCGGCCCTGCTGGCCGGCCTGGACCACCACGTCCCCGGCTGCACGGTCAACCGCTTCTGCGCCTCGTCGCTGATGACCATCCGGATGGCGTCCCACGCCATCCGCGCGGGCGAGGGCGATCAGTACATCGCCGCCGGCGTCGAGGCGGTCTCGCGCGCCGGGCTGGGCGCCGGGATGATGGAGGAGACCAAGAACGTCAGGCTCAACGGC
The DNA here is from genome assembly GCA_963737335.1 of uncultured Solirubrobacteraceae bacterium. Classification (GTDB taxonomy): domain Bacteria; phylum Actinomycetota; class Thermoleophilia; order Solirubrobacterales; family Solirubrobacteraceae; genus Palsa-465. The sequence goes on from CAVTSK010000008.1 coordinate 72,287, forward strand.
TCCGAGGGCTCGCTCTATGACGTCTACATCCCGATGGGGATGACCGCCGAGAACGTCGCCGAGCGCTGCAAGGTCACCCGCGAGCAGCAGGACGAATGGGCGGTGGTCTCCCAGAACCGCGCCGTGGAGGCGCGCGAGTCCGGCCACTTCGACGTCGAGATCGTGCCCGTCACCGTGCCCGCCCACACCGAGACCGACCAGGACGGCAACGAGGTCGAGGTGCCCGAGACGGTGGTGGCCAAGGACGACGGCCCCCGCCCGGGGACCACGATGGAGGTCCTGGGCAAGCTCAAGCCGGCGTTCAAGCCCGACGGCACCGTGACCGCGGGCAACTCCTGCCCGCTCAACGACGGCGCCGCCGCCGTGCTGATCATGTCCGACGAGAAGGCCGAGCGCATCGGGGTCAAGCCGATGGCGCGGATCATCGCCTCCACCGTCGCCGCGATCCGCCCCGAGATCATGGGCCTCGGTCCCATTCCGGCCATCCGGGCACTGCTCGAGCAGACCGGCATGACGATGGACGAGATCGACGTCGTCGAGATCAACGAGGCCTTCGCGGCCCAGATCGTCCCGTGCAAGGACGAGCTGGGGATTCCGGACGAGAAGCTCAACCCGTTCGGCGGCGCGATCGCCCTCGGCCACCCGTTCGGCATGACCGGCGCGCGCATCATGACCACGCTGATCAACGGCCTGCGCACCGTCAACGGCCGCTACGGCATCGAGTCGATGTGCGTGGCGGGCGGGATGGGCCAGGCGATGCTCATCGAGCTGCTCTAGCCGGCCCGCCTTGCTGCGGTCTGCCGTGCCGCGGCGGCGAGAATCGACGCGCTTGCAGGGGGCCTTGGTAGATAACTCCGACCAGAGTGGAGGAATCTCCCAAGGTGCCGCCGAGGGACGCCATCGACCCCGAGGCCGCCGCGCCCCCGGGGTTGCCTAGTGGACCGTGAGCGTGCGCGTCGCCCTGCCGGGCGCGAATCCCGACCCCTCGGACGGCTCGTAGTTGACCACGTAGCTATGCCGGCCCTTGACGTCATGGCCGCCGATCGTGAACGCGCCGGTCTTGGAGCGCACGATCTTGGGGTTGGAGATCTGCTGCACCGACTGGCCGGCGATGATCCGGTCCAGCACCACCGTCGACCATCCGTTGGGCCCACGCGTGCGCGCGAGGGCCGGGCCGACGATCCCTGAGATCGTCACCACGCCCTTCTTCACGGTGGCCTTGGTGATCTTCACCGTCGAGATTCCCGGTGCGATCAGCACCTGCGCCGAGCTGGCCGGGGCGGTCTGTCCCTGCGCGTCGCGGGCGGTGACGATGCACACGACGTCGAAGTCGATGGCCGACGCCGGGACCTTCAACGTCGGCCCGCTGGCGATGGTCGAGCCGCCGGAGATCGCCCACGCGTAGGAGAACGAGACGGCGTCGGCTGACCACGTGCCCTTGTTACAGGTCAGCTTCTGCTGGTAGGCGGGCCTGCCGCTGATCGTCGGGGGCGTGCCGGGCACCGGCGCGCCGGCCGCCACCGCCACGGCGATCGCGCTAAGCGCCGTGGCCCCGAGCAGTGCTGTGAACGCCGTTCGCCGCATGGTGGCGCGGCAGCGTATCCGGATGCCGTCCCACGCGCCAGTGCGGCCCGGGTCGGGTCGCAGGCCAGGCGGTCCCGCGGCTAGCGCGGGGGCATCCGCAGCGCCCCGTCGAGCCGGATGACCTCGCCGTTGAGCATCTGGTTGGAGACGATGTGAGCGGCGAGTGCCGCGTACTCCGACGGCTGTCCCAGCCGGGAGGGGAACGGCACCGCCTCGCCCAGCGCGCGCTGGGTCTCCTCGGAGAGCTCGCCCAGCAGCGGCGTCTCGAAGGTGCCGGGTGCGATGGTGCACACGCGCACCCCGCCGACGGCCAGATCGCGGGCCGCGGGTAGGGTCATCCCGACGATCCCGCCCTTGGATGCCGAGTAGGCGACCTGGCCGATCTGCCCGTCAAACGCGGCGATCGACGCGGTGTTGACGCACACGCCGCGCTCGCCGGACTCCAGCGGCTCGTTGGCCAGCATGGCCGCCGCCGCGAGGCGCAGCACGTTGAAGGTCCCGATCAGGTTGACGCCGATGACCCGCTGAAACGGCTCCGGGGCATGGGCGCCGCGGCGTCCGGCGATCCGCTCGCCGTGCCCGATGCCCGCGCAGGACACGGAGATCCGCAGCCCATCGCCTCCGGACTGCGCCACGGCCACGGCCACGGCGGCCTCCACGGTGTCGGGCTGGGTGACGTCGGTGAGCGCGAACGACGCCCGCTCTCCGAGCTCCTCGGCGAGCGCCTCACCACGCTGGGCGTTGAGGTCGGCGATGACCACACGAGCCCCGGCGCCGTGCAGGTGGCGCACGGTCGCCTCCCCGAGCCCGGAGGCGCCGCCCGCGACCAGGGCGGAACTGCCGTCGATCCTCATGGCGGCGAACCCTACTGGGGGCGGCCGGCCCGCGGCCGCGCCATCGATACCGCGAAGAGGTCGTCCCCATCGGTGCACCAGCGTTCGAGCTCGAGCCCCGCCGCCTCGAGGTCGGCCTCGACGTGGGCGCGCGTGAACTTCGCGCTGATCTCCGTGCGCAGCTCCTCGCCGGCGGCGAACTCCACCCGGAGATCGAGGTCGGCGATATACACCGTCATTGCGCGGCTGGCCCGCAGGCGCATCTCCACCCACTCGTTACGCCGGTCATAGAACGCGATGTGCTCGAAGCTCTCGGGCTGGAAGTCCCCGCCGAGCTCGCGGTTGAGCACGTAGAGCAGGTTGCGGTTGAACTCGGCGGTGATCCCGGCCGCATCGTTGTAGGCGGCCTCGATGATCCGGGGGTCCTTGACCAGGTCTGTGCCGAGCAGGAGGCGGTCGTCGGGCCCGAGCAGCGTGGCGATCTTCCCCAGCACGTTGCGCCGCGTGCCGGGCGGGAAGTTGCCGATGGTGCCGCCCAGGAGGGCGACGATCCGGTTCCCGCCCGCCCCTGCGGCGGCGTCGGGGACATGCTCGAGGTGGCGTTCGAAGTCCCCGACGACGCCATAGACCTGGAGGTCCGGGTAGTCCTCGATGAGCGTCCGCGCGGCGTCCTCGACCACGCTCCGGGACACGTCGAGCGGGATATAGCGCGTCAGCGTGTCGGCGTCGCGCATCGCATCGAGCAGCACGCGCGCCTTGTCCGACGCGCCCGCCCCGAGCTCCACCAGCTCCCCGGCACCGGTGAGCGACACGATCGCGCCCGCGTGCTCACGCAGGATGGCCAGCTCGGTGCGCGTGGGGTAGTACTCGGGCTGCTCGGTGATCTGCTCGAACAGCTCCGATCCACGGGCGTCGTAGAAGTGCTTGGAGGCCAGCTCCTTGAACGGCTTGGTGAGGCCATCGAGCACGTCATTGGCCAGCGAACGCTCATCGTCCTCCGACAGCCACGAGTCGACGTGGACGAGGGATTGGGAAAGGGGCTCCATGTCAGAGGTCCTTTGCGATTCGCAGGCCAGAGAAGATCTGTCGTCGCTGGGGAAAGTCCCAGTTGCGGAACGTCGGGGTGGCGAGGCGCGACCGAGTGGCCCACGCGCCGCCGCGCAGCACCTTGTACTGGTCTCCGAAGAAGACCTCGGAGTACTCACGATAGGGGAACGGCTCAAAGCCGTCGTAGCCGGTGAAGTTGCTCGACGTCCACTCCCAGACGTCGCCGATCATGCCCAGCACGCCGTAGGCGGAGGCACCGGCGGGCAGCGAGCCGGCGGGCACGGTGCCACCGGCACGGTGGTCGACGTTGGCGTGGCGCCCGGGGACGATCAGGTCTGGGCCCCACGGATACCGACGAGCGGCCTGCTGCTCCTGATCCCAGGTCGCCGCCTTCTCCCACTCGAGCTCGGTGGGGAGGCGGACGGCGTGCGCTCTGGCGAAGGCGTCGGCCTCGAACCAGGAGATGTGGACGACCGGGCGATCCGGGTGCAGTGGCTCGAGCCCCGTCAGGCGCCACTCGGACCGCAGATCGGCCGTCCAGCGTTGTGGTCGAGTGATGTCGTAGTCCTCCTTCCACGACCATCCCTCGTCGGACCACCATTCTCGCCGCTCATATCCACCCCCTTCCACGAAGGTGAGGTACGTGGCGTTGGTGATCGCCGTGCGGCCGATCATGTACCCGCGGACGTCGGTGCGATGACGGGGCCGCTCGTTGTCATAGGCAAAGCCGGACTCGGCCCAGCCGCCCGCGCCGATGATGCACTCGCCGGCCGGGATCTCCACGAGCTCCAGCCCGCTGAACGAGCGTGCGCTCCCGTTGCCGCCTTCCGCCGGGGCGGACCCGGCCGTAGCGAAGGACGCCAGGCCCTCCAGCTCGGCGAGCTGGATCGTCTGGAGCATCGTCTCGTTGTGCTGCTGCTCGTGGCGCAGGATGAGTTCGGCGATGATGCCGTCGCCGATGCCCTGGCGCTCGATCACCTCCAGCGCCCGCTCGCGAACCTCCAGGAGATAGTCCCGGGCCTCGGGAGGTCGCAGGAAGGGCAGATCGCCGCGACCCGCGCGAGGGGTCTCGAACGCGTCATAGACGTCGGCCAGCTCCTCGCGCAGGAGCGGCTCCCCGCCGAAGCGGTGCACGATCCAGAGGTCCTCGAAGGCGGCGATGTGCCCCAGGTCCCAGACCAGCGGGCTCATCAGCGTCGAGTGGACCCGCTCGAGCACCTCATCGGAGAACGGGGCCACCAGCTCGAGCGTCCGCTCGCGAGCCTCCTGCAGATTCTCGATCGCTGTCTGGACGTCGCTAGTCGCGACGGCTGCCTGGAAGCCGTCCATTGCTTAATAGTGACAGCCTCGAATCTAACCCAAACGTTAAGTCGGTTATCCCTCGGTCATCGCTCGCCGCAACGCCCCAGATGCCCGGTCGGCGAGCCGTCGGCATGGTCCGGCGCCGACGCTTGAGATGTGCCCAAAGCGGTTAGGCTGCTCCGACGATGAACATCAAGGAGCTCGACCGCGGTGAGCTGGTGGCTGTCGCGGGAGGAATCCTGTTGGGGGTGTCACTGTTCCTGAGCTGGTACTCGCTCGGCAATCGCAATGCCGAGCTGGGCACCTGCCGTGGCCCCAACAGCACGTGCACGGGGTGGGCCGCGCTCTCCGCGTTTCGCTTCGTGTTCCTCATCGCCGCCGCGGCGCCGCTCATCTTGTCCTGGATCATCGCCCGAGGCCATGCTCTGTCCTGGCCGCGCGGCGAGCTCACCGCCGTCACCGCCCTGGTGGCGCTGATCATGACCCTGTTCGTCGGGGTGATCGACCATCCCGGCTCCCCGCCGGGGGAGATCACCGTGGCCATCGGCTGGTGGATAGCGGTCGTGGCCGACCTCCTCATCCTCACAGGCTCGGTGTGGCGCTCCAAGGAGAGCGCCGCCGGCCGCAAGCCCCCGGGAGTCCTATGAACACGCCGCCGAGCCAGAAGCCCGACCGCAACCTCGCGCTGGAGCTGGTGCGCGTGACCGAGGCCGCCGCGCTCGCCGCGGCGCGGATGGTCGGACGCGGCGACAAGGAGGGCGCCGACCAGGCGGCCGTCGACGCCATGCGCCTCGTGCTCGACACGGTCTCGATGGACGGCGTGGTGGTCATCGGCGAGGGCGAGAAGGACGAGGCCCCCATGCTCTACAACGGCGAGCAGATCGGCGACGGGACGCCGCCCAAGGTCGACATCGCCGTCGACCCGTTGGAGGGCACCCGCCTCGCCGCGCTCGGGATGCCGAGCGCCCTGGCGGTGATCGCCCTGTCCGAGCGCGGCTCGATGTTCGATCCCGGCCCGTGCGTCTACATGGAGAAGATCGCCGGCGGCCCCGATATCGCCGATCTGCTCGACCTCGACCGGCCGCTGGCCGAGACGCTGGCGCTCGTCGCCGAGCGCCGCCGTCGCGACATCCGCGACGTGATGGTGGTCATGCTGGACCGAGAACGGCACCACGACGCGATGGCGCAGGTCCGCGACGCAGGCGCCCGAGTGCGCCTCATCACCGACGGCGACGTCTCCGCCTCGCTGCTGGCGGTGAGCGAGAACTCCCCGGTCGATCTGCTGTGGGGGATCGGCGGCACGCCGGAGGGCGTCATCTCCGCGGCCGCGATCAAGTGCATCGGCGGCCAGCTCGTGGCACGCCTGTGGCCGCGCAGCGACGAGGAGCGCACCGCGGCGGTGCAGGCCGGCTACGACCTCGACAAGGTGCTCACCTGCGATGACCTGGTCCGGGGCGAGAACGCGTTCTTCTCGGCGACCGGCGTCACCGACGGCGACGTGCTCCAGGGCGTCCGCTATCAGGGCGAGCGCGGCGCGACCACCGAGTCGCTGGTGATGCGCTCGCGCTCGGGCACGGTGCGCCGGATCCACGCTCGCCACGATCGCACCAAGATGCGCGCCATGGGCATCACCAGCTACGGCTGAGCCCGCGGACCGACGGATCAGGGCTGAAGGGGGGAACGCTCCCGGGAGCGCTCGACCGCGGCGTCCCAATCGGCGGCGCCCGGCTGGTTGGCGAACTGCCCCACCTTGGAACGGGCCAGGTCGAGCCTGGACAGCGATCGCAGGAAGGCGTGCGTGACCAGGACATGCACGGCGGACTGGGTCATCTCGTAGACGGGCTCGGAGAAGCCGACGGCGATCGACGGATAGAAGTTCGCCACCTCGACCTCGATGAGCAGATCCTCGTGCTCTGCGGTCCCCACGCGTCCCCTGGGAGGCTCTCGGCGCACATCGAGGGACAGGAAGCCGCAGCCGCGCCCGCCGCGGGCGACGAGCAGGCCGTCGCGGATCGGCCAGCGCACCGCGCCGTGATCGTCCTCGATCGTGTACTCGGGCGCGCCGAAGCGCAGCAGGGTGAGCGGGCGGCCGAGGAGGACGACGGAGCGGCTGTCGCTGGTGTACTTGACCTTGATGAAGCCGAGCGTCACGCGCGACAGAAACCGCCAGTAGGTGCGCGCCAGGTTCTCGAGGTTCGCCGGGGTCCAGATGCGCTCCAGGTCGCCCACCGACATCGTGAGCACGGTCGACTGCACGGAGCGCACCGCGCCGTCACGGGCGATCACGGTGGACTTGCGCGGCGACACGATCACGGACTGCGCGGGGTGCCCGTGGCGGCGTCGGCGGCGCAAGACGGCGGCGGCTGCGGACACCAGGAATGCCACCAGGGCGAGAGGTGCGATCACGGCGCTGATTGTGCCCGGTTTACCCTCTGCGCAAGCTAAGGGGCGGTTAGCTCCGGGCGCTCAGGAGGACAGCGCGTGCAGGGCGACCTCGGACCCGGCGGCCTGGGCGCCCTCGCCCGCGGGGATCAGCGCCAGCGCGTCGGCGCCCAGCAGCGAGGTGAGGATATGCGAGCCCTGGGCGCCGTTGGGGTAGGCCCGCACCGCGCCACCCTCGCTGACGAGCCGTACCCGCACCATCTGATCGCGCCGGGGATTGCGGCCCACGTCCTGGCCCAGGATTGCGGCGGGCTGGGGAGGCTCGGGGCTCGGTGCGCCCTGTAGCGCGGCCAGCGCGGGCGCCACGAACAGGCTGAAGGTCACCACCGCTGACACCGGGTTGCCGGGAAGCCCGAACACGAGCGGATGACCGGCGGCCGGCACGCCGAACCAGGTCGGCTTGCCGGGCTGCAGCGCCACGCTCCAGAACACCTCCCGCACGCCAAGGCGGTCCAGCGCCGGCTTGACGTGGTCGTGGGGGCCGACCGAGACTCCGCCGGAGATGATCACCACGTCTGACTGCGCCATCGCCGCGCCGATCCCCTGGGTGGTGGCGTCACGGTCGTCGGGGAGCCGGCCCGCCGGGGCGGCGACGGCGCCCGCCCGCCGGGATAGACCGGTGAGCATCGGCGCATTGGAGTTGTGGATCTCGCCGGGCCCGAGCGGTTCGCCGGGGGCCCGCAGTTCGTCTCCGGTGCAGAGCACCGACACCAGCGGGCGGCGGGAGGCGATGACCGAGCCGACCCCTGCGGCGGCGGCCGCGCCGAGGGCCACCGGGCCCAGAGGCGTGCCGGCGCTGAGGACGACCGTGTGGGCGCGCATGTCCTCGCCCGCACCGCGGATGTGCTCCCCGGAGGTCACCGCGGCGGTGGTATGGATCGCGCCCCCGCCGTTGAGGTCCACGTTCTCCTGGGGGATGACGGCGGTCGCCCCGGGCGGGATGGCCGCGCCGGTGGAGATGCGCACCGCCTCGCCCTCGGTCAGCCGGCGCCCGGAGGGAGTGCCGGCGCGCGACTCTCCGACGACCTGCAGCGTGCGCCCGGCGTCCCCGGCGAGCACGGCGTAGCCGTCCATTGCCGAGCAGGGGAACGGGGGGACGTCGCCGGCCGCCTCGACGTCCTGGGCCAGGACGCGTCCGAGCGCGTCGTCGAGCGCGACGGGCTCGGTGTCCAGGGGCGTCGTCGCCTCGAGCACGCGGCGGAGGGCCTCGGTTATGGAAATGAGCGATTGGGGCATGAGGACGGCTGGTGGGACGGGCGGGCCCACGGCGGATCGGAATTCCAGCATATTGCGGTGAAGGCGCATGGAGTCGACAGGGGCGCGTGATAGAAGACGGCCGATGCCGCGCATGCCCCCACGGCGGCGGCGGGCACGGCCGGTTGCCGACGCTCCCATAGATGCGCTGCTCCCGCGGTCAGAGGATCTGGCCAAGGGGTGGTTACTCGCGTTGCTGGAGCAGGCGCCGCTCGACGACGCCCCCGCCATCTTGGCCACCGAGCTCACCCGCGACGGCCCTCGCGTGTGCGATGCGGTGCTGCGCGCCATCGCCGATGACGCCGATCTACGCCGGCTCGAGCCCGGCGGGGTGCTGAGCCCGTTGGCCGCCCGCGTGGGCGACTTGGCGGGCGCCGCGGGGCCCGCGGCCGTGTCGCGCGCGATCGACGCCCTCATCGGCGTCATCTGGGCCGCCGTGCGCGAAGAGCTGCGCGGGGCCGATGCCGATCTGGTGGCCGAGCTGACCGAGCGCCTGGCGCTCATTGGGGAACGCGTGCGCTCGGCCGCCCTCGAGCGGTCGGGATCCGCGCCGGCCCCGCCGGCGCCGCCTCCCGTCGCGCCGGCGCCGCCCCCGGTGGCGCCGCCCCCGCCGGTGGCCACCACCCGTCCGGCGTCCCCGCCGCCGCCGCCCGGAGCGTCACCGCCCCCCGAGCAGCGGGCGTGGCCCGGGCTCTCTGACCCGCCCACTCTGGACCCCTCACGCTCGCTGTGGGTGGGCGCGCTGGAGGACGAGATCGTGCGCTCGGCAGGCGCGCCGCTGTCGCTGCTGCTGGCCGAGCTCGAGGACGCCGAGCGGGTCACCGCCGTCGAGGCCCAGGCCGCGGCGCGAGCCACCTTCACCCGGTTTGCCGGCGCGGTGCGCAGCGCGGTGCGGCGCCAGGACATCCTGGTCTGCGAGAGCGACGTGCGGGCCTGGATCATCGCTCGCGACACCGCCCGCGCGGGCGCCTACGCCCTGGGCGAGCGCATCGCGGCGGCGGTCCGGTCCTCGGAGCCGTGGCACGGGGCGCCGCTTCTGGCCAGCGTCGGCGTGGCCGTGTTCGGCGAGGATGGACGCACGAGCCGCGAGCTGATGGAGGCCGCCGAGGAGGCGCGCTTCGCCGCCGCGGCGGGCGGCGTCGAGCTCCTGGGTAGCGACGAGCCCTAGCTCAGCGCGACGGGAGCGAGACCGCGTCGATCTGCGCGGTGCCCTTGATGCCCAGCGCCTTGCCGGTGGCGATCGTGAGGTCCCAGTCGGCGCCGTTGGCGTACGGGCCACGGTCGATGACCGGGACCACCAGCGTCTTGCCGTGGTAGTAGACAGCCACGGACTCGCCGCAGCGCAGCGTGCGGTTGGCCAGCCCGATGGTGCTCCGGCTCAGGCGCTGCCCACAGGCGGTCTTCTTGCCGTAGAAGCCCGGACCGTACTGAGTGGCCCGCGAGGGCCGGTACACGGTGGTCGTCAGGGGCGGGGTCATCGAGGCGCTCTGAGCCTGCATCGAACTGGAGGCCATCGCCCGGATCTGAAACTGGCCGATGTGGTTGGTCTGCCAGACGGCGGTGAAGGTGCCGTCGGAGCCGACGGTCGCGGTTACGGTGTTCGCCCACGTCCAGTTGGTCTCATGGCCCGAGCGCTGGATCTCGATCGTCTGGCCGGCCAGCTGCGTGGGCACGGTGCCCGTGAACGTGAGCCCCTTGCGCAGGATGCCCGAGGCGTTGGTCTGCAACGTGATCCCGTCGCCGCTCGTGGAGACCATCACGTTGCCGCTCTGAACCGGCGGAGCCGGGCCGGTGGTCGTCGTCGGGCTGGTGGTGGTCCCGCCGGTGGTGGTCACCGGCGAGCCGCCGGGCGCGATCCCCACGCCGCCACCCGACGACGCCAGTGCGGCGGCGGGGACGGCCAGGGCTACGGCAAGCAGCGCGGGCACGGCATGGGCATGTCGACGTGGACGAAACACAGTGATCTTCGGTCCTACCTACGTGCCTACGAGGTGAGCTGACGGGCTCGCGCTTTGTCGGCGCTACGGTCCTTGGCGGGACCGATTCGCCCCCGCGGGTCTGCGACAACCCGCAAGTGGTTCCCCCGTCGACCCCTCCCGGAGGAGAGGTCGTTCGGCTGGTGGCGCGGCAGTATACGCAACCGCGCCGGACGAAGTTATGTCGTCCTGGTGATCGCCGGCTACGGGCGAGGCAGGCGCGACACCGCGCCGCGCAGGGCGCGGGCGCTGGCGTGCAGGCCGATCTCGGCCAGTTCGGCCGCGGCCTGGACGGCTGTCTCGACCAGGCCGTGCGAGCCGGGGGATGGCTCGGCGGCGGGCGCGGCCTCGGCGGGCGGCACTGTCGTCTGCGCCGTCTGCGCCGTCCGCGGCTTCCGGGCCGGCGCCGCGCGTTCGGGCGCGGCTGTCCTGGCCGCCGGCGCGCGCTTGGGGGCGGCCGCCTTGGCCACCGCCGGCTCGGCGGCAGCCTGGGTGTCGACGGGCGGGGCGCCGGTGGGCGAAGCGGCCCGTTTGGCGCTGCGGCGATGGGGCCGGGTCCGCGGGAGCGACCCGATCACGCCCGGTTCGGGCTCACGACTCATGGGTTCCATCATGGCGCACGGTCGCAAAAAACACGGCGCGCCAAAAATTTCGTTCTATCGTTGAAACGACGCGGACGGTCCGAGGTATAGATCTCAATCAAAGAGAGAAGAAGCCTGGGCGGCATTTGCGACCCCCCGATCGGCTCTTCAGCTGGGCCTGTGCAGGCTCGCCGCGGATTGACTTCACAAAATATAGCGACTATAGTCGGACCGTATGTTTAAGTAGCGGTCGTACGCCCTGAGCGGGGCGTTTGCCGCGGTTTTCTTTGTACTGCGACGGCACCGTGGGCGTGTCGCCGCCAACGACGGAAACGGAATCAGATGTCTGTAGCGGACCTGCAGGAACTGGAAGAGATCAAGGGCCTGGTCAACCGCGGCCAGCAGCTTGGCGTTCTGACCTACTCGGAGATCGCGACCGCGATCTCGGAGCTGGATCTGGACGAGGCTGACGTCGAGGAGCTTCACGGCTTCCTCGAACGCACGGAGATCGAGCTCGTGGAGGAGGTGGACCCGGCCCTCGCAGCCACCGAGGTCGAGCGCGCGCCGGACAAGCGCGGCCGGCGCAAGGCCAAGACGGCGCTGGATCTCAAGCCGGACATGACGACCGACTCGCTGCAGCTGTTCCTCAAGGACATCGGGAAGGTCCGCCTGCTCACCGCCCAGGAAGAGGTTGACCTGGCCAAGCGGATCGAGCGCGGCGACCTCGATGCCAAGCAGAAGATGGTGGAGTCCAACCTCCGCCTGGTCGTCTCCATCGCCAAGAACTACCGCAACCAGGGGTTGCCCTTCCTGGATCTCATCCAGGAGGGCACGCTCGGTCTGGTGCGCGCCGCCGAGAAGTTCGACTACCGCAAGGGCTTCAAGTTCTCCACGTACGCCACGTGGTGGATCCGGCAGGCGATCGCCCGCGCGCTTGCCGACAAGGCCCGAACGATCCGCATCCCGGTGCACGTGGTGGAGAAGCTCAACAAGATCGGGCGCGCCGAGCGCAAGCTGGTGACCGAGCTTGGTCGCGAGCCCACTGCCGAGGAGATCGCCGAGGTGACGGGGATCGAGCCCGAGGAGGTCGAGTCGATCAAACGCTCCGCCCAGGCGCCGGTTTCGCTGGAGAAGCCGGTCGGCGACGAGGAGGAGTCCGAGTTCGGGCAGTTCATCGCCGACGAGCGCGCCGAGTCCCCGTACGAGCGGGCGGCCGAGATCCTCACCAAAGAGGCGCTGCGCGAAGCGCTGGAGAACCTGAGCTACCGCGAGCGCCGCGTGCTCGAGCTCCGCTACGGACTCGGCGGCGAGCACCCGCGGACGCTGGACGAGGTGGGGCGGACGTTCAACGTCACCCGCGAGCGCATCCGCCAGATCGAGAACCAGTCACTGAAGAAGCTGCAGTCGCTCGCGGAGGCCCAGAAGCTCCGCGACGTCGCCTGATTCCCGCTCACGAACGGCCGTCGCCCGGGCGGCGACGGCCCGTTCTGACGACAATTTTCTGCCGCGTGGCGGCGATCTGCGCAACGAACTTGCGTGGACGGCGCCACGATGACGTTGTAGGTTGCCCGGACCGGTTTCCAGGACCGGAGCTACTACATGGGAGGTAGTTGGAATGGGTCTGCGCCTGAAGCTGACGGTCGTCGTCGTCGGTGCCGTGTCTCTGTTCGCGTTGACGCAGGTGCTGTCGGCGTCCGCGTCGTCGGTGTCTCATGCGTCGGGGTCGGCGCAGAGCGTCATCGTGGTGTTCAAGAACCAGGATCGCGCCCAGCCCGCGAACCGTTCGGCACTCAGCGCACGCCGCAAGACGCTCGCGTCCGTCCAGGGGCCGGTGCTGCAGACGCTCGCCGCCGGCAACGCACGTGACGTGCACAGCTACACCACGCTCAACGCGGTGTCGGCGACCGTGTCACCGGCGCAGGTCTCGTCGCTGAAGTCCGATCCGGCCGTGGCGGAGGTCGTTCCCAACGGCCTCGTCCACCTCGCGCCCCCGACGACTCAAGCTGCCGGCAGCGCCTCCGGCGGCGGCGCGACGCCGCTGCCCGGCGCCTGCGCTCCCGCGGGCAAGGTCCAGCTCGAGCCCGAGGCGCTGAAGACGATGAGCGTCGACTCCGACAATCCGAACGCCAAGACGGCGCGGTCGCTGGGGATCACCGGCAGCGGGGTCACCGTCGGTTTCATCGCCGACGCGATCGACCCCAACAATCCCGATTTCATCCGGCCCAACGGCCAGCACGTGGTCGATTTGAAGGACTTCAGCGGCTTCGGCACCGCGGCACCGACCAGCGGCGCCGAGGGGTTCGGCGACGCCTCGGCGATCGCCGCGCAGGGCCGCGAGGTCTACGACGTCAGCCACTTCAGCGCGCTGGCGCTCAACCGTCCGTGCAACATTCGCGTCGAGGGCGTCGCTCCCGGCGCCAACCTCCTCGGTCTCGTCGCCTTCGGCGCCTCGGACGTGGCGCCGGACTCCTCGATCCTCGAGGCGATCGATTACGCGATCACCACCGCCCACGTCAACGTCCTCAACGAGTCGTTCGGGATCAACAACTACCCCGACGACGGCGGCGCCCTCGACCTGGTCGCGCAGGCCGACGACCAGGCGGTCGCGGCCGGCATCACGGTCGTCGAGTCCAGCGGCGACGCCGGTGTGACCAGCACCACCGGCGAGGCGGCGACTGATCCCAACGTGATCTCGGCCGGTGCCTCGACCGACAACCAGAACTACATCCAGGACGGCTTCGGCGGTAGTCGCTTCCCCGAGGTCAAGGGCTGGAGCAACGATGAGATCAGCTCACTGAGCTCATCGGGCTTTGACCAGCGCGGACGCACGATCGATGTCGTCGCGCCGGGCGAGTCCGACTGGGCGCTGTGCTCGACAGACCTGGACGAGTTCGGTGGCTGCGCCAGCCTGGCCGGCAACCCGTCGCCGGTCCAGTCCTTCGGTGGGACGAGCCAGTCCTCGCCGCTGACAGCCGGTGTTGCCGCGCTCGTCATCCAGGCCTATGAGAAGACCCACCGCGGCACGGCGCCCACGCCGGCCCAGGTCAAGCAGTTGATCGTCTCCAACACCGACGACATCGGCGCTCCCGCCGACCAGCAGGGCTCCGGTCGCGTCGACGCCTACAAGGCCGTGCTCGCTGCTGAGAACGACAACCAGCCCGCCCGCGGCGGATCCGCCCAGGGGCGCAATGTCGGGGTGGGGACGACCAGTCCGACTCAGCTGAACGCGGAGGACCTGCCCGGGACCGCCGAGAACCTGACCGACACCGTCACCAACGAGAGCGGCTCGACGCAGCACCTGACGTTCTCGGGTCGCACGCTCGGTGCCTATCGGTCGATCTTCACCTCGCAGTTCGCGCTGTCAGACAGCGACCCGCAGACGCCCGACTACGGTGGCGTGCCGATCAACTACCAGCGGCTGCGGTTCCGCGTGCCCGCCGGCGAGGACCGGATCGACGCGTCGGCGGCGTTCCACGGGGCGACCCCGACCGCATCGCTCAACGCGCGGGTGCGGATCACGCTGATCGACCCCAACGGCACGTACGTCGGGGACTCGCGGCCACAGGGCCTCGGCAACTTCGGCGACCTCCAGATCGCGCACCCGGCCGCCGGGACGTGGACGGCGTACGTCTACAGCCGTGATTCGGATGCCGGCGGTTACGTCGGCCCCGTGGTGTTCGGCGTCAGCGCCGCCAGGTACAGCTCGTTCGGGACAGTCACGCCCGCCGGCGCGACGCTGGCTCCCGGCCGGTCGGTGGCGGTCCAGGTCAGGACGCGCACGCCGGCCCAGCCCGGCGACGCCAGTGGGGCGATCGTCGTGCAGTCCTCCCATGGCGGCTCGACGACCTCGACCACCGTGCCCGTGACGCTGCGCAGCCTCATCCCGGCCGGCAACCAGACGTTCTCCGGGACGGTGACCGGCGGCAACGGACGCGCGCCGATCAGCGGGCAGGAGTTCTTCTACCAGCTCGACGTGCCCGCCGGGAAGCCGGAGCTGAACGCAACGATCACAGTCCAGGATCCCGGCAACCAGTTCGGTGCCTACCTGATCGATCCGCAGGGAGAGGCCGTCGCCTATGCCACCAACATGGTGCCGGGTGCGACTGCGTCCTCACCGCCTGACAACCAGGTTGGCGCCCAGCTGCACACGCTCAACCCCGCTCCTGGTCGATGGAGGCTGGCAGTGGTGTTCGCGCCCGTGGTCTCGGGGAACTCGCTCTCCTCGCCGTTTGAGGTGAGCGTCAGCCAGCAGGCCGTACCGGCCTCGGGCGGCGGGCTGCCAAACGCCGCCTCCACGCAGCTGACCGCCGGCCAGCCGCAGACCTACAACGTCACCGTGAAGAACACGGGCACCGCACCGGAGACGTTCTTCGGAGACGCGCGGCTGCCCGGCAGCACCCCGTTCACGCTCGGTGCCATCAGCGGGGCGACGGACAACCTGCCCGACAACGACAACGTGCCGCTGTACCTCGTGCCGACCAACTCGACGCAGTTCCAGGCGCAGGCGACGACCACCGGTTCAACGCCGCTCCTGTTCGAGTCCCAGTTCGTCGGCGGGGATCCAGACGTGGCCTCTACGGTCGGGACCACGGCATCGCTGTCCTTCTCGGACAACCCGCTTGCCACCGGCGAGTGGGATGTGCTGCCGGTCGAGTTCGGGACGTTCGGGACGACCGGCCCGCCAGGCGAGTCGGTCACGACGTCGGCGAGCGTCGTCACGAGCCCGTTTGACTCTACGGTCAGTTCGCCGACCGGCGACCTGGAGTCAGACAGCGCGAACCCCGCGACGAGCCTTGACTCGTTTGCGCCGGTTACGGTCGGCCCGGGCCAGACCGCGACGATTCCGGTCACGATCACGCCGAGCGGATCGTCGGGCACGAAGGTCACGGGAACGCTGTACCTCGACGACGTGGCCTACTTCGAGTTCGGCTCGATCCAGGACGCCGTCGTCAACTTCCCGCAGGCCGATCAGGTGGCCGCGCTGCCGTACCAGTACACGATCAAGTAACCGATCGACGCCATACCGAGAGCGACCAGTTGGGGCCGGCGCCATGCGCCGGCCCCACGCTCATCACCGATGTGACGGCCGTGGGTCGCCGTTCACATCCGTGATCCTCGCTGTTTGCAGGGAGATCGGCGCTGAGAGACGCGACATCCACGCGCCGCCGCCGCTACCTCGCCTAGGCTTGCGTGTTGTTGTCAGCGCGTGGTGTGGTGTTGCGATTCAGTGCGCTGCGTTAGCTTACATTCGCTTTACGTTGACTTGACGTTAGATCGACCCGTTGCCCTGTACGTTCGCGCCCGCCGTTCCTGCGCCCTCACGATGACCTGCCGCCGCATCACCCTCACCCGAGCCGATGGCCTGTGCCGTCGCCGCCACGGCGTGCTGACAGCCGTCATCTCGGCGACCGCGGCGGCGCTCTGCCTGGCGGCCTGCGGCGGGAGCAGCGGGTCCTCCGGCGCCGGCGCGACCTCGGTTTCGTCGCCCGCGGCGGCCACGGTCAGCGTGTCCAAGCTCCCCGGCTACAGCTCGGTGCTCACCACGCCCTCGGGTCAGGCGGTCTACCTCCTGAGCTCCGACCCCTCCGGCGGCAGCCGGTGCAGCGGCACCTGTACCTCGCAATGGCCGCCGGTGCTCGAGAAGGGGGCCCTGAGAGCCGGCCCGGGCATCAAAGCCTCGCTGCTCTCCGTGTTCAAGCGCAAGGACGGCAAGCAGCAGGTGATGTACAACCACCACGCGCTCTACATGCACACGGGGCAGGGCGCGGCTTCCGGAGCCGGTCTGGCGAGCGATGGAGGCGTCTGGTACCTCGTCTCACCGTCCGGCACAGCAGTCAAGTCCACATCCGCCGGTGGCTATTGACGATGTGCGACGCAGCCCGGCCCGCGCGCCGGTGACCGCCAGCGTCGACACCCTGCCGCCGCCCGAGCCGGTCCTGACCCCGCGGACGCCCGCGAGCGGAAAGGGACTGCTCCTGGCCGTGTGCTGCGTCGCGCAGTTCATGGTCATCCTCGACCTGTCGATCGTCAACGTCGCGCTCCCGTCGATCCAGTCGAGCCTGAAGTTCTCAGCCTCGGATTTGCAGTGGGTCATCGATGCCTACGCGATCGTCTTTGCGGGGTTTCTCATGCTCGCCGGCCGCGCCGGTGACCTCTGGGGTCAGCGCAGGACGTTCGTCGCCGCTCTGGTGTTCTTCGCCGTCGCCTCGCTGCTGGGTGGCGTGGCGCCGACGAGCGGTGTGCTGATCGGCGCCCGGGCGCTCCAGGGTCTCGCCGGCGCGCTGATGGCGGCCTCGTCGCTGGCGATCATCACCGCCTCGTTCGAGGCCGGTCCGGCGCGTCACCGGGCGGTCGGGCTGTGGGGCGCGATGAACGGGGCGGGCGGTGCCGCCGGGACGCTGCTCGGTGGGGTGATCACCCAGGAGCTCAGCTGGCGCTGGGTGCTGCTCATCAACGTGCCCATCGGCCTCGCCGCCGCCGTGGTGGCCTCCGCGGTGGTCGCCGATCGCCGGTCGGAGGCGCGCACCTCGTTCGACCTTGCCGGCGCTCTCCTGCTGACGGTCGGTCTCCTGCTCAACGCCTACGGGGCCGTGACCGCGGGCAGTCACGGGTGGGGTTCGGCGGAGGCGCTGGTCCCCATCGCCATCGGATCCGTGCTGCTCTGCCTGTTCCCCGTGGTGGAGAAGCGGTTCGCGCGGGCGCCACTGGTGCCGCCCGGGGCGTTCACGCGGCCCCTGCGGGTCATCAATCTCATCGTCCTGCTGTTCAGCGCGGCGCTGTTTCCCATGTGGTACGTCGGGTCGCTGTACCTGCAGCAGGTGCTGGCACTGACCCCGCTGGCGACCGGCCTGGTGTTCCTGCCGATGGCCCTGACGATCTTCGCCTGCGCCTCTCGGGCGGGCAAGCTGGCCTCTCGGGTCGGCGTGCGCCCGGTCCTCGGCGGCGGCCTGATCATGATGACCGCCGGCATGGCGCTGTTCGCGCGCATCGGCGCCAGCGGCAGCGCCGTGCAGTACGTGATCCTGCCCGGCGTCCTCACCGCCATGGGCATCGGCTTCTCGATCGTTCCGTCGACGATCGCCGCCACTCAGACGGCGGAGCCCGGGAAGGCGGGGCTGGCCTCCGGGCTGGTCAACACCTCGCGCCAGGTCGGCGGCGGACTGGGCCTGGCCGTGCTCATCTCGATCGCCACCCTGTACACCAGCCACCTGATCGGCGCCCAGCACTCGGTCAACCAGGCGCTGACCGACGGGTTCCGCGTGGCGTACCTGATCGGCGCCGGCCTGTGCGCGGTGGCCGCCATCCTCACCTTCGCCCTGGTGCCCCGCCTGCAGGCCGACCGGGAGCACCCCACGGCCGGCCGCCGCGTGCTCGGCGCCGTCGCCCTGGTCGTGGCCGGTTTTGCCATCGTCGGGCTCGCCGTGCCGCGGACCCATGCCGCCCCGCTGGGCGCCTACACCACCGAGGGGGCCTACACATTCGCCTCGGCGCCGGCGCTGCATCCGCCCAAGCTCACGCTGGAGAGCGCCGCCTCGGGCGCGCAGCGCCTCCCGGGGTATCTCATGCTCGCCAACTTCTTCGACGTCACCCACCCGCCGATGGTCGGGCAGAGCGGCCCGCTCATGCTCGACAGCCGCCTGGCGCCGGTGTGGTTCGCCCCGGTCCCGACGAACCTGGTGGCGTCCAACCTCGAGGCCCAGACCTACGACGGGAAGCCGGTGCTGACCTGGTGGCAGGGTGACGTGAGCGCCACCGGCGCCATCAACCAGGGCCAGGACATCGTCGTGGACGACCACTACCGGCGCGTGGCCACGCTCAAGGGCGCCGACGGGTGGGTCCTGACGCTGCATTCGATGGTCATCCAGGGACATGACGCCTGGGTGACCGCCAACAAGAACGTACGCGCCGATCTCTCCGAAGACGGGGGCGTCAGCAATGGCGTGTTCACGGACTCCGCGATCCAGGAGTACGACCTGCACACCGGCAAGCTGCTCTACACCTGGACGGCCTCCGGTCACATCCCCCGCCGCGACTCCTACACCCAGCCGCCGCCCAACGGCTTCCCGTGGGACGCCTACCACGTCAACTCGGTGGCGCCCTATGGCAACGGCACGTTCCTGGTGTCCATGCGCAACACCTGGGCCGTCTACCTCGTCGACGCGCGCAGCGGCCGGATCCTCTGGACCCTCGGCGGCAAGGACTCCAGTTTCACCATCCCGAGCCAGGGCGAGTTCAAGTGGCAGCATGACGCGGAGTTGCACGCCGGCTCGACGGTGACGCTGTTCGACGACCACTGCTGCGACATCACCGGCGCCGACACCTATCTGCCGGCCACCGGCCCCTCGCGTGGGCTCACGCTCAAGCTCGATCAGGCAGGCCACACCGCGACGGTGGTGCGCCAGTACTCCCACGGCGCCACCTTCCACTCCGAGTACATGGGCAACACGCAGATCCTGCCCAACGGCAACGCCGTGGTCGGTTGGGGCGAGGTTCCCTTCATCTCGGAGTACTCGGCGACCGGCAAGCTGATCTTCGACGCGGCGTTCCCCTCACCGGACATGAGTTACCGCGCCTATGTCCAGCCCTGGGTGGGCAGGCCGCTGTACCCGCCGAGCGGGGCCGCCCGCGCCCATGGCGCCCAGACCACCGTGTACGCCAGCTGGAACGGGGCCACGCAGGTCAGTTCCTGGAGGGTGCTCGCGGTCACCGCCGGCGGCGCGACGCGGCCGCTGGCCACCCACGCGCGCGGCGGGTTTGAGACCTCGATACCGGTCTCGGGCGGCTCGCAGCGCTTCCAGGTCCAGGCCCTGGACGGATCGGGCCGCGTCCTGGGGACCTCCAAGACGTTTGCGGTGACCGGATGAGGGGGTGCCGATGACCGCCACCCGGCCGCCGCTCGAGGACGAGGACGGGGAGGTCAGGGCCGCCCGCCTGCCGCGCAACGATGAAGCCGAGCAGCGCGCCGCGGCGCGTCCGGGTCCCAGGCTCAGCCGCCGGCAGTTCCTGCCCCGTGCGGCGGCGGCTGCCGTGGGCCTCGTGGCCGCCGGCGTAGTCGGCCACGAACTGCCCCACCGCTCCGGTTCCGGGCGCCGCGCGTCGCCGGCGTCGCGAGGCGATTCCTCCTCGGCGCCG
Organism: uncultured Solirubrobacteraceae bacterium; assembly: GCA_963737335.1. GTDB lineage: Bacteria > Actinomycetota > Thermoleophilia > Solirubrobacterales > Solirubrobacteraceae > Palsa-465. The sequence continues at coordinate 92,438 of CAVTSK010000008.1, forward strand.
CCGGTCACCGCGACGGCGGCCTCCAGCCGCGTCCAGACGTTCCTCACCCGTCCGGATCTGCGCCCGCCGGCGGTGAGGGTGACCCAGCTGGGCAGCCAGCCCGCGCCCGGCTCGACGCCGCGCTTCATCCTGCTGGCGCCGATGAACGCGGTGCCGGCCTCCGAGCCCCAGCAGGGGCTGATGATGCTGGACCGCCAAGGCCGCCTGGTGTGGTTTGCCCCATCGGGCGATCCCCGGTTCAATCTCGACGTGCAGTCCTACGCCGGCAAGCCGGCGTTGACGTGGTGGCAGGGGTCGGTGTCCAACGCCCACGGCAACGGGGTAGGTGAGATCGGAGACGATGACTATCACCCGATCCAGCCGGTCCGGGCCGGCCACGGGCTGCAGACGGACCTGCACGACCTGCAGCTGACCGCTCGCGGGACGGCGCTCATCACCGCGTATGAGACGACCACGACGGACCTGTCCTCGATCGGCGGCTCGTCGCAGGGGCAGGTGTTCGTCGGCCATGTCCAGGAGGTCGACCTCAAGACCGGGCGCGTTCTGCTGGACTGGAACAGCCTCGATCACGTCGGGGTCGACGAGAGCCTGCAGCCGGCTCCCCACAAAGGACAGGGCTATGACTATTTCCATCTCAACTCAGTCGCCGAGATGGACGACGGTCATCTGCTCATCAGCGCGCGGAACACGTGCACGCTCTACAAGCTCGACCGCTCGACCGGCCAGATCCTGTGGCGACTGGGTGGCAAGCGCTCGGCCTTCAGCGTGAGCTCCGCGGCTCGCTTCTGGTGGCAGCACGACGCCCGCCCCCACGGGTCCTCGGTGATCAGCGTCTTCGATAACTCGGGGCCGGACAAGGCCAAGCAGTCGCGGGGACTGGTGCTGTCGGTCAAGCACAAGCGCGTCGAGCTGACACGGGCGCTCCTGCACCCGGCGGCCTTCATCGCCGGCACCCTGGGCAACGTCCAGCTGCTGCGCGACGGCGGGGCGTTCGTCGGCTGGGGGTCACAGTCCTATTTCTCCCAGTACGCCCCCGACGGGACCCTGATCCTCGACGGCCAGATGCCCGTCGGCGTGCGGTCCTACCGCGCCCACCTCGCCGATTGGGTCGGCCGCCCCGCCGACGGCCCGCGCATCGTCGCTCAGGCCAATCCGGCCGGGGGCTTCGCCGTCCACGCCAGCTGGAATGGCGCCACCGAGGTCGCCCGCTGGACGGTGCTGGCCGGGCCCAACGGCTCGTCTTTGTCAGCGGTGGGCTCGCAGGCGTGGACGGGCTTTGAGACGGCGATCGAGGTCAACAGCGAGGGCCCGGCCTTCTGCGCCGTCGCCCTCGATGCGCGCGGACGGGAGCTGGGGCGCTCCGCGGTCGTCTAGTCATGTCGCGCAGCGCAAATGTCACCTGGCAGGAATCGAACCTCTCGCGGGTGTCGCGCTGGGGCGCGCTCGGCGCCCGCGGTGCGACGGTGTGGCTCACCGGACTCCCCGCGGCGGGAAAGTCGACGCTCGGCGCGGCGCTGGAGGAGCGGCTGGTCCTGTCGGGCCGGTTCGCCTATCTGCTGGACGGTGACAATCTCCGGCATGGGATCTGCGGGGACCTCGGCTTCGATGAGGCCGACCGGGCCCGCAACATCCTGCGCGTCGGTGAGCTGGCCCGCCTGTTCGCCGACGCCGGCGCCATCGCCATCGCGGCGCTGGTGTCGCCCCTGGCCTCGGTCCGCGACGAGGTCCGGGCGCAGCACGCGGCGGCGCACCTGCCGTTCATCGAGGTGTTTCTCGATACCCCGCTGGCGGAGTGCGCCGCGCGTGACCCCAAGCACCTCTACGCGCGAGCGCAGGCGGGAGAGCTCACCGACTTCACCGGCGTGGACCAGGTCTATGAACGACCCCTGCATCCCGAGGTGACGGTGGGACCCGGGACCGATCTGGCCTCAGCTGTGGACGCGGTGCTCGCCTCGCTCGAGGGCGGCGCCGGAACGCGCCCGGAGAGCGGGCGACGCCGGTTCTCCTGGGGCCTGGAGTGGGGGCGTTTCCATCAACGAAACGGAGTGAAGCGATGAAACTGATTGGAGCCGGGCTGCCGCGAACCGGGACGCTGTCTCAGAAGATCGCGCTCGAGATGCTGGGGCTTGCCCCCTGTTACCACATGGTGAATGTCCTGACCGACCTCGAGGAGACGCCGCGCTGGCGCCAGGTCCTGGACGGGAATCTCTCGCCCGCCGAGATCTTTGAGGGATTCGAGGCGACGGTGGACTGGCCCGGCTCGTTCTTCTACCGCGAGCTCATCGAGCTGTACCCGGACGCCAAGGTGCTGCTCAGCGTCCGCTCGGGCGAGTCCTGGGCCCGCAGCATGCGCGACACCATCTGGGGCGTCATCTACGGCGACATCATGATCCGGCACCTGTCCGACGCGCGGCGCACGGTCGATCCGTCCTGGGACGACTACATCACCTTGATGTCTGAGATGTGGCGGCGCAGCGCCCTGATCAGCAGCCCCGAGACGCCGGCCGAGGAGATGGCCGCCGCCATGGAGCGCTTCAACCAGGAGGTCCAGGACACGGTCCCCGCAGAGCGACTGCTCGTGTGGTCGCCGGCGGACGGCTGGGAGCCGATCTGCGAGTTCCTCGAGCTGCCCGTCCCGGAGGCCGACTTCCCGCGCGTCAACGACAGCGCCCAGTTCGGCGATCGCATCATCGACGGCGCGATCGATGCCATCCAGCGCCACCGTCAGGCGGCGGCCCCCGTCGCCGGAGCGTCGTAGAGCCCACCCGTCCGCGCCCGGCCGCTCCGGCCCGCCACTACTTCAGTTCGTGAAGTCTTGCGCTAGACTAGGAAACCTGATGGTTGCGAACGATACGTGTCCGGTCTGCCGAACGGCCGAGATCGTGTGCGGGAAGTGGACCCTGCTCGTGATCCGGGACCTCGCCGATGGGCGCTCCCGGTTCTGTGAGCTGGAGCGTTCGCTGGCCGGGATCAGCCCTCGGACCCTCTCGCTGCGCCTGCGCGCACTGGAGGAGGAGGGTGTCCTGAAGCGCCAGACCTTCCCCGAGGTTCCGCCGCGCGTCGAGTACGTCCTCACCGCCAAGGGCCGGGCGCTCGTCCCGCTGATTGAGAGCATGCGCACCTACGGCCGTGAGTGGCTGGGCTGCGTGGACGTGCTGGACGCCGACGGCGTGCCTGAGCCCGTCGCCACCGCCGCCTAAGTGGCGTAGCCGCGCCTGCAAGCTCTGCTGCGCCTAAGAGGATCGCCCGGCGCGGCGCAGAAACCGCGGACGTGCGCAACGTCACCCTTCACCGTCTGCTGGAGTCCTTCGCCGTCGACGCTTCGGGCCGCCTGTGCGCCGAGTCTGCCGCCGGTGCCGAGATGCCGTTCGAGCTCGCCGAGGAGCGCGGCTCCGGGCGCGTCCCGCTGTACTGCTACCGCCCGCTGGTCGACGAGTTCATCCGCTCCCGGATGGCCTCGCTCGCGGAGTTGCCCAGCCACGCGGACGCCGCCCACCTGCTCGCCCGCTGCGAGGCGCTCGACGTCTATCTGTCCGAGCATGGGGTCAAGGCGCCGCCCGACCCGCGCGGCTGCGCCCACGCCGCCCTCGGGGTGTTCCTGGAGTCCGTGTTCATCGAACGCAGCGGCTTCGGCTTCGAGCCGGCCGCCTTCGAGGCCGCGTACGCCGACCTGGAACGCGCGATCTACGAGGGACACTGCACCGCCACCGTCATCGCGCCGGTGCTGGGCGTGGCCCTGGACCCCGACACGGTCGAGCTGACCCTCGGCGACGGGCTGTCGCTCATCCGCGGCGACGCCCTCGCCGACGTGCCTCCCGAAGCGGTCTGGGGGGACGGCGAGGAGCCCAACGTGCTCGCACTGCTGGCCGTCGCCGAGCAGGCCTCGGAGCGGCCGCCGGTGGCCGTGGCCCGCGCACGCTTTCGCAACGTGCTGAGCGCGCTGCGCCTGTTCGAGCGCGGCGGCTACGCGGTGGGCCCCGTCGGATGGGCGCGCACCGAGGCCGGGAGCTGGCGTGCGGTCTCGATCGGCGTCGCGGGACGTCCGCGGCTGCTCACGATCGTCCCGGCGGCCGGGGAGAACGAGCTGAAGGCGTTCTGCCGGCTCGTCGCCCGCCGCGACCCCCACCCGGAGCTCGCGTGGGCGCTGGCCCGGTTTGAGATGGGGTGCGAGCGCCCGTCGGCGGCGGAGGCGCTCACCGACTACCTCCTGGCGCTGCGAGTGCTGCTGGAGCCCGAGGGTCCCGCCAGTGGACGGCTGGCCCAGCGGCTGGCGATCATCTGTGCGCGGCCCGATGACCGGGTGGGGCTGACCGAGCGGACCGCTCGCGCCGCGGCGCTCGAGCGTTCGATCATCGGCGGGCTGTCGGGCCAGGGCACGGATCCGGCTCGCCCGGACGCCCTGGTCGACGAGCTGGCCGAGAACCTGCGCGCGATCCTGCGCGACATGCTCTGTGGCCACCTCGACGCGGATCTGGTGTCCGTCGCCGACGACCTGCTCGCCGAGGCCGTCGATCCGCCCTCGCTCGAGGAGTCTGACCCAGCCGCCGGAGTGCGTTAAACTCACGTTCCGACCGCTCCCTACTCGGCCGCCCACGGGAGGCCGGGAGTGTTCTGCCCGCCAGGCACGACACAAGTAAGTCCTGGGGCTCGTAAGTAGTCAGGGGGAGCGCGATCACAGCGGCGAGCGGGCTCAGCCCGCTCGTTCTGTTTAAGGCCCCCGCCACCGTGGGCGACCGACTACGCTGGGCCCGAGATGGCTGAGAACGTCCTCATCTGCATGGTCGAGATCCCGATGGGGAGTCGCAACAAATACGAGTTCGACCCCAAGCTCGGGGCGATCAAGTTCGACCGCTTCGTCTCGGCCTCGGTGGTGTATCCGACCGACTACGGCTTCATCCCGGAGACCCTGGCGTTGGACGGGGATGAGCTGGACGTCCTGGTGTGCGTGTCTGAGCCCACCTTTCCCGGCTGCCTGGTGCCGGTCAACCCGATCGGCCTGTTCTGCATGCGCGACGAGAACGGGCCCGACGACAAGGTCGTGTGCGTCCCCGTCAACGATCCCCGCTGGAACGTCCATCGCGAGCTCGAGGAACTGCCCCAGCAGCTGCGCGACGAGATCTTCCATTTCTTCACCGTCTACAAGGACCTCGACGCCGACCGCCACTCGGAGCCCATCGGATGGGAGGGGCGCGACGCGGCGCTGGGCAAGATCGCCGAGGCCCAGGAGCGCTATCGCGCGCAGGCGCCGGCCTAGAGGGTTGGACGTGTACCACCTCGAGCTGCGCCAGTTCCCCCACGTCACCCGGGTCTTCAACCTCACCCGCGACGAGCTCGACGCCCGGTTCGTGCGCCCCTGGGTCGGCGGAGCGATGATCGAGCAGGATGACCGCCGCTGGGCGCCCGAGCGCAGCCGCCTGAAGATCCTGGAGGGCCCCGAGCTGCGTGCCGACGAGCTGGGTCTGGGTCGCGGCTGGGCCACCGCCACGCGCGTCGGGACCGACGTCACCGACGCTCTCATCGCCCAAGCGCGGCGTGGCGCGGAGGCCCGCCCGGAGGTCGAGGCGCTCAAGGCGGCGATCGGCGAGGTCGCCGGCACTCCGCTGGGCTTTCAGGACGTGATGGCGCTGGCCGCCGCGGCGCATCCGCAGTGGCGGGCCAGCCAGCAGCTCGAGCTCGCCGAGCAGGCGGTGTGGGAGATGCTGCACCAGGGCCGCGTGGTCATGGCGGTCGGCGAGGAGGTGGTGGCGCGGCAGCGCTGGCAGCCGGTGGTGTTGAGCTGGGCCACCTGGGCGGGCGTCACCACCGAGCCGTTCCGTCTTCGGGTCCCTCCGCGCTGAACCACGCGGCCCGCGGTACGCGGCTCAGGCGATGACGTCCGCGATGAGGCGCTCGCGCTCCTCGTCGGAGGCGAACAGGTAGCGGTGGACGCGCAGGAGGCCCTCGACGTCATGGACGTCGTCGTCGAGGTAGGGGACGAGCAGGAGCGGCTCTTGGCCCAGCTCGTCGCGCAGAGTGGCCACATTGTGGGCGTCGCGCCGCGCCAGACGGTGGTAATCGAAGAAGTTCTCGGCCACGCGGCCCGCCAGATCCCCGGTCAGCTCGGCGTCGAGCGCGCTCGCCAGGTCCTCGGGCTCGGCCTCGCCGAGGATGTCGTGGTGTACGCGGTTGACGATCACGCCGGCGAAGGGGAGCCCGCCCTCGATGAGCGTGCGCCGGAACCAGATCGCCTCGTCGATCGCCGCCTGCTGAGCCGAGGTGACGAGCAGGAAGGCGGTGGTCGAGGCCTTGAGCATCCGCTCGACGCCACGGGCGCGCTCGCTGAAGTCGTCGGTCATATCACCGAGCAGCCCGAAGAAGGTGGTCAGGTCGCTGATCAGATCCACCCCGGTGACGCGGCGCAGCGCCCCCAGCAGCGGCGCGGCGCCGCGCCCCAGGACCCGCATGCCCAGGCCGGTCGGGCGGATGAAGGCCTTCAGCGCCCGGCCCTCCAGGAACGAGGTCAGCCGGGTGGGGGCGTCGAGGAAGTCCAGCGCGTTGCGCGAGGGTGGCGTGTCGAGGACGAGCAGGTCGAAGTCCCCGTCGCGGTCCAGTTCGTAGAGCTTGGCCACCGCCGTGAACTCCTGCGAGCCCGAGACGGCGGTCGAGAGCTCACGGTAGACGCGGTTGCGCTTGATCTCCTCGGCGCGCTGGGGGTCGGCGGCGACCCGCTCGATGAGCTCGTCGAAGGTGCGCTTGGGATCGAGCATCATCGCCCACAGCTCGCCTGAGAATGTCCCGCCCACGCCGGCGGCGCCGGCCAGCCGCTCGGGCTCGACCCGCCGCGGCTCGTTCTCCAGGTCCTGCAGGCCCAGGGCGTTGGCCAGGCGCTTGGCCGGGTCGATGGTGACCACGGCCACCTTGGCGCCCTCGGCCGCCATGCCCAGCGCGATCGCTGCCGACGTGGTCGTCTTGCCCACTCCGCCGGACCCGCCGCACACGCACACGCGCTTGCCCGCCAGCAGGTCCGAGACGCTCATCGGCGCTCAGTCTAGGAATCTCGCATTCGATGGACCGGATGCGCCGTTTCCCGGTAGGCTGCCGCACACGGGGGCCCAGGGGTGAGTGGGCCGAAAACACAGGACTGTGTGGAAGGACCACCATGCTTCGCAGACTTACGCTGCTGGCGGCGCTGTGCGCGCTGCTCGCATCCGCGGCGACCGCCCAGGCGGCGTCCATCTGGACGCCGGTAACGAGCGGCACGAGCAGCACCATCACCTCGATCGTCTACCAGTCGCCGACGCGCTTCTGGTACGCCACCAGCAGCGGCACGATCGCGTTCTGGAACGGGAGCTCGTTCACGGCCGGGACGGGCATCGCCCCCGGTGAGAACTTCGTCGATCTGGCCTTCCAGCCGACGAGCGTGCCGGGTGGGCCCGGCACCGCAGGGCTCGTCGGCTACGGCGTGACCAGCAACGGTCACGTGTGGGAGTCGACGAACGGTGGCGTGAGCTGGACCGGGCCGATCACGCCCACCACGCGCAGCGACTGCACCACCACGTCCACGGCGCCCACCGTCAGCGAGCTCAACGCGGTGCAGTGGGCCAACTCCTCCACGGCGTTCCTGATGGGCAACACCTCCACGGTTTTGCGCGCGAGCGACGCGAACACGGCCACGCCCCACTTCACCGAGGTCAACAAGTCGGTGACCGGAGGCGGGAACTGCCAACTCCAGCAGGAGGGCTTCACGGAGGACTTCACCGACGCGACGTTCCTGCCCACCAACCCGGCCGACGCGTTCTTCGTCGCGCAGAGCTTCGGGCGCCTGTATGAGACCAGCAACGCCCTCAGTACCCCCATGAGCGGGATTCTCGTCACCGACGGCACCGTCGACAGCTTCACCGGCAACCCGCGCGTGGCCCAGGATCCCAACAGCCCCAACCGGCTGTGGGTGGCCGACCACGAGTCGGGTGGCAACTGCGGGACACTGTGCCTGGAGGTCTCCTCCGACGGCGGCACCACCGCCGCGTCGGCCACGTTCCCCAACGACACCAACGTCGTCGGCAACCTGTTCGACGTCAGCTCGCAGGGCGGGGTGGAAGTCACGGCGGGCGGCGGCGGGGAGATCTTCACCTCCGTCGACGGCACCAACTTCTACAACCAGCCTGCGGACGGCACGCTGGCCACCGAGAACTGGCGGGCGGAGGCGGCTTTCGACGCCCAGCACGCGGCCGTGGGCGGCGTCAACGGCGCGCTGGCGCTGACCGCGGCGGCCAACACGATCCCGGACATCATCGCGCCGACGGGCTCGATCTCCGGACCCTCGACGGCCACGTCGGGCCGGGTCACCACCTACACCGCGGTGCTGGCCGACAACGCCGGAGGCACCGGGATCAACCCCAGCTCGATCACCTGGACCGCGCCCGGCTTCGGCGCTCAGAACGGCCCGACGGCGACCTACGCGTTCCCGCGCGACATCGGCGAGGTCACCCTCACGCTGACCTTCGCCGACAACGCCGGAAACCCGGGCACGGCGACGCTCACCGTGGTCGTCAGGAATGCGCCGCCCCCGGGGCCGCCCACCGGCTCCCAGCCGACCACCACCACGACCGGCGGGGCCACGATCAAGGTCTTCAAGGTCGTCACGGTCACCGGCCGCAACGCGCGGTTCATCCCGGTCATCGTCTCGGCAACCAAGCCGCGGAAGTTCATCGCCCAGATCCAGCCGGTGAAGGGCAAGAACAAGAAGGCGCTCGCGACCGGCCGCCTCACGCTCAAGCACAAGCACGGCGGCCACGGCACCATCCGCGTCAAGCTGCCCGCCAAGGTCAAGCCCGGGAACTACTTCATCGTCGTTCGTGAGACGACGCTGAAGGGCAAGAAGGTCGGAAAGGTCATCAGGGTCAGATTCACGCTCAGGTGACGGCACACCCGGCGCCTTGGCGTGGACGCAACCGCCAGGTTGCACTATGCTGAGGCGCCGGTGAAGCTCCTCGCCCTCTACGACATCCACGGCAACTCCGACGCGCTGGACGCGGTGCTGGCCGACCCACGGGCGGCGGACCCCGACGCGATCGTCGTCGGCGGCGATGTCGTGCCCGGCGCGTACCCGGCGGCGGCGCTGGATCGCCTGGAGGGGCTGACGGGCGAAGTGCACTGGATCCGCGGCAACGGCGAGCGCGAGACGGCGGCGGCCGTCGACATGCCGCCTCCCGCCGGGGGCGACAGCGCGGCCGAGATGTCGGCGCTGACGGCCGGGCAGCTCGGCCCCGAGCGCTCACGCGCGCTCGGTGCGCTGCCGCTCAGCGTCACCGTCGACGGCGTGCTCTTCTGCCACGCCACGCCGCGCAGCGACGACGAGCTGCTCACTCGCATCTCGACGCCCGAGCGGTGGTCAGAGGCGCTGGCCGGCGTGGCGGCGGCGCTCGTCGTCGCCGGGCACACCCACCAGCAGGACGACCGGATGGTGGACGGCGTGCGCTTCGTCAACGCGGGGAGTATCGGCCTGCCCTACGAGGGCTCGGGCGACGCATGCTGGCTGTGGATCGAGGACGGCGTGCCCGACCTGCGCCGTACCCCCTATGACGCCGCGGCGGTGGGGCGGCGCATGCGCGACGCCTTCGCGCCGCTGGCCGATTCGGTCAACGCCTCGCTGATCGAGCCGGTGGACCCGATGGTGATCACGCGGATGTTCGAGGAACGGGTGGGCGCTTAGGCCGTCAGCCCGAGTTCGTGCCGGTGAGGTCCAGCACATCGTCGCCGACGGTCGCGTCGCGAATCTCGGCAACGCTGACGCCGGGATCGGGCAGCACCCGGAGCGCCTCGGCCGGAATGGCGACGGTGACCGGTGTGCCCTGGCTGTAGGGCAGCTCGGCGCCGTCGTTGCGCACGAGCGTCTGCAGCGTCGAGCCGGTCGCGAGCCGGATGTAGACGTGCGTGGTCGACCCGAGAAACACGAGGCGCTCGACCATCCCGGGCACGCGATTGGCGCCTGCGGCCTCGTAGGGCTCGACATGGATGCGTTCGGGACGGATCGCGAGCTTGACCGCGCCGGTTGCGTCGACCCGGCCGGTCAAGGCCTCGAGCGTGAAGTCGCCCATGCGCAGGCGACAGGGCCCCTTCCCGTCTCCGCCCGGCTCCACCCGGGCGTCCATCAGGTTCGACACTCCCAGGAAATCAGCGACGTAGGCGTCGGCGGGCTCGTTGTAGACCTCCTCCGGTGTGCCGAGCTGCACGATCCGTCCGTGGTTCATGACGGCAAGGCGATCGGACATCGTGAGCGCCTCCTCTTGATCATGGGTCACGTATAGGAACGTGATCCCCACCTGTTTCTGCAGCGCGCCCAGCTCAACCTGGAGCGTGCGGCGGAGCTTGGCGTCCAGCGCTCCCAACGGTTCATCGAGGAGCAGGACCGAGGGGCGCAGGACGAGCGCGCGGGCGAGCGCGACGCGCTGTTGCTGCCCACCTGAGAGCTGGTTGGGGCGACGCTTCTCATATCCGGTCAGCTGCACAAGCTCCAGCGCCTCGGCCACTCTGCTGCTCAGCTCCGCCTTGGGCACCGACTTGTACTTCATGCCGAAGGCGACATTCTCCGCGACGGTCAGGAACGGAAACAGCGCGTAGCTCTGAAAGACCGTGTTGACGTTGCGGCGGTGAGGTGGCAGGTTGGCGACGTCGACACCGTCAAGCATGATCTTTCCGGCGGTCGGGGGCTCGAAGCCCGCGACCATCCGGAGCGTGGTGGTCTTGCCGCACCCGCTGGGTCCGAGCAGCGAGAAGAACTCTCCGGCCTGGATCTCGACCGAGATCTCGTCGACCGCGGTCGCCTGGGCAAACCGCTTGGTCAGTGAGTCGAGCTTGACGTGTCCTCCGCTCATTTCAGTCGTCCTCTCAGATTCCGGCGATGCTGGTCAGTGCCTCAGTGCTGCCCTTCGTCCGCTCGCCGCGCGTCATCCACCGGTAGGCGATGAAACCGATCAGCGCGACCGCGAGCGAGATGACCAGCAGGATCGTCGCCAGGGCGTTGAGCGCGGGCCCGCTCAGTCCACCGTGCACGTTGGAGTAGATCAGTACCGACATCGGCTGCGTGTTCCCCGTCGAGGAGAGCTGCTCCACGATCACGAAGTCGTCGACTGTGCTGGCGAAGACGAGCACAGCGCTGGCGAAGATGGCCGGCATCAGCAACGGGATCAACACTCGCCGGATCGCCCCCATCCGCGATGCGCCGAGGTCCGCGGCCGCCTCCTCGTAGCTGCGCCCGATGCTGACCAGCCGGGCCCGGACGATGATCGCCGGCCAGCTGAGGTTCCACACGACGAGACCTGCCACCTCGGCCGGAGTCCCCAGGCTGATGAACGTCAGCGCCTGGGTGACGAGCAGGAACAGCGCCACCGCAAGCAACAGCTCAGGGATCACGAACGAGAAGATCATCGCCAGGTTCAGTCCCTGCGAGGTCCGGGTTCGCCAGCGATCGACGCCGATCGCAAAGCCGACCCCGATCGGCACGCAGATCAAGGTCGTCACGGTCCCGAGGATGAGCGTCTGGATCACGGCGTGGTGCAGGCTGGGGTTGTGCAGCACCGACGTCACCTGGTCACCGACGTACCACTTGGTCGAGAAGCCCTGCCAGGTGGCCTGTGAGGCGCCCTTGTTGAACGAGAACAGCACCGCGATCCCGATCGGGACGATCGACCACAGGATGTACAGCCAGGTGATGCCCTCCAGCGCCCACGGCCGCCGCCACGGGTTTCCGCGCGGGCGGTCCTGCGAGGCCGGCGGCTCGGGACGGGCCGGACTGGATACGGACTCGGCCGTGCTCGCCATCACGCCATCTCCCGCGAAGCGCGAGCGGTGCTGATGACGTAGTACACCATCGGGATGAGCAGGAGCACGAGCAGCATCAGCGCGAGCACCGCCCCCTGCCCGGTCTGGCCGGGGGAGCTGAGCTGTCCTTCGATCGCGTTGCCGATCATGGTCGTCCCGGGCGCGCCCGACAGCAGCTGGTTGGTGAAATAGTCGCCGACCATCGGCAGGGCCGTGATGAAGCATCCGGCCACGATCGCCGGCTTGCTCAACGGAACCGTCACGCTCCAGAAGGTGCGCCACTTGCTCAGCCCCAGATCTCTGGCGGCCTCCAGCAGGCGCTGGTCGATCCGGTCCAGGAACGCGTAGAGGACGAGGATCAGGTACGGAATGTATCCGTACACGAGCCCCATGACGACCGTCACCGACTTGCCACCCAGCCAGTCCGTGTTACCCGGCAGGCCGAAGAACGACAACGCGCTGTTGAAGAAGCCACCCTGCTGCAGGAGGTCGATCCACGCCAGCATGCGCATCATGTAGCTGACCCAGAAGGGCGCGATCAACAGCACGAGGAACAACCCCTTGCGTTCGCCCGCGTACCGGGAGACGAAGTAGGCCACCGGATAGGCGACGGCGAGCGAGATCGCCGTCGCGACGACGGTGTAGACCAGTGTCCGCAGCGCAGGCGGCCCGATGTACGCTCCCGTCCCGACGATGTCGTGCCAGACAGCGCTGAAGTTGAAGCTTGACCAATGCAGTGGGTTCCAGACCGGGACCACGGTCTGGAAGAACTCGTTGATGCCGCCGCCTGCCACTGACAGCATCACGTAGAACGGCGCCACGAACAGCACCAGCAGCCAGATCGCTCCCGGCGCCGCGAGCCCTATCCACAGCCGGCGATTGCGCCTGTCATACGTGTTCCTCTGACTCATCGCGGTTACCCTATAGCCCGTTGGAGAACGAGTTCCAGGTGGACTCCCAGACCGCGTTGGCGGCCGGAGGCAGCTCGAGCTGGAACAGGCCGTGGCGGAAGTAGTGCGGCAGCACGACGGTGGAGGTCAACTGCCGGGGCAGCAGCTTCTCGGATATCAGCCGGGTGGGTGTGACTTCGGTCAGCGGCTGCATGTAACCGACATAGCTGTAGTTGTTCAGCGCGTTGTCGACGTTGAGCATGTAGTCGATGAACTTGTGAGCCAGGACGGGGTTTTCGCCGCCGGTGGCGTTGACCATCAGGTCGTTGGCGACCGGGCCCTTCTGGTTGGGCGGGAACCAGTAGCCGAGCGTGTCGATCGAGGTGCCCTTGGGCAGATACTGGTATGACGAGGCCATGTCGCCCGACCAGGCATGGTGAATCCAGGTCTTCCCGGTCGGGAGGTCGGTGTAATCGTTGTTGTCGATTCGCACATTGGTCAGAGTCGCGAGCTGTTGGAGTGCCTTGCCGGCAGCCCGGATCTGGCTGGCGCTGATGGTGTTGAGGTCGAAGTTCCCGGCCCGCATCAACGCCAGACTGATCGTCTCCCGGTAGTCGTCCAGGACGGCGACCTTGCCGTTGTAGGGGGCGCCCTGCCACGGCATGTTCCACGACGGGGAGAGATTGACCTTGTCCTTGCGCCAGGCCATCCCCGAGGTGTAGATCGAGTACGGCGTCGAGTACTGCCAGTCCAGGTCGTAGAACGGATTGCGATAGTCGGGCCAGGTGTTGGCCATGTTCGGGATGTACGTGTGGTTGAGCGGCCGAATCAGCTTGGCCGCGATCAACTGACCGAGGACGGCGACGGTCGGGAAGAACACGTCGACCTTCAGGTCCCCGCTGGCCATCTTGGCAAGCGCCTCTTCCATCGTGTTGTACGTCGTCAGCGAGTACTTGCAGTTGTGCTTCTTGCAGAAGCTCTTGATGACCCCCTCGTTGATGTACGCGACCCAGTTGTAGAGCTGCAGGGTCGCGCCCTCCTCAGCGGCCATGCCCGGCGCGATCGGCTTGTTGTCCGTGTACACCGGCCACTTGACCGGCTTGTCCTGCCGTGGCAGCGGCGGGATGCCACTCCCGGCGGCGGGGTTGGTCGCACTGCAGCCGGCGAGCATGCCCCCGAGCGCGAGCCCGGCGCCCGCCATCAGCAACTGGCGGCGGGAGAGAGCGCCTTCCCGCGGCTCGCGTCCGCTCCGGATCCCTCCTTCAGACCACCCCTCACGTGGATGCATGCGGGTCACCGCTTCACTGCTTTCTGCTTGCGGACGCGGCCATCACCGCCGGTGACCCGACGAAGGTCGCAGCCGAGCTCGCTTGAGGCGAGCGTCAGGCAGCGATCGACCATCCGTCCCGGTGTCACGTCGGGCTGGCCCAGGGTGACCTGGACCCCGAGTCCGTCGAGCAGGCCGCTCAGCGTCAGGGCGAAGTCGTCGGCATCCACGTCGGCGCTGAACTCGCCGTCCTTCTGGCCGTCGCGCACGATGTCCGCGATCAGGGCGCGCTGCCGGCGGTCGAGGCGCACGTAGGACCGTCGCACGCTCGGGTCGCGCCGTGCGCGCACCCAGATCTCCATCCACAGCGTGTAGTCGTTGAGGCCGCCGGGGCCGAGGCTGGTTTCCTCGATCAGATGCACGAGCTTGTCGCCCGCGTGCTTGAACCTGCCCTGCCCCTCCGACAACCGCTCGTAGAACGCGCGGTCCGCGTACTCCACCGCCTCTTCCAGCAGCCGGTCCTTGGACTCGAAGTAGTAGAGGATGGTGGGCGAGCTCGTCCCGGCACGTTCGGCGATATCGCCGATGCGCGTGTCAAACAGGCCGCGCTCGTAGAGCACCTCAGCGGCGGCGGCGATGATCTGCGGCTTGCGCAGGTGATCGACTTTGGGTCGCGGACTCACGGCTGCGGGTTTCTCCTCCGGCTACGTCGCGGGACGTATACTGAATCGCGAGTCAGGAAACTAACCAGCGGGCGGCCCGCTTGTCAAGCGGCCACTCGTGTGGATTTGGTGAGGGGAGTGCGAGCATGACCGATGTCGTTGTGCTGGGAGCCGGCCTCGCGGGATTGTCGGCGGCCCGTGATCTGGCGCGGGGCGGGACCGATGTGCTCGTGCTCGAGGCCCGCTCGCGCGTGGGCGGGCGCGTCGAGGCGACGACTCTGCCCGACGGGCGCACCGTCCAGCTCGGCGGAGAGGTCGTCGGCCACGCGCACACCGCCTACCTGGAGTTGCTCGACGAGCTGGGGCTGTCGGTCGAGCCCAGCTACGTCGCGGACCCCGGCGAGATCAGCTGGGGCCTTGCCGAGGGTGTGTTCGTCGGAGACGAGGCCCCGTGGATGACCGCGGAGGAGCGTGCCGACGCCGACCGCATCGACCGGCTGTTCGCGGAGCTGGCCACGGAGATCGATCCCGAGGATCCGTGGAGCCACCCCGACGCCGCGCGCCTGGACGGGCTCAGCCTCGGGGCGTGGCTGCGCCTGCAGGACGCCCTGCCCGCAGTGCGCCGCCGCTACGCGCTGGCCTCGCTCTCGCTCTCCTGCGACGCCCCCGATCGCAGCTCCCTGCTCGCGGATCTGCGCAAGCACGCCACACTGGCCGGCAACGGCTTCTATGACCTCGCCGCGTGGGAGGGACTGCGCTGCTCGGAGGGGTCCGCGGAGGTGGCGGCGCGAATGGCGGCTGAGCTGGGACGGCGCGTCCGGCTGGGCGCCGTGGTCACCCGGGTGCACGTGGCCGGGACGCAGGGGGTGGTGGTGGAGTTGGCCGACGGCGAGGAGATCCGTGCCGAGGCCGTCGTCTGCGCGCTGCCCGCCGGACCGTTGCGCGCGGTCCAGATCACCGGGCTCAGCGACGCACGGCTGGCCTCGCTGCACGCGCTGCGCCAGGCGCTGGCCGCCAAGCTCATCGTCGCCTACGCCGACTCGTTCTGGCAGCGCGCCGGCCAGAATGGCCTGGCCGAGACCGAGTGGCTGTTCGGCTCCACCTGGTCCCAGGGCGAGGGCGTGCTGTCGCTGCTCGTGCCCCCCGAGCGCCTGTCGGCCTTCCTCGCCGCGCCACCCGAGGCGCGCAGGGGGGTGATCTTGGACGGGCTCGAGGCTCTCTATGGGGAGGCGGCTCGGTCGCCGTCCGCCTTCATCGAGCGCCCCTGGGGCGCCGACCCCTTCACCCTGGGCTACATCACGAGCTGGGCGCCCGGTGACCTCATGGCCGCCGGACCGCTGCACGGAACCCACGAGCCGCCGTTCTACGTCGCCGGGTCAGACCACTGGGTCGCGGGCTACATGGAGGGCGCGGTCCGCACCGGTCGCGGCGCGGCGCGGGCGGCGCTCGGCGTCGGCTCCGTGGTCTAGCGTTCGCCGCGTCAGGCGGTGCTGCGGTCGGTGATTTGTTGCCGAGTGGTCGTTCGCGCGTGCCGGTGGCAGTGCACGTGGCGGCTATTGCGTGCGAAACCTGGAGATCGTGCCAAGCCCGCCCGCGGCGGTCAGATTTGTCACGGAACCCAGCTGGAGGATGGACTCCGTGCCGACGCTCGCGCGTCGACGGAGGTTTGTCACCTTTCCCAGGTTCGGGCGGCGCTGCGAAGTGTGGATCCAGGCCCATGGTGCGGACGGTCACGCGGTGCGGCGAAGGTCGCCCTCGCTGTCGCCGGCGGGCGCAACCTCACTGATCAGGCGCTCGCCGAGCCCCAGCTCGGCGGCCAGCGCCGCGGACACCGATCGGCGGGCGCGCTCCAGCGGAATCGCCGAGTCGCCGATGAGGGTGCGCACGCCGAAACCGTCGAGCAGCGCCAGGGTCCGGTCGGCGACGTCCTCGGGGTCGCAGCGCTCGAACTCGCCGTCGCGGATCCCGGCCGTGATCTCCTCGGCGAACCAGGCGCGCATGCGGGCGTAGAGCTCCTCGGCCACCGGGCGCAGCTCGGGGTGGCGCACGGCGCGCAGCCACAGCTCCACCCACAGCACCCAGTCCTCGGCCAGCGCGGGCGTGGTGGGCAGGCACTGGTCGATCATCGACTGCAGGCGCTCGGCGTGGGGGGCGCCGTCCGGGAGGTCGCCCGCCAGGCGGACGTCGCCGGCCTGGGCGTAGGAGTACTCCAGCGCCTCGGCCAGCAACGCCTCGCGGGTCTCGAAGTGGTAGTGGACGTTCGCGGTGGAGACGCCGGCCTCCATTGCGATCCGGGCGATCCGGACCCCGTCGATGCCCTCGCGGGCGATCTGGCCGACGGCCGCGGCCAGGATGCGGTCGCGGCCGTTGCGCCGGCTCGCCATCAGCCGCTCGCGGCCACGCCCGTCGCCGTCTCCGCCACCTCGGGCTCCGCCATCGCCGGGGCCAGGTCGGCGCGGACGCGGTCGGCGAACCAGGCGACGCCCTTCTCGCGCGCCGACAGCGGCCCGCAGCGGTAGCCGCGGGTCTGTAGGCCCTGCTGGACGTTGTCGACGAGATCGATGTCCTCATCGAGGACGAGGGTGTTGAGCCGCTGGTTGGCCCACTGCACGAAGCGGGTGCGCGGCGTGCTCCCGGCGGGGCGATAGGACGCCGACACGTCGCGGGTGCTGGCCACGCCGTTGGGCAGCAGCTGCCAGGTCCCCACCTGATCGGGGTACAGGTCGATCGTCGTGTTGGGGTAGATGTAGACGTAGCGCCAGACGCCGCGGTCGCGCTCCGGGAGGCCGGGCATCGGCGTGACGAGCTGGGCGTAGAGCCGCTCGAGCCGGTTGCTGGAGGGCTTGTCGCGCATCGGCGCGTCGAACCACAGATAGTGCTCGTTGACCTCGACGTCGTAGTGCTTGTAGTCGAGCATCCGCATCAGGCCCGGGTGGGCGATGGGGATGTGGTAGCCCTCGACGTAGTTGTCGGCCACCACCTTCCAGTTGGCCGGCTGGGTTCCGCTCGCCGGGGCGAACGGCGTCAGCGTCTCCAGGCGGTACGGGGCCAGGCGCTGGGGCAGGTCCCCCACCAGCTCGGCCAGCGGCGCCGCGTCGGTGTCGAGGTTGACGAACACCAGGCCGCACATCTCCTCGACGCGCACGGGCATGAGGCTCAGTGACTTCTTGTCGAGCTTCTCGCCGAAGGCCATGCCCTCGGGGACGCCGATCAGCGACCCGTCCATCTTGTAGGTCCAGCCGTGGTAGCGGCAGCGGATCGCCGCCTTGCACTGGCCCGATCCGCTCAACAGCCGAGAGCCGCGATGGCGGCAGACGTTGAGGTAGGCGTGCAGCGCGCCCTTGTCATCGCGGACGACGAGCACGGGCTGGTTGCCGGCGGCGGCAGTGATGTAGCTGCCGGGGTTCGCCAGCTGGGAGATGTGCCCGGCGAGCTGCCAGGTCCGCTCGAAGATGAGCTGCTGC
The DNA here is from genome assembly GCA_963737335.1 of uncultured Solirubrobacteraceae bacterium. GTDB lineage: Bacteria > Actinomycetota > Thermoleophilia > Solirubrobacterales > Solirubrobacteraceae > Palsa-465. The sequence continues at coordinate 110,520 of CAVTSK010000008.1, forward strand.
TCAACGGCCTCCAGGGCGGGATCGGTGTAGTAGCGCGGCTCGAGCGCGATTCCCGACTGCGTCGGGGCCGAGCCATTGGCGACGGCGGCGGACGACGTGGGCGGGGCGACGGTGGTGTCCATGTTCCTCATCCTGACTTTGTGATCAGTTGATGTATTCTAACCCGCATGGTCAAGCGCGCGTCGTGGCTATCGATCACCCCGGAGCCCGAGCGCGAGCTGCCCGAAGCGGTGGCGACGCTGGCCGCGGGCCGCCGCGCCGGGCCCGACGCGGTCGCGGCCGAGCAGGCCCGGATCGAGCGCCTCATCCTGCACGGGACCCAGCGCCGCTGGCTGGCCTATCTGCACCAGGTGGTCGACCTGATCGCCGCCGCTGACGGCAGCCGGGACCCCGACGTCGCCGCCGCGCAGGCCCGGGCGATCACGGTGATCGCCAACCACCACAACCTGTTGCTCGGGCTCCCGGATTACGCGCCCAGCCACGCCCGCCTCACCGCCAACGATGCGAGCCGCCTACGCGCGCTCGACCACCAGGAACCGCTAGGAGCCGTATGACCACCACGACGACACCCGCCGCCGCCACTGACCTCTCCGAGGAACACCTCGCGCTCCAGCAGCGCGCGCGCGACTACGTCGAAAGCGTCCTGCGCCCGCTCGAGCTCAGCGCCGAGGCCGCCGGCGGCCGCCTGCCCGATGAGACCGTCGCGCACGTCAAGCGCGAGGCCATCGGGGCCCGCCTCCAGGGCGGCCGGGTCCCCGCGCAGCTCGGCGGCCAGGGCTGGTCCATGCGCGAGTGGTTCCTCGTCAACGAGCAGTTCGGGCGCGTCACCAACGGCCTGCACTGGCACGTCCCCAGCGTCTACAACGTATGGGTCGAGGCCAGCCCCGAGCAGCAGCAGCGCTACGTGGTGCCCGCGCTGCGCGGCGAGGGCGGCGACGCCTACGCGGTCACCGAGGCCGAGGCCGGCTCGGACCCGAGCGGGATCGCCACCACGGCGGTGGCCACCGACGCCGGCTGGCGCATCAACGGCGAGAAGTGGTTTGTGACCTCGGGCGATGTGGCCCGGGTGCTCATCGTGGTGGCCAACGTCATCGACGGCGCCGACCGCCTGCCCACGCTGTTCCTGGTCGAGCCGCAGGCCGCGGGTGTCGAGTTCGTCGACGATCCGCTCTACACCCACAACTATCCCCACGGCCATCCGACGATCCGCTTCACCGATGTCGAGGTGCCCGCGGATGCGGTCGTCGGCGGCGTGGGCAACGGCGACGACCTGCAGCGCCGCTGGTTCACCGAGGAGCGCCTGGGCATCGCCACCCACGGGCTCGGCGCCATGTGGCGCCTGCTTGACGACACCACCGAGTGGGTGCTGACGCGGCAGCAGGGCGGACGGCGCATCCTGGACTATCAGGGGATCTCGTTCCCGCTGGCCGACTCGGCCACCGACGCCGCGGTCGGCCGCCTGCTGGCGCTGCATGTCTGCGACATGGTCGACTCCGGCGCCGATGCCAAGCTCATCCACGCCAAGGCGTCGATGGCCAAGCTGTTCGTCTCGGAGGCGGCCGGCCGCTGCGCTGACCGCGCCGTACAGGCCTTCGGAGGTCGCGGCTACCTGCGCTCCAACGTCGCAGAGCGCTTCAACCGCGAACTGCGGGTGGACCGGATCTGGGAGGGCACCTCGGAGATTCAGCGGCTCATCATCGCCCGCGCGCTCGAGCGCCGGGGCGTCGAGGCGACGATCCATTGAGCGCGTTGAACACATCCGCGCCTGCCCCGGCCCTCCCGGGCGTGGCGGATCTCAGCCGCCTCATGCGCCCGACGTCGATCGCGGTGGTCGGTGCGACCGATCGCGCCGGCAGCTACGCCGCGGAGACCCTGGTCAACATCGAGCTGATCGGCTTTCCGGGACCCGTCTACGGCGTCAACCCCAAACGCACCGAGGTGATGGGGCGGCCCTGCTTCCCCACCGTGGCCGACCTGCCCGAGGCCGTCGACGCCGTCGTGGTGGCGATCCCCGCCGCCGGGGTGGCGGCGGCCATCGACCAGGCCGGCGCGCGTGGCTGCGGCGGCGCGGTGGTGTTCAGCGCGGGGTTCGGCGAGGTGGAGTCCGGGCGCGCCCACCACGATGATCTCGTGGCCGCGGCGCGCCGCCACGGGCTCCCGGTGTGCGGGCCCAACTGCAACGGGATCGTCTCCCCGCAGTCGCGCACGGCTCTGTGGGGCGACGCCTTCTCGGCGCCCGAGGCCGGCCCGGTGGCCTTGGTCTCCCAGAGCGGCAACGTCGCCGTCAACGCGCTGGCCACCCGGCGCGGGCTGCGCTTTCACACTGTGATCGCCAGCGGCAACCAGGCGGTCCTGACCGCCGCCGACTACCTGCGCTACCTGGCCGGGGAGGGCGATGTCGGCGCCGTGGCGTTGTATCTGGAGGACGACGGCGGGCCCGGGCTCGTCGATGGGCTGGCGGCCTGCGCCGACGTTCACATCCCGGTCGTGGTCCTCAAGGTGGGGAGCTCGCGTGTCGGTGCACGGGCGGCGGCCGCCCACAGCGGCGCGCTGGCCGGGGACCAGCGTGTGTTCCGCAGCCTCGTCCTGGAGGCGGGCGCACTGTGGGCCGATGACGTCCACGAGCTGCTCGAGCTGTCCAAGACGATCGCCACCCGCCGGACCGCCGCGCCACGCCCGACGAGCGCCCGGGGGCTGGCCATCATGACCTGCAGCGGCGGTGACTCGGCCCAGGGTGCCGACGAGGCCGAGGCCCTCGGCCTGGAGCTCCCCGCGCCGGCGCCGCAGACCGAGGCCCGCCTGGCCGAGCTGCTGCCCTCGGCGGCCACCGCCGCCAACCCGCTGGACTACACCGCGATGATCTGGGGCGACGTCCAGGCGCTCGGTGAGCTCGTGCGCGCGCTGGGAGAGGATCCCGCGATCGGGCAGGTGCTCGTGTTCTATGACCAGCCGCACGGCATGACCGGCGCTCCCGCGGAGTCCTGGCGGGCCGTCCGCGAGGGCGTGATGCTGGGGGCACGCCTCAGCCCGGTGCCGGTGATGGTGTCCTCGACGTTGCCCGAACTGCTCGATGACGCCGCCGCGGCCGAGTTCGCCGCCGCCGGGGTTCCCGCCGCCGCCGGGCTTCGCACGGGCCTGCGTTGCGCCGCCGCCGCGCTGCACATCGGAGCGGGCGCGGACGCCGACCCGGAACGGTTGCGAGCGATCGCCGGCGCCGCGCTCACCGCCGACGCCGCCGCGCGCATCGCCGCGCCCGCGGGTGACGGCGACTGGCTACCCGAGCACGCGGCCAAGGACCTCCTGCGCGCCGCGGGCGTGGCCGTCCCCTACGGCCTGGCCGTCGACGACGAGGATGACGCCGTCGCGGCCTGGCGCGAGCTCGACGGTCCGGTGGCCCTCAAGCTGAGCGCAGCGCGCGTCCAGCACAAGACCGAGCTGGGCGGAGTGGCCCTCGGCCTGGACGCCGAGGGCGAGGTCCGCCGCGCCCACCGCGCCATGGCGCCGCTCGCCGATGCCCACGACGGGGTGATCCTGGTCGAACGGATGGCCCCGCCCGGCGTGGAGCTGATCGTGGCGGCGCACACCGACGGGATCGTGCCCGCACTCCTGGTCGGGCTCGGCGGCATCTGGACCGAGTTGCTCCAGGACGTGGCCGTCGTGCCGCTGCCCGCCGACGCCCCGCGGATCGAGCGGGCGATCGCCACCCTGCGCGGAGCGCCCCTGCTGCTCGGCGGCCGCGGCCGCCCGGGGGCCGATGTGCCCGCCGCGGCGCGGCTGGCCGCGCAGGTCGGGGCGCTGCTGCTCGACCGGGGCCTGGCCACGGTCGAGTGCAACCCGGTGCTCGTCGGCGAACCGGGCGCCGGAGCGGTGGCGGTGGACGCGGCCATCCGGACCCGGGGGCAGCGGTGACCGCGCCCCGCGACGCCTACGACGTGGCAGTCGTCGGCGGCGGCTTCGCCGGGGTCACGGCGGCCCGAGAGTGCGCGCTGCGGGGGCGCCAGGTGGTGCTGCTCGAGGCCCGCGACCGCCTGGGTGGGCGCACGTGGAGCGCGGACTGGGACGGCTGGCACGTCGAGTACGGCGGAGCTTGGGTGCACTGGCACCAGCCGCACACCTTCTCGGAGATCACCCGCGCGGGCCTGGCGACGACGCTCGGTCCCGACGCCCAGCGCGCCCATTGGCACGTCGGCGCCGAGCGGCGTACCGGCACCATCCAGGAGCGCGACGTAATCGCCGAGAAGGGCTGGGATCAGTTCGTGGATGGCGTGCGCGAGGCGCTGCCCGCGCCTCATGCCCCGTTGCACGCCATCGACAGCCTCGCCGCCTTTGACCGGCTCAGCATCGCCGAGCGCGTTGACCAGCTCGCGCTCTCCGATGAGGAGCGCGACGTCCTGTGCGCCGAGCTCGAGTCGCTCGCCCACGCGCCGCTGGCCGACGCCGGTGCCGTGGCGGTGCTGCGCTGGCACGCGCTGTCGGGCTACAGCCTCCGGCTCACCCAGGAGACCGGCGGGCGGGTGACCATCGACGCCGGGACGGGCGCGCTGCTGGAGGCGATCGCCGGCGGCGCGCCGTTCGAGCGGCGCCTGCACACCCCGGTGCGGGCCATTGTCCACCGCGCGGGCGGCGTCGAGATACATACGGGCAATGGCGGCGACGTCCGTGCCCAAGCCGCGATCGTCGCCGTTCCCCTCAATGCACTGCGGGCAATCGCGTTCGATCCGGCCCTGCCGGAGGACAAGCAGGCGGCGATCGCGCTGGGCCAGGCCAGCCGAGGCATCAAGATCATGCTGCGGGTGCGCGGTGAGCGCCTCATGCAGAACGCGATCCGCCCCGGACACCCGTTCGGCTATCTGGGCTCTGAGGAGCTCGACGGCGACGGGACCCAGCTGATGATCGGCTTCGGGCCCGACGCTGCCCGCTGCGACGCCGGCGACCTTCCCGCCGTGCAGCGCCAGCTGGATGCGATCCTCCCCGGCTACAAGCTGCTCGGCGCCACCGCGCACGACTGGCTGGCCGACGAGTTCTCCCAGGGCACGTGGGCGATCCATCGCCCCGGCTGGTATGAGCACCACCACGCGGCGATGCGCCGGGGCGAGCCCGGGCTGGTGTTCGCCGGCTCGGACCTGGCCAACGGGTGGGCCGGGTTCATCGACGGCGCGATCGAGTCCGGGCTGCGCGCGGGGGCGGTGGCGGCGGACCTCAGCCGGTGACGGGCACGGACTCGAGCGCGGCCAGCCCCGCCTCCAGCGCGTCGGCAAGCTGCTCGAGCTCGGGCCGGCCCACGGACTCGGCGAACACGTAGGGCAGCTCGACCACCTCGGTGCCCAGCCCCTCGCGCAGCCGGGCGAGCTGCTCGCGCTGGGCCGTCATACGCGCGTGCTGGGAGAGGGCGGCACCCAGGGCCGCGCCGGTGAGCGGCTGGGCGGTGCGCTTGCGGGCCTTGGCCAGCGTCGCGCGCTCCCGGGCGCTGAAGCGCTGCGGGTAGCACGCGTTGACGATCGTGGCCTCGAGCGTCAGCTGCTCCCCGGCCAGGGCGTCGCGCAGCCACAGGGTCTCGCTGACCGGCATCTCCTCGGCGGCGGCGACGGCGATGACTGCGGTGAAGGCGGGGTCCGCGATGGTGGCGGCGATCACGCCCGCCTGGTGAGCGATCGGTCCGACGCGAGCGATGTCGGCGAAGGTCCGCGGGGTGCGCAGGATGCCGACGCCGTGGCCCGCGGCAGGGGAGTCGACGATCACGAGGTCATAGACGTCACCCCCGTCGGTGCGCCGTTCGTGCTGGGCCAGCTCCCAGAGCTTGCCCACGCTGAGCAGCTCGCGCATGCCCGGCGTGGCCATGGCGAAGGCTCCAAACAGCCGGCTCTGCCCCAGCGCCTGCCCGACCGCCCCGGTCTTGACGCGCAGGTATTCGTCCATGGCGAGCTGGGGATCGACGGAGATCGTGAACAGGTTGTCGGCCAGCTCGACCTCCTCGAAGGTGCGTCCGCGGCGGTCGAAGGCCTGCCCGACCCGCTCCTGGCTGGCGAGCTCGGCCACGATCGTGCGCAGCCCGCGCCGGGCCGCGGCGACGCCGAGTGCGGTGGCGACGGTCGACTTGCCGACGCCGCCCTTGCCGGTGACGAAGATCAGGCGACGGTCAAAGAGCCCGGGCACGACCCCAGAACATAGCTTTTGGGATGGCTGCCGGGGCCAAACGCCCCATCGGGCGGAGGATTTCCCCATTCGCGTGCGAATACTCACCGCGTATGAGTCCGCGATCGCATCGGAGCCCGAAGACAATGCCCACCTGCAAGGTGATCTCGCTCGCCAACCAGAAGGGCGGCGTTGCCAAGACCACCACAACCCTGAATCTGGCCGTGGCCTTCGCCGAGGAAGGGCACCGCGTGCTGTGCTGTGACATGGACCCCCAGGGGAACCTCACGATGTCCCAGGGCATCGACCCCGACACCCTGGAGAAGTCGATGTACGACGTGCTCGTGCATCACACTTCCATCCGCGAGGTGATCCGCAAGCGGGAGGTCGACGTCGCCTGCGCCTCGATCGATCTGGCCGGCGCGGAGATCGCCATGTCGACGATGATCGGCCGCGAGCGCTCGCTGCAGAAGGCGCTCAAGGAGGTCGCGGACGACTACGACTTCGTCTTCATCGACACTCCGCCGAGCCTTGGGCTGCTCACAATCAACGCGCTGACGGCCTCCGACAAGGTGATCGTCCCCGTGCAATGCGAATATCTGTCGATGCGCGGCTTGATCCAGCTGCAGAACACGCTCACGATGATCCGGGAGAACCTGAACCCCGACGTCGAGATCGAGGGGATCCTGCCCACGCTCGTCGATCTCCGTACGCTGCATGCGAAGGAGGCCATCGAGCTGTTGGAGGAGAACTTTGGTGATCAGGTGTTCGCGTCGCGAATTCGCAAGACCGTGAGGTTCGCCGAGGCGCCGGTGAAGGGGATGTCAGTACTGAAGTACGAACCCGACGGTCTCGCCGCCCACGCCTATAGGCAGCTCGCCAAGGAGGTCCTCGCACATGGCAACCGGTAAGCGCGCGAGCATGAGGGAGGGGCCGCTCGCCGACCTCTTCCGCCGGACGACCGAGGACGGGCGGGATGGCGCCACGCAGGGGGAGCCCGAGGCGCCGCCCGCGGCGAAGCCGGAGCCGGAGCCGACCTCGCCGGCGAGCGAGTCGATCCAGCCGCCCCAGCGCGCGACCCCCGAGCCGCCGGAGCGCGGGACGCCCGAGCCGCGCCGCCGCGCCCACCCGTCGCTGGAGTCAGATGCGAGCTCGCCGGTGTTCGAGGAGCCCGAGCGCGAGATCCCCTCGCCCCAGGAGCGCCTGCGCCACGCCTTCTCGGCCGACATCCCCCAGAACGTCATGGAGACGCCCGAGCCTCCGCGCGACGTGTACGCGCGTCCTGACCACGAGCATGACGCCTACCCGCCGGCCGCCGTCGGCCACCCGGTCCTGCGCGTGGTTGGTGTCGGCGGTGCCGGCGTCAACGCCGTCAACCGCATGGTCGAGGCCGACATCACCGGTGTCGAGTTCCTGGCCATCAACACCGACCTGCAGTCCCTGCAGCTCTCGGCTGCCAATGAGACGCTGCACATCGGTGACGCTGTGACCCGCGGGTTGGGTTCGGGCTCTGACCCCGACATCGGCCGGCGCGCCGCCCGAGACGAGTACGACCGCATCAAGGCGCTCCTGCGCGGCTCGGACATGGTCTTCATCGCCGCCGGCGCCGGTGGCGGGACCGGGACGGGCGCCGCGCCGATCGTGGCCCAGATCGCCCGCGAGGTCGGCGCGCTGACCGTCGGCATCGTGACCCTGCCCTTCCAGTTCGAGGGCTCGCGGCGCCGGGCTCAGGCGGAGGCCGGGATCGCCTCGCTGCGCGAGGAGGTCGACACGCTGATCGTCGTCCCCAACAACAAGCTGCTGTCCGTGCTGGACCGTGGCGTGTCGATGGTGGACGCCTTCCGCGTGGCTGACGACGTGCTACGCCAGGGCGTGCAGGGCATCTCTGACCTGGTGACCCTGCCGGGCCTGATCAACCTCGACTTCGCCGACGTGCGCACGATCATGACCGAGGCCGGCAGCGCGCTGCTGGGCATCGGCATGGGCACCGGCGACCGGCGCGCCATCGACGCCGCCGAGCAGGCCGTGGCCTCGCCTCTGCTGGAGACGAGCATGGAGGGCGCCCGCTCGATCCTGCTCTCGATCACGGGCGGCCGCGACATCTCGCTGTGGGAGGTCAACGAGGCCGCCAAGGCGGTGGCCGAGGCCGCCCATGAGGACGCCAACATCATCTTCGGCGCCATGGTCGACGACAAGCTCGAGGACCAGGTGTGGGTGACGGTGGTGGCCACCGGTTTCGGCGATGAGCGGCCTCGCCGTCGTGACGAGGAGCCCAGCGCGCGGTCGCGGCCCGACGACGAGCCCCGGGTGAGCCGGATGCGCGAGCCCGCCGGTGAGCCGCGGGTGAGCCGGATGCGCCGCAGCGCCACGGAACTCGACGTTCCAGAGTTCATCCCGCGGCGCTGATCGCGCCTAGGCGTGATGCCGTGACCGCGCCGGGCACCCAGCTTGGCGTCGTCGCCGCGGGCCATCCCCTGAGCGCGAGGGCAGGTGCCGACGCCCTGCTGGACGGCGGCAACGCCGTCGACGCGGCGCTGGGGTCGATGCTGGCGTCGTTCGCCTGCGAGCCGCTGCTCACCGGGCTCGGCGCCGGGGGCTACATGCTCGTGGTCGCGCCCGGTCAGGCACCGACGCTGCTGGACTTCTTCGTCGAGGCGCCGGGACGCGGAATCCCGCCCACCCCGCCGGCTGAACGGTCAGAGCTCATCCCGGTGCCGGTGTCCTTCGGCGACGCCGTGCAGATGTTCCACGTCGGCGAGGCCTCCGTGGGCACCTTCGGGATGCCGGCGGGTGTCTGCGAGGCGGCGCGGCGCTTCGGCCGCTTTCCCCTGGAGCGTCTGGTGGCGCCCGCCGCGCGGCTCGCGCGTGAGGGCGTGCCGCTCAACCCCCAGCAGGCCTACATCGTCGAGATCCTCGGCGCGATCGTCACCTCCACTCCCGAGGCGGCTGCGCTGTTCGCCCCGGACGGGCGGCTGCTGCGCGCCGGCGAACGGCTGCGCCAGCCGGAGCTCGGCGACGCGCTCGAGCGCCTCGGGGCCGACGGCCCGCGGCCGTTCTACGAGGGGGACATCGCCACCGCCATCGTCGATTGGCTGGCCGCGCGGGGCGGCCTGGTGACCAAGGCCGACCTCGGCGCCTACGAGGTGCTCGACCGCGAGCCGGTCCGCGCCGGCTACCGCGGGCGCGAGGTGCTCACCAACCCGCCGCCTTCGGCCGGGGGGATCCTCATCGCCCGCGCGCTGGCGATGCTGGACGGTATACCCGGCCCACCCGCCCCGCCGTCGGTCGTCCAGCTCATCGACGTCATGGAGAGCACCCAGAGGGAGCGCACCCCCGAGTTCCTGGCCGGCCTGGGTGACCCGCGCTTCGTGCAGGAGTTCCTGGCGCGGCCGGTGGGCCGGCTGGGCTCGACGACCCACATCGCGGCCCTGGACCGTGATGGGTGGGCGTGCTCGGTCACCTGCTCCAACGGATCGGCATCCGGCGTCATCGTGCCCGGCACCGGTGTACACCTCAACAACATGCTCGGCGAGCAGGACCTCAACCCCCTCGGCTTTCACCGTCACCCGCCGGGCCTGCGGCTGCCCAGCATGATGTCCCCGACCATCGTCCTGCGCGACGGCGCCGCCCAACTGGCCGTGGGCAGCGCCGGCTCCAACCGGATCCGCTCGGCGGTGCTGCAGACGATCATCCGCTCGATCGACGACGGGCTCGAGGCCCAGGAGGCGATCGATGCGCCGCGGGTGCATTTCGAGGACGACATGGTCTACGCCGAGCCGGGGATCGACGTCTCCGCGCTGGAGGCCGCCGGGCGGTCGGTGAGCCCGTTTCGTGACCGCAACCTGTTCTTCGGCGGTGCTCAGGCGGCCGCGATCGATGCCGACGGGCGCTTCTCGGGCGGCGGGGATCCGAGGCGCGGCGGCGCCGCGATCGTCGTCGAGGCAGTCTGATGCGGCGAATGCCGGCCGGTGCGGCCCTGGCGGTCGCGGTGGCCGTGCTCCTGGCCGGGTGCTTTGACGTCCAGTCGCCCGACCTGTTCCTGCTCACCCGCTCCGGTCAGGGGCCCAAGCTCACCCTGCTGGTCAACGACGGCGGCACCATCCGTTGTAACGGCGCCAAGGCCAAGCCCATCTCCAACCACGCGCTGATCACGGCTCGCGACCTGTCGGACAACCTGGTCACCGACGCCCAGAACCACCTCACGATCCCGCGGACCCCCGGCTCGGTCTACTACTTCACGATCAAGCTCCAGCAGGGGACCATCTCCTTCCCCGACCACGCCGCAGCGAGCCGCAACCTGCTGGCCCAGGCGGAACTGTTCGCCGCTCAGGCCGCCCAGCAGGAATGCGGTCTGAGCGGCTGAGGACCGCGGTCCGCCCGGCCGAGCGCGCCGGGGTCCGCCGGGCGCCGCGTGAGAATGCGCTTAAGGCGACCCGGTGAGCAGGGTGTCCCTTGATCTGGGTGGCTAGCCTAAGCCGCTCGCTGTGCTCTCCTTTGCCGCTGCACATCTGATCAGCACCTTCCAGGCGATCGTGCTGGGAGTCCTCCAGGGCGCCACGGAGCTGTTCCCCGTGTCGAGCCTGGGGCACACCGTGCTGTTCCCGACCCTGTTTCGCTGGGGCAACATCGTCGCGTGGCAGTCGGAGCCCGAGTCGCCGTGGCTGGCCTTCGTGGTCATGCTCCACGTCGGCAGCGCCGTGGGCCTGCTCATCTACTTCTGGCGTCAATGGCTCGACATCATCGGCGCCTTCTTCACGTCGGTGGGGCGCATGATCCGTCTGCGGCGCTGGTCGGTCGAGACGCCCACTGAGCGCCTGGCCTGGCTGATCATCTGCGCCACCATCCCCGTCGGCATCCTCGGCCTGCTGTTGGAGCGCGTCATTCGAGAGGCCCTGGCCAAACCCCTCGCGGCGGCGATCTTCCTCATCGTCAACGGCTGCATCCTCCTCTACGCCGAGCGCTACCGCCGACGCGCCGAGGTGCGTGAGCTGGCGCGCCGCGAGGGCCTCAATCCCGAGGGTGCCCGGGCGCTGGACACGCTGGAGTACCGCGAGGCGGGCATCATCGGCACGTTCCAGACGACGGCGCTGATCGCCGGCATCAGCCGCGACGGCATGGTGATGACGGGGGGATTGGTGCGGGGCCTGGACAATGCGGACGCCGCCCATTTCGGCTTCCTGCTGGCCACGCCGCCGATCCTGGCCGCCGGCCTGCTCAAGGTCGGCGACCTCACGGGGTCCAATGGCGACGGGGTCCGCGGCGCAGCCTTCATCGCCGCCATCTTCGCCGCGGTCACCGCCATTCTCACCGTGCACTTCCTGACGCGCTACTTCAAGAAGGGCAACCTGCGCCCGTTCGGGCTCTACTGCATCGCGTTCGGCATCTTCATGGTCGGGTTCATCGCGATCGTGGGCACGCCCGCACCGTGACGCCTGTGGCGTCGCGCCTGACCGGCGCTCAGCCCTGCCCCGGGCCGAGCGAGGGCTGGCCCAGGAAGCCTGCGCTGATGATCTTCTGGCTCACCGCCGCCTGGCCGATGTAGCAGCGCCAGTGCGTCCCGGCCGCGTTGACCGAGCGGCAACCGCCGTTGACGTGCTTGCTCGCATCGACCGTCGGCTCCACCGTGGCCAGCCACTGGCCCGGGCCCGCCGCGCCATCGATGGCCGGGGCCGACTGCAGCGTGCAGTCGTACTCGACGCCCTGGGTCACCGTGGTGCACCTCGGGTGCGTGTGCAGGAGGGCCAGCGTGCCCTGCGGGATGCTCTGGGCCACCTGGGAGGGGGAGGTCAGCGCGTTGGCGGCGAAAGCGGCGCCGGGGATAGCGATCGCGGCGGTGACGAGGGCGAGGACGACGCGTCGACGGCGCCGGCGGCGTGAGGGCGCCGGCGCCGGCGAGCGACGCAGGTCGATCTCAGTGGCGGCGGACAGGGCGTCGCCCAACTGCTGGAGCGAGGGGGAGAGGTCGGTCACGGGGTCTCCTTGGATGGGGACAGGCGATGGCGGAGGGCTTCCAGGCCGCGGTGCACGCGGACGCGCGCCGCCGTCGGGCTGGTGCCGAGCGCATCGGCCACGCGGTCGTAGTCGAGGTCCTCGATGACGCGCAGGCGCACGGCCTCGCGCTGGGACTCGGGCAGGGTGTCGAGCAACTCATCGGCGCCGTCGGCCCACGTTTGGTCGGGCGCGGCGGTGGCGGGCGCGTGATCGAGGCGGCCCATCAGTCCCAGGCGTTCGGTGGCGCGGCGCTCGATCGCCCCGCGACGCACCGACATCAGCAGGGCGTTGCGCGCGATCCCGAACAGCCACGGTGCCGCCGATCCGCCGGCCTCGTCGCGGAAGCGGGCGCGCACCAGCCATGCCTGGGCGAAGGTCTCGGCGGTCAGGTCAAGCGCCGCGGCGTCGTCACGGGTGCGCCGGGCGAAGTAGCCGTGCACGCGTTCGGCGTAGCGGCCGTAGAGCTCGCGAAAGGCGTCGGGCTCGGTCTGCGCCGCCGCCAGCAGAGCGGCGTCGCTGCGGGTCATCGTGGAGGAGGTCATCGGACACCAGATTGCGCGAGGCGCTCCTGGTGTTACAACGGCGGTGCGAGAAACCTCAGCCGAAGCGGACCTTGCCGTTGGACCGCGCCCGTGCCTGGGCGCGATCGACGAAGTCCAGGCGCTTGGTCGCCGCTCGGAACAGGCGCGTGACCAGCTTCAGCCGGGCGTTCTCGGAGCGCAGGTCGAGCAGGCCCTGCTTGGCGTCCAGCCCGAAGTCCACGGTGGCGGCCATGTCGTAGGCGCCGAGCTCCTCGAGCTCGGCGTCTTCGGGCTCGCGGTCGGTGGCGCGCTTGACCAGGTCCGCGTAGGCCGCGCGCGCGTCGCCGGCCAGCTTGGGATCGGGGTCCTCGCCGCCGTCCTGGACGAACTCCACCAGGCCCGCGGGGTACGGGAGGTGGGCCTGGCGCTCGAGCACCCGGAACGGCCGCGTGCCCCGGGCCAGCAGGTTCATGCGCCCATCGTCCATGCGCTCGAGCACACGCTCGATGGCGCACGCGCAGCCGATCTCCCGCAGCCCGTCGTCGGCCATCCAGACGATTCCGAACTCGGTTCCGGAGTCCAGGCAATCGCCCATCATCGTCTTGTAGCGCTCCTCGAAGATGTGCAGCGGCACAAGCTCGCCGGGGAGGGCGACCAGCGCGAGCGGGAACAGCGGGAAGTCGGTGACCTCGTCGGCCATTTGCAGGCAAGTCTAGGGCGGCGCAATGCGCCCCCCCGACCGGGTCAGCCCCGCCGTGCGGTCAGCAGCAGGTTGTAGAAGATCGCCGGGGGCAGCCTCGGCTCCAGCAGCCGCTCGTCCAGGCGCTGCAGCGCCAGGTAGCCGTGGAAGGCGTAGCGGCGCCACAGCATCGGCACGTCGTCGGGCTCGGCGGAGGCCTCCAGCGCGCGGTTGAACCACCCGAACCAGTTGGCCGTCAGCTCCTCGCCGCGCACCCGGATGTCGGTGAAGCCCGCCCGGCGCGCGTAGCGCGACAGGTCGCCGGGCTCGAAGGCGTGGATGTCGACGAACCGCTCCAGGTCGTGGTCGTCATGGCCGCCCGCGCCGTTGTGTGCGGAACCGTTGGCCGCGGCGCGTCCGCCCGCCGGGCGCGCACGCAGGACGCGCCGCCACGCGGGGGCGAGCGCACTCGCGCCGCGCTTGGGCACCGAGGCGATGCGGTCACCCAGCCGCGAGGGCTCGCCGGCGAACACGATCCGTCCGCCCGGCCGCAGCACGCGGTGAAACTCGCCGAAGGCCCGGCGCAGGTTGGGCAGGTGATGCAGGACGGCATGCCCGAGCACGAGATCAAAGCTCTCGTCGGAGAACGGGAGCGACTCGGCGTCGGCGCGCGCGGCCTTGACCTCAAGGCCGAGGCGCCGCGCGTTACCCGCCAGGGTGGCCACCATGCCGGGGGAGATGTCGGTGCAGGTGGCCTCGCTGACCACGCCCGCCTGGAGCAGGTTGAGGCTGAAGTAGCCGGTGCCCGCGCCGATCTCCAGCGACCGGTCATAGCCGCGGTCGAGCTCTGAGCCCAGCAGCTTGCGCAGCTTGCCCATCACCTGGCCCTGACCGATGTCGCCGAAGTCGATGCCCCACTTCGTGTCGTAGCTGTCGGCTGCGACGTCGTGGTAGCGGGTGTTGACGTCGCGGATCTCGTCCGCGCTGAGCATTGCGTCCATGCCATTGGGCAGATTAGGGCACGTGCCCGTACCCTGTCGCCCCGTGACGGCGAACCTCTACGTCCAGCGCGACCAGCCGCCGGGGGTGCCGCCGCTGGCGTTGACCGGCGAGCGCACGCTCCCCAATGTCCCCGCCGAGAACTACTGGTATCGCCGCCATCTCGCGGTCTACGAGTGGATCGGAGCGCGGGTCATCGGCCGGCGCGTGATCGACATGGCCTGCGGCGAGGGCTACGGCTCAGAGGTGCTGGCCCGCGGCGCGGAGCGCGTCGTGGGGGTGGACGCCAACCCCGAGGCCCATGAGCACGCTCGGCTCCGCTACACCCGCCAGAACCTGACCTTCGAACGCGGCATGGTGGAGAACCATGGCGAGCTCGGCGCCTACGACGCCGTCGTCTTCCTGCAGACGATCGAGCACGTCCAGGATCCAGTGGCGGTGCTCCGCCACTTCCGCTCGCTGCTGGCGCCGGGCGGCGCCGTCTACCTGTCGACGCCGAACCTGCTGACCCTGGCTCCGCCCGGGGCCGCGAAGTCCGACAACCCCTGGCACATCAAGGAGTACCGGGCCGCGGAGTTCGAGCAGTTGTGCCGCGCGGTGTTCGGGCAGGTGCGGATGCTCGGCCTGTTCCACGCTCGCAAGCTGCGGCTGCATGAGCTGGCTCTGGCCTGCGGCTGGGACGCCGTGCACGCCCGGCTGCGCATCACCAAGCCGTTCTATGACCGCTTCACGCCGTCGATCGCCGCCGGCGACTTCGTGCTGCGCCACACCGGCCTCGACGGCGCGCTCGATTTCCTGGCGGTGTGCCAAACCAACGAGGGAGACCCATGAGATTCGTGAAGGTGTTGATCGTGCTCGCCGTGCTCGGCGCCTACCCCGCCGTGGCGCTCGCCCACAAGGCGCCGTCCAAGAGCCAGCGGACCGCGCTGGTCAAGGCGTTCAACCAGGCCGTCAAGACGCCGGTGGCCGTGCCCTCCAAGTGCCTGCGCGAAGAGGTCTCCACGGTCAACCGGTCGTGGGCCTGGGTGGAGTTCGGCTTTGACAGCAAGGGCCGCCTGCCGGCGGTGTGCGCCAAGTTCGCGTCCAACGGCCAGGTGATCTTCCACTTCCGCGCCGGCAAGTGGCACTGGGTGACGTCGGGCAGCGACTTCCACAACCCCGGCGGCGGCTGCAGCCTGGACAGCAAGATGCCGAGGAAGGTCATCAACGACCTCGGCCTCTGCTGAGGCAGAGCGACCGGAGCGGCGGAGCCGGGGCGAGAGCCCGAGCCGATGACGCCACAGCGTGGTGAGCGGGGCGAGCTCGCGCTCGTCCTGCATACCCACATGCCCTACGTCGAGGGCTTCGGGACGTGGCCGTTTGGCGAGGAGTGGCTGTGGGAGGCGATCGCCACCAGCTACCTGCCGCTGCTCGACGTGCTGGCCGCGCCGGGCGGCGAGCACGTCACGCTGTCGATCACGCCGGTGCTGGCCGACCAGCTCGAGGTGCCTGGGGCGCTCGACCGCTGCGTGGCCTTCCTGGAGACCATCCGGCCTGAATCACACCGGCTTGACATCGAGGAGCTGAGCGCCGCCGGCCACGGCGTGCTCGCCGCCGAGCTCGAGCGCTCCGCGGCCGAGTACGCGACGCGCGCCCGGCGCCTGCGGGAGCTCATGGGCCGCGGCGGCCTGCTGACCGCGCTGGCACGGCATGCGAGCTGGACCTCATCGGCCACCCACGCGATCCTGCCGCTGCTGGCCACCGACGCCGGTGCCCTGCTCCAGGTCCAGACGGGCATCGCCGCTCACCGGCGCCGCTTCGGCGCCTGGCAGGGCGGGTTCTGGCTGCCCGAGTGCGCGCACGCGCCGTGGCTGGACGAGCTGCTCGAGGACGCCGGGGCGCGGGCCACCTGCGTGGAGCTCACCGGACTGTTCGGCCTGGGGGACGCACGCCACCTACGGCCGGTGGCGGCCGTCGACGGACCGGTGCTGTGGCCGCTTGACCGCGGCATCATCGCCCTGGTGTGGGGCCGTGACGGCTACCCCGCACGTGTGCCCTACCGCGACTCCCATCGCCACACCACGCATCGCCACCACGCCTGGCGCAACGATGGTGCGCCCTATGACCACGGCGCCGCCCTGGAGCAGGCCCACGCCGACGCGGCCGAGTTCGTGGCCCAGGTGCGCCGGCGGGTCGCCGGCGGCGGGGTGTGCGTGTGCGCCCTGGACACCGAACTGCTCGGGCACTGGTGGTACGAGGGCGTGCACTGGCTGGGCGCGGTCGTCGCAGAGTGCGCCCGGCAGGGCCTGGCGCTGACCACGCTCGACGACGCCGTGCACCGCCACGAGCCGGCGCCTGCGCCCGCGGACCTCCGAGTGAGCAGCTGGGGTGAGGGCGGGGATCTGCGCACGTGGTCGGGGCCTCAGGTCGCGGCACTCGCCTGGTCTGCCCGCACCGCGGAGCTGCGGCTGGCCGCGCAGGCCCGCCGGCCGCCCGAGCGCGCACTGCGCGAGCTGCTGGCGCTCCAGTCAAGCGACTGGGCGTTCCTGCATACCCGCGCCACAGCGGGCGGCTATCCGCTCCAACGGGCCCGCGCCCATCACGCCGCGCTCGAGCGGGCGATGATGGGCGACGCCGCCGGCCTCGAGCCCGCGCTGCGCGGTCTCGCGCCGGATCTGACCGGCTGGAGCTAAGTGTCCTGAACCCTTGGGGACGCTAGCCCCAGCGAAACGTCTTGGGCGCCTGGCGCATCCGGATCAGCCGCGCCGGCGCCCCGCCCACGACGGAGTTGGGCTTCACGTCGCAGGTCACCACCGAGCTGGTCCCGATCACCGAGTTGTCGCCGACGGTCACGCCGCGCAGGATGCAGGCGCCGTACCCGATCCACACGTTGTGGCCGATGTTGACGTCGCGCTTGTAGATGCCCTGCTCACGGATCGGCCGCTCCACCTCGACCATGCCGTGGTCGAAGTCGATCATCATCACCCGGTCCGCGACTATGCATTCGCGCCCCACCGACACGTGCTGGAAGGCCGAGATCGTGCACTCCTGGCCGAAGACCGTCTTCGCGCCGATGATCAGCTCACCCTCGTGGACGCGCACCTTGCAGCCGTGGCCGAGCCACGACCAGCGCCCCAGACGCACCCGGGCGCCCTTGCCGATCTCGAACTTGACGCCGGGACAGACGAAGCACAGCCCGTCGGTCTCCAGCCGCCCGCGCCAGCGCAGCTTCAGCCACACCCACCGCAGCGCGAGCCGCAGATAGCCCCAGGTCACCATGTGGTTGACCCGGGCGAAGCGCACGAGGGCGATCGGCCCACCGCGCAGCGGAGGGGGCGCGGTGCGGAGGACCGCGGGCGGCGGGGGCGCCGCCAGTCGTGGCCGCTCCAGGTCCTGTGTGCCGGCCGAGTGCACCCGGGCATCGTAGGGAATTCGGTCCGCTGTCATTGAGTGACCGACGGCGCGTCAGCCGTCGGTGAACAACCCATTCAGCGGTCCCAGCAGCCGCGCCGACCGGCGCGACGCCCCTGGAAGCTCCAGCAGACGGTGGGTGGCGGGCAGATCGGCGCGCTCGCGTTCGAGCTGCTCGTCGGCGATCGGGTGCCAGCGCTCGTCCACCAACGTGGCCGGCTGGGCGTCGCGGACCTCGGCCTCGTCCATTTCCAGGTGCTCGGCCCACAGGCGCACGCGGGTGTCGCGGGCCAGCGCGGCATCGTCGGTGACCACGCACATCTCGGTGTCGTTGAACAGCGAGTGGGCGTTGAGGTTGGCCGAGCCGACGATCAGCCAGCGGTCGTCGATCACCGCCACCTTGGCGTGGACGTAGATCGGGTCGGCCCGGTCGTGCGTCGGCGACAGGGCGCGGATGGTGGCCGCCAGGAAGCGCTTGGTGCCGTCCCCGGCGTCGTCGGCGTCGATCAGGCGGCCCACCTGGCCTCGGGTGTCCTCGGCACCGTTGTTGGCCTTGCCCGGCAGCAGCACGACGACGCGGAACCGTGGGGTCGGCGGGTTCTTCAGCTTGTCGGCGATGATCGAGACCAGCTCGGGGGACCAGAGGAACTGGTTCTCCAGGTAGATGAGCTCGCGGGCGGAGTGCAGGGCGCGGGCGTAGCTCTCGAAGATGCGGAAGTCGCCCCGGGGGATGGAGTCATACATGTCCTCCTCGACGGTGCGCACCACCTGCACCGTCGACTGCCCGGCCGGCTCGGGGGCGGGCAGCGCCGGCAGTTGCTCGTCGGTGAGTTCGCGCCAGCGGGTGCGGAAGTGATCGTTGACATCGGCGACGGCGGGGCCGCGCACCCGCGTGCCGACGTCGTGCCAGCCCATGGAGCGCCGCGCGTGGTGAGCCTGGACGTCGTAGCGGTCCCCGGCGGAGCTCGTCATGTCGATCCCGCCCACGAACGCCACCTCGCCGTCGATGACCACGGTCTTCTCGTGGTGGCAGTGAAACGGATGCTCCTTGGGGTCTCCCATGGCCTGGATCCGCGTGTGCCTGGTGAGGTTCTCCAGCAGCTGCTTCACCTCGGAGCGGGTGGGGTGAAAGAGCGGCACCGGCGCGCCGGACCAGACGAGCACCCGCACGTCCACCTGCTCGGCCATCTCGGCCAGCAGCACGCCGATCGCGCCGTGGGGGCGCCCGCGCACCAGTTCGAAGGCCGGCTCCAGGTGCCAGCCGGTGATGTGCACGAATTGCCTGGCCCCGGCGATGGCCTCTGCGATCTCGGGCAGGGCGTTGGCGCCGTCGATCAGCACCTCCAGCTCGCAGCCCTCGCGCGGGGGCGGATCCCCCCGGGCAAACACCCCGGGGCTCGAGGGCTCGAACACCTGCGCCCAGCCCAGCTTGGTCAGTCGCCGCCGGTGCTTGAGCGCCACTGCGGCCTCGACCCCGTGTCCGAGCAACTGGTCAAAGCGCCCTACCAACGCGTTCCCCATCCCGTCTGACCCTCCCCGCTTTCGCCGCCGGCTACACCTCGAGGGCCACGCAGGATCTCGCGGTGACCTCATGGCATGATGGCTGACCGCCCGTGCCCCGGTCCAACGACAACCTTGCCGAGCGCCTGCTCGAGGGCGATCGCCGCGCCCTGGCCCGCGCCATCTCCCTGGTGGAGAACGACGACCCCGAGGGCTGGGAGCTGGTGCGTGAGATCTATCCCAAGACCGGCCGCGCCGCCATCGTCGGCTTCACGGGGCCGCCCGGTGTGGGCAAGTCGACGCTGATGAGCGCACTGACCACGCTCGAGCGTGAGCGCGAGCGCTCCGTGGCGGTCCTCTCCATCGACCCGTCCTCGCCGTTCACCAAGGGCGCGCTGCTGGGCGACCGGATCCGCCTCACCGATCACTTCCTGGACCCCGGGGTGTTCATCCGCTCCATGGCCAACCGTGGCGCGCTCGGCGGCCTCAGCGAGGCCGCGCTCCAGGCCGCGCTGCTCATGGACGCCTCAGGCCGCGACCTCGTGCTCCTGGAGACGGTGGGCGTGGGCCAGGCCGAGGTCGACATCATCGACCACGCCGACACCGTGGTGCTCGTGCTCATGCCCGGCTCCGGGGACTCGATCCAGGCGCTCAAGGCCGGGGTCATGGAGATCCCCGACATCATCGTCGTCAACAAGGCCGACCACCCGCTCACCGACACGATGGTCCGCGAGATCAAGGGTGTCCTGGCGCTGGGCCCCAAGCCCGACTGGCCGGTCCCGATCATCCGCACCGAGGCGGTCCGCGCCGAGGGCGTGGCCGAGGTGGCCGACAAGCTGGACGAGCACCGCGCCTACATCGAGTCCGAGGGCACGCTGTCCGAGCGTCGCCGGCGCAACCTGCTCAACGAGGTGCTTTCCATCGCCACCTACCGCATGCGCCGCGAGCTGGAGGAGTCCGTGCGCGAGGACGACGAGGTGCGCGAGCTCCTGGACCGCGTGGTGTCACGCGAGCTGGACCCGGCCAGCGCGGCGGCGAGCATCCTCGAGCGCGAGAAGGCGAAGGCTCAGGACACTAAAAACTGAGCGCCAGCTCGGTGAGCAGCCGCACGCCGAACCCGGTTCCGCCCTTGTCGAGGTAGGGCGCGCGGCCGTGGTCGCCGACCCCGGCGATGTCCAGATGCGCCCACGGTACGTCGCCGGCGAAGTGATGCAGGAACTCGGCCGCCGTGATCGCCGACGCCTCGCGGCGCTCGGTGCGATTGGTGATCCGCGCGAAGCGCCCCTTGACCATGTCGGCGTACTCGGGATCCAGCGGTAGCCGCCACACGCGTTCGCCGGTCCGCTGCCCGCACGCCGCCACCAGTCCGGCGAGCGCGTCGTCGTTGCTCATCAGCCCGGCGTAGACGCTGCCCAGCGCGACCACCACGCCCCCGGTGAGGGTGGCGATGTCGACGATCGCGTCGCAGCCCTCGCGCCGCGCGTAGGTGATGCAGTCGCCCAGCACCAGCCGGCCCTCGGCGTCGGCGTTGTTCATCTCCACCGTCGTGCCGTCCAGCGCGGTGAGGATGTCGCCGGCGCGCATGGCTGCGCCGTTGATCATGTTCTCGGTCGCCCCAACGACCCCGAGCACGTTGATCGGGGCCTCGAGGTCGGCGAGCGCGGCCACCGTCTCGATCACCGCGGCACCGCCCGCCATGTCGAACTTCATGTCGACCATGCTCCCCATCGGCTTGATGGCCAGGCCGCCACTGTCGAATGTCACCGCTTTGCCGATGAGCGCCAGGCGGCGAGCATCCGTCCCGGCCCGTCCGCCGTCGTAGCTGAGCGTGATCAGCCGGGGGTCCTGGTCCGAGCCCGAGGCGACGGCGGCGAACAGGCCCATCCCCAGCCGCCGCAGCTCCTCGCCGCCGAGCACGCTCACGGTCAGCGCCGGCCGGGTCGCCGCGAGCTCGGCCGCATAGACGCCGAGCGCGGTGGGGGTGAGGTCGTTGGGCGGGCGGTTGCCCAGGTCCCGGGCTCGATTCTGGGCGGCGGTCACGATGACCGCGCGGGCCACGCTGCCCTCGACGTCGGCCGCCGCGCTGACCAGCAGCCGCTCGATCCCGGTGGCGCCGCTCTCCTCGTCGCCATCCCCGTCGCCCCCGCGCCGGTAGCGGTCAAAGCGGTAGGCGCCGAGCAGCGTGCCCTGCACCAGGCCCTCGGCGATCTCAGCCCCGGCGCCGGGCGGCAGCGCCCAGCACAGGGTCGTGGCCCCCAGCTCGCGGGCGCGGCGATGGGCCAGTCCGGCGGCGACCCGGGCGCGCTCGCCGTCGAGCTCGTCGCGGGCGCCCAGGCCCACCAGCATCACCCGGCGGCCATCGACGTGAGTCAGCGCCAGGTGCTTGAAGCGGCCCTTGGCCTCCCCGGAATCGAGCAGCGCCTCGAGCGGCTCGCGGGCCTCGTCGACCTGCAGCGGCTCGTCGTCGAACACCGCGTACACGACGGTGTCGGCGTCGGTCGAGAGGGCCGGGACCGTCGTCGTCTCGACGTACACGGCGCGGGACACTACTACCATCGGTGTTCTTCACCACCGACCCCGGAGACGCCAATCGATGCCCAAGACAGTCATCCTCTCGGCTGCACGCACGCCCATCGGCAAGCTCGGCGGAGGACTGGCCTCGGTAGACGCCACCGAGCTGGGCGGCACCGCGATCAAGGCCGCGCTGGAGCGCGCCGACGTCGCTCCGGAGCAGGTCCAGCACGTGATCATGGGCCAGGTGCTCCAGGCCGGTCAGGGTCAGATCCCGTCGCGCCAGGCCCAGATCAAGGCCGGAATTCCCAAGGAGGTCTCCTCGGAGACCATCAACAAGGTGTGCGCTTCGGGCATCCGCGCAGCGGGCCTGATCGATGCCGCCGTGCGCGCGGGCGACCTCGACATCGCCGTCGGCGGGGGCATGGAGTCGATGTCCAAGGCGCCCTACATGCTCAAGGAGGCCCGCTTCGGGTTTCGCATGGGTGACGGCAAGGCCCTCGACGCCATGCTCAGCGACGGGCTGACCAACCCCTTCAGCGGCAAGCACATGGCCCAGGAGGCCTCGGAGGTCGCCGCCGAGCTGGAGATGACGCGGGCCGACATGGACCGGTGGGCCCTGCGCTCGCACGAGCTGGCCATCAAGGCCACCGACGAGGGCCGCCTGCCCGAGGAGATCGTCGCGGTCACCATCACCAGCCGCAAAGGCGACACCACCGTCGAGGTCGACGAGGCTCCGCGCCGCGACTCGACCCTCGAGGGCCTGTCCAAGCTGCCCCCGATCTTCCTCAAGGACGGCACCCACACCGCCGGCAATTCGCCGGGGGTCAATGACGGAGGCGGTGCACTGGTACTGGCCTCCGACGACTGGGCCAAGGCCAACGGCAAGACCCCGCTGGCCACGATCGTCGCCCAGGCGGCGGTCGCCGATGACTTCGCCTACCTCGCGCGCACTCCGGCCAAGGCGGCGCAGAAGGCGCTGGAGAAGGCCGGGCTGAAGGCCGAGGACATCGACCTGTGGGAGATCAATGAGGCCTTTGCCTCGGTGACGCTGAACTCGATCCGGATGCTCGGCATCGACGAGGACAAGGTCAACGTCAACGGCGGCGCGGTCGCCCTGGGCCATCCCATCGGCGCCTCGGGCGCGCGCATCCTCGGCACCCTGGTCTACGAGCTGCGCCGCCGCGGCGGCGGCCTCGGCTGCGCCGCGATCTGCTCGGGCGGAGGCCAGGGCGACGCGCTGATAGTTGAAGTTGCCGGCTGAGGGTCCTGGGCCCGGGAGTTCGCCGCCAGGCGAACTCCCAAGCCAATCGGCGTCAGCCGATTGGCCTGAGCCCCCGGGCGAACTCGCCGGCGGCAGCGGAGCTGCCGCCTTTTTCGACCTCGACAAGACGCTCATCCAGGGGTCGTCGGCCTTCCAGTTCGGGCGCGCCGCGTACCGTGCCGGGCTGATGAGCCGCCGGCAGCTGCTCGCCGACGCCCTCGCCAACGTCCAGTTCCGGCTGCGCGGTGCCACCGACGCCGACTCGGAGGCGCTGCGTGAGCGCATCGCGGCGTCGCTGGAGGGCACGCGGGTCGTCGACCTCGAGCGTCTCGGCGCCGACGTCCTGGCCGGGATCCTGCCCCGCGTCTATCCCCAGATGCTCGCGCTGGCCCACGACCATCAGGACCACGGCCGTGCCGCCTACATCGTGACCGCCGCCTCGCAGGAGCTGGCCGAGATGCTCGCCACGGTGATGGCGCTCGACGGCGCGGTCGGCTCGGGCATCTCGGAGGTGCAGCGACGGCGTCTACACCGGCCGGCCCACCGGCGTGTTCGTCTACCGCAGTGGCAAGGCCACGGCGATCCGCGAGCTTGCCGAGCGCGAGGGCTTTGACCTGACTGCCTGCTACGCCTACTCGGACTCCGAGTCTGACCTGCCCATGCTCGAGACGGTCGGGCACCCGGTGGCGGTCAACCCCGACGCGACGCTGGCCAGGATCGCCCGCGAGCGCGGATGGGACGTGCTGCGCTTCGACCGCCTCGGGCGCCGGCTCAAGACCGCGGCCGCGCTCGGCGCGGCGGCGGGCGCGGGCGGCATCGGCACCGTGGTCGCGCTGCGGCGCCTGAGACCGCCCCGCGGGGTCAGGCGCCTGGCGGCATCGGCGCAGCGCGGCGGCGCACGGGCATAGCGCTTCTCGTCGTGACTCTCGCCGCACCGAGAGTGGTGCGGGCCGGATGCCTGGCGAGGACGCAGGAGGCGTGGCGCAGCCCTGCTGCGCGAGCCTCCGAGGACAACGCCAGGCGCCGGCCTGTGCCGCTCGAATGTGGCGCGAGTCACGACGAGGAGTGCTTTACTGCCGCGCCATGCTCACACGTCGCCTTCGCGCCCTCCTCCTGCTCACCGTCCTCATCGTCGCTGCCTCGGCCGTCTCCGCGCTCGCCTCCTCGGGCACGACCGTCAAGGTCGCCGACAACTTCTACGGACCCAAGTCGCTCACGGTGCGGAAGGGGACCAAGGTGACCTGGAAGTGGGCCGGCGTGCTCCGCCACAACGTCGTGGTCCACACCGGACCGTCGGCGTTCAGCTCCAAGACCCAGGTGCGCGGCAGCTACAGCCACACCTTCACCAAGAAGGGCACCTACTCGCTGGTCTGCACGATCCACCCGAAGATGAAGATGACCGTCGTCGTCAAGTAGGACGCGGCGATACGAGGCGCGGCACTACAATCCGCCCGCCTCATCGATGTCCACCTCCGACAAGAAGATCCGGGTCGTCGTCGCCAAGCCTGGCCTCGACGGCCACGACCGCGGCGCCAAGATCATCGCCCGCGCCCTGCGCGATGCCGGGATGGAGGTGATCTACACCGGGCTTCACCAGACGCCCGAGCAGATCGTGGAGACGGTGATTCAGGAGGACGCCGACGCCGTCGGTCTCTCGATCCTCTCCGGGGCTCACATGACGCTGGTGCCGCGGATCATGGAGCTGTTGGCCGAGCAGGGCGTCGACGACGTCGTCGTGACCGTCGGGGGGACGATCCCGTCCGACGACATCGAGGAGCTGAAGTCCCTGGGGGTGGCCGAGGTGTTCACGCCCGGTGCATCCGCCCAGCAGGCGATCGACTTCATCCGCGGCGCCGTCCGCGCCTGAGCGTTCCACCCCGTCCCGACCGATTGACTCGTCAGTCAACCGGGTATATTCGCAGCACCTTTCCCACAGAGAACCATTGTGAGTGCGCGGGTCCCCATCCCCGCTCAGGACACTCGATAGGAGGCCACAGTTGAAGATTTGCGTCCTGGTGAAAGAGGTTCCGGACGCCGCCGTCGAGAAGCGGATCGACCCCTCGACGGGGCGGATGGACAGGTCGGGTGAGCGAAATCTCAACCCATACGACACCCACGCGATCGAGGCCGCCATGCAGATCCGCGAGGGCGGCGCCGTCGAGGTCGATGAGATCGTCGCCGTGACCATGGGCCCCTCCAGCGCGACGCGCGCGCTGCAGAAGGCCGTGTCGCTGGGCGCTGATCGCTCGCTGCACCTCTCCGACGACGCCCTGGCTGGGTCCGACGTGGCGGCGACCGGCTACGCGCTGTCCAAGGCGCTTGAGAAGGAGTCGCCGGATCTGGTGCTGCTCGGCCAGCAGTCGGACGATGGCGAGTGCTACACGATCGGCGCTGTCGTCGCCGATCACCTCAAGATGCCGTCGCTGACCCAGGTGATCAAGATGGAGGTATCGGGCCCGCCCGCCCAGGCGCTCACCTGCGAGCGCCAGGCCGAGTACGGCTACGACACCGTCGAGGTGACGCTCCCGGCCGTGATCTCCGTGGGTGACGCCATCAACGAGCCGCGCTACCCGTCGCTCAAGGCGATCATGGGCGCCAAGAAGAAGCCGCTGGAGACGCTCGCCGCCGGCGATGTGGGCATCGACGTCTCGCTGGTCGGCGCGGAGGGCTCCCGCGTGCAGTGCGGCGAGTTCAAGGACCCACCGGCCAAGGCCGCCGGGATGATCATCGAGGACGAGGACACCAACGACACCGTCGAGAAGATCGTCGCCTGGCTCGACGAAAGGAAGCTGATCTAGATGGCTGACGTTCTCACCTACGTTCTGCACTACGAGGGCGAGTTCAACAAGAACTCCCTGGGCGCTGTGTCCGAGGGCGCGGCCCGCGCCAAGGACGTCGGCGGTGAGTGCCACGCCGTCGTGGTCGGCGGCGACGACCTCACCGACGAGCTCTGCAAGACCCTCGGCCAGTACGGCGCGACCAAGGTGCACCGCGCCAAGGGCCCCGAGGGCCTGGCCCAGCCGGTCATCGACGTCATGGCGAAGGTCATCGACGACGGCGGTCACGGCTACGCGCTGTTCGGCGGCGGCCTGCTCGGCTTCGAGATCGGTGCAGGCCTGGCCGCGCGCAAGCAGGCCGGCGTGACCATGGAGGTCACCGCGGTCCGCGCCGAGGACGGCAAGCTCGTCGCCGAGCGTCCCATCCTCCAGGACTCCAAGATCTCCGTCTCGCACTACCAGGGTGACCTGGGGATCATCATCGGCCGGATCAACGCGTTCGAGATCCGGGAATCGGACCCGGCCGACGCCGAGGTGGTCGATGTCGACGTGGAGTTCTCGCCCTGGTCCAACCAGGCCAAGATGGTCACGCGCGGCGAGCAGCGCGGCGCCGACGTCGACATCGAGGGCGCCGACATCCTCGTGGCCGGCGGCCGCGGCCTGGGCAAGGCCGAGGGCTTCGAGCTGGCCGAGAACCTGGCCAAGGCGTTCGGTGGCAACAGCGCCGTCGCCGCCACCCGTGCGGTGGTCGACGCCGGCTGGTACCCCTACGCCGCCCAGATCGGCCAGACGGGCAAGACCGTGTCGCCGAAGCTGTACCTGGCGGCCGGCATCTCCGGCGCGATCCAGCACAAGGTCGGCATGCAGTCCTCGGAGAACATCGTGGCCATCAACAAGGACGCCAACGCGCCGATCTTCGAGTTCTCAGACCTCGGGATCGTCGGCGATCTGAACAAGATCATCCCCAAGCTCACCGAGGCCATCAAGGCCAAGAAGGGGAGCTAACGGGCCATGGCGGGGAACAACGGTCACCACGCCCCTTCTGAATATCCGCCCCCGGTCGATTCCCTCAAGGAGTTCGTGAAGCGGGGACTCGACGACGAGGACGAGCTGATCGAGGTGGGTGTGGCCATCGTCGGCGGGGGCACCGCCGGGCTGGCCTGCGCCAATCGCCTGCTGCAGTTGCTGGGCGACGACCCGGAGGTGATGGAGCGCCTCGGCGAGGTGCCGGTGGCGGTGGTCGAGAAGGCCAAGACCTGCGGCGGCCACAACCTGTCGGGCGCCGTGATGCGCCCGGGGCCCCTGCAGGAGCTGTTCCCCGACATGTCCCGCGAGGACTGGCGCAAGGAGCGCTTCGCGTTTGGCGAGGTGACCAAGGAGTCGGTCTACATGCTGCCCAGCGCCAAGACCAAGGTGCCGGTCCCGATCCCCTTCGTGCCGAACTTCAAGAACCACGGCAACGAGATCGTGTCGGTGGCCGCGCTGGCGCGCTACCAGGCTCAGCAGGCCGAGGAGGCCGGCGCCTACATCCTCACCGAGACCTCGGCGACGCAGCTCATCGTGGACGACGGCAAGGTCGCCGGCGTCCGCTCCGGCGACAAGGGCCGTGGCAAGGACGGCGAGCCGCTGGGCAACTTCGAGCCCGGTACGGACATCAAGGCCCGCGTCACGGTCCTCGCGGAGGGCTGCTGGGGCCACCTCACCGGCGCCGCGATCAAGGAGTTCGATCTCGCCGACGGCCGTGAGCCGCAGGTGTGGGAACTGGGCGTGAAGGAGGTGTGGAAGGTCAAGAAGCCTCTGGACCGCGTCATCCACACCTTCAGCCAGCCGTGGCCGCTGAAGGTCTCACCCAAGTACGGGCAGCTCGGCGGTACCTGGATCTACCCGATGAAGGACGAGAAGACCGGCGACGACCTGGTGTCGATCGGCTTCGTGGTGGACCTCAACTACCGCGACGCCACCACGTCGGCCCATGACCTCCTGCAGACCTTCAAGACCCATCCGCTGGTCAAGGGGATCCTTGACGGCGGCGAGCGCGTGGCCTGGGGCGCCAAGGCGCTGCCGGGCGGCGGCTACTGGTCGATGCCCAAGCTGTCGATGCCGGGCGCGGTGCTTGTCGGTGACTCCGGCGGCATGGTCGACACCGCCGCCCTGAAGGGGGTGCACCACTGCATCAAGTCGGGCCAGCTCGCCGCGGAGGCGATCTTCAAGCACCTGCGGACCGGGGAGTCGCTCGAGGGCTACGAGCAGGCGGTCGAGGACTCCTCGATCGGCCAGGAGCTCTATCAGGTGCGCAACGCCCGCCAGGCGTTCCAGCGCGGCTTCATCAAGGGCAGCCTGCTGGCCGGCCCGGCGATCATGTCCAAGGGCAAGGTGCCGCGCGGCCGGCAGAAGTGGCATCGCGACGACGCCGAGCCGCTGTTCGTCGGCGACACCCGCGACGCCTACCCCAAGCCCGACGGCAAGTACACCTTCGACAAGCTCTCGTCGGTGTACATCAGCGGCAACGCCACCCGCGACGACGCGCCCAACCACATCCGGCTGCATCGCAACGTTCCGCGCGAGATCGCCGAGGGGTGGCGCTACATGTGTCCGGCCGGGGTCTATGAGATCCCCGACGACGCGCCGGCGACCGGGCCGGTGGACGTCACCGTCAACTACACCAACTGCGTGCAGTGCGGCGCCATCACCGCCAAGGGGGGACGGCTGACGCCGCCTGAGGGCGGCGACGGGCCGCTGTACACCATCACCTAACTGAGGATTGCGGCAACTTCTGCGGCTTCCGGGGGTTTAAGGGAGCACGTATGAAGCCTCGCTGCCTCCTCACCGGTCTGGCCGTGGCCGCCGCCCTCGGCGCGACCGTCGCTCTGCCGGTCGGGTCAGAGGCCGCCGCCGCGCCGCCGCGGTCCCAGCTCACCGCCTCCACCTGCACGCACGCGCTCGACCCGGGCGCCCGCGCGGTCGCGGTCAAGGCCACCATGCGGCCGCTCACCGGCACGCGCAAGATGGCGCTGCGCTTCGAGCTGCTGCAACGGTCGCCGGGGCTCCCGGTGCAGGAGGTCAGCGGAGGTGACCTCGGTGTATGGCGCGCGCCGCCCAATCCCACCCTGGGCCAGCTGCCCGGAGATGTCTGGCGGCTGCAGAAGTCCGTCTACAACCTCGCGGTGCCGTTCACATACCAGTTCCGTGTGACCTTTCGCTGGACCGGGCTCCACGGCAAGGTGCTGGGGACCGCTACACGGTACACCCACGGCTGCCTGCAGCGCGAGCTGCGCCCCGACCTCGCGGTGAGGTCGATCACCGTGTCTCCCGTCGCCGGTCATCCCAAGAAGAACCTCTACACCGCCATCATCGCCAACCAGGGGCTGACCGGGGCCGGGCCCTTCCAGGTGCTGTTCGCTCCCGGCGACACCTCCGCGCCGACCACCGACACCGTCAACTACCTCGGCGCGGGCAAGACGCTCACGCTGTCGTTCGCGGGACCGCTCTGCGACAGCGCCAACCCGCCGACGCTGAGCGCCGACTCGGCCAGTCAGGTCGACGACTTCGACCGCACCAACAACACGCTGAGCGCGACCTGTCCGGTGCCCCCGAGCTCCTAGCCGACACGCCGGGGCACCGGGCGCGCGTCGCTAGACTCAGTAGGACCATGAAGACCGAAATTCACCCCAATTACCAGGAAGCGCACGTCCGCTGCACCTGCGGCAACGAGTTCACCACTCGCTCGACGCAGGCCGATATCCATGTGGAGATCTGCTCGGCGTGCCATCCCTTCTACACCGGCCGCCAGAAGCTGGTCGACACCGGTGGACGGGTCGAGCGCTTCCAGCGTCGCGTCGCGAAGGGGCGGCGCAGCGCTCGGACCACCGCCGGCTGATCGGCCTGGTCTGACGATATGAGCCACGGCGGGGGCGACGCGCGCGCACAGCCACTGACGGCAACGCGCGACGCCCCCGTCGGCGGCCAAGCCGTGCTGGAGGGCGTGATGATGCGCGGCGTCAAGACGTGGGCGGTCGCCGTGCGCAAGCCCGCGCCCGAGGACGCGCCGCCGGGGACGCTGGGCGAGATCGCCATCAGCACCTTCCCCCTCAAGCCGCGCACGCGCCGCAGACGGCGCCTATACCGGGTGCCGGTGGTGCGCGGCGTCGTCGCGCTGGTCGAGTCGCTCGGTATCGGCCTGCGCGCCCTGGGCATCTCGGCCAACGCACAGCTCCCCGAGTCAGAGAAGGATTCCGCGGACGGTGACTCGGGCCAGGAGATCTCCGGGGCCGCGTGGTTCTTCACCGTGCTCGTGTCCGTGGTGTTCGCCATCGGGCTGTTCTTCGTCGTCCCCGTGGGCCTGACCAGCCTCATCAAGGACCAGTTGGGCTCCTCGCTGCTGTTCTGGGTGGTGGAGGGCGTGCTGCGGACCGCGATCTTCCTCGCCTACCTCACGCTGCTTTCACGCGTGCGCGACCTGCGCCGGGTGTTCGAGTACCACGGGGCCGAGCACAAGGTCATCTCCTGCTACGAGGCCGAGGACGAGCTCGTGCCCGAGCGGGCGCAGCTCTACTCGCGGCTGCACCCCCGCTGTGGCACGAGCTTCCTGCTGATCGTGATGATCCTGGCCATCTTCGTCTTCGCCCCCGTCGGCCTGCCGGCCTGGTGGATCCTCGTCCTGACCCGCATCCTGGGCGTCCCCGTCATCGCCGGGCTGTCCTTCGAGGTGATCAAGTGGGCGGGGCGCAACCGCCGGCGCCACTGGGTCCAGATGGTCATGTGGCCGGGGCTCCAGCTGCAGAAGCTGACCACCCGGGAGCCCGACCTCGACGAGCTCGCGGTCTCCATCGCCTCGTTGCAGGCGGTCCTCGCCGTCGAGACGCCAGGAGAGGCGTCCGCCGAGGATCTCATCGGGCTCGAAGTCGTCGCCTAGCTTTCGCCGACGCGGTTTTTGCCGGTCCCTACTCGCGGGTAGCGACTCTTCGTAACCCTCAACGCGAGGAGGAAACGCATGTCTGGTGGAAACGTGGACAAGGCAAAGGGACGCGTCAAGGAAGCTGCGGGCGACCTCAGCGGTGACCAGAGCCTCAAGAACGAGGGCAAGGTCGACCGGGCCTCGGGCTCGATCAAGGACAAGGTCGGCGACGCGGCGGACAAGGTCAAGGACGCCGTCAACCCCAACCACGACTGAGTAGCGCACACGCGCTGTAGGGGCTCGTCGCTGACCGGCGGGCTCCTACACTCGCGTGCATGATCGACGAACTGGTCAAGCAGATCGAGGCCCGGTTCGGCGCGCTCGAAGGTGAGCTCTCCGACCCGGCGATCATCGGCGACCGCGAGCGCTTCGCCGCGGCCAGCCGCGCCTATCGCGAGCTGGAGCCGGCCGCCAAGCTGGCCAGCGAATACCGCCGGGCCGCCGACGACGTCGAGGGCGCGCGGGAGCTGCTGGACGAGGACGGCGACGATCCGGAACTGCGGGCGCTGATAGACAGCTCGCGGGAGCGCATGGCCGCGATCGAGGACGAGATTCGCCTGGCTATGGTGGAGCGCGATCCCAACGATGACAAGAACGTCATCGTCGAGATCCGCCCCGGCGCCGGCGGCGACGAGGCCGGCATCTGGGCCGGCGACCTGTACCGGATGCTCAGCCGCTACGCCGATCGGCGCGGCTTCAAGGTGGAGGACCTCGCCGTCGGCGCGGACGACTACACGTTCGCCGTCAAGGGCGACGGCGCCTACTCGGTGTTCAAGTTCGAGGGTGGCACCCATCGCGTGCAGCGGGTGCCGGAGACCGAGTCCCAGGGTCGCATCCACACCTCCACGGCGACGGTGGCGGTCCTGCCCGAGGCTGAGGACGTGGAGGTGCAGATCGACCCCAACGACCTGCAGATCGACGTCTACCGCAGCTCGGGCCCCGGCGGCCAGTCGGTCAACACCACCGATTCCGCGGTGCGGATCACCCACAAGCCCAGCGGCATCGTCGTCTCCATGCAGGATGAGAAGTCACAGCTGCAGAACCGCGAGCGGGCGATGCGCGTACTCCGCGCCCGCCTGTACGAGCGGGCGCTCGCCGAGCAGCAGGCCGAGCTCGGCGCCAACCGACTGGCCCAGGTGGGCACCGGCGACCGCGCCGAGAAGATCCGCACCTACAACTACGGTGAGCGGCGGGTCAAGGACCACCGCATCAACCTTCTGGTGCACAACCTCGACGAGATCCTGCTGGGTGACCTCAACGAGATGACCGACGCCCTCCAGGACGACGAGAAGCGACGGCGGCTGGAAGAGCGTGGGGCGGGCTGACGCAGGCGTCACACCGGCGACGGTGAGAGATGCCCTGGCCACCGCCACCGCACGGCTGGCCGCGGCGGGGATCGACACCGCGCGGCTGGATGCCGAGGTGCTGCTGGCGTTCGTGCTCGATGTGGACCGCGGTCGGTTGGTGATCGACCGCGACGTCGCCTTGGACGCCGAGGCGGCGCGGCGGTTCGAGGCGCTGCTGGTGCGGCGAGAGGCCCGCGAGCCGGTGGCCTACATCCTCGGGCGCCGGGGCTTCCGGCGCCTGGAGCTGGCCGTCGACCGCCGCGTGCTGATCCCGCGCCCCGAGACCGAGCTGCTGGTGGAGGTGGCTCTCGAGTTGCCGGCGGGCTCGCGCGTCGTGGACGTGGGGACGGGCAGCGGTGCAGTGGCGCTGGCCCTGAAGGACGAGCGCCCCGATCTGCGGGTGAGTGGCGCTGACGTGTCCGACGATGCGATCGCGGTGGCGCGTGAGAACGCCGCCCGCCTCGGGCTCGATGTCCGGTTCGTGGTGGCCGACCTGATGGACGGCGTGCTCGCCGATGCCGTGCTGGCCAACCTGCCCTACGTCGCCGACGGCGCCGAGCTGGCGCCCGAGATCACCCGGTATGAGCCGGCGGGCGCGTTGTTCGCGGGCCCCGACGGGCTCGACGCGATCCGCCGCGCGGTGGCCGCGGTGGCCGGTCCGACGGTGAGCCTTCTGGCGCTGGAGCTCGGGCCCGAGCAGGCCGCCGAGGTTTCACAGCTCATGTGGGACGCGGGCTTTGGCGAGGTGGGGGTGCGCCGCGACCTGGCGGGCCTCGAGCGCGTGGTGGTGGGCACGGCGTGAGCACCGCTCACGGCAGGCAGGCGGAGGGCTTTGAGCGCTGCATGAGCGTCGGCGGCGTCGCCGTGTTCCCGGCCGACACCGTCTACGGGCTGGCCTGCGACGTCCACAACCGCGTCGCCGTCGAGCGTCTCTACCGCTTCAAGCGCCGGTCGCCGGCCAAGCCCTCGGCGGTGATGTTCTTCGATCGCGAGCTCGCGTTGGCGGCGCTCCCCGAGCTCGGCGAGCGCACCCGGGCCGCGCTGGCCCGTCTGCTGCCCGGGCCGGTGACCGTGCTGCTGCCCAATCCCGAGCGCCGCTTCCCCCTGGCCTGCGGCGAGGATCCGTCCACGTTCGGGCTGCGGGTCCCGGTGGTGCCCCTGCTCGAAGGCGTGTCCTGGCCGGTCCTGCAGTCGAGCGCCAACCTCGCCGGCGGTCCGGACGCGCGCACGTTGGCCGAGGTCCCCGAGGTGTTGCGGCGCAGCGCGGACCTGGTGGTTGACGGAGGCGAGCTGCCCGGTACGCCGTCCACGGTGGTCGACCTGCGCGCACTGGAGACGACCGGGGAGTGGGGGATCGTGCGCCAGGGGGTGATGTCGCGCGAGGAGGTGGCCGCCGCGCTGGAGTGGCAGTTCCACTTCGACCCCTCGTCGTACGCGGAGATGATCCACGAGGACATCCCCGTCTACGACGAGTTCCAGGACGCGGTGGCGCGCGGGTCCGGCTCGGGCGCGTCGCGGGTGCTGGAGCTGGGGACGGGGACGGGGGAGACCACCCGGCGCCTGTTGTCCCGGCATCCGGACGCCCTGCTGGTCGGCGTGGATGAGAGCGCCTCGATGCTCGCGGCGGCTCGGGCGGGTTTGGATGGGAATCGGGTTTCGTTGCAGGTGGGCGAGATCGAGCAGCCATTGCCCGGGGGGCCGTTTGACCTGGTGGCCAGCGCGCTGTGCGTTCATCACCTGGAGGGCGCGTTGAAGCGCGACCTGTTTGCCCGCGTGCGGGCTGTGCTGTCGCCGGGTGGGCGGTTCGTCCTGGGCGACGTGGTGGTGCCGGTGGACGCCGCAGATGCGGTGACGTCGTTGACGCCCGGGTTCGACCACCCGAGCCCGCTTGCCGATCAGCTGGCCTGGCTGGCCGAGACCGGCTTTGACGCCCGGGTTGTCTGGGAGCACAGAGACCTGGCCGTGGTGGTGGCCTCCGCGACCGCCGTTACTATGTGACGCCCCGTGGCTGACCTGCCCGCTGACTTCTTCAACCGCCCGCTGGCCGAGGTGGACCCGGAGATCGCCGACGTACTCGGCAAGGAGCTCGAGCGCCAGCAGCAGACGCTGGAGATGATCGCCTCGGAGAACTTTGCCCCGGTGGCGGTCCTGGAATGCCAGGGCTCGGTGCTCAACAACAAGTACGCCGAGGGCTACCCGGGCAAGCGCTACTACGGTGGCTGCGAGTTCGTCGACATCGCCGAGCAGCTGGCCATCGACCGAGCCAAGGCGCTGTTCGGCTCAGAGCACGCCAACGTGCAGCCGCACGCCGGCGCCCAGGCCAACACCGCCGTGTACCACGCGCTGCTGCAGCCGGGCGACACGCTGATGGGCCTCGAGCTGTCCCACGGCGGCCACCTCACCCACGGGATGAAGATCAACGTCTCGGGGCGGCTCTACGACATCGTGGCCTACCACGTCGACCGAGAGACATCGTTGATCGACATGGACGAGGCGGAGCGGCTGGCGCATGAGCACAAGCCCAAGATGATCGTGGCGGGCTGGTCGGCCTACCCGCGCCAGCTGGACTTCGAGCGCTTCCGCGCCATCGCCGACGCCGTCGGCGCCTACCTGATGGTGGACATGGCCCACTTCGCCGGCTTGGTGGCCGCGGGGCTGCACCCCTCGCCGATCCCCTACGCCGACGTGACCACCACCACGATCCACAAGACCATCGGCGGCGGCCGCGGCGGCATGATCCTGTGCCGCGAGGAGTACGCCAAGAAGATCGACTCCGCGGTCTTCCCCGGCCAGCAGGGCGGCCCTCTGGAGCACATCATCGCCGGCAAGGCCGTGGCCCTGAAGATCGCCGGGTCCGAGGCGTTCCGTGAGCGCCAGCAGCGGACCCTGGACGGGGCGCGGGCGGTCGGCGCCGAGCTGCTCTCGGCGGGCGGGGGCGTCAGCGTGCTGACCGGCGGCACCGACGTGCACCTCGTCCTGTGTGACCTGCGCGAGTCAGAGCTCGACGGCAAGCAGGCCGAGGATCGCCTGCACGCCGTCGGGATCACCGTCAACCGCAACGCCGTCCCGTTTGACCCTCGGCCGCCGGCCGTCTCCTCCGGGCTGCGGATCGGCTCGCCGGCGCTGGCGACACGGGGGCTGCAAGTGGAGGACTTCGAGGAGGTCGGCAAGATCATCGCCTCGGTGCTCACCGCCGACGACTTCGAGGCCCGGCGCGGGGAGCTCGCGCAGCGGGTCGAGGCGATCGCTGAGCGCTACCCGCTGTATGCGCAGCTGGGCACCGCGGCGGCTGCCGTCTGAGCTAGGGCTGCACGGGGTCGGGTGTCTGGCCCGGGTCGTTCAGGATCTCGACGTATCCGTCGGTCCCATGCACGCGGATCCGCTGCCCGTCGCCGATCAGGCTCGTAGCGTGCTCAACTCCGACGACCGCCGGCAAGCCGTACTCGCGTGCGATGACCGCGCCGTGGGTCATCAGGCCCCCGACCTCCGTCACCAGGCCGTTGATCGCGAGGAACAGGGGCGTCCAGCTGGGATCCGTGTAGGTGGTGACGAGGATGTCGCCGGGCTCGATGTCGGCCTGCGCGATGTCTCGGATGACGCGGGCGCGCCCTTCGATGGTCCCGGCGGAGACCGGTACGCCGATCAGCGCGCCTGTCGGGACACCGTCGCGGTGGTAGGCCCCGGCGATGACCTCGCCGTCCGAGGTGAGCACGCGGGGCGGCGTGAGCGCCTGGTCCGAGCGAAACGCCTCCTTGCGCCGGCGGATCAGCTGGTGGTGGGATCGGCGGGTGCCGGCGAGGTCGTGGAGCTCGTGGAAGGTGAGATAGAAGATGTCTTCCGTGTCACTGAGCACGTCTGTCTGCACGAGGCGCTCGGCTTCTTTGAGCAGTGCCTGCTTGTAGACGAAGTAGCGGCTGACGATGCCGTACTTGGGGTACTCGCGGTAGCCGCTGAAGGTCCGCACGCGGTCGATCATCCGCTTGGCCTCTTCGGCCTTCTGCACTCCGTCCGGCAGGGTGCGCAGGCGCTCCAGCAGCTCCTGTTCCTTGCTCCGGGCCGCGCGCCGCCCTTGTTTCAGGCGCCGCGCGGCCTCGCCGGGCGCGAAGTTCCGGATGTTGTCGAGGATCATCGGCACGAGCGCGGTGGGGCGCTCGCTCCATCGTGGCCTGGTGATGTCGATCTCGCCGACGCAGCGCATGCCGTACTTCTCGAGGTAGGCCCGGATCGCTTCCTGCGCCGATTGTCCGCCCGCGAGCTCTGCCAGCTCGTCCAGGAAGGCCTCGTCCGCGCCACCCTCGTCCTCGACGTGTTGCAGGAACGCCACCACGTCCGGATGCGGGCGAATCACGTCCGCGACGTCCAGCAGCGCCAGCCCCATCTCAGACGTGACGTTGCCGGGGGCGGACAGCGTGAGCGTGTCGGCCGCGTTCTTCTCGCCCAGCCAGGCCTCCAGCTGCTCGTTGAGCCACCACGTGGCCTGCATCCCCGCCATGATCGCCTGAACGCTCAGCGGATCGCTGAGGACGCGCTTGTGCTCCGCGAAGGCCTCGAGCAGAAAGTCGAACAGCGCCGGCCCGGATCTCGTCTGGATATCGCGCTTCAGGGCGGCGAGCGAGGCCTGGTTGCGCTCGATCAGCGCGGTGACGATCGCCGGATCGGTGTCGATCTGAGCCGGCGCGGCGCCGGCGACTTGGCCGGCCGCCGCGGCGGCGGGGCGGGCGGGATCCGCCTCTGGGAGCGAGGGGAGGAAGTCGCCGCGTTCGAGGATGGTCTGCAGCGCGTCCCCGATCAGCGGATCGCCTCTTCCCATGACCTCGAGGAGACTTGCCCGAGTCGTCGGCGAAGCCAGTCGTTGGGTGACGTCGACGAACAGCCTGCCGCCGGCGTGGTGCATCGGCGCCATGGCCGTCAGCTGCCACACGGAGATCCCCAGGGGCCTCATCGCCTCGGTCATCATCTGCCCATGGCCGACTGAGACGTACACGTGGTTCTCTCGGTCCGCGGCCTCGGGGATCGGGAACAGCGTCGTGATCGGGCGGCTCTGGACGATCCAGAAGTCGCCCTTGGCCAGGCACCATTCGATGTCCTGCGGGTGGCCGAAATGCGCTTCGATCCGCCGGCCCAGCTGCACGAGCCGTAGGACCTGCGCGTCCGTGAGCGCCGGCTGATCGTGCCCCGCCGCTGCTCTCGCGACGACCTCGCCGTCGCGCACCTTGAAGGTGTCCGCGTTCACCAGACCGGAGACCAGCGCCTCACCGAGGCCGACGCTCGCCTCCACCGAGGCGACCTTCCGGCTGGAGGTGATGGGGTCGGCCGTGAACAGGACCCCGGCAGCCTGCGCGAGGACCATCCGCTGCACCACCACGGCCATCTGGACCATGCGGTGATCGAAACCGTTGCGCAGGCGGTAGGTCACGGCCCGCTCGCTGAACAGCGAGGCCCAGCACCGGCTCACGTGCTCCAGGACGGCCTGCGGGCCCACGACGTTCAGGTAGGAGTCGTACTGGCCCGCGAAGGAGGCGTTGGGCAAGTCCTCCGCCGTCGCGCTCGAGCGAACGGCCCAGGCCGCCTGCTCGTCGGATCCGCCCAGCGCGCCCAGCGCGCGCGTAATCGCCAACGTCACATCGTCAGGGATCGCGATGGCTTGGATCGCCCCACGGATCTCCCCGCTGAGCGCGCCGATCGCCTGCCGGTCGTCCGGCCTCAGGTGCGCCAGCCGATCGAGCCGATCGTCGATCGACGGCGCCGCGGCCAGGATCCGCTGGAACGCGTCCGTCGTCACGCACAATCCAGGCGGCACGAGGATGCCCTCGATCCGCGAAAGCTCTCCCAGGCGTGCGCCCTTGCCGCCAACGACCGCAATGTCGGCGGGGCCGATCTCCTGGAAATCCAACACGTAGCCCATCCGCTCGCCTCCCTGGGAGTTCATTGGTTCCGTCACGCGGCGGGCGATTATGGGGCATGAATCGGGGCCTCATGAGGGCGATCTGGTGGGTGTAAAATTGGTGGTGCACAGGTAGGGGAGGGGGTGAAACCTGGGCCCCTCGAGGCTCTTATCTATATGGGCCTTGATGAGCCTGGATTTGGCGACATTCCTGGTCTGCGCCGGCAGGTTTGGCGCGCTTCCCAGGTGGAGCATGGTTTTGGTGGCCCGGTCGGGCTGCCTGCGCGGGTTTGTCACGTTCTCCAGGTCCCGTCGACCGGGGAGAGGGGCTTGGCGGAGGTGGCGGGAACCCAACGCGCTCTCGTCAGCGTGGCGCAGCTGCGTGCGCTCGGGATCAGTCGTGGCTCCTATGAGCACCGCGTCGAGGCCGGCGCACTGCACCGGGTCTTCCCGCGCGTTCTGTCGGTGATCCATCCCCTCTTGGAGCCGTGGGCTGCCGAGACCGCGGCACTCCTCTACGCGGGCGACAACGCCGTTCTGAGCCACGAGACTGCCGCCGCGCTGTGGGACCTCACCGCGACCCCCTTCTTCGTGGCGATCACGTTGATCAACCGTCACGTCAGGAGTCAGCAGGGGCTCAGCATCCACCGGGTCAAAGCCCTGGACATCCGCGACGTCCGCCTGCACCAGGGCTTCCCGGTCACCTCCCCGGCCCGGACGCTGATCGACTGCGCGTCGGGCCCGAGGATCGACCGGCTTCTCAACGAGGCCCGGGCGCTGGGGCGGGCCACAGACAAAGAGGTCCACGAGGCGATGGAGCGTTGCCCGGGCCGCAAGGGCACCGGACCGCTCAGAAGGCTGCTCGAGGCAGAGGTGGACTCGGGCTACACGGCCTCCAGGGCCGAGCGGCGCCTCAGAGCACTGGTCGAGGAGGCCGAGATCGAGAAGGCGGTGTTCAACCTCTACCTCGAGGGTCTCAGGGTCGATGCGTTCTGGCCGCGCCTCCGGCTGGTCGTCGAGGTCGACGGATACAAGACGCACGGCGGCCGATCGGCGTTCGAGCGCGACCGCGGGCGTGACGCGAAGCTGGTGCGAGCCGGCTACGTCGTGCTCAGGTTCACGTGGCGCCAGCTCACCGGGACGCCCGTTGTGGTCGCGGTGACGATCGCCCGGACGCTGGCCCGCCTCGAGGCTCAGGCCGCCTGAATACGCAGAGGCAACCCCTGCAGTCGGGCGGTGATGGCATGCTGTTGCCTGCATGCCCTACTGGGATGCCGTGCTCTCGTTTCTGGTGGCGACCGCGGTCGCCGCGGCGGCGACGCCGCTGGCGGCGCGGCTGGCCCGACGGCTGGGGGCGGTGGATCTGCCCAGGGAGCGGGGGCTTTCGGAGCGAGCGACGCCGCTGCTCGGCGGCCTGGCCATCCTGGCCGCGGTGCTGGTGGCGGGGTGGATCTGGCTGCCGGCCAAGATCTTCCTGCCCCACGTGCTCCACGGGGCGCCGGGAGCCGGCGGCGTGGTCCACATCTGGGCGGTGATCGCCGGCGCCTGCCTGATCACGGTGGTCGGCGCGATCGACGACATCTGGGATCTGCCGCCGGCGGTGAAGCTCGCCGGCCAGGTCGCCGCTGCGCTCATCGCGGTGGAGGGCGGGGCGGTGGTCACCTCGGTGACGCTGCCGTTCCTGGGCCAGCTCACGTTCCCCAACGCCGGCGGCGCGCTGACCGTCATCTGGCTCGTTGCGCTGATGAACGTCGTCAACTTCTCCGACGGGGTGGACGGGCTGGCCGCCGGGCTGTGCACGATCGACGGCATCGCCTTCGCGATCATCGCCTTTGACCTGGGCGTCAACGGGGCC
The DNA here is from genome assembly GCA_963737335.1 of uncultured Solirubrobacteraceae bacterium. Taxonomy (GTDB): domain Bacteria; phylum Actinomycetota; class Thermoleophilia; order Solirubrobacterales; family Solirubrobacteraceae; genus Palsa-465. The sequence goes on from CAVTSK010000008.1 coordinate 150,323, forward strand.
CCGATCCTGGCCGCCATCACCGCCGGCGCCGCCCTGGGGTTCCTGTTTCACAACTTCTATCCGGCCTCGGTCTTCATGGGCGACGCCGGAGCCAATCTGCTGGGGTATCTGCTCGGGGTGACGGCCGTGGTCGGCTCGCTGAAGACCAACGCGTTCGTCGCCCTGATCGTGCCCCTGGTCATCCTCGTCATCCCGTTTTTGGACACGAGCTTCGTCATCGCCAAGCGGCTGAAATACCGCCGCAAGCCATGGTCGGCCGATGACAACCACTTCCACCACCGGATGGCCCGGATCGGGTTCTCCCAGCGCAAGACGGTGATCTACCTCTATGTGTGGTCGCTGTTGATGGCGGGGCTGGCGGTGGCCCTGCGCATCGTCTCGCACCACCACCACCATCAGGCCGGCTGGATCATCGGGCTCCTGCTCTTCGCCATCGTGTGCGCCGCCGCCAGCGTCTACCTCATCTACGTGCTGGAGATCTTCAAGTTCAAGGGCCTGCGGACGTTCGAGATCCGCCGCACCGACCCGGATGCCAGCGAGCACGAGATCGACGATCGGGTCATCAAGGACATCGAGACGGGCGAGTTTGAGAAGGTGAAGTAGATGGACAAGGCCAACCTCGCCGAGCGCGACCCCTTCACCACCGCCGACGGCTCGACGATCCGGGAGGTGGCCCACCCGTCCTGGACGGCCGCGCGCCACCAGAGCCTGGCCGAGGCCTCGGTGGGCCCCGGCGCCGAGACCGCCGAGCACTACCACCCCCGCAGCGAAGAGCTCTACTACTTCCTCACCGGGGAGGGACGGATGCGCCTCGATGCCGACGAGGCGCCGGTCAGGGCAGGCGACTGCGTCGTTATCCCACCGGGCACGCCGCACAAGCTCTGGAACACCGGCAGCGCGCCCCTGACCTTGCTCTGCTGCTGCGCTCCCGCGTACTCGGACGCCGACACCGTGATGACCGGCAGGTAGACGCCTGCTGGCCGGACTCACACGCGGCGAGCGCGTCGGGCTCGTCATCGTCGGGCTCCTCGTCGTGCTCGCGGCCGCCGCGCACTACGTGAGCGCCGTCGGTCACGTAGCCGCCTTCGTGGTGGCGGGGGTGGCGCTGGCCGGGGTGGCCTGGATCGTGTCGTTCGCCACCGAACAGGTGGGTGAGCGCTTCGGCACGGCAGCCACCGGGCTCATGCAGTCCACGCTCGGCAACCTCCCCGAGTTCTTCGTCGTCATCTTCGCGCTCAACGCGGGCGAGAAGGTGGTGGCCGAGACGGCGATTCTGGGCTCCATCCTCGTCAACGCACTGTTCGTGCTGGGTCTGGTGATCATCGTCGGGGCCGTGCGCAGCGAGGACAAGATCATGCGCTTCAACCCGCGCCTGCCCAACGACACGGCGACGATGCTGCTGATCTCCAGCTTCATCATCCTGCTCGTGGCGCTCGCGAACGGCGCCAACGACTCGGCCAGCCACCACATCAAGACCATCTCTGTCGTCGGCGCGATAGCGATTCTGGCTGCGTACGGGGTGTGGGTGCATCAGTACCTGACGACCGAGCCCGCGGGCAACCGGCACGCCAACCCGCGCGTGTCCACAGTGACCAGCGTCGTGCTCCTGGCCGTTGCGGGCCTGGCCGCCGCGTTCGTCTCTGACTGGTTCGTCAACGCCCTCGAGCCGACCATTCACACGCTGGGGATCTCACGCTCCTTCGCCGGTCTGGTCATCGTCGCCACGGCCGGCAACGCCGTGGAGCACGCCGTCGGCGTCGTTCTGGCCGCGAGGGGCCAGAATGAGCTGGCCATCTCAGTGGTCAAGAACTCGGTCGCCCAAATCGCGGCCTTTCTGTACCCCTTGCTCGTCCTGGTCTCGCTGCTGACGGCGACGACGCTCACGTTTGCCCTGCCGCCCGTCTACGCCGGGGCGTTGCTGGGGACGGCAGTCATCGTCTGGCAGATCACCGGGGATGGCGAGGCCGCGCCGTTCGAGGGCGCGGCGCTGATCGCGGCCTTTGTCATCCTCGCTACGGTGGCCGCATTCGAGACGTGACCGAGGGATCAGCCTTCGGGGTTCACATCCGGTTAAGGACCGGCGAGCCGCCGCGGTGAGGCTGGTAGCTTCGCGGCCGTCATGGATGCGCACGCCGCCGTGCGGCCCCGAGGTGCAGTGATCGCCCGCGTCGCGCTCGCCCTTGCCATCCTCGCCGCCGCCCTCGCGGTGACGGCCGCGGCGCACACTGCCACCGCACTGGCCGACCCCATCAGCTGGGACGCGCCGATCCAGATCGACCCCGCGGGTCCCGCGGCGCTGAGCGCCATCTCCTGTCCCGATCCCGGACTGTGCCTGGCCGTCGACGGCAGCGGGGACCTGGTCAGCTCCTCGAACCCCACCGGCGGCACGGTGACCTGGACCACGTCGGACATCGACGGCAGCGCCCTCGGCCTCAACGGGCTGACCGGGATCTCATGCCCGACGGCGTCCTTCTGCGCCGCAGTCGACCTGATGGGGGACGTGCTGACCACCACGACGCCGGCCACCCCGACGGCCCGCTGGTCGATCGCCGCCATCACGGCCAACCCGCTGAGCGGCATCTCCTGCCCGTCGGCGTCGCAGTGCGTGGCCGTCGATCAGTCCGGGAACGTCTGGACCTCGGCCGACCCACTCGGCGGCGTGACGAAATGGGCCAGTGCCGCCATCGACGGCACCAACGCGCTGAGTGGCGTGTCATGCACCGGCTCGGTGTGTGTGGCCGTCGACAGCAGCGGCAACATCCTCACCAACGCCGGCGGGGGGACGGGCGCATGGGCCAGCGCGGACGTCGATGGCCAGAACGCGATCAATGCGGTGTCCTGCGCCTCGGCATCGCTGTGCGTGGCCGTCGACGACATGGGCAACGTGCTCACCTCGGCGACGCCGGGCAGCGCGCCGAGCTCGGGCTGGACGACCACGGCCATCGACACCGCGGCCGGCCTGGACTCCGTGTCCTGCACCCCGGGCCTGTGCGTGGCCGGCGATGACGCCGGCAGCCTCGAGGCTTCCACCAACCCGGCGGGCGGCGCCAGCGCCTGGGCCGCCACCACCGGCCCCACGGGAGCGGCCGTGGACGGCATCTCCTGCCCGACGGCCGGCTTCTGCGCCGCTGCCGACAGCAGCGGCGACGTCGTCGCCTCGGGCGCCCCGGCACAGGGAGGCTGGGTCGCGACCCCACTCAACAACGGCGTGGGCGTCGCCTTCGCCGGGATCGCCTGTCCGGCGGCCGGCCAGTGCTACGCGGTCGACGCCAACGGCAACCTGCTGCACTCGACGGCGCCGGGCATCGGGCAGACGGGGTGGGTCGCGGCCGACATCGACGGCAGCAACCCGCTCACGGCGATCGCCTGTCCCTCGGCCAAGCTGTGCGTGGCCGTCGACGAGTTCGGCAACGTGCTGCACTCCACCGACCCGGGCGGCGGGGCCTCCGCGTGGCAGTCGGCCGTCGTCGACCCCGACGCCGGCCTGACCGCGCTGTCCTGCCCCTCGACGAGCCTGTGCGTCGCCACCGACTCCACCGGCGACGTGCTCACCGCCACCGATCCCACCGGCGGCGCGTCAGCCTGGAGCACGGCCAACGTGGCCGACGGGGACGACCTGCCCGGGATCTCGTGTCCGGTGACGACCCTGTGCGTCGCGGTCGACAGCACCGGGGCGGAGCTGCACTCGACCAACCCGACGGCGGGGGCGGACGCGTGGACCGAGCACGGTGTCGAGGACTCGCCGCTCAATGCCATCTCCTGCCCGACGACGACGCTGTGCGTCGCCGCTGACACCAACGGGGCGATCGTCACCTCCACGGACCCGGTCCACGGCAGCTGGGGCTCACCGGTGACCGTCGATTCGCCCGATGGCGCCCCCAACGTCATCCAGACCATCACCTGCCCCTCGGCCTCGCTGTGCGTCGCCGGGGACGCGTCGGGCAACGTCCTGGACAGCACCAACCCCAACGGCGGGGCCGGTGCGTGGACCCTGAGTGACGCCGACGGCTGGCCGATCTTCGGGATCGCCTGTGCGCCCGGGAACGCCTGCGCTGCCGTGGACGGGTGGGGCGGGTTGATGCTCGGGGCCTCCTCGACCTCGACCAGCCCCGGCCCCACCGGCCCGGCGCCGGCACCGTCGGTCGTCGCAGGGCGGCTCGTCGTCGTCGGGCACGTCACCGTGGTCAAGGGCACCAAGCTGCGCGTGCGCGTCGCCTGCAAGGGCGCTGCGGCCACGCGCTGCACCGGCCGTCTGACCCTGCTGACGATGGCGGGCAAGGGCCGTCACCGCCGCAAGATCGGGCTCGGCGGGCGCAACATCAAGCTCCGCGGCGGCCGTCACGTCACCATCACGATGGGCCTCGACGCTCGCGGGCGCAAGCTGCTCAAGGCGGCGCACCGGCTGCGCGTGCGCCTGGCCATCACGCAGGGCAAGCGCAGCGTGCTCAACCGCCAGTTCACCCTGAAACAGCCCGCGCCCCGCAAGGCCAAGAAGCAGAAACGGAGCCCACACCTGCTATTCTGACGTTTACGTAAGAATTCGATTGAAGGCAGGTCCTGAGTTGTCAGTGCTACACGCTCCGCAGGCCGAGGGCCCCACGGCCCGGCGCCGTCTCGGAGTCACCTCCGAGCACGATTCCTACAAGTGGTGGGCGCTGTCCTGCACGAGCCTCGGGATGCTGCTGGCGACGATCAACTCGGGCACCCTGATCATCGCGCTGCCCGACCTCGAGCGCAGCTTGCACACGAGCCTGCTCGAGCTGGTGTGGGTGATCCTCGTCTACATGATCGCCTCGACCGTGCTCGTGCTCAGCGCGGGCCGGCTGTCTGACCAGTTCGGGCGCAAGAAGGCCTACGTGATCGGCTTCGTCGTGTTCGCGGCGGCCTCGCTCGGGGCCGGGTTCGCCGCCGACGGCACCCAGCTGATCCTGTGGCGGATCCTGCAGGGCATCGGCGGGGCGTTCCTGTTCGCCAACGCGGCAGCGATCGTCACCGACGCCTTCCCCAAGGAGCAGCTCGGCCTGGCCATGGGCACCAACACCATGGTCGCGGCCGTCGGACTGGTCATCGGGCCGGTGCTCGGCGGCGCGCTGGTGGCGATCTCCTGGCACTGGGTCTTCTGGTTCAACGTTCCCTTCGGCCTCGCCGGCGCCCTGTGGGGTGGCTACGTCCTGCACGAGGTCACCGGCCGCTCCGAGGATCGCTCCTTCGACTTTCTCGGGACGATCACGTTCCTGCTCGGCCTCACCGGCCTGGTCTACGGCATCTCCAAGGGCGGGATCGAGGGCTGGACCTCGCCGCTGGTGATCCCGGCGCTCATTCTGGCGGCCGTGTTCCTGCCCCTGTTCGTGCTCATCGAGTCGCGCCACAAGTCGCCGATGCTCGACCTGTCGATCTTCCGCAACCGCCTGTTCGCGACCGCCTCCGGGGCCGCCTTCGCCAACGGACTGTCTCGGTTCGCGCTGATGTTCCTGTTCGTGTTCTACTTCCAGGGCGTGCAGGGCAACTCGCCGATCCTGGCCGGCGTCAAGCTCGCGCCGCTCGCGCTGGGGATGCTCGTCTCCTCGCCGGCCGCCGGGATGTGGGCCGACCGCCGCGGCTCGCGCACCCTCGCGGTGCTGGGGATGCTCGTCACCGCGTTGGGGCTGGCGCTGATGACGACCCTGGAGCGCGACACCAGCTACCTCTGGCCGGGCATCTTCATGTTCGTCGTCGGGATCGGCTCGGGCATGTTCAACTCGCCCAACACCGCCGCCATGATGGGCACCGTTGCTCCGCATCGTCGCGGCATCGCCGCCGGCGCCCGGGTGCTGGTGCAGAACACCGGAGCGGTCCTCTCGATCGCCTTCGTGCTCGCCGTGATCACCTCTGCCGTCCCCAAGCAGGTGCTGTTCAGAGTGTTCTCAGGGCTGGCCGATCACATCTCCACCGAGCAGCTCTCGCCCTTCATCTCCAACATGCACACGGCCCTGTGGTGCCTGTGCGCGGTGTCGATCGTGGGGGCCTTCATCTCAGCGGCACGGCCCAAGGACGTGGTTGCGCCCGCGGCCGAGAAGGCCCGTGAGCGCCAGATGGTGGCCTCATGAGCGCCACCGCCGACCGCCAGCTGCGCATCGGCGAGGTGGCCGAGCTGACCGGCACCACCGCGCGGACGATCCGCTACTACGAGGAGATCGGGCTGCTGGACAGCGCGCCCGAGCGCGCTCAGGGCAAGCACCGCGTCTACACCCAGGGCGACGTGGACCGCGTGCGGGAGATCATCCGGCTGCGTGACCTCCTCGGCCTCTCACTGGAGCAGCTCTCGCAGCTGCTCGAGGCCGAGAGTGCCCGCGCCCATCTGCGCGACGAGTTGGCACAGACAGAGGACCCGGCGGAGCGCAAGCGGATTCTCGAGGAGCTGCTGACCCACATCTCCGGCCAGCTCGAGCTGGTCCAGACGCGCCTGACCGAGCTCACCGACCTCGCCACAGAGCTCGGCGACAAGCAGCGCAAGGTCAAGCAGAAGATCCGCGAGATCGACGCGGGGTGAGCGCCGCCGCCGCCCTGTCCGCGCAGCGATCACCGGGCGCGACCACGCGCTCCGGTGTGGACCGGCGCGCGATGGCCATGCTCTCGGCCGGGCACCTGTTCACCGACATCGGCCAGGGGTCGATCCCGGCGCTGCTGCCCTTCCTCATCATCAGGGACCACCTCAGCTACGCCGGCGCCTCCGCGCTGATCCTGGCGGCGACGATCGCCAGCTCGGTCATCCAGCCCGTGTTCGGCCACCTCTCAGACCGGCGCTCGCTGCCGTGGCTGATGCCGCTGGGCCCCGTGCTCGGCGGCCTGGGCGTGGCGCTGGCCGCGATCGCGCCCACCTACGGGCTGACCCTCGCGGCGGTCGTGGTCAGCGGGATCGGCGTCGCCGCCTTCCATCCCGAGGGCTCGCGCTTTGCCAACTACGTCTCCGGCGCCCGGCGCTCCAGTGGCATGAGCCTGTTCAGCGTCGGGGGCAACATCGGCTTCGCGCTGGGGCCGGCCCTGGTCACGCCGCTGGTGCTCGTGTTCGGCCTGTCGGGGACGCTGCTTGTCATCGTCCCCACGTCGCTGATGGGGTTCGTGCTGGCCCGGGAGCTGCCGCGCCTCAAACCCTTCCGCGTCGACCTCGCCACCACCCGAACCACCACCACCCAGGCTGACGCGTGGGGTCCGTTCACGCTGCTCGCCGTCGTCATTGGGCTGCGCTCTTTCCTCTACTTCGGCTTCATCACCTTCATCCCGCTGTACTTCATCCACGATCTGCACACCAGCCGGGGCACCGGCGGGGCGGCGCTGACCGTGATGCTCGTGGGCGGGGCCATCGGGACGCTGGTCGGGGGCCGGCTGGCCGACCGCTTCGGGCGCCGGTCGGTGCTCATCGGCTCGATGGCGGTGCTGCCGTTCCTGACGGTGGCGTTCCTCATCTCGCCGCCTGCCCTGGCGATCCTGTTCGCCGGTATCGCCGGCGCGGCCACGATCGCGACCTTCGCGGTGACGATCGTCATGGGGCAGGAGTTCCTGCCCGGGCGGATCGGCGTCGCCTCGGGCGTGACCATCGGGCTGTCGGTGGGGATGGGCGGCGTCGCCGCGCCGCTGCTGGGCATCCTCGCCGACTCCGCGGGGCTGCGCGCCGTGTTCGAGGTCATCGTTGTCTTCCCCCTGGCCGCGCTGTTGCTCTCGCTGGCACTGCCCGTGCGCCTCGATCCCGCCCGCGTCGCCGTTCGGACTGCGGCGCCGCGGAGAAACGCCAACACAAACGCAACGGTCGCGAGCGTGACCGCCGCCGACTGACGCGGTAGATTCCGGCGACACGCCGGCCCTGAGGCGTCGCATCGTCAGGCCCTCGGACCCAGCGCCTCCTTTGTGTGAGCCGGCGCCCGCTCTCTTGTCTCATCTTCGCCAACGCACCGCACGCTGCACCCCTGCGCTGGCCGCGATCGCCGCGGCGCTCGTGGGCGTCATGAACGTTGCCTCGGCGCTGACCCCCAACATCCGCCGCTTGGACTGCCACGGGCGAGCCTGGCGGCGATGTGGGCCGAGGGTCAGATCCTCAAGCCCGAATTGCCACGAACGAGATCGTCGATGGGCGTGCGCCTGATGGCTCGGGCACGCTAACCTCCCTCTAACCCAGCGGCGGCTCTCCACTACCCTCTTGGGGGTGGCGCGCTGCCCGTTTCGGCGCTGAAATACAGGCGATGCCTGTGAGTGCCGCGCCGGTAGCCTACGCGCCCCTCAACCCAGTACCGCCAGCTTGCGAAGCAGCTTCAGCAGACCCAATGCAAAAACCCCCCCGTTCGCCCCTGACGGGCAAAGACGTGGCCGGAGCGGGCATGTTCCTGCTGTCGGCGAATCTTCTGTTCGCGGCGGTGGGCGCGGGTATTGGTGCGCTGTTCGGCGCAGCCCTGGCGCTGGGGATCATCGGCTTCCTGATCGGCTTCCTGGTGGGGATCTACCTTGTCATTAGGCGCTTCCGCGGTTACTGAGCGGCCACCTGTGAGCGTGCTCGCCTACTTCGACGTCATCGTGCTGGTCGTCGCCGCGCCGATCATGGTGCTCATCGGCGTGCCCGCCTCCGGCTACGCCATCGGCGCCGGCGCGTGGATCGCGCTGCGCGCCGCCAACGTGGGCGTCGACCGCGCCACCGCGAGCATGGACGCTCAGCGCCAGATCGGCCTCCGGCTGGGCTTCATGCTCGCTCGGCTCTTCACCCTGGCCATCGCGGTGATCATCGCCCGCAACGTCGACGGCAAGGACGCCGGCGTCACCTGCCTGGCCGTGATCGTCTTCGCCTACACGATGTCGCTGGCCATCTCGGCCATGACCCGCACGAGGCCCCGATGACCACCACCCGCAAGCTTCTGTGGGCCATCACCGGCTTCTACGTGGCCGGGATTGTCGTCCTGATCATCCTCTTCGGCTTCGGCCACCAGAACCACGAGTTCCAGGTCCAGAACGAGTTCAAGCTCGACAATTGGCTTCACCTCGGCGTCTTCAGCATCAACCGCGCGGTTCTCTACCTCATCCTCGCCACGATCCTCACCGTGGTGACCATGGTGTGGATCGCCGACCGGATGCACCAGCGGCCCAACAAGGTCCAGACCGCCGTCGAGGTGCTCTTCTCGCTCATGCGCGACAACATCACCCGCGGGAACATGCCCGACTCGATGGCGGCGAAGTGGTTTCCGTTCCTCGGCGCGCTGTTTCTCTTCATCTGGTTCAACAACCTGATCGGGTACATCCCGCTGCCGACCAACTCAGGCCAGGAATTCGTCATCTTCGGCGCCCACATCCCGGCCTTCGCGCTCTACGCCGCCACCGCCAACATCTCGGTGCCGCTCATCCTGGCCCTCGTCGTGTTCGTCGCCTTCAACTGGGTGGGCATCCGCGCCCAGGGCCCGATCGGCTATCTCAAGAGCCTGATCCCGGGCGGCGTCACCGGGCCGATCCTGCTGCTGATCTTTCCGCTGGAGGTCATCTCCACCTTCATGCGGCTGCTCTCGCTGACCATCCGACTCTTCGCCAACATCCTGGCCGGCCACCTGATCATCCTGTTCATGGCCGGCGGGCTCGCGGTGCTGCTCGGGTTGTCCTTCCTGGGCTGGTTCACCCTGCCGTTTGCGATCCTGCTCTACCTGTTCGAGTTGGGCCTGGTGGCGACGCTGCAGGCCTTCATCTTTGCGACCCTCGCCGCCATCTACATCAGCGGCGCGGTAACTCATCACTAAAACCACGAAGGAGCTGACCTCACAGTGCTAGCGCTTACACACCTCCTCTCGTTCGGCGCCGTCAGCGCCGGACTCGGCATCGGGATCGGAGGCGGACTGGGTGCCGTCGGTGCCGGCGTCGGCATCGGGATCATCTTCGGCAAGGTCATCGAGGGAGTGACCCGTCAGCCGGAGATGCGTGACGAGATCACTCAGATCCAGTGGCTCGGCTTCGCCCTGACCGAGGCGACTTTCTTCTATGGGCTGGTCGCCGGCCTGCTGTCCTGGGTGCTGAAGTAGCGATGCCCGCCCCGGTCATCGCCGCCTCCGGCGGCTCGTTCCTCATCACGCCCAACGTGGGGCTGATGATCTGGACGCTGCTGCTGTTCGGATTCTCCATGTTGATTCTGTGGAAGCTCGCCTTCCCGCGCATCTCCGCGGCCCTGGACAAGCGCCAGCATGCGATCGAGGAGTCGATCGATCACGCCGAGCGCATGCGCAAGCAGGCCGACGAGATCCTGGACGAGTACCGGGAGCGCCTCAAGGAGGCCCGCGCGCAGGCCGACGAGATCGTCTCGCGCGCCCGCCGGGCGGGGGAGACCCACGAGCGCCAGTCCGAGGAGGACGCCAAGGCCAAGCGCGAGCAACTGCTCGAGCAGACCCGCCGGGACATCGAGACCGAGACCCGCCGGGCGATCCAGGAGATCCGCCACGAGGTCGCCGACCTCACGGTCCTGGCCACGGAGAAGGTGACGCGCAAGACGCTGACCGACGAGGACCAGCGCCGGCTCGTGGAGGACGCCCTGTCCGAGCTGGACTTCAGCGCCCTGGCGTCGGAGGCGGAAAGCAACTAAGTGGAAGAGATCGGCCAGGTCTATGCGCGCGCCCTGTTCGAGGTCGCGTCCGAGCAGGACACGCTCGATCGCGTCCACGATGAGCTGGGCGCGTTCGCCGATGTGCTGTCGGAGAACCGCGACATGATGCAGTTCTTCTTCTCGCCCTACTTCTCGGCGGTCGAGCAGAAGGCGGGCCTGGAGCGCGCCGTCACCGGCGCCAGCCCCGCGTTCACCAACTTCCTGCAGGCGCTCGTCGAGCGCCACCGCATGCCCGCGATCTTCCGGATCCGCACCGAGTTCAATGTGCTCTGGGACGATGCGCGCAGGCTGCTGCCGGTGCAGATCACGAGTGCGATCGCGCTGGACGAGGACGAGGTCAAGAGCCTGGGCGACCGGATCGGCAAGTCGGTCGACCGCCAGGTGGAGGTCTCCGCCAACGTCGATCCGGACATCCTCGGCGGGGTAGTGCTGAGAGTGGGCAACGTCGTCCTCGACGCCTCGATCAAGAACCGACTGGAACAACTTCGAAAGCAAGTGGCGCAGGCGTAGGGCCACGCCTGTGAAGGGAGCGACCTAAGAGATGCAGATCAAACCCGATGAGATCACCTCGATCCTCAAGAGCCGGATCGAGGGCCTCGACACGTCAGAGGCCGAACTGACGGAGGTCGGGACCGTGTTGTCGGTCGCCGACGGCATCTGCCGCGTCCACGGCCTCGAGAACTGCATGTCCTTCGAGCTGCTCGAGCTGCCCCACGACGTCACCGCGCTGGCGCTCAACCTGGAGTCCGACAACGTGGGCGCCGTGCTGTTCGGTGAGTGGGAGAAGATCTCCGAGGGCGACACGGTCAAGCGCACCGGGCGGCTGCTGGACATCCCCGTCGGCGAGGGCCTGCTGGGGCGGATCGTCGATCCGCTGGGCAACCCCCTGGACGGCAAGGGCCAGATCGAGAGCACCGAGACCCGGCCGGCCGAGCACAAGGCCCCCGGCGTCGTCCAGCGCCAGCCGGTCAAGGAGCCGATGCTCACCGGGCTGAAGGCGATCGACTCGATGATCCCCATCGGCCGTGGCCAGCGCGAGCTGATCATCGGCGACCGTCAGACCGGCAAGACGTCGATCGCCATCGACACGATCATCAACAACAAGGACCGCGACCTCATCTGCGTCTACGTCGCGATCGGCCAGCGCAAGGCCACCGTCGTCCAGCTCGCCAGCGTGCTGGAGGAGGCGGGCGCGCTGGAGAACACGATCATCGTCATGGCCGCGGCCGACGAGGCGGCGCCGATCAAGTTCCTGGCGCCCTATGCCGGATGCGCGATGGCCGAGCACTTCCTCTACAACGGCAAGGCCGCGTTGACGGTCTACGACGACCTCACCAAGCACGCCTACGCCTACCGCCAGATGTCGCTGCTGCTGCGCCGCCCGCCGGGTCGCGAGGCCTACCCCGGCGACGTGTTCTACCTGCACAGCCGCCTGCTGGAGCGCGCCGTCAAGCTCAACGATGACCTGGGCGGCGGCTCGCTCACCTCGCTGCCGATCATCGAGACCCAGGCCGGCGACGTGTCGGCCTACATCCCGACCAACGTCATCTCCATCACCGATGGACAGATCTTCCTGGAGCCCAAGCTGTTCTACTCCGGCGTCCGGCCGGCGATCAACGTCGGCATCTCGGTGTCCCGCGTGGGCGGCAACGCGCAGATCGGCCCGATGCGCAAGGTCGCCGGTACGCTGAAGCTCGAGCTCTCGCAGTACCGCGACCTGGAGGCCTTCGCCCAGTTCGGCTCAGAGCTCGACCCCGACACCCAGCGCACGCTGGCCCGCGGCGAGCGGCTGGTCAAGACGCTCAACCAGTCTGAGCGCAACCCGATACCGGTGGAGGTGCAGGTGGCCCAGATCTACGCCGCCACCAACGGCTACCTGGACCGCATCCTCGCCGACAAGGTGGAGAAGTTCCTCTCACAGCTCAGCGAGTCGCTGCGCGGTAACGAGCCCGAACTGCTCAAGAAGATCGCGGGCGGGGACTGGTCTGATGAGACCAAACAGGCGCTGGACGACGCCGTCAACACCTACGCCGAGGACTTCGGGTACGACCTCGACGAGGAAGGCCATCCCATCGAGGACAGCGATGCGCCTGAGCCGCGGCGGCGCGACAAGTCCTCCAACGGGGACCAGGCGGAGGCCGAGTCCGACGAGTCCGGCGATCGTGAGGAGCAGCCGCAACCGGCTTAGTCATGGCGACCTCGCAGCGAGACGTTCGCAACCGCATCGCCGCGGTCAAGAACATCCAGAAGATCACCCGGGCGATGGAGATGGTCGCCGCCGCCCGGCTGCGCCGTGCCGAGCAGCGCATCGAGGCGCTGCGGCCCTACGCGGACGCGATCCGGCGGATGACGCGCCAGGCGGCCGAGGCCGCCGGCGATGTCCCCCGGCTGCCGATCCTCTCAGAGCACGAGTCGGTGAACAACGTCGGCCTGCTGGTGGTGGCCGGTGACCGCGGTCTGGCCGGGGCGTTCAACTCCAACGCCGTGCGCGCCGGCGTCGCCGCCGGGCGCGAGCACGGCGGGCAGGGCCGCCACGCCGTCTACTACGCCTCGGGTCGCCGCCCCGCTTCCTCGCTGACCTTTCGCGGCCTCGAGGTCGCCGAGAGCTTCACCGGCTTCACCGACCGTCCGGCCTACGCCGACGCGCGGCGGATCGCAGAGCGTCTGATGGCCGCCTACGTCGATGGCGACGTCGACCAGGTCGAGATCTTCTACAACGGCTATATCTCGCCGCTGTCTCAGGTGATCCGGCGCGAGACCCTGCTGCCGCTGCAGCGGGCCACCGTGCTGGACGAGGGCTCTGACGAGAACGAGAATGACGAGGAGGAGCGGGGGGAGCGCGGTCCGCGGGCGCTCGTCGAGTACGAGCCCGAGCCGGAGGAGATCCTCGAGCGCCTCATCCCCGACTACGTCGAGATTTCCATCTACCGGGCGCTGCTGGAGTCCACGGCGTCTGAGCACGGCGCCCGCATGACGGCGATGCGCAACGCGTCGGAGAACGCGTCGACGCTGATCGACGATTTGACCTTGGAGATGAACCGGGCCCGCCAGGCCGAGATCACGCAGGAGATCATGGAGGTCGTGGCCGGCGCAGAAGGCCTCGGATAAGGAGAACAAAACTTATGTCTGCCACCCAGGAAACCGAAAGCACCAGCGGCACCGAGCAGCGCAACGTCGGGCGGATCGAGGAGATCCAGGGCGTCGTCATCGAGGCCGTCTTCCCCGACAAGCTGCCTGAGATCAACCACGCCATCCTCTGTCCGCGGCCCGAGGCCGCGCGCGCCGAGGAGGACGAGGACATCGCTGCCCAGAAGGACCACTACATCACGTGCGAGGTCCAGCAGCACCTCGGCGACGATCGCGTCCGGGCCGTGGCCATGGACACCACCGACGGCCTCGCGCGCGGCACCGAGGTCATCGACACCGGCGCCCCGATCACCGTCCCGGTGGGACGCGTGACGCTGGGCCGGATCTTCAACCTGCTGGGCGAGCCGATCGACCTCGGCGACGACCTCCCGGAGGACACCGAGCGCTGGCCGATCCATCGCGACGCGCCGACGATCGAGGACCTCACTCCGACCACGGAGATGTTCGAGACCGGGATCAAGGTCATCGACCTGCTCGCGCCCTACGCCAAGGGTGGCAAGGTCGGACTGTTCGGCGGCGCCGGCGTGGGCAAGACCGTGATCATCCAGGAGCTCATCCACAACCTGGCCCAGGAGCACGGCGGTCTGTCGGCGTTCTGCGGCGTGGGCGAGCGCTCACGCGAGGGCAACGACCTGTGGCTGGAGATGAAGGAATCCGGCGTGCTGGACAAGACGATGCTCGTCTTCGGCCAGATGAACGAGCCGCCCGGCGCCCGCATGCGGGTGGCGCTGTCGGGGCTGACGATGGCGGAGTACTTCCGCGATCACGAGAACCAGGACGTGCTGCTGTTCATCGACAACATCTTCCGGTTCGTCCAGGCCGGCTCCGAGGTCTCGGCGCTCCTGGGCCGGATGCCGTCGCAGGTCGGCTACCAGCCGACGCTCGAGACCGAGATGGGCCAGCTGCAGGAGCGGATCACCTCGACCCGCAACGGCTCGGTCACCTCGATCCAGGCCATCTACGTGCCGGCCGACGACCTCACCGACCCGGCGCCGGCGTCGGCGTTCGCCCACCTCAACTCGACGACGTCGCTGTCGCGGTCGATCTCGGAGAAGGGCATCTACCCGGCCGTGGACCCGCTGGACTCGACCTCGACGATCCTCAAGGCGGAGATCCTCGGCGAGGAGCACTTCAACGTGGCCAACGAGGTCAAGGAGGTCCTCCAGCGCTACCGCGAGCTCCAGGACATCATCGCCATCCTGGGGATCGACGAGCTGTCTGACGAGGACAAGGTCACGGTTGCGCGGGCGCGCAAGATCGAGCGCTTCCTCTCCCAGCCGTTCTTCGTGGCCACGCAGTTCACCGGCATCGACGGCAAGTACGTCCCCATCGCCGAGTCGATCCGCGGGTTCAAGGAGATCCTCGAGGGCCAGCACGACGACATCCCCGAGCGGGCCTTCTTCATGAAGGGCTCGATCGACGAGGTCGTGGCCGAGGCCGGCGGCAAGCAGGAGTCGCGTAAGGCCGAGGACTCCGGGTCCGAGGATTCGGGCTCCGAGGATTCGGGCTCCGAGGACGACGCGGGCGCCGGCGAGTCCGAGGGCGACGAGTCCGGCACCGAGGCCGGCTAGCCGCCGATGGCCGACCACAAGACGTTCCCGGTCGAGGTCCTCACGCCCGAGGGCGAGGTGTTCTCCGAGGACGTGCAGATGATCTCCACCCGGACCACCGTTGGCTCGATCGGGATCCTGGCCAACCACGCGCCGCTGCTGGCCATGCTGGACCCCACCGAGCTGCGGCTGTATCGCTCGGACTCCGACGTGGTCCGCTTCGCCCAATCCGAGGGCTACATCCAGGTGGCCGAGAACCGGGCGCTGCTGCTGGTGGAGGAGGCCCATGAGCCCGAGGCGCTGGACGCCGCGCAGCTGCGCGACCGCCTCCAGCAGGCTGAGAGCGAGCTCGACGCGGCGGGCGAGGATTCAGAGAAGCGCCGCGTCGCCAAGCGCGACAAGCGCCGCTGGGAGGCGTTTCTGAGGATCGCCGAGGGCGGGTAATCGCGGCGTGATTCCGCGCACCCGCCTGGGCACGGCGTGGCGGTTCGCCCTGGCCGGAGTGCTGATCATCGCCGCCACCGCGGGGACCACGGCGGTGGCCGGGCTGCTGCAGGTCAAGAATCTGGTGGACGCCATCTCGGCTCAGAAGCCGATCCAGAGCGACCAGATCCAGCTGCCGTCGCCCGGTAAGCCCCAGACGATCCTCATCATCGGCTCAGACCACCGTGCCGCCGAGAAGTCGTTCAAGGACGCCAACACCGACACGATGCTGCTCGTGCGCCTCAACAGCGCCTCGTCGACGATCAACGTCCTCTCGATCCCTCGCGACCTGCAGGTGACGATCCCGGGGGTCGGGTCGGCCAAGATCAACAGCGCCTACCAGGACGGCGGGCCGAACCTGCTCATCAAGACGATCCGCCAGAACGTATTCCCGAACCTGCGCGTCAACCACATCGTCGATGTGAACTTCGGCGGGTTCACCGACCTCGTCAATGCGATCGGCTGCGTCTACTCCGACGTCGACCACCGCTACTACAACAACACGCTCTACACCAACTACTCGAGCATCGACGTCCAGCCCGGCTACCAGAAGTTGTGCGGCACCCAGGCCCTGGAGTTCGTCCGGTTCCGCCACACCGACTCCGACATCACCCGCAATGCCCGCCAGCAGGACTTCATCCGCTGGGCCAAGGACCAGTACGGCGTCGACCGGCTGTTCACCAACCGCATCAGGCTGCTGCGCATCTTTGGCAAACACGCCCAGACCGACCGGGGCCTGCACTCCACCGACGGGCTCATCGACCTCTTCAACCTGGTTGTGAACTCGGCCGGCAACACGATCCGCCAGTTCCAGTTCCCGGCGGTGTTCGAGCCGTGCGACAGCGGCCCGACGACGACCACCACGCAGAGCTGCATCGTGACCGCCAACTCCGATGCGGAGCACGCGGTATATGGCCACTTCATGACCCCGACGGCCAAGCCCAAGGCGGCGGCGAAGACCGCCACCCCGCCCATCAGCTCGGCGTCCAAGCGCAAACTCTCCAAGGGCCCGAGGATCGACACCCACGGCCTGGTCTCCAACCCGACCGCGGGTCAGGCCCAGGCGACGGCCCTGACCAAGCTCAAGATGCCGATCTACTACCCGCGACTGCTCCAGTCGCAGGCCGCGTACTGTGTCGGCACGGCTGAGAACTGCCCGGTGGGGGAGGGTGCCGGCACCGGCTTCTACCCGCGTGAGTACGTCATCCGCGGCCAGCACGGGACCCCGTACAAGGCCTATCGCATGACCCTCGAGATCAACCCGGTCCTCGGCCAGTACTTCGGCGTGCAGGGGACGACGTGGAAGAGCCCGCCACTGCTGGCCAGCCCGAGCGGCACAAAGGTCGTCGCCGGCAAGAAGCTCTTCCTCTACAGCGACGGTGGCCGGCTCACGAACGTGGCCTGGAAGAGCCCGCAGGGCTACTGGTACTGGATCTCCAACACCCTGCAGAGCACCATTCCCAACTCGCAGATGGTCGGGATGGCCGCATCGTTCACCCTCGGCACCCGCTAGCCCGCGGCGTCCTGAGGATCGCCCAGGCCGGGTAACCCATGGTGGTGCCCTCAGCCAGCCGTCAGCTGAATCGCCTACCCTCAGCCGTCCATGGTTGACGAGTTGGTGGTGGCCGAGCGCCTGATCGGTTATGAGAGCTCACGGCCCGACGTGCTCGTCGCCGCGGCGGGCTTCGTCAAGGGCTGGCTGGAGTCACGCGACATCGAGGTCTCAGAGCGCGCGCACAACGGCTTCCCCGTTCTCGTGGCCGAGGTCGGCGGCACCGAGGACACGGCGCCCTGCGTGGTCTTTCACGGCCATCTCGACGTGGTGCCGGGCCGGCCGGAGCAGTTCGAGCCTCGCGTGGAGGGCGACCGCCTCATCGGCCGCGGCGCGTATGACATGAAGGGCGGCCTGGCCGCGATGATGTGCGCGCTGAAGGACGTCGCCCGTCAGGAGCGGGTGCGCGTACGTTTCGTGTGCGTGCCCGACGAGGAATCCGAGGAGATCGACGAGCGCTCGACCGACGCCGTGGTCACCAGCGGATTGGGCGGGAACTTCGCGATCACCGGCGAACCTACGAACATGCACATCGGTGTGCAGGCCAAGGGCGTGCTCGCCATGCGGATCGTCGTCCACGGCCGGTCCGCGCACAGCTCGACGCCCTGGCTGGGCGACAACGCCGTGCTGAAGGCCATCGACGTGTTCCGCGCCATCGAATCCCTCCCCTTCAGCCGCGAGTCCTCGGAGATGTTTGACCGTCCCTCGATCAA
Organism: uncultured Solirubrobacteraceae bacterium; assembly: GCA_963737335.1. Classification (GTDB taxonomy): domain Bacteria; phylum Actinomycetota; class Thermoleophilia; order Solirubrobacterales; family Solirubrobacteraceae; genus Palsa-465. The sequence continues at coordinate 168,365 of CAVTSK010000008.1, forward strand.
CTTGGGCCGGATCGCCGGCGGCGACGTGCTCAACAAGGTTCCCGACCGCTGCGAGATGGCCGTCGACGTGCGCTACCTGCCCGGCCAGGACCCCGGCGAGATCCTGGCCCAGGTGCGCGCCATCGGGGCCATCGACGTCACCCGCACCTTCATCCACCCGCCGGTCACGGTGTCGCGGTCAAACCCCTATGTGCTGGCGCTGCGCGACGCCGTGTCGCGGGCCACGAGCGGCGAGGTGATGAGCGTGGGGCGCGACGGGGCGTCCGATGCCGCGTCCTTCATCGAGGCCGGCATTCCGGCGGTCGAGTTCGGGCCCAAGGGCGGCGGCCACCACGGCCCCGACGAGTGGGTGTCGGTGTCCTCGCTGCAGCGCTACCGCGAGGCGCTCGCGGACTTCGTCCACGCCCTGCCTGACCGGCTGGCCCGCTCTGACAGCAGTGGGGCCGGCACGCTGCGCGCGGTCGACGGAGGAGCGGCATGATCCCGCGCACGCGGCTGGGGATGGCCTGGCGCTTCGCGCTCTGCGGGGTGCTGCTGATCGCCGGCGCCGCCGCCACCACGGCAGTCGCGGGGCTGCTCCAGGTCAAGGACGTCGTCAAGATCCTCTCCGTCAACCCGGGGATCGTCACCAAACAGATCGTCCTGCCCCCGGCCGGGGCTCCGCAGACGATCCTCCTGATCGGATCCGATCACCGCGCCGGCGAGCCGTTCCGCACCTCCAACACGGACACGATGCTCCTGGTCCGCCTCAATGCCAAGTCATCGACGATCAACGTCATGTCGATCCCGCGCGACCTGGAGGTCGACATCCCGGGGGTCGGCATGGCCAAGATCAATGCCGCCTACAGCGAGGGCGGCTACGGGCTGCTGATCCGGACGATCAAGGCCAACGTCTTCCCCAACCTGCGCGTCAACCACATCGTCGACACCAATTTCACCGGCTTCTCGGACCTCGTCGACGCCATCGGGTGCGTCTACTCCGACGTTGACCGCCGCTACTACAACGACTCGAACTCCGGGCTGCCCGGCGACAACTACTCGAGCATCGACATCCAGCCCGGCTACCAGAAGCTGTGCGGCGACAACCAGTCGGTCAGCGGCGCGCTGCCGTTCGTGCGCTTCCGCCATCTGGACTCAGACATCGTCCGCGAAGCCCGCCAGCAGGACTTCATCCGCTGGGCCAAGGACCAGTTCAGCGTCTCCAAGCTCCTGGCGGAGAAGGACAGGCTGCTGCGGATCTTCGGCAAGCACTCGACGCTGGACAAGAACCTCCAGTCCGAGGATGGGCTGCTCAACCTGTTCGCCCTGGTGCTCAACGCCGACGCCAGCACCATCCATCAGGTGGCGTTCCCGGCCGATCTGCAGCCGTGCACGGCGACCTCATGCGTCGTGACGAGCAACCAGGAGGCCGAGCAGGACGCGTTCAAGCGGTTCATGGCGGCCACGCCGAAGGCCTCGACCGCCGCAGCGAACAAGGCCAAGGTGACCCCCGCCTCGCTCAAGGGCCACAAGCACCTGGCCAAGATCCCCACTGGGGGCCTCACCTCCGACGTGAGCGACGGGCGCGAGCAGGCGGCGGCGCTCAGCCATGCCGGCATGCCCGTGTACTACCCGCGGCTGATCAAGGCGGGCTCGCAGTACTGCCTGAGCGCCACCGGCAACTGCGTAGGCGGCGGCGAGCCGCCCGAGCAGTACCTGCACTCCTATCCCCGCGAGTACCTCATCCGCGACCAGCAGGGGCGGCCGCACGCCGCCTACCGGATGACGCTGGTCGTCAACTCGGTGCTGGGCGAGTACTACGGAGTGCAGGGGACCACCTGGACCAACTCGCCGCTGCTGCGCAGCCCCAGCGGCACGCGTGAGATCGGTGGCAAGAAGCTCTTCCTGTACGCCAACGGCGGTCGCCTGACCACGGTGGCCTGGCACAACGGTCCCGACGTGTACTGGATCTCCAACACGCTGACCAGCACCATCCCCAACCCGCAGATGGTGGGGATCGCGGCGTCGCTGACCGCCGCCGGCCACTAGTGGCCGACTCGCTGGACCTCGCTACCCTCGCCTCCTCATGAGTCCAGAGCGCCAACCCATCGCGGTGATCGGAACCGGGTACGTCGGCCTGGTGACCGCTGCCGGCTTTGCCGAACTCGGCTCCGACGTCTGGTGCGTCGACGTCGACGCCGACAAGATCGAGCGCCTGCGGCGGGGCGAGATCCCGATCTACGAGCCCGGTCTGGCCGAGTCGCTGGCGCGCAACTCCGAGCGGCTGCATTTCTCCACCGAACTGGGCTCGGCGCTCGAGCACGCCCGGCTGCTGTTCGTCGCGGTCGGCACCCCGCCCACCTACTCGGGCGACGCCGACCTGTCAGCGGTGCATGCGGTGGTGGAGTCCATGCCACGCTCAGACCGCCACGCCCTGATCATGAAGTCAACCGTGCCGGTCGGCACCGGCGCGTCGATCAAGCGGATCTTCGGCGAGCAGGGCAAGGAGGGCTTTGCCTACGTCTCCTGCCCCGAGTTCCTCAAGGAGGGCTCGGCGCTGCAGGACTTCCTGGAGCCCGACCGCGTCGTCGTGGGCGATGACGGCACCTGGGCCGGCGATGCCGTCGTGGCGCTCTACGAGCCGCTGGACGCGCCCGTGGTGCGGACCGACGTCGCCTCGGCCGAGATGGTCAAGCTCGCCGCCAACGCGTTCCTGGCCACCAAGATCAGCTTCATCAACGAGATCGCCAACGTCTGCGAGGAGACCGGCGCCGACGTGCTCGAGGTGGCGCGGGGCATGGGCCTGGATCAGCGGATCGGAGGCCACTTCCTCAAGCCGGGGATCGGCTTCGGCGGTTCCTGCTTTCCCAAAGATGTCTCGGCGCTCAAGCAGCTGGCCGGCAACTCGGGGTACCACTTTCAGCTGTTGACCGCCGTCATCGAGGTCAACGAGCTACAGAAGCGCCGGGTCATCGGCAAGCTCCAGAAGCACCTGGGCTCACTGGTCGGGCGGCGGGTGGCGCTGTTGGGCCTGGCCTTCAAGGCCAACACCGACGACATGCGCGAGGCCTCCTCGCTGGTGCTCGCCGCACGGCTGCAGGCCGACGGCGCCACCGTGGCGGCCTATGACCCGATCGCCGAGGACGAGGCCCGCAAGCGGATGCGCGGCGTCCACTTCGCAGGCTCGGCGCTCGAGGCGCTCGACGGCGCCGACGCGGCCATCCTCGTCACCGAGTGGCCGGAGTTCCGCGAGCTCGACTGGGTCGAGGTCAGACAGCGAATGGCGGGCGACCTGCTCGTCGACGGGCGCAACTTCGCCGACCGTGAGGCGGTCGAGGGGGCGGGGTTCATCTACGAGGGCATCGGACGCTAGTGACGTGCAGGCGCTGATCCTCGCGGGCGGCGAGGGCACCCGGCTGCGGCCGCTCACGTCCACGGTGCCCAAGCCGGTGGTTCAGCTCGTCGACCGCCCCTTCATCGTCTACATGATCGAATGGCTGCGCGGCCACGGCGTCGAGGACCTCATCCTGGCCTGCGGCTTCATGGCCGACGGGGTGCGCGCGGTGCTGGGCGACGGCTCCGCGCTCGGCGTGAGACTGCGCTACATCGAGGAGCCGACCCCGTTGGGGACCGGCGGCGCTCTCAAGTACGCCGAAGAACTGCTCGACGAGCGGTTCTTCATGCTCAACGGCGACATCCTCACCGACATGGATCTCACTGCCCAGATGCGCCAGCACGAGGAGAGCGGCGCCCGCGCCACGCTGGCCCTCATCGCCGTCGAGGACCCCTCGGCCTACGGGCTGGTGCGGCTTGGCGAGGGAGGCGCCGTGCGCGAATTCGTCGAGAAGCCGAGCCCCGAGGAGGCCGGCTCCTGCCTGATCAACGCCGGGGCCTACATCCTGGAGCGCGACGTGCTGGACGGCATGGCCCCGTCCGGGACGAAGATCTCCATTGAGCGCGAGGTGTTCCCGGCGCTGGTGGGCAACGGGCTCTACGGCTATGCGGCCACGGGCTACTGGATGGACATCGGGACGCCCGAACGCTACCTGCAGGCCACCTTCGAGATCCTCCAGGGCGACGTCTGCACCGAGGTGGGGCGGGCCGTGGCCGAGGCCGGCGGTGTGCTGCGCCACGGCGGGAACGGCGCCGGGATTGTGCACGGGCCGGCCCTGCTGGGCTCTGACTGTGAGCTGGCCGAGAGCGCCCATGTCGGCGCGCGCACCGTGCTGGGCCGCGGAGTGAAGGTCAGCTCGGGCGCCCACATCGACAATTCGGTGGTCCTGGACGGGACCACGATCGGCGCCGGCACGCGCATCAGCGGGTCCATCGTGGGGCCGGGCGTCACCATCGGCGACCACTGCCGCATCGAGGGCCGGGTGGTGCTCGGCCGCGGTGTGAGCGTCGGGTCGCACAACACCCTGCTCGAGGGGATGCGTATCTTTCCCGGCGTGGAGCTCCCCGACGGCGCCATCGCATTTTGAGCACCACAAGCTCTCTGTCCGCTGAGGCGACCGCGGCGATGGACCCCACGGACCAGTTCGCCGACGTCCTGGGCCTGCCCGAGCACCTGCGCGACGCGCTGTGGCGCGTGGAGTCGGCCAACGTCGGCCGGCAGGATTCGCCAGGAGGGCTGGTGGTGGCCGGCATGGGCGGCTCGGCGGTCGGCGGCCTGCTGGCGCTGGGTACGCTGGGCGACCGCGCGTCGCGGCCGATCGTGGTGACGCGCGACTACGGCCTGCCCGCCTGGACCACGCCCGACACCACGGTCCTGTGCGCCAGCTACTCCGGCGACACCGAGGAGACGCTGGCCGCCTATGAGGCCGCCGGTGCCCTCGGCGCGCGACGGATCGTCAGTACCAGCGGCGGGGCGCTGGCCCGCTCGGCGCGGGCCGACGGCGTGCCGGTGATCCCGCTCCCCGGGGGCTTTCAGCCCCGCGCCGCGGTCGGCTACGGCCTCGTGGTGTCGCTGGAGGTGGCGGCGCTGGCCGGCTGCGGCGAGCAGTTGCACACCGAGATCGACGTCGCCGCCGCCCACGCCGAGCAGCTCGTGGCTCAGTGGGGCCCCGACTCGCCCGAAGGCTCCCTCGCCAAGACCATCGCCCGCTCGCTGCACGGGACCGTGCCGCAGATCGCCGGCGCGGGGCTGACGACGCCGATCGCCTACCGCTGGAAGACCCAGATCAACGAGAACGCCAACGCACCCGCGTTCGCCGCCGAAGTGCCCGAGCTCGATCACAACGAGATCGTCGGCTGGGACGGGGCGCCCGACCTCGGCCGCTTCAGCGCGGTGTTCCTGGACGACTGCGACCTGCACCCCCGCGTGCGGGCGCGGATCGAGCTCACCCTCGAGGAGATCGGGCCCCAGGCGGCGGCGACGCACCGGATCGAGACCATGGGCGAGACCCGGGTGGAGCGGCTGGTCTCGATGGTGCTGCTGGGCGACCTGGTCTCGATGTACATGGCAGTGCTGGCCGGGCGTGACCCGGCCACGATCGCGCCGATCACGCGGCTCAAGGCCGCCCTGGCCGAGCGAACCGCCTGAGACACCACCACTCGCAACCTTGACATAGTCGTGGTAAGGTTGGGGACTCAGTGGAGTCCTTGACCATCAACGAAGCCGCCGCGACGACCGGCTGGTCGCCGCGCATGCTGCGCTACGTCGAGCAGACCGGCCTGGTGACCCCAGAGCGGTCGCCCGCCGGCTACCGGCTCTTCGGGGCCGGGGAGCTGCAGCGGCTGCGGACGCTCAAGGAACTGCTGTCGCAGTTCGACGTGTCGCTGTCGGACGTGGCCTTCGCCCAGCGGCTAGCGGCTGACCGCGATCTGCGCGAGTCGGTGGAGGGATGGCTGAGCGCGCAGGCCCGACGGCCTGAGAACGTGCCGGCCGAGGGCTGGCTGCGCTTCGAGCAGGAGAAGCACGAGCGCCTGCTCGCCGCGGTGACCGCCGCGTAGACCATCGCGGCCCGCGGGCGGCGACACGAGCTTTACGACAACGAGCAAACGAGCCTGGAGAGACGAGCATGAGCACCACCGCCCAGAAGGTCGACTACAAGGTCGCGGATCTGTCGCTGGCCGAATTCGGCCGCAAGGAGATCACGTTGGCCGAGCACGAGATGCCGGGCCTGATGGCGACACGGCGCGAGTTCGCCGCCAGTCAGCCGCTCAAGGGCGCCCGCATCACCGGTTCGCTGCACATGACGATCCAGACCGCGGTCCTGATCGAGACGCTGGCCGCCCTGGGCGCGGAGGTCCGCTGGGCGAGCTGCAACATCTTCTCCACCCAGGACCATGCGGCCGCGGCCATCGTCGTCGGCCCTGACGGCACGCCCGAGGACCCGCGGGGGATTCCCGTCTTCGCGTGGAAGGGTGAGACGCTCGAGGAGTACTGGTGGTGCACCGACCAGGCATTGAGCTGGGCGGACTCTGAGGGCCCCAACATGATCCTGGACGACGGCGGCGACGCCACCCTGCTGGTCCACAACGGCGCCCAGTACGAGTCCGAGGGCAAGGTCCCCGACCCGTCGACCGCCGAGAACGATGAGCACCGCGTCATCCTCGAGCTGCTCACGCGGTCGCTGGCCGATGAGCCGCAGCGCTTCACGCGCATGGCCGAGAACATCAAGGGCGTCACCGAGGAGACCACCACAGGCGTGCACCGGCTCTACCAGTTCGCCAAGGAGGGCCGGCTGCTGTTCCCGGCCATCAACGTCAACGATTCGGTGACCAAGTCCAAGTTCGACAACAAGTACGGCTGCCGGCACTCGCTGATCGACGGCATCAACCGCGCCACCGACGTGCTCATCGGCGGCAAGGTCGCGCTGGTGTGCGGCTACGGCGACGTCGGCAAGGGCTGTGCGGAGTCGCTGCGCGGCCAGGGCGCGCGGGTGATCGTCACCGAGATCGACCCCATCTGCGCGCTGCAGGCGGCGATGGACGGCTACCAGGTGGCCCGCATCGAGGACGTGATCGGCGAGGTGGACATCTTCGTCACCTCCACCGGCAACAAGGACGTCATCACCGCCAAGCACATGGCGCAGATGAAGCACCAGGCGATCGTGGGCAACATCGGCCACTTCGACAACGAGATCGACATGGCCGGCCTGGAGAAGACCGATGGCATCAAGCGGATCAACATCAAGCCGCAGGTCGACGAGTGGGTGTTCCCGGGAGGGAACGCGATCATCGTCCTGTCCGAGGGCCGGCTGCTGAACCTCGGCAACGCCACCGGGCACCCGAGCTTCGTGATGTCCAACTCGTTCACCAACCAGGTGATGGCCCAGCTCGAGCTGTTCGGCAACACCGGCGAGTACGAGACCCAGGTCTACACGCTGTCCAAGGCGCTCGATGAGAAGGTCGCGCGGCTGCACCTCGATGCGCTGGGGGTCCGGCTCACCGAGCTCTCCTCCGAGCAGTCGTCCTACCTGGGCGTGCCCGTCGAGGGCCCGTACAAGTCCGACCACTACCGCTACTAGGCCACAGAGCGGCAGACGGCATCGACGGGGGCCGGTCACGGGATGGCGCGCACGGCGGTTGGACCGTACGACGTCGCTGATCTCGCGCTGGCCCCCGACGGCGAACTGCGGATCGACTGGGCGGCCGGGCAGATGCCCGTGCTCGCCCAGATTCGGACGCGGTTCGCCGCCGAGCGGCCCCTGGAGTCAATCCGCGTAGCGGCGTGCCTACACGTCACCGCTGAGACGGCCAACCTCGTCCGTACCCTCCGCGCGGGGGGTGCGACGGTGGCGCTGTGCTCGGCCAACCCGCTCTCCACCCAGGACGACGTGGCCGCCGCGTTGGTCCTCGAGGACGGGGTGGAGGTCCGCGCGCGCCGCGGCGAGGACACCGACAGCTATGTGGCGCACGTGCTGGCCCTACTGGATACCTCGGGCGGATCGGACCCATCCGGCCCGCAGATCACGCTGGACGACGGGGCCGACCTGCTGGTGACCGCCCACGCCCGCGGCGGCGAGGTGCTGGACGGCCTCATCGGCGGCACCGAGGAGACCACCACCGGCCTGGTGCGCCTGCGCCGCCTCCAGGAGGAGGGCACGCTGCGCTGCCCGGTGCTGGCCGTCAACGAGGCGCGCACCGAGCGGGCCCTCAACGACCGCCACGGGACCGGCCAGTCCGCGCTGGACGGGATCGTGCGGGCCTCCAACATCCTCCTGGCCGGCAACACCGTGGTTGTCGTCGGCTACGGCTGGGCCGGCCTGGGCGTGGCCGAGCGGGCCCGCGGGGCCGGCGCCGCGGTCATCGTCTGCGAGATCGACCCGCTGCGGGCGCTCGAAGCCCGGATGGCGGGCTACGAGGTCATGCCGGCGCTCGAGGCCGCCGAGCGCGGGGACGTCTTCATCACCGTCACCGGTTCGCGCCGCGTTCTGCGCGGCGCACATTTTGAGCGCATGAAGGACGGTGCGCTGCTGGCCAACGCCGGCCACTTCGACGTCGAGTTGGACCTGGTCGAGCTCGACGCGCTGGCCACCCGCGGCCACCGCGCCGTCCGGCCGCTGGTGGAGGAGTACCGGCTGGACGACGGCCGGCGGATCAACCTGCTCGCCCACGGCCGCGTGGTCAACCTGGCCGCCGCCGAGGGCCATCCCGCGGCGGTGATGGACGTCTCGTTCGCGCTGCAGGCGCTGTGCGTCGAGCAGCTCGTGCTGCACCGCGACGACCTGGTGGCAGGGGTGCACGCGGTGCCGGCCGATGTCGATCGCGAGGTGGGGCGGCTCAAGCTGGCCGCGCTGGGCGTGCGGATCGACGAGCCGACCACCGAGCAGCAGGACTACCGCCAGTCCTGGGCATGACGCCGCGCGCTTGGGGTAGCGCGCGTGATCCCGGGGCCCCAGGGGGTAGCCTCAGTCACGGATGAGCGATAACGGCAACCTGCGCGGCGGGATCGACCTCGGCGGCACCAAGATCGAGGCGATCGTCGTCGACGCTGACAACCGCGTGCTCGGCCAGTCGCGCGAGCCGACTCCCACCGACGGCGGCCCGGCCGAGGTGGCCAAGCAGATGGCCGAGGCGATGGCCGGCGCGGCCAAGGAGGCCGGTGTGGAGACCGCCACGTTGGACGGGATCGGGGTGGGCTCGCCCGGCGACGTCGACGATGGCGCCGGCACCGTAGCCAACGCCCGCAACCTGCCCAACTGGCTCGAGCCCTTCGAGCTCGCCGCCGCCCTGTCAGAACGCCTGGGTGCCAAGGTGCACCTCGGCAACGACGTCCAGGTGGCGACGCAGGCCGAGTTCCGGCTCGGCGCCGGCAAGCCCTATGACTCCGTGCTCGGCGTGTTCTGGGGCACCGGCGTGGGCGGCGGGATCATCCTGAACGGCGAGCCGTGGCGGGGTCGCGGGGGCGCGGGCGAAATCGGCCACACCGTCGTGCGCCGCGACGGGGCGCGCTGTCCGTGCGGGCGGCGCGGCTGCCTGGAGGCCTACGCAGGCCGCGGGGCCATGGAGGCCCGCGCCCGGCGCGAGGTCGACAAGGGCGCCAAGACCGACCTGTTCAAGCTGATGAAGAACCGCGGCCGGACCCGCCTGACCAGCTCTATCTGGGGCCAGGCTCTCCAGCAGGACGACGCGCTGGCCACCGAGCTCATCGACCGGGCCGTCGGGGCGCTCGGCGCCGGGATCGCCTCTGCGGTCAACCTCCTCGACGTCGAGGCCGTGATCATCGGCGGCGGCTTGGGGGTCCGTTTCGGGCAGCCGATGGCCGAGCGGATCTCCACCGAGATGCACCCGCACCTGTTCAACGACTCGCGTCCGCCCGCCGTGCGGGTGGCAGGCCTCGGGGACCAGGGCGGCGCGATCGGTGCAGCTTTGCTGGCGGGTTAGACGGGCGCTTGACGCCCGCAATCTGATCAACCGCCCCTTCTCGCCCGCAAAGGGCGTAGTTTTTCGCTCGGCTTAAGAGTCGAGGTGGCGATGGCTGGCCGCCGGCTCTGGCAGGATGCCAACGCGCAGCGTCGATGACTCTGGCGCTTAGAGGAGAAGGAGAGCCACATCGGCCCGCACGAGAGCACGACAGGAGGTCCCGAAGGGCGGCCCGCTTCGGTGAGCGAGGAACTGACGGGCACGGGCAGGTCGCCCCGCTCCAGCTCTGCCGCACGCGTGGGGGCGATCGGCGCGCTGGCCGTGGCGCTCATCGTCGTCGGGGTGCTGATTCTCCGCGGTGGCTCCACTTATTCGGTCAACGCCGACTTTCAGAACGCCAGCGGGCTGGTGACGGGTGACAACGTCCTCATCGGGCCCGCCGCGGTGGGGACCATCAACTCCATCAGCCTCACCCGCAACGGCGAAGCGCGCGTGCATATGTCGCTGCGCGGCGGGGTCGGGCCGATGCACCAGGGCACGGTGGCGCGCATCTTCGAGGACTCGCTGTCGGGGATCGCCAGCAAGTACGTGGAGCTCGAGCCGGGGCCCAGCCAGGCGCCGGCGATCGACGACGGCGGCCTGATCACCGCCACCCACACCTATTCCGAGGTCAACATCGACGAGCTGTTTGACACCTTCGACCCGCTCACGCGCGCGGGGTTGAGGGGGTTCATCCGTGGTGAGGGGGCGTCGCTGCAGGGACGCGGCGTTGAGGCCAACCAGGCCCTGAAGTACCTGGCGCCCGGTCTGCAGACGACCAGCCAGCTCACCGCCGAGCTCACCCGCGACCAGCCCACCTTTGACCAGCTGGTGGTGCAGGGGGCCAACGCGCTCGGCGCCCTGGCGTCGCGCAGCCAGCAGCTCACCGAGCTGATCGCCAACACCAGCACGGCCACCGGCGCCATCGCCAGCCAGAGCCAGAGCCTCGAGGAGGCGCTATCGCTGCTGCCCAACACCCTGCGCCGCGCCACCACCACCTTCGCCGGGCTCCAGACGACACTCAACGCGCTGGACCCGCTGGTCGCCGCCTCCAAGCCGGCGGTGCGCAACCTGCCGCAGTTCCTGGCCTCGCTGGACAAGGTCGTCACCGCCGGGATCCCGACCATCGGAGCGCTGAACGGCCTCATCCACAACCCCGACGGCACCGGGGACCTCACCGAGCTGGCCTTGGCCACCCCGGCGCTCGAGCGGATCGCCCGGACCGCCTTCCCGATCATGGTCAAGCAGCTCAACGACTCCGAGAACCAGGTGGAGTACCTGCGCGACTACACGCCCGACGTGGTCGCGGCGCTCACCAACCTCGGGCAGGCGGGCGGCTACTACGACGCCAACGGCCACTACGTCCGCACCCAGCCGGTTCTGTTCCCGTTCACGATCGACTCCAACAACGAGCTCACCACCCAGTTCCCGTCCCAGCGCTACGCCGGCCTGCACGCCGCCGGCAACCGTTGCCCGGGCTCGGCGATCCAGCCCTCGCCTGACGGCTCGGCGCCCGAGCAGGTGCCCGGGTGCTCGACCAGCGCGGTGCCCCCCGGGCCATGAGGCGGATCGCGTTCATCGCGGCGGGCCTGATCGTGGTCGCCATCGCCGTGGCCGTCATCCGCGGCCCCTCGGGCTCCGGGCGCCACGGCACCTACCTGGTGCGGGCCATCTTCGACGACGCCTCCTTCGCCGCCCAGGGCGAGAATGTCCGCATCGCCGGCGCCAATGTGGGGAGCATCAACTCCCTGGGAGTGACCGCGGGCAAGAGGGCAGCGGTGACGATCTCCATCACCGACGCGCGCTTCGCTCCCTTTCACCAGGACGCCACCTGCGCGATCCGTCCCCAGTCGCTCATCGGCGAGGAGTACGTCGACTGCACTCCGGGAACGAGGGCCGCCCGCGCGCTCCCGCGCATCCCCGCGGGCCCGGGCAAGGGCACCTATTACCTCCCGGTGACGCGCACCAGCTCGCCGATCGACTCCGACATCGTCCAGGACATCTCCACCGAGCCGGTGCGCCAGTCGCTGGCGGTGATCATCGACGAGTTCGGGACGGGGCTGGCGGCGCGCGGCTCAGACCTCAACGCCGTCATCCATCGCGCCAACCCGGCGCTGGGGCAGACCGACAAGGTGCTGAAGATCCTGGCTACCCAGAACCGGACGCTGTCCCGGCTGGCCACCGACTCCGACACGGTGCTCGCGCCCCTGGCCCGCGAGCGCACCCAGTTGTCGGGCTTCGTCACCGGTGCCAACACCACCGCGGTGGCCAGCGCCGCCCGCGCCCGCGATATCTCCCAAACGTTCAACCTGCTGCCCACCTACCTCAGCCAGCTGCGCCCCCTGATGGCCGACCTTCAGCAGCTCGCCGACCAAGGGACGCCCCTGCTCACCTCGCTGGGGCAGAGTGCCCAGGCGCTGGGGCGCCAGTTCGCCAACCTCACCCCGTTCGCCTCCGTGGCGCGGACGTCGCTGATCAACCTGGGCAACGCCGCGCAGCAGTCCCAGTCGTCGTTGGTGGCCACGCTGCCGCTGGCCAAGGCGCTGAACGCGGCCGGCACCGCCGCCAAGCCCACCGCCGCCAACCTGCAGAAGCTCCTGAGCAGCCTGCAGACCACGGGCGGGATCCAGCAGCTCATGAATCTGCTGTTCAACGGCGCGGTGGCCGGCAACGGTTTTGACAGCCTGGGCCACTTCGTCCGCGACGAGTCGCTGGACTCCAGCTGCACCAACTACGTCTTCAAGCCGGTGGCGGGCTGCTCGGCCAACTTCGCGGCGGCGCGCGCCGGCGCGGCCAGCGTCTCCAGCGCCTCGAGCGAGTCCAGCGCCACCGCCACCGCCAAAGCGCCGACCGACGACACGGTGGTCAGCCAGGCCGTGGCCTCGGTGGGCAAGGCGCCGCAGACCGGTGCCAGCATGCAGGGCCTGCTCAGCTACCTGGTCGGGAGCGGGCAATGAGGCGCCGCAATGCCCGCGACCCGGGTCTGGCCGGCAACCCGGTGCTGATCGGCGCGCTCACCGTGCTGGTGACGATCGTCGCCGTCTACCTGGCCTACAACGCCACCAACGGGCTGCCCTTCGTCCCGACCTACGCGTTGCACGTCCAGGCCGCCAACGCCAGCGAGCTCAGCCACGGCGACGAGGTCAACATGGGCGGCGCCCGGGTCGGCGTCGTCTCCACCGTCACGGCGTCGCGGACCAGCAGCGGCAAGCCGATCGCCCTGCTCAACCTCCAGCTGGAGAAGAGCGTCGAGCCGCTCCCGGTCGACACGACCTTCACTGTCCGCCTCAAGGGGGCCATCGGCCTCAAGTACCTGCAGATCAACCTCGGCCACTCCACCCAGGGCTTTCCCAACCACGCGACGGTTCCGGTGCGCCAGGAGAACACCGAGGTGGACTTCGACCAGGTCCTGTCGATGTTCACGCCGGCGACGCGTAAGGGCGTCCAGCTGTCCACCATCGGCTTCGGCGAGGCGCTGGCCGGTCGCGGCTATGACATCAACAACGCGATCGGCGCCTTCGTCCCGCTGCTGCGCGACCTGGGGCCGGTGGCCCAGAACCTGAGCTCGCCGCGCACAGACCTGGCCGGGTTCTTCCGGGGCCTGGAGAGCTACGCCGGCGCGCTGGCGCCGGTGGCGCAGGTCCAGGCGCAGCTGTTCACCAACCTCAACACCACCTTCCGGGCGCTGGCCGGGGTGGCGGTGCCCTCGCTGCAGGACACCATCTCCGAGACGCCTCCCAATTTCGAGGCGACGATCAACGGCAGCCCGATCATCCGGCCCTTCCTCACCGACACGGCCAGCCTGTTCAATCAACTGCGCCCCGGCACCGCCACGCTGCCGCTCAGCGCCCCGGTGCTGGCCGACACCTTCGCCATCGGGACGCGCAACCTGCCCGGGACCGCGGCACTGGACGCGCGCACCGTGACGCTGTCCAAGGCCGTCGCCGCGTACGGCACCAACCCGTTGGTGCTGGCGGGGCTGGATCGCCTCACGCTGACCCTGAACAAGCTGGGCCCGCCGCTGGCCTTCCTCACGCCGGCCCAGTCCACCTGCAACTACGTGACGCTGTTCCTGCGCAACATCTCGAGCGTCCTGTCCGAGCACGTGAGCCAGGGCACCTTCCTCCGGATCATCCCGGTGACCATCGACGACCTCCCCGGCCGCGAGTCTCAGCCGTCGAGCAAGGTCTACACCGGACCCTCCAGCGCCACCTCCGGCCCGCTGCACGTCAACCCGTACCCGAACACGGACGCGCCCGGGCAGACGCCCGAGTGCTCCGCCGGGAACGAGCGATTCATCGGCGGCAAGGCGGTCATCGGCAACCCGCCCGGCAACCTCGGGCTCAAGACCGAGACGACCAAGGCGAGCACCAAGTGAGACGCCATCGCTCCCGTGTCAGCAACTTCGTCGCCGGGCTGGTCGCCGCGGTGGTCATCCTCCTCGTCTGCTTCCTGGTCTTCGGCGGATCGCTGCCGTTCGGCTCCTCGCCGTTCGTGCTCAAGGCCACCTTCACTGCCGAGACCCAGCTGCACCTCGGCTCTCCGGTGCGCATCGCCGGGGTCAATGTGGGCACGGTGACCGCGCTGCGCCGCGTCGGCGGCGCCTCCACCGCCGCGGTGGCGACGATGACCATCCAGCAGAGCGGGCTGCCCATCCACGCCGACGCCACCGTCGACATCCGCCCACGCCTGTTCTTGGAGGGCAACTTCTACGTCGACCTGCACCCGGGAACGCCGGCCGTGCCCACCGTCTCCTCCGGGCACACCCTGCCGGCGGCGCAGACGACCGGGCCCGTTCAGCTCGACCGCGTGCTGTCGGCGCTGCGCAGCAACAGCCGCGCCGACCTGCAGACGCTGCTGCAGGGGCTGGGCCGCTCCCTCAACGGCCAGCCGACCGCCGCCCAGGACGCCACCCAGGACCCCAGCGTGCGGGGGCTCACCGCAGGGCAGTCGCTCAACAAGTCGCTGCAGTACGCCGCCGGCGCGTTCCGGGCCTCGGCCATCGTCAACGCGGCACTGCTGGGAACCCAGCCGCACGACCTCTCCGGCGTGGTCACCGGCAACGCGCGCATCTTCACCGCGCTGGCCTCGCAGTCCACCGCGCTGCAGGGCCTGGTGACGTCGTTCAACGCGACGATGGGCGCGCTCGCCGACCGCCAGCAGGACCTTTCGACGACGATCTCGCTGCTGCCGGCGCTGCTCCACGCTGCCGACAATGCGTTCGGACCGTTGCAGGCGTCGTTCGGGCCCACCCAGCAGTTCGCCCGCGAGCTCACCCCAAGCGTCAAGCAGCTGCCCGCGACCATCGCCGCCGGATTGCCGTGGCTGGCCCAGTCCGCCGCGCTGCTGTCGCCGTCAGAGCTCGGCGGCCTGCTCTCATCGCTCACCCCCGCCATCCAGGGCACCAGCGCCACCCTCACCGCCACCAAGACGTTGCTGAACGGCTCACAGGCCCTGGCGCGCTGCTTCGTGCACACGATCATCCCGACCGGCAACGAGCGCATCCAGGATCCGCCGCTGACCACCGGGCTGCAGTCCTACCAGGAGCTGTTCCAGTCCGCGGTGGGCCTCGCCGGCGTCGCCGGCAACTTCGACGGCAACGGGCGCTACGTCCGCGGCTCGACCGGCGGCGGCTCTGACCGGGTGGCCACCGGCGTCCTGCCCGGCAACGGGCCGCTCTACGGCAACGCGGTGCTGCCTCCCCTCGGGACGCGGCCGGCCTACCCGGGGGCCCAGCCGTCACTGAACGCGAACGTCCCGTGCTTCAAGAACGCGCCGCCCAACCTCAACGCCGCCAAGACCGGAGTGGGGCCGTGAAGCGCGCCATCCGCGAGCACCGGGTCGACTTCGCCGCCATCGCGGTGCTCATCGTGGCCGCCATCGGCGTCAGCGCCTACATCCTGGAGCACCAGCCGGCATTCGTGTTCGGCCAGACGTACTACACGGTCCGCGCGCCATTCGCCACCGCGGCCGCGGTCACCTCCGGCCAGGGCCAGGCGGTGACGATCGCCGGCGTCCAGGTCGGGCAGATCGGCGGCGTCTCGCTGCACGACGGCCAGGCCATCGTCACGATGAACATCTACAAGCAGTACGCGCCGATCTACCGCAACGCGACGGTGCTGCTGCGACCCCGCACGCCGCTGAAGGACATGTATCTGTCCCTGGATCCGGGCACCCGCAGCGCCGGCCGGGTGCCCAACGGTGGGCTGCTCTCGGCCGCCAACACCCAGCCCGACGTCGATCTCTCGGAGATCCTGTCCTCGCTGGACGCCGACACGCGCAACTACCTGGTGCTGCTGCTCTCCGGCGGCGCCCAGGCCTTCCACGACCCGGGCGCGACGGGTGTGAGGCCGAGCCCCCGCGCGGTGGCCGACCTGCGCGGCACGCTCAAGCGCTTCGAGCCGCTGGACCGCGACACCAAGACGTTCGCCACCCTGCTGGCCACGCGTCGGCGCAACATCCGCCGGGCCATCCACAACCTCAACCTGGTCGCCAACTCGCTGGGGGGCGTCGAGGGCCAGCTCGCCTCGCTGGTCCGCGCCTCGAACACCAACTTCTCGGCCATCGCCGCCAACGACACGCAGCTCGAGTCCGCGCTGACGTTGTTCCCCGCGACGCTGCGCCAGACGACCTCCACGCTGGGCTCGTTGCAGGGCTTCGGCGCCGCCAGCGCCACCACCCTGCATGAGCTCCAGCCGTTCGCGCAGAACCTGGGCCCGGCGCTCGAGGCCTCGCGGCCGTTGTTCCGCGACACCACCCCGGTGATCGCCAAGCAGCTGCGCCCGTTCTCGATCGCCGTCCAGCCGCTGGCGCGCACGCTGGTCCCGGCGGGCGAGAAGCTCAAGGTCGCCATTCCCAACCTGTCGAAATCGGTGGGCGTGCTCAACACGCTGTTCAACACCTTGGCCCACCACTCCAAGGGCCAGCAGAGCTACCTGTTCTGGGGCAGCTGGCTGTCGCACATCGCCGACAGCCTGGTGGACGCTCAGGACGCCAACGGGCCGGTGCTGCAGAGCCTGTTCATGGGCTCGTGCGACGAGCTGAACTTCTACGAGAACGGTCTGGCGCCCAACAGCCCGGCCCTGGGCGTGATCCTCAACCTGCTCAACCCGCCGCCGGCCGCAAGCCTGCCCGGCGCCAAGCAGATCCCCGGCGCGACGATCGTGAGCTGCCCCAGCGGATGAACAAGCAGCGGCCCAGCAACCTCGCCATGCTCACGATGACCGCGTTCACGGCCTCGTGCGTCGGCCTGCTCATCTTCCTGTGGATCTCCTTCGGCGGGTCGCTCCCGCTGGCCGCGCAGGGCTACCGTTTCAGCGTCGAGTTCAACGACGCGGTCGAGTTGGCCTCTCAGGCCCAGGTGCAGATCTCCGGGGTCCCCGTGGGGCACGTCGTCAGCGTCGGCCTGGACCACCGGACCGGCCTGTCGCACGCGGTCATCGAGATCAACAAGCAGTACGCGCCGCGGCCCGCCGACACGCGCGCCATCCTGCGCCAGAAGACCCTGCTGGGCGAGACCTACGTCGAGCTCTCGCCGGGCAACCCCAACGGGGCCCGGCTGCCCGACGGCGGATCGCTGCCCCAGGCGCACGTGTCGCCGACCGTCGATCTCGACGAGATCTTCTCCGCGTTCGATCCCAAGACGCGCCGGGCGTTCCAGACCTGGATGGTGCAGGGCGGGATCGCGCTGACCGGCCGCGGCGAGCAGTTCAACCAGGCCTTCGCCCAGCTCTTCCCGTTCGCCACCAACGTCGACTCGGTGCTCGAGGTGCTGCACCGCCAGAGCGCCGCCACCACCACGCTGCTGCGCGACGGCGGTGAGGTGTTCTCGGCCCTGAGCGCCTCCCCGTCGACCCTGCAGAGCTTCGTGCGCAACAACAACGCCCTGTTTGCCGCCACCGCGGCCCGCAACGCGGACCTCGCCGACACCATCCGGGCCTTCCCCGCCTTCCTCAGGGAGTCGACGTCGACGCTGAACCGGCTCACCACGTTCGCGCAGACGACCAAGCCGCTGATCGACGAGCTGCACCCGGTCGCGGCCCAGCTCAACCCGGTGCTCCAGGGCCTCACGGTGCTGGCGCCCGAGCTCAAGACCCTGATGATCGATGTGGCACCGCTGACCCGAGCCTCCAAGGCCGGCTTCCCGGCGCTGGCGAGCTTCCTCAACGAGAGCGTTCCGTTCCTGGTGCGCCTCACGCCCTACCTGGGGCAGTTGGTCCCCGTGATTGACTACATCAACGCCTTCCGCGGCGAGATCGCGGCATTCTTCGCCAATAGCTCCGCCACCACCGAGGCCACCCTGTCGTCGGCCAACGGCGGTACCGCCCACTACCTCCGTGTGGCCAACCCGATCAACCCCGAGCCGCTGGCCCAGTACCAGAAGCGGCCCTCCACCAACCGCACCAACCCCTACATGTCGCCGGGCGGCTACAACGAGCTCATCTCGGGGCTGCGCACCTTCGGCACCTACCTGTGCACCAACAACCCGCTGCCCACGATCGGTCCGGCCCTCTCTCAGAGCACAACTTTGATCGGGGGCGATGTGTTAACCCTCGCGCAACTCGTGGAACGCTACTACTACACCGCAACGCCGGAGGGCCCGCCGTGCCAGTCGCAGGCGCCGCTCGGCTCGACCGCCGGCCAGAACCAGAGCTTCCCGCATCTTCAACCCCTTCCGTGAGCGCTGACCTCCCGGCGCCGCTCGCGAAAGACCAACGATCCACATCTAGGAGGAGTCATTTGAGACGCATCGTTCTCATCGCCACTGGGGTCATCGCCCTCGTGGCGGCCGGCACGGCCTACGCCGCGCTGAACACCTACACCGCGAAGTTCTCGTTCGCGTCCAAGAAGGCCGGTACTGCGGCCAAGCCCGTCCCGATGGGCTTCACCCAGGACCTGAGCGCCACGGGGATCAACGGCAACCGCACCGCGGTGCTGCTGGACCTCAAGACGACGACCTATGGCCTGAAGGCCGACCTGAAGGACTTCCCGTCGTGCTCGGGCGCCAAGATCGCGGCTGCCAAGAACGACAACGTGTGTCCGAAGGGCGCGCTGGTCGCCAGCGGCTACATCCACGCTGTCGTCGGTCCTGAGAAGGACTTCAGCCCGTCGGCGACGTCGGTGTTCCCGTGCAACCCGGGCCTCGACGTGTGGAACAGCGGTGGCAACACCGTGACGTTCTTCTTCGTGGACACCCCGGCGCACAACTGCGACTCGCTGGGCCTGAAGACGGGATCGACGCCGCCGTACCCCGGCACGATCTCCTACAAGGGCAAGAACATGGTTCTGGATGTCCCCATTCCGGCGGCCATCTCCTTCCCGGTGCCCAACTTCGCCGGGTCGCTCCAGATCGAGCACCTCGTCTGGAAGAGCCAGTCCAAGAAGGTCAAGGGCAAGACTGTGGTCTCGCTGGCGTCGATCGCGTGCAAGGGCGGCAAGCGCCCGTGGACGCAGGCGTTCACCGCCACGCTGCCCCCGCAGGGCCCGGCCAAGGAGACCAAGTCGGTCTCAGGCACGGCTCCCTGCAGCAAGTGAACTGACCGCCGCGTCGCGCGCGGAGGGCCTGGTGCCCTCCGCGCGGGCCGGCAGGTGTGGTGGCCGCACAGGCGGCCGCTAGACCGCCTCGTAGCGCTCCCGGCGCTGGGCCTCGCGCTCTGACTCGCTCAGCATCTGGACGAACACCCACACGAGCGCGATCCCCATCACGATCGACTGCTCGAGCGCCATCAGCAGCCCCGCCATCGACTGATCCTCGGAGGGGGAGAGTCCCCAGTAGTGGGGGTGGTGCTCATAGAAGGGGTAGAAGGACGCGGGCGCGAACGCCAGCACGATCCCCAGAATCCCCACCAGTAGCTTGGTGGTGACCATGTAGGCCACCGGGCCCATGCCGGTGAACCGGTGCCGGTTGCGGATTGGCGAGAGCAGGTGCCACCAGTACAGCGTCCCGGCGACCGCGAAGCACAGGTGCTCGACCGCGTGCACCGTGGTGTTGCGCAGCGCCTCGTCGTAGAGCGCCGGGACATGCCAGAGCCACATGAAGCCCGCGTAGGCCAGGACGGCGAAGGCAGGATGGGCCAGGATCCCGGCACGACGCTCGACGGATTGAACGCGGCGGGTGGCCGGCCGCAGGAGCACCTTGTTGAGCCCGAGGATGAGCAGGATGGGGACGAAGTCCAGCAGCAGGATGTGCTGGAGCATGTGCATGACCAGCAGCTGGTCGCCCAGGACGTCGAGCGGCGACACGAGCGCGGCGAGGATCGTCAGCAGCCCGAGGGCGAACAGCGCCAGGCGCCCGTAGCCCGGCTTGTGCGGGGAGTCGGTGGCCCGGCCCCGCCGCCAGCCCAGCAGGTAGAGCACCCCGAGCGCCGCGACTCCGATCAGGACCGACGGCTCGAAACTCCATGCGATGGTTGGAGCAACATTCGTGAGCAAGCACCGACATTGTGACGCTCGACAAACGCCGGTTGCGGGAATAACGTTCCGTTCACATTGATCAACGCTTCAGTCGGGAGGTCGACGAATGCGGATCCAGGTCAAGGGCCGGAATCTCCACGTCTCGGACGACATGCGCGAGCACGTCAACAGGCGCTTCGGGAAGATCTCCAAGCAGGTCTCGGAGCTGGCTGAGCTCGAGGTCGAGCTCATCCAAGAGCGAAACCCGGCAAACCCCGACAGCAAGGTGGCTGAGGCCACGCTGCATCTCAAGGGGGTCACGCTGCGGGCTCGAGACGCCTCGGGCGACCTGATGCACTCCGTCAACCTGTGCGCGGACGAGCTGGCCGTCCAGGTCAAGCGCCATCGCGACAAACGGCGCAAGCGGCGCGAATCGCGCGTGGCGGCCAGTCAAGCCGTGCCCGAGGACGTAACGCCGGCGGCGTGATGCAGCCGCCCCGGCCGCTTGGGGCACCGCAGTTCATGGGGATCTCTTACGAGCGCTGAGGCCGCCCGCGCTACCCTAGCTGCATGTCCTTCCTGGACCGCGCGCTTCGCATGGGCGAGGCCAAGAAGTTCAAGAGTTACGAGCAGCGCGTCTCCCGGATCAACGGCTTCGAGGCGGAACTGGAGCACGACACCGACGAGGAGCTGATGCAGGCCGCGGACGCCCTGCGCGAGCGCGCGCGCAACGGCGAGCCGCTCGACGATCTGGTCTACGAGTGCTTCGCGCTCGTGCGCGAGGCGGGCAAGCGCTCGATGAGCATGCGCCACTTCGACGTGCAGCTCATCGGCGGGATGGTGCTCCACGACGGCTGCATCGCCGAGATGAAGACCGGTGAGGGCAAGACCCTGACCGCGACCCTTGCCGTCGTGCTCAACTCGCTGCCCGGCCACGGCGTGCACGTCGTCACCGTCAATGACTACCTGGCCCGCCGCGACGCGCTGTGGATGAAGCCGATCTACGACATGCTCGGCGTCACCGTCGGCGTGCTGCAGAACATGCAGCCCTTCGAGGAGAAGCACGCCGCCTACGCCGCCGACGTCACCTACGGCACCAACTCGGAGTTCGGCTTCGACTACCTGCGCGACAACATGGCCAAGAGCCTGGAGGAGAAGTTCCAGCACGGCGGTCGCGGCAAGGACGACGACGGCAAGACGCACTACCACCGCTACGCCATCGTCGACGAGGTGGACAACATCCTCATCGACGAGGCCCGTACACCGCTGATCATCTCCGGCGCCCCCGAGCAGGCCGCCGACCTCTACGGCAAGTTCGCGCGACTGGCCCCCAAGCTGAAGGCCGGCAAGACCCCCGAGGGCATGGATCCGCGCACCAAGAAGGGGTTCGTCGCCGAGTTCGACTACGAGTTCGATGAGAAGCACAAGACGGTCTCGATCACCGAGCAGGGGGTGGCCAAGGCCGAGCGCTTCATGGGCATCGACCACTTATACCGGGCCGAGAACGGTCATCTCGTCAACCACCTCATGCAGTCGCTGCGGGCCGAGTCGCTGTACAAGCGCGGCTATGACTACGAGGTGATCGACGGCGAGGTGAAGATCATCGACGAGTTCACCGGCCGCATCCTGGAGGGCCGGCGCTGGTCAGAGGGCCTGCACCAGGCGGTCGAGGCCAAGGAGGGGGTGCGCGTCCAGGAGGAGAACCAGACCCTGGCCACGATCACCCTGCAGAACTACTTCCGCATGTACGACAAGCTCTCGGGCATGACCGGGACCGCGCTCACCGAGGCCACCGAGTTCATGAAGATCTACGAGCTCCCGGTGGTCCAGGTCCCCACCAACCGGCCGATGGTCCGCGACGACCGCAACGATCAGGTGTACAAGACCAAGGACGGCAAGTGGTCAGCCGTGGTCCGGGAGATCGAGGCGCGCAACCAGGCCGGCCAGCCGATCCTCGTCGGGACCATCGCGGTGGAGGTCTCAGAGCTGCTCTCTCAGCAGCTGACCAAGCGCGGTATCAAGCACGCCGTGCTGAACGCCAAGCCCGAGTACGCCGCGCGCGAGGCCGAGGTCGTCGCCGAGGCCGGTGCCCCCGGAGCGGTCACGATCGCCACCAACATGGCCGGTCGCGGCGTGGACATCAAGCTGGGCGGCAACGCTGAGCACCTGGCCACCCTCGAGGTGGCCAAGCTGGGTCTCCAGCCCGATGACCCCGACTACGAAGAGCACTACGCCAAGGTGCTCCCGTCCATCGAGGAGCGCGTCGAGGCCCAGCGCGGCCAGGTCGTGGAGGCCGGGGGGATGTTCATCATCGGCACCGAGCGCCACGAGTCACGCCGGATCGACAACCAGCTGCGGGGACGCTCCGGGCGCCAGGGCGATCCCGGCGAGTCACGCTTCTTCCTCTCCGCGCAGGACGACCTGGTGCGGCTGTTCGCCGGCGAGCGGATCTACAAGATCCTGGACCGGCTGGGCTCAGTCGACGACGAGGGCAACGAGGAGCCGATCGAGGCGGGGATGCTCTCCAAGCAGATCGAGAAGGCCCAGCGTAAGGTCGAAGAGCAGCACTTCCTCCAGCGCAAGCACACGCTGGAGTACGACGACGTGCTCAACCAGCAGCGCGAGGTGGTCTACACCTACCGCGACGAGGTGCTGGAGGGCCGCGACATGAGCGCCGCTGCCCGCGAGGAGATCGTCAACCTGATCGACCGGATCGTGGAGGAGTACACCGCCGGCGAGTTCGTCGAGGACTGGGACCTGGACGGGCTCATGCGCCGCATCGAGGAGATCTTCATCCCGTCGGACGGGTTCGAGCTTCCCGAGCCGGGCCAGGTCGATCGCGAGGACCTCGCCGTCCGCCTCCAGGAGGAGTCGCTGGCCCGGTACGACCTGCGCGAGGAGGAGTTCGGCGAGGAGCTCATGCGCCAGATCGAGCGCTACCTGATCCTGGAGATCATCGACCAGCGCTGGCAGGAGCACCTCTACGACATGGACTACCTCCAGCACGGCATCGGGCTGCGCGGGCTGGCCCAGATGGACCCGCTGGTGGCCTACAAGAACGAGGCCTACGAGCTGTTCCAGGACCTCATGAACAGCATCTGGTCAGACTTCGCCCGACTCATCTACCACGTCGAGGTCACCGTCCAGGGTCCTGACGGCCAGCCGATGGCGCCCCAGCAGCCTCCCGCGCGCCGGAGCGGCAGCTCGTCCACGTCCTCGGCGACCGGAGGCGGCCGGGTCACCTACTCAGGCGGCAACAGCGAGGCCGGGGCCATGGCCATGGCCGCGGCCGCCGGCGGCCCGCAGGACGAGGAGTACGCCGAGGAGCCGGCCGAGCCGGTGCAGCAGCGCGTCGTCGACGAGAACCAGCAGATCGGGCGCAACGATCCGTGCTGGTGCGGGTCGGGCAAGAAGTACAAGAAGTGCCACGGCGCCTGAGCCGCGGCACTCTCTGAGCTCTACTGCGTCTGGTGGCGTACCCGCGTGGGCGTGATCAGGTACTTGATGCGCACGTCGCCTGGCGCGTTGCCCGCAAACCTGTCCGAGCCCGTGTACTTCTTGGCCAGCCGGTCGATGTGGGCGTCGGCGTCGGTGTGCGTGCCGGCGGCCGTGCCCCGGATCTCGACGTACTCGTACGGGTTGCCGTCCGGATAGACGAGCGCGGTGATCTGAGGGTCGCGCTCCAGGTTGTTGGGCCACTGGCGGCCCTCGGCGCTGTTGACGGCCAACTCGCCGTCCTCGAAGCTGATCCACACTACGGCGGAGTGCATCGATCCGTCGGTGTTCTTGGTCGAGATGACCGCGCAGTTGGGGGCGCCCAGCAGAGCCTGGACGCCGTCGTCGTTCAGGGAAGCCATGAGCGGGAACATACCTCGCAGGGTCAGAGCGCGCGACGTTCACCGTTTGCCGCCCCAACGCTTTGAGAAAGGATGGAAGAGATGACCGCACGCATGTCGCTTGACCTGAAGGACGAGGAGGGTTTCGACGAGATCCTGAACCCCAGCGCGCTGGAGTTCGTCTCAGAGCTCCACGCCGAGTTCGAGGGGCGCCGCCAGGAACTGCTGCGCGCCCGCATCGACCGGCGCGCCCGCCTGGCCGAGGGGGAGATGCTCGACTTCCTGCCCGAGACCGAGGGCGTCCGCACCGGCGACTGGACGGTGGCGCCGGTGCCCGAGGCGCTCCAGCAGCGCTGGGTGGAGATCACCGGGCCCACCGACCGCAAGATGGTCATCAACGCCCTGAACTCCGGCGCCGACGGGTTCATGGCCGACTTCGAGGACGCCAACAGCCCGACGTGGCGCAACATGGTCCAGGGTCAGATCAACGTCCGCGACGCGATCATGGGGACGATCACCTACGACGGCTCCGACGGCCGCCACTACGAGCTCGAGGAGGATCCGGCGACCCTGCTCGTCCGCCCTCGCGGGTGGCACCTGTCCGAGCGCCACCTGCGCATCGATGACGCGCCGCTGTCCGGATCGCTGTTTGACTTCGGGATGTTCTTCTTCAACTCCGGGCCGCCCCTGATCGCCTCCGGCCTGGCGCCGTTCCTGTACCTGCCCAAGATGGAGTCCCACCTCGAGGCCCGACTGTGGAACGACGTGTTCTCCTACGCCGAGGACCGTGTCGGGATGGACCGCGGGACGATCAAGGCCACGGTGCTCATCGAGACGCTGCCGGCGGCGTTCGAGATGGACGAGATCCTCTATGAGCTGCGCGACCACTCGGCCGGCCTGAACGCCGGGCGCTGGGACTACATCTTCTCGGCGATCAAGTGCTTCCCGGACCGCCGCGAGATGGTGCTGCCCGACCGCGGCGACGTGACCATGACCGTCCCGTTCATGCGCGCCTACGCCGACCTGTTGGCCGCGACATGTCACCGGCGCGGCGCCCACGCCATGGGCGGGATGGCGGCGCTCATCCCCTCGCGCCGCGACGAGGAGGCCAACGAGAAGGCGCTGGCGGGCGTGCGCGCGGACAAGGAGCGCGAGGTGGGGCAGGGGTATGACGGGACCTGGGTGGCTCACCCAGACCTCGTCCCGGTCGCGCGCGAGGTGTTCGAGACCGGCCTGGGCGGCGCGGCCAATCAGCTCTCCAAGCGCCCGGACGTCTCGGTGACCGCGGCGGACCTGCTCTCGCTTCCCGAGACGCCGGGTCACATCACCGAGGCGGGGCTGCGCACCGACGTCAGCGTCGGCTTCCGGTACGTGTCCTTCTGGCTGGGCGGGCGCGGCGCGGCGGCGATCAACTCATTGATGGAGGACGCGGCCACCGCCGAGATCTCACGCTCGCAGATCTGGCAGTGGGTCCACCACGGCTGCCGGCTCGAGGACGGGCGCACCGTCACCGCCGACCTCGTCCGCCAGATCCTCGACGAGGAGACGGCCAAGATCCGCGACGACGTAGGCGACGAGACCTGGCAGGCCGGGCGGCCTGATGAGACCCGCGAGATCTTCGAGCGCGTCGCGCTGACCGAGCCGCTCGAGCCGTTCCTCACCCTCGAGGCCTACGAGTACCTCGACTAGCCCTGCTCGCCTTGGCGCAGCTGAGAACGAGACGGGTTGAGCGGGTTTTTGCAGCTATTTCATGTAAAAGTCCGCTCGACCCCGGCCAGGGGCGGTGCATACGCCGTTGACGCGCGCCCGCGTTGCCGCGGACGCACGTCGTCCCCAACAGCAACAACCGGGCGCACTGCTTACGACGGGACCATGAAGCTCAAGATGCCGGACTGGAGCAGCACCAGGATCGCCATCAGCAGCACCAGGACCACGCTCCAGCCGATCACCTTGCGGAAGATGTCGCCCTCGCGACCGGCGAGGCCCACCGCCGCGGCACCGATGGCCAGGTTCTGAGGCGAGACCATCTTGGCCAGGACGCCGCCGGAGCTGTTGGCGGCCGCGAGCAAGGTGGGTGACAGCCCCGACTGCTTGGCCGCCGCCACCTGCAGGCCGCCGAACAGTGAGTTGGTCGACGTGTCAGAGCCGGTGACCGCGGTCCCGAACCAGCCGATGATCGGTGACAGGAAGGCGAAGAACCCGCCCGCCCCGGCCGCCCACATGCCCAGCGTGATCGTCTGGCCCGACATGTTCATCACGTAGGCGATGGCCAGTACGGTCATGACCGTGAGCAGCGCCCACTTGATCTGGACGAGCGTCTGCCAGTAGATGCGCAGGCCCCGCAGCGGATTGACCCGCAGCACCAGCGCGGTGAGGATGCCCGAGATCAAGAGCCCCGTGCCGGCCGCGGTGAACCAGTTGAGCTTGAAGAGCTCGCTGGTGGGAGCCTCGCCCTTGCTGCTGAGCACGTGTAGCCCCGGCCAGGAGAACTTCGTGGTCGCGCCATCCAGCCAGTTCAGGACGGGGTGCAGGCTCATTACGCCGAGGACCACGATGATGATCGCGTAGGGCGCGAACGCCAGGAACATCTCCTTGCGGCTCGGCGGCGGACCGTCGCCGTCGTCCGAGCGGGCACGGACGTCGCGCTCGAAGGCGGCGTCGGCGCTGCTCCCGCCCGCGATCGCCGGGCGCTGCCGGCCGCGGGACGTCGTCGCCAGCGCGGGGGCGCTGGGCTGCCACACCCGCAGGAACATGACAAGCGTGCCGGCCGAGCCCAGAGAGGCCACGATGTCGGTCAGCTCCATCGAGATGTAGTTGGACATGACGAACTGCAGCACGGCGAACGTGAAGCCGGCGGTCAGCGCCGCCGGCCATACCGCCCGCAGGCCGCGGCGGCCGTCAACCATGAACACGAGGATGAATGGGAGGATCAAGGCCAGGAACGGCGTCTGGCGCCCGACCATGCTGCTGAGATCGTGGACCGGCAGGCCCGTGACCTGACCGAGCGTGGTGATCGGGACGGCGATGGCGCCGAAGGCGACCGGAGCGGTATCGGCGACCAGGGCGACGGCCACCGCCTTCAGCGGACTCAGCCCGAGCCCGACGAGCATGATGCTGCAGATTGCCGGCGGGGTGCCGAATCCGGCCAGCGCCTCGAGCAGTGCACCGAAGCAGAAGGCGATGACGACCACCTGCACGCGAACGTCGTCGGAGATCATGGCGAACGAGCGGCGAAGCACCGCGAAATACCCGGTGGCCTCGGTCATGTTGTAGATCCACAGGGCGTTGAGGACGATCCACATGATCGGCCAGAAGCCGAACGCCGCCCCCTCGAGCCCCGAGTCGGCCGCTTGGCCCACCGGCATCGAGTAGACGATGATCGCCACAAGGAGCGCCACTCCGAGTGCGCACAGCGACGCCCATTGCGCCTTGAGTCGCACGATCCCCAGCAGGACGAACAGCGTCAGCAGGGGCAGAATGGCGAAGATCGAGGTCAGTCCCAGCGAGTGGGACACGGGATCGAGAACCTGTTTGTACACGGCGGGAGCCTCCCTCTCGGTAACAGCCGATACATGCGATGCCTACCCAATGAACATATTTCGAAGCATGCGTTGCGGTTGCTAACGTGAGCGCGCGTATGGCCACCGCCCCCTCAGAGCCGCTTCCCCAGCGTCTCGCAGCAATCCGTGGGCAGCTCAAGCTGCTCTCGGACTATCTTTGACCCAGCTGCGCTAGACCAGCGTTCTCGCGCGCTGGAAGACGAGATGGGGGCAGCCGGGTTCTGGGATGACCAGGAGCGGGCCGCGAAGGTCTCCGCCGAGCATGCTCGCGCCAGCCGCAAGCTGGGCGTCTTTCGCCAGCTCGAATCCGACGTCGAGGATCTGGAGCCGCTCGCCGAGTTGGCCGAGGAGGACCCCGGTATCGCTTCCGAGCTGGAGGAGCAGATCGTCGGCGTCCAGGCCCGGCTCGACGAACTGGAGGAGGAGCGTCTGTTCGCGGGCCGCTATGACTCCGGCGATGCGCTGGTCACCGTCAACGCCGGCGCGGGCGGGACGGACGCCCAGGACTGGGCCGAGATGGTCCTGCGCATGGAGATGCGCTGGGCGGAGAAGCGCGGCTTCGACGTCGAGTTGCTGGAGGCGTCCCCGGGGGAGGAGGCGGGCATCAAGTCGGCCACCTTCCGGGTCAAGGGCGAGAACGCCTACGGCCTCTACGGCTCCGAGAAAGGCGTGCACCGGCTGGTCCGGCTGTCCCCGTTTGACTCGGCCAACCGCCGCCAGACGAGCTTTGCCGGCGTCGAGGTCTCGCCGGTGGTCGAGGAGGCCTCCGACGTGCAGATCGATGACGACGACCTGCAGATCGACACCTACCGCGCCAGCGGCGCCGGCGGCCAGCACGTGAACAAGACCGATTCGGCGGTACGCATCACCCACAAACCCAGCGGCATCGTGGTCCAGTGCCAGAACGAACGGTCGCAGTCCTCCAACAAGGCCGAGGCCATGGCGATGCTGCGCTCCAAGCTCCTGGAGCTCGAGGAGCGCAAGCGCCGGGAGGAGATCGCACGCGAGAAAGGAGAAGCGCAGGACGTCAACTTCGGGTCCCAGATCCGCTCCTACGTCCTGCACCCCTACACCATGGTCAAAGACCACCGGACCGATTATGAGATGGGCGATGCCAATCGCGTGCTCGACGGCGATCTGGACGGCTTCATCCGCAGCTACCTGCTCAAGGCCGCCAAATGAGCGCATCTTCCCCGGGACCCGCTCAGCCCGCTCACGACTCCCGCGACGACACCGAGGCCGCCGAGCTGCGCGACGGCGCGCTGGTGTCAGAGCCCCGTGAGCCGGGCGACACCCGCCACCCCCGGCGCGAGCACCCCACCGCCCCCTACCTGGAGGCGATCGTCTCCTACGGCTTCCGCGGTTCGGTGCGCTTCCACGTGCCCGGCCACAAGGGCGGCCCCGGCGCCGACCCCGGTCTGCGATCGGCGATCGGCGAGCGCGCGCTCGCGCTGGACATCTGCCAGGACATCGAGGGCATCGACACCGGACCGACGCCCACGCCCTACCAGCGTGCTGAGGAGCTGGCCGCCGCCGCCTACGGCGCACAGCAGACGTGGTTTCTGACCAACGGGGCCACCCAGGGCAACCATGCCCTGTGCCTGGCCCTGGCCAAGCCCGGCCGCCACGTGCTCGTGCAGCGCAACTCGCACGCCAGCATCGTCGACGGGCTGGTGCTCAGCGGCGGCCTGGCCAGCTTCGTCAATCCCGAGTACGACGACGAGCTGGGCATGGCCCACGGGGTCACGCCCGAGGCGCTCGAGGAGGCACTGCAGCGCTCGCCGGACATTCGCGCCGCCTTCATCGTCTCCCCGACCTACTACGGCATGGCCGCCGACATCCGCGGCTGCGCGGAGGTGGCCCACGCCGCCGGGGTCGCGCTGGTGGTCGACTGCGCCTGGGGCTCGCACTTCGGCTTTCACCCGACGCTGCCCGAGTCGCCGCTGCGTCAGGGCGCCGACGCCGTGCTGGCCTCGACGCACAAGATCGTCGGGAGCCTCACCCAGTCGGCCATGCTCCACGTCGCCGAGGACGGTCTCATCGACCCCGATGAGGTGGCGCGCTGCGTCCGGCTGGTGCGCTCCACGAGCCCCAACTCGCTGCTGCTGGCCTCGCTGGACAGCGCCCGGCGCCAGCTCGCCGCCCACGGCGAGGCGCTCCTGGACCGGACCATCGCCGCGTCGGCGCGGGCGCGTGAGGCGATCGAGTCGATCCCCGGGATCGCCGTCGTCGGTGAGGGGATGGTCGGACGCCCCGGGATCGCCGGGTGGGATCCGCTGCGCATCGTCATCGACGTCCGCGGCACCGGCGTGACCGGTTACGAGCTCGCCGCGGAGCTGCGCGCCGCCTACGACATCTACATCGAGCTGGCCACCCATGCGACGCTCGTGCTCGTACTGGGCCTGGGCCAGCCGGTCGAGCCGCTCGAGCGCTTCGCCCACGACTTCGCCGAGACGGTCCGCACCGTCTCGCGTCCGGGGCAGAGCATCGCCATCGCCTCCCCGAGCGTGTCGCTGGAGCACCAGAGCGTCGTCCCCATCCGCGACGCGTTCCTGGGCGAGGGGGAGACGGTTCCCGTCGACGACGCCATCGGCCGGATCTCGTGTGAGTCGATCGCCGGCTACCCGCCGGGCGTCCCGACGCTGCTGCCCGGCGAGCGGGTCACCGCCGAGGTGGTGCGCTACCTGCGCGAGCTGACCGCCGCCGGCGCCCGCCTGCACGGCGCCGCTGACCCGACGTTCGCCACCGTCCGGGTCCTGGCCGGGTCGCCGACCGGCAACGGAGCCGTGGCGGCCGCCTCAGGCACCGCCGGGCCCCGCTGAGCACCCGCCCACCCGCGGACCACCTGGCCCGCGGGGTGAGCGGGTTACCTCATTTGACGACGATCGTCCCGTGCATGTTGGGATGGATCAGACAGATGAAGTGGTAGGTCCCTGCTTGGGTGAAGTCGATCTTGCCCGAGGACGGGATCGTCTTCGTGGCCGGGTTGTTGTCCAGCGCTCCCACGTTGGCGAAGCCATCGCCGTGGCTGGTGAGCGACTCCGTGGACGGCCCGGGCGGAGGATCGCTCGGGTATACGCCCTGAGCGGGGAAGTTGACGCCCTCGAAGCCCTTGGCCAGAGCCTTGAGAGTGGTCGTGTTCCCAAACGTGGCCGTGTGGGTCTCGAACGTGTTCTTCGACATGTGGAAGGTCACCACCGTGCCCGCGTTGACCGTGAGCGACGTCGGGAACATGGCGTAGAGCTCCACGCCGCCCGGAGTCGACTCGCCGAGGCTGACGGTGTCGGCCGGCTGCTTGGCCGCGGAGACCTTCTTGGCCGCCTTGATGTCGGCGGTGACCTGCGCCACCTGCGCCTTGGTGTCCTGCTTGGCCGACGGGATAGCCGCGCCCGCGGGCTTGACGACCACCGTGCCGATCATGCCGGGGTGGACGTCACAGAAGAACTTGTACGTCCCCGGCTTGGTGAACTTCAGGTTGACCGGCTTCGGCGGTCCGTTCCCGGCGGGGAGACCGCTGTCCCAACGCTGGCTGCCGTTGAACGTCTTGGCCTTGGGCGGCGCGAACACCGCCGTGTTGAGGCCGACGTTCGGAACCTTGCCGCTCCACCAGAACGGGTTGCCGGCGGCGTCCGTTCCCGTGGCGGTCTTGCCCGGCACGATCAGCGGCAGTGCGCCGCCGCCCGTCGCCGGGAAGTCCACCGTGTGGAAACCCAGGATCTGGAACGACACGGTGTCGCCCACGTTGATCGTCGTCTTCTTGTTGAAGAAGGCGTTGATGTCCGGGCTGAAGGTCCCGGTGAAGCTCTTGGGCAACAGCTTGGCCGCGATCTTGTTGACCGACGGCGGCGGCCCAGCGGTGACCACCTTGGTCACCGGTTTCGCGAACGCGGCCGATGCTGTCAGCAGCGCGCACAGCACGGCTGCAGCCCCGATCCCCATCCGACTCCCGATCCGACGCACTAACTTCCCCCTTTGGTCGTAGTCCGGCCAGGGCCCACAATAACCAGAAAGTCACAAATGGTGTGAAAACTTCCCCGCCTATCCTCCTCGGTATATGGAGGCGCTGACGGCAGATTCCGCCGACGTCGTGGCCCGCGCTCTGGCCGAGGATCTCGGGACCGGCGACGTGACCACGGCGGCCACCGTCGCATCCGAGACGCGCGCTCGCGGCCTCATCCGCCAGAAGGCGCCCGGCGTCATCTACGGCCTCAGCGTGGCCGAGGAGGTCTTTCGTTCCCTGGATCCCGACGCGGCATTCGCGCGCGAGGTGACCGAGGGCGTCTGGCGCGAGAGCGGCGACGTGCTCCGGATCGAGGGCCGCGCCCGCGCCCTGCTGTCCGGTGAGCGCACCGCGCTGAACTTCCTGCAGCGGCTGTCGGGAGTCGCCACCATGGCCGCCCGGGCCGTGCGGGCGATCGACGGGACCGGAGCCACCATCCTCGACACGCGCAAGACCACCCCGGGGCTGCGCGCCCTGGAGAAGGCGGCGGTCGCCGCCGGCGGCGCCACCAACCACCGCGCCGGCCTCTACGACGCGATCCTCATCAAGGAGAACCACGCCGCGCTGGCCGGCGGCGTCGGCGCCGCCGTGCGCCGGGCTCGCGAGGAGGCCCCTGACCTGCCCTTGGAGGTCGAATGCCGTGATCTGGGCGAGGTCGACGAGGCCCTGGCGGCGGGGGCGCCGCGCCTGCTCTTGGACAATATGAGCCCCGACGAGCTGCGCCGCGCCGTGGATCACGTCGCCGGCCGGGCCGAGCTGGAGGCCAGTGGCGGCGTGACCCTCCAGACGCTCCGGGAGGTCGCGGGCACGGGCGTAGACTTTGTTTCGGTGGGCGCCCTGACGCACAGTGCGCCGGCCCTCGATCTCTCCCTCCTCCTCACCCCATCGCCATGAATCTGCCCATGCTCAGCGCCTCCGAGGCGCCGCTGATGCTCGAGAACATCCCCGCCCTTCAGGACGAGGTGCGCGAGCTGGCGGCGGCCCGCGGGGCCGTGATCCTCGCCCACAACTACCAGCTCCCCGAGATCCAGGACGTCGCCGACTACGTGGGCGACTCGCTCGGGCTCTCCCAACAGGCGGCGGCCGCCGAGGCCGGCACGATCGCCTTCTGCGGCGTGCACTTCATGGCCGAGACCGCCTCGATCCTCTGTCCTGAAAAGCAGGTCCTGATCCCCGACCTCGACGCGGGCTGCTCGCTGGCCGACGCGATCACCGGCGCCCAGCTGCGTGACTGGAAAGCGGAGCATGCCGACGCGGTGGTGGTCATGTACGTCAACACCACCGCCGAGGTCAAGGCCGAAACCGACTACTGCTGCACCTCGGCCAACGCCGTGGAGGTCGTGGAGCACATCTACCGCGCCCACGGCGAGGACACCGAGATCCTGTTCGGCCCCGACATGTTCCTCGGCGCCTACGTCGAGCGGACGCTGGGCCGCCCGATGCACGTCTGGGACGGGGAGTGCCACGTGCACGCCGGGATCAAGCCGGCTGACATCACGCACGTGCGCGCGGCCCACCCGGAGGCCGATTTCCTCATCCACCCCGAATGCGGCTGCTCGACGAGCGTCATGGAGTACGTCGCCTCCGGAGACATCGCCTCCCAGGGCGTGCACATGCTCTCCACGGGGGGGATGCTCGGCTACGCCCGCTCATTGGGCTCGGGCGGGGCCGGCGGGACCGCGATCGTGGCCACCGAGACGGGAATGCTGCACCCGCTGCGCCGGGCGGCGCCCGACACGGAGTTCATCGCCGCCAACGAGGCCGCGTCGTGTCGGTTCATGAAGATGATCACGCTGCCCAAGCTCCGTGACGCGCTGCGCGACGGCGTGCACGAGGTCAAGGTCCCGGCCGACATCGCCGATCGCGCCCGGGTGCCGATCGAGCGGATGGTCGCGATCAGCTGAGCTCGCCGCCGCCGCCGTTGGCCTGCGGCATGTCCGGCGGCAGCGGGTACAGCGGGTCGGAGTCCTCGTAGAGCAGCACGCCCCGCTCGGCCACGGCCTTGACCCGCGGCGTGTTGGTGCGCTTACGCTGGAATTCGTCGAGCGTGTAGCAGTGCACGTCGGCGCCATCGCCCATCTCCATCCCGTCCCACAGCGACGTCGCCTGGTAGACGCGCTCGAGCCACGGCATCCCCTCAAAAGCGCGCGAGACCAGCACGACCACGAACTCGGCCCCTCGCTCGCGCTGCGGAGGAGCACCGCGGGCGTCGTCGACGCGAGCGCCGCCGAGCATCACCACCTGCAGCGGCCAGCGGTCACCGACGCGGCTCAGATAGCGCTGCAGCTCTCCCAGGTTGAGAGTGGCACCCAACTCCACTAGCGGGCCCTCACGACCCCGATTGTGCAGGGTCGGGCCGACGCTCGTCAATAACGGGCGATATCGCCGATCATCCGGCTCTCCAGCAACTCGGCGGTGCCGTTGTCCGGCCCGTCGATGAACAGCGCGAAGGCCAGCGTGTGGCCGCCCCGGCTGTGGCAGTAGCCGGCGAGGTTGGTGACGTAGTTGAGCGTGCCGGTCTTGGCGGCGCAATTGCCGACCGCGGCGGTCTTCAGTCCGATGCCCCTGACGGTGCCCTCCTTGCCGACGGTGGGCAGCGACGACACCAGCTCGCGCCCGACGGCGGTGCCCCACACCTCCCGCAGCAGGTCGACGACCTCCAGCGGCGAGGAGCGGTCGTTGCGCGAGAGCCCGGAGCCGTCGAGGATCGTGGGATGCAGGCCGTAGGTGTCGGCGATCGCGCTATCGATCACCCGCGCCCCATCGTGGATCGTCCCGCCACGCCCGAAGAGGACACCGAGCTGCTTGGCGAACAGCTCCGCGAAGAGGTCGTCGGACGGGACGTCCATGAGCCGGGTCATCACCCCCAGCGGGGGCGAGCTGACCGTGGCGAGGACGTGGGCGTCGTCCGGCGTCTTGCGCTCGTGGCGCGAGGCCTTGACCGCGATGTGCGAGCCCCGCATCACCAAGGCCAGCTCCCGCGCGGCAAAGACAGCGGGCGAGTAGTGGGGCACGGTCGCGCCGTGGTCGTAGGTCAGCGCGCTGAGCTGGCCACCGAAGTCGGGTACATCGGGCTGGTAGTTGGTGATCAGACCGCCGCGCTTGCGGTCGAACATCGTCTCGTCGGCGAAGACCTGGCCGGTCACCCGCTTGATGCCATGAGCGACGAGCTGCTGGGTGAGCTGGGCCGCGGTCGGCCCGTAGCCGAGCTCCCAGGTGTGGTTGAACGTCGGGTCCCCGAAGGTGGGGTCTCCGCCGCCGCGCAGGAACAGGTCCCCGTGCCAGACGCCGTGGCGCTCAGAACCGGTCCCCAGCAGGGTGGTGTGCAGGCGCGCGTTGGGGCCCAGCTTGACCATCAGAGCGGCGGTCGTCCACAGCTTCTCCACCGACGCCGGCGGGCGCTTGACGGTGGGGCGTAGACCGTAGAGCTCGTCGTCGGCGTCGAGGTCGTAGACCAGCGCGCCGCTCTGCGGTCCGGCCTGACTCATGGCCCGGCTCAGCACCGACTGCAGATGCACCTCCTCGGGCGACAGCGGCGCCCGCTGGCCACGGGTCGTCAACAGCGCCGGGTCGTGGGCGCGCCGACGGGTGGGGGCCTTCTTCTTCTTGGGCGGGGCGACGATGGCCGAACCGGCGTCGAACTGCGCATCGTGCTTGCTCGTGTGGCTCAAAGAGCCGAGCAGCCCCAGCGTGATCGCGGCCGCCAAGAGGATCAACACCAACCCTGGGGCAAGCCAGCGTCTCAGGCCGTCTCCAGCTCCTCCAAAGTGTGGGGCCCGACCACGGCGATCGAGAGCTCATCGGCGACGCCGGCGGCCACTTCCCTCACCTCATCGAAGGTCACGCTATCCAGCAGTTCGATCGTGACCTCGGGGTTGGCGTCCTCGTCGTAGACGATCGTCTGCTGGGCGGCGTAGCGGGCGACCGCGCCCGTATTCTCGAAGGCGAGGGTGCGTGCGCCCGCAGCGTAGGCCTGGGCGCGTGTGACCTCGGCCTCGGTGGGGCCGTCGGTGCGCAATTCGGAGACGATGTCGCGCATGCGCCGATAGGCCTCCATGCACTTGCTCGACTCCAGGCCGGCCGACAGCTGGAGCACCGGGACGTCGGCGTAGGCGTGGGGGAACGCCGAGACCGAGTAGGCCAGCCCGCGTTGCTCGCGGATCTCGTCGAACAGGCGCGACCCCATCGAACCGCCCAGGAGCGTTCCGTACACCATCAGCGCGGCCCGTTGCTTGGGGTTGGCGACGTCCACCATCGGCCGATAGGACATACGCAAATGGGACTGGTTGGAGTCCCGCTCGCGCACCAGCACGCGCGGCTCCAGGGGCGGGGCGGCGTCAAACGGGTCGGGCGGCGAAGCGGCCGTGAAGCGCTCGAACAGCTCGTCCAGCGCGCCGTTGTCGCCGAGCGCCTCGAGGTTGCCGACGGCGAACGCCGCCCCGGTGGACGGGGACCAGCGGCGCTCACGGAAGGCCACGATGCCGTCGCGGGTGAAGGTGTCGCGCAGGTGCTCCGTCGGCCCCAACACGGGGCGCCCGAGCGGGTGGTTGCCGAACACCGCCTCGTCGATGAGGTGCTCGGCGAGCGTCGCCGGCTGATCCTCGGCG
Source organism: uncultured Solirubrobacteraceae bacterium (assembly GCA_963737335.1). Classification (GTDB taxonomy): domain Bacteria; phylum Actinomycetota; class Thermoleophilia; order Solirubrobacterales; family Solirubrobacteraceae; genus Palsa-465. The sequence continues at coordinate 204,588 of CAVTSK010000008.1, forward strand.
CGAGCGATCTCCTGGACCACCACGCCGCGCTCGCGGTTGAGCTCGTCGGCGTCGATCCGCGGGCGGGCGACGAAATCGGTGAGCAGATCGGCCGCGTCCAGCCCTCGCTGGGCACGGGCGGTGATGTGGAAGGCGACGAGATCGTGGCTGGTGTAGGCGTTGAGGACGGCGCCGATACCCTCGGCCGCCTCGTTGACGTCGCGATAGGTCGGATACTTCTCGCCGCCCTTGAACACGAGATGCTCCAGAAAATGGGCCATCCCGTTTTCCTCGGGGCGCTCGGTGCGGGCGCCGGCATCGAAGGCGGCCAGGATGGTGACCGCGCGGGTGCCGGGCACCGCGATGCGATGCAGGCGCAACCCGTTCTTGAGCGTCGTGATTGAAATCTCGGCCATTGCTGGGACAACGGTAGCGCTCGGGGCGGGAGACCGGGGTGGGCCGTCGAGGCGTGGTTCAATGGTCCTGCAAATCGCGTTGCAAGCCCGCCGCACACAGGACAACCACCGTGGGCTGCCGCTACTCTGCGCCGCACCCTATGGCTACACGAAACAAACTGCCGCGCCGTGCCCGCGACCGGGCCGAGGCGGCCTCAAATCAGCATCCTCGGACCGATACGCGCCAGCAGCGGACCGCGCGGCCGGTCATCGAATTCCGCAATGTCTCCAAGCTCTACGCCGGCGATGTCGGCCTCGACCAGGCGACCTTTGCGATCGAGCGCGGCGAGTTCGTGTTCCTCGTGGGTTCGACCGGGTCGGGCAAGTCCACCGTAATGCGGCTGCTCATCAAGGAGCTCGACTCCACCGGCGGCATGATCCGCGTGGCGGGCAAGGTCCTGGACGAGATCCCGCGCAAGCGCGTGCCGTACTACCGCCGCAACGTCGGCGTCGTCTTCCAGGACTTCAAGCTCCTGCCCAACCGCACCGTGTACGACAACGTCGCCTACGCGCTGCAGGTGACCGGCGGGACGCGCAAGGACATCCGCGCCAAGGTCCCGGACATCCTGCGCCTCACCGGGCTCTCGACCAAGCTGCACAACTACCCGCACCAGCTTTCGGGCGGGGAGCAGCAGCGCGTCTCGGTGGCCCGCGCGTTCGTCAACCACCCGCCGCTGCTGCTGGCCGACGAGCCCACCGGAAACCTGGATCCCGACACGAGCATCGACATCATGCGGCTGCTCTACCGGATCAACCGCACCGGGACCACGGTGCTGGTGGCCACCCACGACCAGTCGATGGTGGACAAGATGCGCCGCCGCGTGCTCGAGCTGTCCCGTGGGCGGATCGTCCGCGACGAGGCCGCCGGCATGTACACACGCGACGAGACCACGCGCGATCTGGCCCGGCGCCTGCGCGCTCCCGCGACGCCCCCGCCGGGGCTCGAGTAGGCCATGCGGATCGGCTTCTTCCTGCGCGAGGCGGTCCGGGCGACCCGCCGCAGCGCCGCTCCCAGCTTCGCCGCGCTGGCCACGGTGCTGGTGACTCTGCTGGTGCTGGGCGTGTTCATCCCGATCGTCCAGGCCACCAACGGCGCCGCCAACAGCGTCCGCAGCCGCGTCGAGGTCGACGTGTATATGAAGACCAACGCCACCGCGGCTGACGACGCCCGGGTGCGCCAGGAGCTGCGCAACGTCCCGCATGTGAAGTCGGTCCAATTCGTGTCCAAGGCGGCGGCCTATGCGCAGCAGGCCAAGATCGATCCGGCCGCCTACAAGCTGCTCGGAACCAACCCGCTGCCTGACACCTTCCACGTGACCCCGGACAACCCGGCCAACGTCCTGGCCGTCCACAACTCGCTGTCGCCGACCGGATCAGATCCCACCCACCCCGGCACGATCGACCAGTCGATCCAGAGCGTCTCCAACAAGCGCAGCGACACCAAGAAGATCCTCGAGGTCACCAACCTCGTGACGATCACCGCCGCGGTGCTCACCGTGCTGCTGACGATCGCCTCGATCCTGCTCATCGCCAACACCATCCGGCTGTCGCTGTACGCGCGCCGCCGCGAGGTGGAGGTGATGAAGCTCGTCGGCGCCACCGACTGGTTCATTCGCTGGCCGTTCGTCATCGAGGGCATCGTCGTCGGCGCGGCGGGAGCGCTGCTGGCCGTCGCGGTGCTGGGGGTGACCAAGGTCGCCCTGCTCGATCCGCTGGCCAACAACTGGACTCTGATCGCGGCGCCGCGCACCATCTCCTTCACCGCTCTGCTCATCGTGCTGATGGCAGCCGGCGTGGGGGTCTCGGCGCTCGGGTCCGGGCTGTCGCTGCGCCGTTTCCTGCGGGTGTAATCGCTCCGTCCCGGACGGACCCGGTCGGGACCCGACGCCCGCCTGGCTGGCCCGCCCCGCAAAGGCGCCCAGCTACCCTGGATAACCGCAGATGTACGCGCGTCGTCAACGCTCTCCCCGGTGGGTCAAGGTGCTCCTTGGCGTCATCGTGCTGCTCATCGGCGTGTGGTTCGGGGGCCACCCGAGCTGGCTGCCCGGGCCGATCCGCAGCGCCTTCGTCTCGCAGAGCGACAACGACAAGCTGCTCAACCAGGTCCTGGGCCTGATCCAGAACGACTACTACCGCCAGGTCAGCCGTTCGGACCTGGTCAACAAGGGCCTGCAGGCGGCGGTGGCCAGTCTCGACGACCCGTACTCGCACTACTACGATCAGTCTGACTACAGGAGCTTCCAGAACGAGGACAACCCGCACCTGACCGGGATCGGTATCGACATCAAGCCCGAGTCCCAGGGTCTGCTCGTCCAGGACGTGTTCCAGGGCTCACCGGCGGCCCAGGCGGGCCTCAATCGCGGCGACATCATCACCCAGGTCGGCTCCACCTCGCTGGCCAACCGCTCGGCCGACTACTCCGCCTCGCTCATCAAGGGGAGGGCGGGCACCAAGGTGACGCTGACCGTCCTGCGCGACAACCACCGCCGGACCGTCACTGTGACGCGGGCCGACATCGTCGTGCCCGTCGCCGCCAACCGGGTTCTGGATTACAAGGGGAGCAAGCTCGGCTATGTCGAGCTGACGAGCTTCACCGCCGGCTCCGGAGCCCAGGTGCGCAGCCAGGTCCAGCAGGTGCTGCACCATGGCGCCCGCGCGCTCATCCTCGACCTGCGCGAGAACGGAGGCGGCCTGCTCGACGAGGCCGTCAACGTCGCCAGCGTGTTCATCCCCGATGGGACGATCGTCTCCACCGACGGTCGCGCCCAGCCCCGTCAGGTGTACCTGGCCAAACCCAGCCTGACCGTTGCTCCCAAGATCCCGATGGTGGTGCTGGTGGACTCCGGCACGGCCTCGGCGGCTGAGATCGTCACCGGTGCGCTGCAGGATCGCGGGCGGGCCAAGGTGGTGGGGACCCACACCTACGGCAAGGGCGTCTTCCAGGAGATCGAGCCGCTGTCCAACGGCGGCGCCCTGGACTTCACCGTGGGCGAGTACTTCACGCCGAGCGGGCGCAACCTCGGCGGGGGCGGGGTCAAGCAGGGCAGGGGCATCCAACCCAACGTCTACGCGTTCACGAAGTCAACGGCCAAGACCGACACCGCGCTCACGGTGGCCGAGAAGACCGTCGCCGCCGAGCTCGGACAGTGACCCCCCCGGCCGCCCGGGCCGTTGACCCGCGCTCCACCGGGCGCGTGGCGCTGCTGGTCCGCCAGGGCAAGTTCCTCGTTGCTGAGCCGTTCTTCGGTCCCGGGCCGCGCCTGGTGGTCAGCCGGGACAAGCGCGCCGGGGTGGGCGATCTGGTGGTCCTGTCGGACACCGGGCAGGGCAACGGCCGCCGCGGCGGGTCGCGCCGGGTCACCGTCGCGCGCCGGCTGGGGCGGCCCGAGATCGCGCGCGATGTGATCCGGGCCCTGATGCTCGACCGCGGTCTGCAGGGCGCGTTTGACCCGGCGGTGGAGCGCGAGGCGCGGCTGTCGGCGGCTGACGGCGCGTCTGACGCGTCGGGCGCCGCGCTGCCGGGCGGGGAGCGGCGTGACCTGCGCGACCTGCCCACGTTCACCATCGACCCGGCCACCGCGCGCGATTTCGACGACGCCATCTCGGCGCAGGCATTGGATGACGGGTCGTGGCGGGTGTGGGTCCACATCGCCGACGTCTCGGCCTACGTGACCCCCCGTTCGCTGGTCGACCGTGAGGCCTACCGCCGGTCCACCAGCGTCTACGTGCCGGGGATGGTGGAGCCGATGCTCCCGCGCGCCCTGTCCAACGAGGCGTGCTCGCTGGTGCCGGGCGCGCCGCGGGCGACGGTCACCGTGGAGATGATGGTGACCGAACGTGGGGTGCGCCAGTCCTCGATGTACCGCTCGCTCATCCGCTCCGACGAGCGCCTGGACTACGAGCGCGTGGACCGGATCTTCGCCGGGACCGAGGCCGCCGCCGAGCCGTGGGGCGAGCCCCTGGCCGCTGCCCGGGCCGCCTCGGCGGCGCTGGGCGCGCTGCGGCGTGCCTCGGCGGAGCGCGGTCGGGGTGCGCTGGAGGTCGACTCGACCGAGCCGCAGTTCAGCTTCGATCGCGACGGGAACGTGGAGGCCGCCGAGCTGTCGGAGCAGACCGAGTCGCATCGGCTCATCGAGCACCTCATGGTCGCCGCCAACGAGCAGGTGGCCAAGTTCCTCTCTCAGCACAAGATCCCGGCGCTGTACCGGGTCCATGAGCGGCCCGAGGCACCCGCGGTGGAGCGGCTCATCGATCAGCTGGAATCCCTGGGCGTCCCCACGCCGCCCGTGCCCAAGGGCCACCTCACTCCGCAGCAGGCCGCCGATGTGGTGGGGGAGGCGTCGGTGATGGTGGCCGACTGGGTGCGGCGCACCGGCCGTGGCGGCCGCGCCCTGACCAGCCTGGTGCTGCGCTCGCTCAAGCAGGCCTACTACGACCCGCGCAACCTCGGCCACGCCGGCCTGGCGCTGACGCACTACTGCCACTTCACCTCGCCCATCCGCCGCTACCCGGACCTCATCTGCCACCGGGGGCTGTTGAGCGCGATCGCGGGGGAGCCGGTGCCCGACGCGTCGTGGGTGGCCGGCGCCGCGCCGTGGACCTCCAAGCGCGAGCGCGAGGCGATGACCATCGAGCGCGACGCCGATGACGTCGCGCGGTGCTTCCTGCTCGAGCGCGAGTTGTTTGAGTCCGGCGATCGCGACGGCGCCTTCGATGGGGAGATCGTCGGGCTCATCGGCGCGGGGGCGTTCGTGGCCTTCGGCAAGCGCCTCCAGTACGAGGGGCTGCTGCCCGTGCGCCGGTTGCACGACGACTGGTGGGAGCTCAACGACCAGGCGACGATGCTGGTGGGAACGCGCAACGGCGGGGCCATGCGCCTCGGCGATCCGGTCACTGTCCGCGTCGGCCGCATCGATGCGCCACGGGGTAGGGTGGATCTCCTCCCGGTCGATGAGCCGGAGGACTGAGAAGACATGGCCAAGGGCAAGAAACGCAAAGCCGCACCCGGCGACGTCGCCACCAATCGGCAGGCGTCGTACCGCTACAACCTGCTCGAGCGCTTCGAGGCCGGACTGGTGCTCCAGGGCACCGAGGTCAAGTCCCTGCGCGAGGGCAAGGCCCAGATCAAGGACGCCTACGCCACGGTCCGCGACGGCGAGGTGTGGCTGATCGGGGTCTACATCCCGCCCTACGGGGCGGCCGCGCGCGACAACCACGACCCCGAGCGGCCTCGCAAGCTGCTGCTGCACAAGTCAGAGATCGAGCGGATGACGGGAAGCACCCAGGAGCGCGGGCTAACGCTGGTCCCGACCCGCCTGTACTTCGCCGGGCCGCGCTCGAAGGCCAAGGTCGAGATCGCCCTGGCCAAGGGCAAGGACCTCTACGACAAGCGCCAGGCGATCCGCACGCGCGACACGCAGCGCGAGGTCCAGCGCGAGCTGCGCGAAGTCGGGCGCTGACCCGGCGCGGCTGCGAGGCCGGTTGCACGCGGTGAGTGGGGCCCGCGCAAGCGGGGTAGCACCTGGACATGACCATAGGCTCATCAATCGTGCTCATGGCGGTCGGGGCGATCCTCAAGTGGGCGGTTACCGCCCATGTCAGCTGGATCAATCTCCAGACGGCCGGGACGGTGCTGTTCGTGCTCGGGATCCTCGGGCTCCTGCTGTCCCTCCTGTACACGTTCGTGTGGTCGCGGCAGAACCGCACCACGACGACTCGCACGTACGTCCCGCGGGACGAGCAGACCACTCGCTACGAGTAGGGCCGCGCTCGTCACAGAGTCGGGGCCCGTCGCGTCTGAGCTGCGCCGCTCTAGCCGAGCGTGCGCGGCAGATGCGCGGCGCTCATCCCGATGACCAGCACGGCGATGAGCCCGAGGTAGACGGCGCCCACGAGCAGCCGGTCACGCGGACGAACCCGATAGAACGCCGCGGTCTCGGCGCCACCCTTGCGGCGCTGCTCCCAGCGGCGATACGTCTCATAGGCCGCGAACAGCGCGATCAGGATGATGATCGGGTTGGGGAAGACGAAGGCCAGCACCGCGATGCCGAAGAAGCCCGCGAACCACATCCAGGGGGACATCGCGGCCATCGCGCGGCCACCGTCCAGCGGCACCACCGGGAGCAGGTTGAAGAGGTTGAGGAAGAAGCCGGTGTAGCCGAGGGCGCGCCAGTAGTCGTGGCCGGTGACGTGCCAGATGACCAGGCACGCCGCCGAGCCGAGCGTCCCCAGGATCGGCCCGGCGAGCCCCACCCGCGCCTCAGCCAGGGCGTTGCGGCCCAGCGACTTGGCGGCGACGACGGCGCCCAGGAAAGGAATGAACATCGGGGCGGACGCCTGAAGGCCCTCGCGGCGCAGCTGGATGACGTGGCCCATCTCGTGCACGAGGAGCAGCACGACGAAGCCGATCGCGAACCAGAAGCCCCAGATGGTGGTGTAAGCGGCGATCGAGACGGCCATCGAGCCCGCCGTGACCAGGACCTTGGCCTTGGGCAGCAACAGGAGGATTGACTTGATCTTGGCCAGGAAGGCGAGAATCGCCACTCCGATGGGGGCGATGCGGCGCTTGTAGAAGGACTCGCGCTGCTGGGGGCGACCGAGCGCGCTGCCGCCGTCGCTGACGCTCGGAGGCGTCTCGAGGTCGGGTGGCGCTGGGTAGACGGGCGGCTCGGGCAGCGTCGGGGTAGGTGCGCCGCCGCTGACGAAGGGGGTGGGTGAGTCGCCGTACTCCATGTTCCTGCCGAGGATTGTCGCAGCCCCACCGCATCTCTTACGCAGGTCTTCGCTCGACTGGACGCTTGTCCAGTCGATCCGGGCCCTCGCGGGCCCGCCTATAATCGAACGACAACACATACCCCCGGGGACGACAGGCTTCGACGTGGTCGGTTCGTGGGGGTGGTTGCGAGTCGAGGTGTCGGGTGGCCTCGTAAAACTCCCGGCAAAACCATAAGTGCGGACTCTCACGAGTACGCGCTCGCCGCTTAGTCTTTAACCACTAAGCCGTGAGCGTCCTGGTCTCCGGCTCGCCTGCGGCGGAGTCGCCAGGATTCATTTAGCAGGCTTGCCCGCGGAGGCCCGCTTCAGCCAAAACCGGGGACTCTCAATGAAGCTGGTCCCCCGCAACCCATGCCGGCAAGGCGAGCGGGGGATGAGATCAGAGTGCCGGCTACGCTCGTAGACGCCACCTTTTGCGCGACCGCGGACGCGGGTTCAATTCCCGCCGTCTCCACTCTTGTAAGCGATCAAACGCCCTCCGCGCCTTGACCGGTCGGGGGGCGTTTTGGTTCCTCACGACGGACCTGGTCCCGGCGCGCTTATCGTTCGCTGCGACCGGACTCCAACATCGAGGGGAGGCAGCGGTGACTGAAACGACTCTGATCGCGAACGGGACGATCGTGACGGCCGAGGGCGAGTTCGCCGGAGACGTCCTGATCGACGGCGAGACGATCGTCGCCGTCGGCAGGGTCGACTCGCCCGACGGAGCGAGGGTGATCGACGCGACGGACTGCTTCGTCCTGCCGGGCCTGATCGATAACCACACGCATCTGTCGATGCCGTTCATGGGGATGAGGTCCTCCGACGACTACAACACGGGCACTCAGGCCGCGGCCGCCGGCGGCGTCACGTGTCTGGTGGACTTCGCCATCCAGCGCGAGCCGGACACGCTGCAGTCGGCGCTCGAGGAGTGGTCGGGACGCGCCGACGGCGCCGCGCACGTCGACTATGGGTTTCACATGGCGATCACCAACGCCAGTGCGCCGGTGCTCGACGACATGGCGGCGATGGTCGACGCCGGCATCTGCTCGTTCAAGCTGTTCATGGCCTACAAGGGCGAGTTGATGGCGCGCGACGATGCCCTGATGGCGTGCATGGAGCGGGCGCGCGATCTCAACGCGCTCACCATGGTGCATGCTGAGAACGGGGACATCATCGATCTGCTCGTCACCCGCGCGCTGGCCCGTGGCGACACGTCGGCGATCAATCATGCCCTCACGCGTCCGGAGTGGGTCGAGGCGGAGGCCACCGGCCGGGCGGCGCGCATCGCCGAGCGCGTCGCAGCGTCGCTGTTCGTGGTCCACGTGACCTGTGCGGCGGCGGCGCAGGAGATCGAGGCCGCCCAGCAGCGGGGTGTCGACGTCGCCGGCGAGACTTGCTTCCAGTACCTCATCAACACCACCGAGGATCTGCGGCGGCCGGGGGTCGAGGGCTGTCGCTACGTCTGCTCGCCGCCCCTGCGTGACGCCGCCAACCATGCGCCGCTGTGGTCGTTTGTCAAGCGCGGGGTCCTGGAGAGCGTCTCCACCGATCACTGCCCGTTCACCGACGAGCAGAAGGCCCGGGGCCTCGAGAACTTCAGTCTGGTCCCCAACGGCCTGGCCCTGATTCAGCATCGCCTTCCGAAGTTGTGGGATACGGGTGTCAACGCGGGGCGGATCTCCCGCTCAGAGCTTGTCGCCCGTACGGCGACGACGATCGCGGAACGGTTCGGGCTCTCGCGCAAGGGCGCGCTGCTGCCCGGCAGGGACGCTGACGTCGTCGTGCTCGACCCCAACGCCCCGCGTGACTACGGAGTGGCCAACTCATTCATGAACGTCGACTACGACCTCTATGAGGGCCAGACGGCGACCGCGAGCGTGCGTCACACCTTGTCGCGGGGCACCCTGGTCTATGACCGAGGTGAGATCCTGACCGAGCCCGGGCACGGCCGTTTCGTGCGCCGCTCGCTGTCACCGGCAACCGCGGCCGTTCGATGAGCGCGCTACGGCTGGATCCGTCGGTGGTCGTCGCTGACCTCGACGAGCTCGCCGAGCAGAGTGGCGGCCGGTTCGCCGGCGCTGACCGGCTGGCCTGGACCCCGGCTTGGCTCGGCGCCCGCCGGTGGCTGCAGGCCAAGCTCGAGGCGATCGGCCTCGAGCCCCACACGGACGCGGCCGGCAACCTGTGGGCCGCCATCGCCGGCGAATCCGACGAGTTCCTGATCGTCGGCTCGCACATCGATGCCGTCCCCGATGGCGGCTGGCTGGACGGCGCGCTGGGCCTGCTCACCGCGCTGGAGGTCATGCGGCAGCTCAAACAGCGAGGTGGATCGCTGCCCATCGGGGTGCGCTTCGTCGATTGGGCCGACGAGGAGGGAGCGAGATTCAGCCGCAGCCTGGTCGGGTCCTCGGCGGCTGCGGGCACGTTGGTGGCCGACGACGTACGCACGCTGACCGACGCCGATGGGGCCACCCTGGCCGACGCACTGGCCGCATGCGACGTCGACGTCGACGCCGCCGACGCCGCCGCCGCGTCGCTGACGGGGGCGGTCGGCTACATCGAGCTGCACATCGAGCAGGGACCGGTGCTGCTGGAGCAGGGCAGGCTGGCGTCCGCGGTGTCGGGGACCTTCGGCGTCGAGCGGCACCTGGTGACCTTCACCGGCCAGGCGGCACACGCGGGATCGACCCCGATGGCGATGCGACGGGACTCACTGGCGGCGGCCGCGCGGTCTGCCCTCGCGATTCGCGACTCCGCGGTGACCAACGGCGGCGTCGCCACCGTGGGGCGCATGGATTCGGTGCCCGGGGTGATCACCGCCGTCGCGGGTCGCACCGAGATGCAGCTCGACCAGCGCCACCTGGATGCCGATGCGCTCGCTGTCATGCTTGATGACGCGACGCGAATATGCCGATCCGCGGCCGATGAGCTCGGTTGCACAGCGGAGATCCGGAAGGTGTTCAGCGCCGCGCCGACCGTGTTTCATCCGGTCCTGGTCGACATCGCGCAGACGGCGGTGCGGCAAGCGGGCGGCGGCGACGGCGAGCCGATCCCCAGCGGGCCGCTCCACGACGCGACGGAGATCGGCCGCATCGTCCCCACGGCGATGATCTTCGCCCAATCGGATCCGCCGATCTCTCACGCCTCGATCGAGAACTCGTCCGAGGCTGCTCTCGACGTTGCCATCGACGCCTACGGGCGCACTGTCGAGCAGGCGCTCACCAGAGTCGCTGATCTCACCCTTGAAAGGAGCCAACCGTGAAGTTCGGTGTCGTCCTTCAGACCAATCCCCCGGCCTCCCGCGTGATCGAGCTCGCTTGCCGCGCCGAGGCCTACGGCTTCACCACCGCCTGGACCTTCGACTCGCATCTGCTGTGGGAGGAGCCCTACGTCGTCCTGAGCCGGATCCTCGACGCCACCCACCGGCTCAACGTCGGCACGATGGTCACCAACCCGGCAACGCGCGACTGGACCGTGACCGCGTCGACGTTCGCGACGCTCAACGAGATGTACGGCAACCGCACGGTGTGCGGCATCGGGCGTGGTGACTCCGCGGTACGCACGATCAACGGAAAGCCCGTCAAGCTGGCCGAGCTCCGGGAGTGCATCGAGGTCGTTCGCGCTCTCGCCAACGGCCAGAGCATCGAGTACAAGGGCACGCCCCTGCGGTTCCCGTGGAACCCTGACAGCCGCCTGCCGATCTGGGTGGCCGGCTACGGGCCCAACGCGCTCAAGCTCGCCGGAGAGGTGGGGGACGGCTTCATCCTCCAGCTCGCCGACGTGGACATCGCCGAGTGGAGCATCGCCGCCGTCCGGAAGGCCGCCGTCGACGCCGGGCGCGACCCGGACGCGTTGACGATGTGCGTCGCCGGTCCCGCGTACGTGACCGACGGGTCTGAGGAACAGCGGCGTCATGCGCTGGACCAGTGCCGATGGTTCGGGGGCATGGTCGGCAACCACGTCGTTGACATCGTCAACCGCTACGGCGCGGACGGCGGGGCGATTCCGGAGAGCCTCAGCGACTACATCACGGGGTGGCAGGGCTACGACTACAACACGCACGGTCGCGCCGGCAACGAGCACACCGCGTTCATTCCCGACGAGATCATCGAGCGCTTCTGCCTCATCGGGCCGCCGGAGGCCCACGTCGAGAAGCTCAAGAAGCTCGAGGGTGTGGGAGCCGGCCACTTCGCCCTCTATCTCCAGCACGACGCACAGGACGCGACGTTGGCCGGCTACGGCGAGCGGGTCCTGCCGGTCGTCAACCAGGCGGTACTGGCCCGAGGGTGACCGACCCCCACCGCTCCTCCACGTCGATCGCGACGGTCCCGCCCCGCTCGCCCCGGCTTCACCGGGCAAACGCGGCACTGCCTGGATTTGCGCGGGTCGCTGCCGACGCCGGGTTTGCCTACCTTGACGCGGACGGAGCTCCGTTGACCGACCCGGCCGCTCTCGCCCGGATTCGAGCGCTGGCGATCCCGCCCGCGTGGCGGGATGTATGGATCTGCCCGGACCCGCTCGGCCACCTCCAGGCAACCGGCGTGGATGTGGCCGGCCGTCGCCAGTACCGCTACCACGATTTGTGGAGCGAGCAGCAGGCCCACGCGAAGTTCGAGCATATGGTCGCCTTCGCCGGCACCCTGCCAACCATGCGTGAGCAGGTCCTGGCCACGATGCGCGCCGGGCACGGCCTGGACCGGGCGCGAGTGCTGGCCTGCTCGGTGCGCCTGCTGGACGTCGGGATGTTCCGGATCGGCAGCGAGGTCTACGAGAAGGAGGACGGCCACCTCGGCCTGGCCACGATCGCCAAGAGCAACGTCTCGATCAAGGAGGGGCGGGCGATCTTTGACTACATCGCCAAGGAGGGCGTCGAGCGCGTCCATGCCGTCTCGGATCCCTGCTGCGTGGAGATCGTGGCTGCCCTGAAACGACGCCGAGGCGGCGGTGACCACCTGCTCGCGTTTCGCGAGGGGCCCGCCTGGCACCAGGTCCACGCCCCCCTTATCAACGCGCACCTGAAGAGCCTGATCGGGGACTCGTTCAGCGCCAAGAACTTCCGCACCTGGAACGGCACGCTGCTGGCGGCGGTGGCATTGGCCCGCTGCGAAGCGGACTGCGCCACCGAACGCGGGCGGACCAAGGCGATCCGCCAGTCGACGATCGACGTTGCCCACGTGCTCGGCAACACGCCCGCTGTCGCACGTGGGTCCTACATCGATCCCCGTGTGTTCGATCGGTTTCTCTCTGGCTTGACCATCGCCGGCGAGCTGCGACGCATCGAGGAGCGGAGCCTCTCCGAAGAGGAGCGCCGGGCCTCGGTCGAGGTGGCCGTGCTCGACTTGCTCGCCGGGTAGGGAGCGACGACGTCCCCCGACGATGAGCGTCGTCAGTGCGTCGAGTTGCTGTGCGGCTCGGCGAGGACGATCCCCTCCGGGGTGATTTCGAACTCGCGGATCTCGGGATCGTGTCGGCTTGCGCGGGTCTTGAGCACCGTCACGGCGCGCCGCAGTTCCGTGTCTCGGGGCGCGAATTGCAGCAGGATGACGTTGTCAGACAGGTGGGAGATGCCGTCTTCGGAGAGCTGAGAGATGCCGAACAGCGCCGGTATCTCCTGGCTCATCATCAGGCTGATCTGTTGGTTGGCGCAGCGTTGCAGCAGTGAGTAGAGATATTCGCGGAAGCGGAGCTCATCCACGGCCGCGCGCCGCAGATCTCCCAGACTGTCGATGAACACGCGGCGGGCGCGGGTCCGCTCCATGACTTCGAGAAGTTCGTAGAACCATTCGTCGAGGTAGAGGTCCACGGGCGAGCGGTACATGAGCTCGACCGAGTCGTTGGCCAGCGACCAGCCAAAGCCCGCGACGATCCGATCGAGTTGGGTGGAGTTCTCCTGCAGGGTCGCGATGACCCCGGGTTGGCCCGCAGCAGCGCCGTTGAAGATGAAATGCAGCCCCATGAGCGTTTTCCCTGACCCTGACGGCCCGGCAACCATGGTGGACGCGCCCGGCCAGTAGCCATCGGCGAGCATCTGGTCGATGGCGGGAATGCCGGACGACACGCGCTCGGTCTGCAACGTGTAGGGCTCGGCGGTGAGGCTCTCCGCGAGCCGGGGAAAGACGTGCAAGCCGTCGCGGGCGATCCTGTAGGCGTGCTCGCCTGACATGAATCCCGTGCCGCGCAGCTTGAGGACCTCGAGGTGGCGGACAGCGCGTTCGGCTTCGCGGCGTGTGTGGAGCGAGATGATCCCGTCGGCGACTGCGAATTCCGGTGCGGTCGCGATTTCGTCGCGACCGTACTCGCCGATCCAGAACGCGGTCGTGGGGAAGGCGGTGAGCATCCCGGCGAGCTCATGGAGGAAATGGCGGAAGGCCTGCGGGGTCGCAGCGTATGCCGACAGCGCCTTGAAGCTGTCGATAGCGATCACCCCAGGCTTGCGTTCTGTGACCAGCGCGCGAACGTGAGTGAGGACCGCATCGAGGCCGCCGTCGGTGAGCGTCCTTCCCAGGTCGTCGAAGAACACGCTCGTCCCGATCGCCGGAGCATCGAAGAAGTCCAGGCTTTGGCCGTAGCGCAGAATCTTCTCAAGCGGTTCTGAGACCGTCGAGAAGTACACCCCCGGCCGCTGCGGGGACGCGTTGTGGAACATGAACTGCTCGGCGAGGATTGTCTTGCCGCTGCCCGGTAGCCCGATGATCATGTTGAGTGCGTTCGCCGGCAGACCGCCGCCGAGGACTGCGTCCAAGTGGCGGTTGCCGCTTGAGAACCGCTCACTCATCAAGCCGCGCTGGGCGCTTCGCCCACGAGTCCACGGCGGCCGAGCAGATCCTTCACGGCTGCCACGAGCTGCAGCGGCTCGAGTGGCTTCTTGAGAAAGGCGTCAGCGCCCGCAGCCAGCGCGTGCTCGCCGAGATCCAGACTCGAGATACACAGCACCGGCGTGGCGCGCTGCTGCTTGAGTCGTTGGCACAGCTCGCGGCCCACGCCGCCTGAGATCATCAGCTCGATGATTGACAGCGCGGGATTCTGGGAGGAGAACTTCTCCTCGGCCTCCTCTGCAGTCAGCGCGACTTCAACCTCGTAGCCCTCGGCGCGGAGGAAGAGGTCGTTGAGCTCCGCGCCATACCGGTCGCTTTCGGCCAACAGGACCAGCAACCGCGCGGGTCGGCTCAGCGCCTCCCCGTCGACAACCGGCTGCATGCCCGTTCCACGTTCGGCGAGCAGGCGGTGCGCGTCGGCGGCGGGCAGGCCCTCGTCGAGACGCTCCTTGACGAAGCGCAGCTCTTCGAGCTGATCGCGCGTGTAGACCCGCCGGCCACCCTCGCTGCGCTGGGCAACGATCAGCCCGTAGCGATCCTCCCAAGTGCGGATCGCCGACGGAGACAGGCCGAGCATCCGAGCGACTGTCCCGATGCTGTAGATGCCACGCGCGCGAGCCAAGAGACGGTGAGCGTACCGCAACGGCCCGCGGTCATCTCGCTTTCTTACGCAAGATGCGGGCAACTCATGCGACTAATCTCTTCAGCACTTTGACAATACCTCCGCACTATGCGAGCATGAGCTATGCAGTCTCTGTCCTCGACGGGTGACCCGGAAGCCGGTGCCGACCATGTATGAAAATCATGGCCTTTCGGTGCGGCTGCTGGCGGCCGACGAGCCTCACGCGCACGTCACGGTCCTCAGTGTGAACGGCGAGATCGATCTTGGGACCGCGCCCGTGCTGCGGGAGGCCCTGATCACGGTTCTCGAGCACCAGAACGGGCCGGTCGTCGTGGACCTGTCCCAGGTCCCCTTCATGGACTCGACCGGGGTGCACGTGCTCATGGACGCGCTCCGGCGGCTCGAGCCCCAGAACCGTACGCTCGCGCTCGTCTGCCATGAGGACGGCCAGGTTGACCGCATTCTCGCCTTGGTTGACCTGCTCGACACTGTGACCGTGTACCGGTCGCGCCAGAGCGCCGTGCGCGCCGGTGACGACGCCGGGCGCGTTCCCAGCGGTCCCCGGCCGGACCTCGCGCCTGTAATCCACTAACCGGCGGTCCAAGGGCCGCCGCTGCGCCGGATCCGCGTGAGCCTGCGCGTGAACCGGCGAAGAACCTTCGCTGCGCGTTCCGGAGAGATCGAGATGCCGCCACCCGCGACGAACTGACGGCGCGCGTCGTCGCATGTCCTCGCGGTCCCAGCCACTGAACAGAGAGACGATTCTGACTTCCACCACGCACGTTCCCGAGACAAACCGGGACCACATAGGTACGACCGACGAGTTGCTGCGCCGGTGGCACGACGACGCCGACCGGACCGCGCGTGAAGCGCTGGTTGAGCGCTTCATGCCGCTCGCCCGCCGGCTGGCCAGTCGGTACCGCAGCCCCCACGAGCCGATCGACGACCTGGTCCAGGTCGCCGCAGTCGGCCTGCTGGGCGCGATCGACCGATTCGATCCCGACCGCGAGATCCCGTTCCGGTCATTCGCGATCCCCACCATCCTGGGGGAGCTCAAGCGGTACTTCCGCGACACAGGCTGGTCGGTCCACGTCCCCCGGGGCCCGCAGGAGATGGCGCTCCAGGTCGCACGAGCCGCTGAGCAGATCTCTTCTCGGTCTGGACGGCAGCCGCGCCTACAGGAACTCGCCGCATACCTCGAGCTCAGCCCCGAGCACGTCGTGGCCGCGCTCGATACGGGCAATGCCCACTACGCCGCCTCGCTTGACGCACCGCTCGCCTCGATGGATCCCGATGATCCGCACGCGCTGATCGACACGATCAGTCACACCGATGGAGGCTACGGACTGGTGGAAACGACGGTATCGCTGAGCGCGTCGATGACGCGGTTGCCCTACCTGGAGCGCAGGGCGCTGCAGATGCGGCTGGAAGCAAACCTGAGACAACAGGACATCGCCGCGAAGCTGGGTTGCTCGCAGATGCAGGTGTCACGGCTGCTGCGCCGCGCCGCCGCCGGGCTGCGGGAGATGATGGATCCGACGGAGGAGGCGGCCATCACCGCCTCGGGCTCAACCCCGTAGGAGCGTGCGACGCTCTCGAGCGCCTCAGCGTCGCCGAGCCGGCGAGAGCTATCGTGTGTGTTCACCGCAGAAGGTTGGGCCGTCATGTTCCGTCGTAGCCGACGTCTCGACAGGCTTCTGCGCCTCCCTCAGAGATTCCCATTGATTGGATTTCGTATGTCCGCTTCTCAGCAGAAGGTCGTGCAGTACCTCGGCGAGGCTCGCGCCAGTGAACTGGCCCTCGTTCGTGTGTTGCAGTCACAGGTCGCGATGACCCCGCGCGGCTCCTACCGCTCAGCTCTGGACAAGCACCTCGTCGAGACCCGCCGGCACGAGCAGCGGATCAGCGAGCGGCTGAAGTCGCTTGACGGCGGCTCGAACCCCCTGACGATCGTCGTCGGCTTCTGGGAGGCCGCCATCGGTCAGGCACTGGCGTTCAGCAAGACTCCCTTGGACCTCCTGCGGGGGTCCGGCGGCGAGGAGAGGGTGCTCAAGAACGCCAAGGACACCTGCGCGACCGAGGCGCTGGAGATCGCCACATACGCCGCCATCGAGCGCCTGGCCCGCGCTGTGGGAGATGAGGAGACCGCCGCCCTCGCCGCATCGATTCGCGGCGATGAGGAGCGGATGCTCGAGCGCGTCATGCGGGAGATCCCGAAGCTCGCCGATGCCGTCGTCGGCGCGGACGTCAACGGCGACCCGTCATATGACATCACCAAGACCGGCGCAGCCGAAGCGGTTCAGGAGGCGGCCGCCGCGACGAAGAGCGCCGCGGGCAAGACCACGCGGGCGACCAAGCGCACCGCGCGGCAGGCTCGGAAGGTGCCCGGAGTCGCTCAGGTCGAGGGCCAGGTCAAGGGGGCCGTGGCCGGCGAGGGAGATCTCGCGATCGCCGGCTATGACTCGCTCACAGCCGAGGAGATCGTCGACAAGCTGAAGACTCTGTCTCAGATCGAGCTGGCCAAGACCGATGCCTACGAGCGCAAGAACCAGAGCCGCACCACCGTGCTCAGCCGCGTCACCTCGCTGCGCGGCGACGAGCCGTGGCCGGGATATGACGAGCTCACCGCTGCCGAGGTGCAGGCCGTCCTCTCCGAGGGCGACGAACAGCGCGTCGACCAGGTCCGCGCCTACGAGCGTTCGCACAAGAATCGCGCGGGTGTCCTGAAGGCGGCCGAGCGCGAAGTCGCGCGCGTCTAGTCCCGGGTCAGCGCTGCTGGCGTGGCGCGGACTCGCCATCGAGGCGTCGCGCCAGTTGCTCATGAGCGGGATCGTCGGGCGCGAGCCTGCGGGCTGTGAGCTGCGGGCCGGCTTCGCGCACGGCGTCGCCGGGCCGTTCGCGCTGGAGGGCGAGCTCTGTGAGTCGGCGCATCCGCGTGTCGGTGCTGGTGAGGAACACAGTACGTTCGTGGCCGCGTAGCAGGCGGAAGCCAAGCCGGATGACCGGGTTGGCGATCGCCGCGGGACGGGAGACGGCGTGGACGCGGAACTGCACCTCGCCGGTGTCGCGCCATTTCCACACCTGCCAGTCCATCTGGCCCATCTCGACATGGCCCTCCAGCGTGCGGTAGGCCCAGCCGAAGACCCGCGCGTCCCGTCCGTCCCGGCCTCGGATTTCGTCGTAGACGGTGACGATGCGCACGCCGACGCGGACGCTGACCAGGTTGAGCGCGCGGAGCTCGAGCAGCATCGTGCGTCCCTGCAGGGGCGCCCCAGGGTGATAGTGGGCGCGAACGATCGACGGGTCGGCGAACTCGTAACCCTGGATGAGTCGCCGGGCGATCGCCCAGCTGCCGTCGCCCACCGGATCTCCCGGCGGCTCTGAGGGGAGGGGCTGACAACGATCGTCAACGTGCCATCCCGCCGGCGGGTGATCTAAGTCGACTGCTTCCGGGTTGTAGTTGACCGGCGCACGTGTCAGGGCGGCGAGCCGACCCTCGATGTCGTCCGGCGTCATGCCCCGGGCCCGAACGGGTCATCGATTCGCTGGGTATCGATGTCGACGCCGCCGGACATCCTGCCGCCGGAGAGCGCGGTCACCCCTTCCAGAAACGAGATCCACATGTGCAGTTGGACCTCCTTGGCCATGCGGATCTTGTGGTAGAGGAGGTTCGAGAGGCGGTCGCCGCTGCGCGCCCACGATTCGATCTCGAAGGCGATGGTCTGGCCCTCCGGGCGCACTCGAAACTCGATCTGTCCTGCCTCGAGGTGCCCCGCCAGCGTTGCCAGGCGAAACGAGCGCTCGTCGTCGGCGACCACCCTGACCGGCCCGTCCCACGGCCCGGGCATGCGCACCACGTATTCGTCCCCGAGCTGGAGGCGCGGCTGATCGCCGAGTACGCGTTGAAACCGGGCGAACCTGGTCGGCGCGGCCTGGTTGAGGTCAGTCTTCAGGTGCGCCATGAGCGCGGAGGCCGACAGGCCCGAGCTGCGAATTCGGGTGCTGTAGCGACGATGGAACAGGGGGCCGACCCCCTCGCGCGGTTCCTGCACCTCCGTGTCCCCGATTGCGGTCGGGTACGCGGGCGGCAGATGGTCGGCTGCTGCGCCGCTGACGCGCTCGCGGCGGTGCATCACCGTCGTACGCCACATGTAGTCCCATGAGGTCAACGCGATTCCCGTCGGCCAGGTCAGTGCGAGCAGCCAGCGGGCCGAGGGCTTGGGTCGACGCGGCATGGTCTGGAGCTACCCGCCCGTCGAGGACGCACCCACGGTGTGTGCCGGACCGGTGGACGGGTAGCGCACCCTCATGCTCTCCGCGTTTCTCTATCGTCGCGGCCTGCGCGCATCACAGATGCAGTTCGCCTCAATGGGCGCGGTGGGCCTGTGCATCGGGCTGTGGATCCGCGCGAAGACCGTCGACCAGGACGAGCGGGGCAACGCCGAGCGGCGCGCGCTGTTCGTGGGGCTGTGGCCGCCGACGATCTGGCTGATCGGCGACTCACTGGCGCGCCAGGAATGAACGCGCCCAAGGGGTATCGCACGCTGCGATGACAACGACGCGCCGGGGTGCCGTCGCGTTTGCCCCACGGATCGCCCACGGTGCCGCTTGCGCCCGGCCCTTCGACGGCCCGTTGGGCTTCGTTTGAGGCGGGTCGGAGCTGGGTATCGCAGAGGTCGGGAGGGAAGGTCCGACAGCTGGTCTGCCGCTGGCCACGTGGGCCCATACCGTGGCCGTCAGGCAGCGCGGAGGATCTACGCCTCACCAGGCCATCCAGGAGAGGGAGGGAGTCGATATGCATTCATCCGGGTCGCTCGCGCGCCGGTTGCTCGCCGTGGCGGGGGTCGCGCTTGCTGCCGCGGCGGTCGCCGCGCCGACCGTCGGCGCGACGGGGCACCGCGGCATCAACGCCGCGCGCCCTCACGACGCACAGCCGATGCCGTACCAGAACGCGGTGCTACCGGTCCGTCAGCGGGTCCAGGATCTGCTGTCGCGAATGACCCTGGCCGAGAAGATCGGCCAGATGACCCAGGCCGAGCGCGCCAGCGTGGACACGGACACGTCGAAGATCACGACGGACAACCTGGGCAGCGTGCTGTCGGGCGGCGGCTCGGTGCCGACGCCCAACACGCCGACGGCGTGGGCGGACATGGTCGACCGCTATCAGACGGCGGCGCTCGCCACGCGACTGCACATCCCGATCCTCTACGGCATCGACACCGTCCACGGCGACGGGAACATGTACGGCGCGACGGTGTTCCCGCATGACATCGGCCTGGGCGCCAGCCGTGACCCGAGGCTGGTGTACGACGTAGAGCATGTCGCTGGCGAAGAGACGCGGACGACGGGGCCGCAGTGGGTCTTTGCCCCCTGCATCTGCGTCGCGCGCGACGACCGCTGGGGCCGCACCTATGAGTCCTTCGGCGAGGACCCCAACCTCGTCAAGATGATGGAGACCGCGATCGACGGCTTCCAGGGCCCTCCCGGGCACCTCTCGGATCCCGACCGCGTCATGGCCACCGCCAAGCACTTCGCCGGCGACGGCCTGACCACATACGGCACCGGATCCAACGACCAGACGACGGGCAACTACCCCATCGATCAGGGCGTCGATCAGGTCAGTCACGCCACGTTCGAGCGCCTCGCGCTCTCGCCCTACGTGCCCGCCGTGCGCCAGCACCACGTGGGCGCCGTGATGCCGTCGTACTCTGACGTCGACTTCACCGAGGACGGGCTCGGCAACCGGGTCAACATGCACGCCAACCGCGATCTCATCACCGGATGGCTCAAGGGCGCGATGGATTTCGACGGGATCGTGATCTCCGACTACAACGGCATCGATCACATCAATCCCGAGGCCGGACCGTCGACGGACCCAGCGGTGTTCGCTATGAGGGTGAAGGCGGGCGTGATGGCCGGCATCGACATGTTCATGCAGCCGCAGAACTTCGAGCAGTTCGAGTCGACGCTGACCGACCTGGTCAACTCGGGTCAGGTTCCGATGTCCCGGATCGACGACGCGGTGACCCGGATCCTCACCAAGAAGTTCCAGCTGGGGCTGTTCGAACACCCATTGACCGACCGCCGCTACATCAACCAGGTCGGCGATGCGGCGCACCATGCGCTGGCCCGCCGCGCAGCCTCGGAGTCCCAGGTGCTGCTCAAGAACGACCGGCAGGTGCTGCCGATCCAGGGCCACCGCGACGTCTACGTCGCCGGCTCGAACGCTGACAACATCGGCAACCAGGCCGGCGGCTGGACGCTGACCTGGCAGGGTGGCTCGACCAACGTGATCCCCGGCACGACGATCCTCGACGGGATCCGCCAGGACGCTCGGGGCAACGTCACCTACAGCCAGGACGCGTCGGCGCCGATCCCACACGATGCCACCGGCATCGTGGTCGTCGGCGAGACTCCGTACTCAGAGGGTTACGGCGACGTCAACGGCCCGCAGTGGGCGTTTGACCCCGGCGACAACGGCGTCCCGCGGCCGGTCAAGGACATGCAACTCTCGGCGGCGGACAAGGCGGCAGTGGACAAGGTGTGCGCGGCGGCGAAACGGTGCGTCATGGTCATCGTCTCGGGCCGTCCGCTCATCCTCGACCCCGCGCAGCGCAACGAGGCCAACGCGATCGTGGCGTCGTGGCTGCCAGGAAGCGAGGGCGCGGGCGTAGCCGATGACCTGTTCGGGGCACGGCCGTTCACAGGCAAGCTGCCGGTGTCCTGGCCGAGGACGCTCGCGCAGGAGCCGATCAACGTCGGCGACCCCCACTACAACCCGCTGTATCCGTACGGCTACGGCCTCAGGACCCGCGTCGGACACGCATAACGGCAGCGCGCGACAATGAGCGTTCAGGTGGCGGGCTGATCGACGGCCCGCCACCTCCCGCTGACCATATGTCGGCGGCTGTGAGCTTTGATCGAAAGCCGGCGCTGCGCAATCATCTCTGAGGCGCTCAGGCGACGGCCATGACCACGATGGTTCCGTCGTCCTCCAGCGGTTCCCGCCAGCAGTCGGTGACCGCCTGCTGGATGGCCATGGCGGTGCATGCTGCGGTGGGGGCGGCGGCGTTCTCGATCGCGTTTCGCAGTCCGTCGAGGCCGAAGGTGCCGCCCCCTTCGATGTGGCGCCCGGTGATCCCATCGGTGACCAGGACGACGCGCTCGCCTGGCCCGAGCCGCCGCTCGCTGAGCTCAAAGGTTGGGTCCTTGGCGCCGAGTCCGAGCGCGGGATGCTCATGGCCAGTCAGCTCGTCCAGGTGGCCGTCGAGGTCGACGACGTATGCCGGCGGGTGGCCGCAATTGATCCAGGTCAGCTTCGTCGTCGCGGGGTGCCAGCGAGCGATGAGGGCGGTCACGAAGAAGCCTTCGTTGTCGAGCTTGCGCACGGTGTCGTGCATGAGTGCCAAGGCTTGCGGGAGGTCAGATCCGTCTCGTCGGGCGGCGCGCAGGGCCCCCAGCGCGGCGGCGCCCAACCCGGCGGCGGTGGGACCCTTGCCGGCGGCGTCGGCGATCGCCAGCCACGCACCGTCGCGGTTTTCCACGAAGTCAAACCAGTCTCCGCCGACCTCGTAGCTGGGTAGGAGGACGCCCGCAAGCTGTGCGCCGGCGATCCGGGCGATGCGGGGCGGGAACAGGTTCTGCTGGATCTCTGCGGCGGGCGTCGTGGGCTTGTGGCGGCGGGCAGCCTCGATGAAGTCGGTGTAATCGTTGGCGAGCTCCAGAGCGGCCGCTCCCTGCCGGGCGATGTCGGTCAGCGAGGCGACCGGAGCGCCGATGCCGAGCAGGAGCCCGGTGACACGGCCTCGCAGCCACAGCGGCTCGGCGAAGCAGCCGGGAAGCTCGCGCTGGAGTTGCTCATAGAACTCGGGTAGGCCTTCGGGCACGATCTCCGGGCCGAGCGCGGGCGGGTCATCGATGCGTTCGGGAAATTCGGGCGAACCGGCGAGGCGCAGCAGATGTGATCCGTCGATGTCGACCACATAGAGCGCGACCGGGACCCCCCCGGCGCGGCGAGCTTCGGCCACGAGCTGGTCAGGGACCAGATGCGGGGGCACCTCGTCCAGCACCCGGGTGACCTCCAACGCCAGCGGCTGGTCGCGGCCGAGCTGGCCGGCGGCCTGGTAGGGCATGGTGGCGACCTGGCCGATCTGCGGGCGCGATTCGCCCGAGGACGAGCCGACGTCGTGGGTTTCGCTGGCGATGAGCGCTTCGCTGAGCGCTCGGCGGGTTGGGAAGTGCCGATACAGGGTCGAGCGGCCGACCCCTGCCGCGGCGGCGATCTCGGCCATGCTCACCCCGCGGTCACCCGCGAGCGTCGCTGCCGCTTGCAGGATCCGCTTACGGCTGGCCATCGCATCCGCGCGCATGAACAGCTGCGTGTCGGGCGGCTCGGAGACCTCGCTGGTCGGGGCTGGCGTCGGCATCGGCTCGGCCATTGCCAGGTGGACGCTATCGCGACGGCGTGTCTGAGGCCATTGCTCCGAATTGAAACGTAGTGTCCTGGTTCTGTCCCAACTCTGTTCTGGACACGCGCGTTTGTCGCCTCGTCCGGAGGGTAGCTGGGTCACATGTCCCAAATAATTGGGACAGTCGTACCGATCCGCGACGCCATCCCGGCGGGCGACGACACCCAGGGCGCCCGGCGGGGCTGACGACGTCAGGACAGCCTGGGCAGGGTGGCGCCCTGCCCGGCTTCCGCGATTCAAGGAGATGCGAGATGGCTGATACCGATCGCCCGATGGGCGAGCTCATGCGAGAGCTCTCAGCGCAGACGAGCACACTCGTGCACCAGGAGCTGGAGCTGGCCAAGCTGGAGCTGACCGAGAAGGGCAAGCAGGCCGGCATCGGCGCAGGGATGTTCGGCGGCGCAGGCGTGGTGGGCCTGTACGCGGCCGGCGCGCTGACCGCTTGCCTGGTGCTGGCGCTGGCCACCGCGGTGACTGGCTGGCTGGCCGCGCTGATCGTCGCCGTCGTCTACGGCGCGGTGGCCGGTGCTCTCGCGCTGATGGGCAAGGCCAAGGTCAAGCAGGCCGTGCCCCCCGTACCCGAACAGGCAACCGAGAGCGTGAAGGAGGACGTGCAATGGACCAAGACCAGAGCGCAGCAGGGCCGGAGCTGACCGACGACTCAGCGCGCACCCCAGAACAGGTCCGCGAGGAGATCGAGCAGACCCGCACCGAGCTCGGCGATACCGTCGCCGCGCTGGCCGAGAAGACCGACGTCAAAGCGCAGGCCAAGCAGACGGTCGACGGAGCCAAGGAGAACGTGACCGGCCGAGTCTCGGAGATCAAGCAGAACGTCACCGACAAGAAGGATGACTTCGTCTCCACCGCTCAGGAGGCGACTCCCGAGTCGGCCAGCGACGCCGGTCAGCGCGTGAAGGCGTTCATCGTGGAGCACGCGGTGGCGGTCGCCGCGGTCAGCGGGTTCGCGTTGGGATGGCTCATCAGCCGCCGCACGAGCCGATGAGTCTCGTCTTCAAGCCGATCGGGATCCTCAGCGGCCTCGCGGCCGGAATGGTGGGCAAGAAGATCTTTGAACTGCTCTGGGGCCTTATCGACGCCGAGGATCCGCCTGAACCCAAGTATCGCCGGATCCATCTCGGCAAGCTGGCCGCCGCACTGGTACTGGAGGGCGCGATCTTCCGCCTCATCCGCGGCTTTGCCGAGCACGGGACGCGTCACGGCTTCTCCGCGCTCTCGGGCGAATGGCCGGGCGACGAGAGCCCACAACCGAAGGACAGATCATGAGTGCCGCCGACCAGATCTCACGCGTCACGCCCTATCTCGAGCGGTTGCTGCGCGACGACTACATCCAGGAGCAGCTGGGGGACGCCGTCACCGGATTGCGGCGTAGCTCGAGGCGCGCAAAGGGCCGCGGAGCGAAGGAGGCGCTCAACGATCGCCGGCTGCGCAATCAACTGATCGCCGTCGCAGGATCTCTGACCGCAGCGGCCCGCGCCGTCACGCAACCAGAGCCACGCAGGCGCCACTGGCTCCGACGCGCCCTACTCCTCGGGGCCGCTGGCGGCGGCGCAGCGCTGGCCTGGCAACGAACAACAAGCAACTCACCCCGCTGAGAAGGAGCGAACATGGCCGAGCCCATCCCCGCCGGAAGCGACGTCTCCGCCGGCACCTACAGCTGCACCGACTGCGGCTACGAGCTGTCCGTGCAGTCCACGCAACACCTCCCGCCCTGCCCCGAGTGCGGCAACGGGGAGTGGAGCTCTGAGTCAGGCGGCGACAGCGCCGACGATCCTTACCCCGATGCGTCGTAGCCCCGACCGGGCCGGTGAGGGGGAGGTGATCCCGCTGCACCCGGACCACCCCCGCGCCGCGGCCGTGGGTAACGACCGCCTCTCTGAGGATGCGACAAGCGAGAAGCCCGCGCAGCCGACCGATCTGCCCCGACCGGCGTGGGGTGGAGTGCTCAAGCGCACCCTGCGCGAATTCAACGGCGACCACCTGACCGACCTCGCAGCTGCGCTGACCTACTACGGGGTCCTGGCGATCTTCCCGATGCTGATCGTGATCGTGTCCGTACTCGGCTTGCTCGGCAACTCGGTTACACAATCGCTGATCAACAACCTGGGCGCGGTCGCGCCGGGCGCCGCCAGGACGATCTTCACCAACGCGATCAAGAACATCCAGTCCCACCAGGGCGCGGCCGGAGTCGCGTTCATCATCGGACTGGCAGTCGCGCTGTGGTCTGCCTCGAGTTACATCGCGGCGTTCATGCGGGCATCAAACGTCATTTGGGACGTCCCCGAGGGACGGCCGATCTATAAGACCCTGCCGATCCGACTGGGAGTCACCCTGGTGACGGTGGTATTGCTGACGGTGAGCGCCGCCGCGGTGGTGCTCACCGGCTCGCTGGCGAGCAAGGTGGGAGGCGTAATCGGCGTCGGGTCAACGGCCGTGACGATCTGGGACATCGCCAAGTGGCCCGTGATGCTGATGATCGTCGCCTTCATCCTGGCCATCCTCTACTACGCCGGACCCAACGTCCGCCAGCCCGGGTTTGCCTGGGTCAGCCCAGGCAGCCTGCTCGCGGTCGTCCTATGGGTCGTCGCGTCCGCCCTGTTCGCGATCTATGTCTCAGAGTTCTCCTCCTACAACAAGACCTATGGCGCGCTCGCTTCAGTGATCGTGTTCCTGGTGTGGCTCTGGATCACCAACGTGGTGATCCTGTTCGGAGCGGAACTCAATGCCGAGACCGAGCGCGGGCGCCAGATCATCGGCGGTCACCCCGAGAACGAGGAGCCCTACCTACCGTTGCGCAACGAGCCCAAGTCCTGACGCAACGCGTGCTCCGACGCCCTGGCTTGGCAGCAACGGCGCCCATGAGGCTCAAGGTGGAGTTGTCACTCCCGGACCCCATTTCTGTCCGGTGGAGGAGTTGTTTGTGCTGCAGGTCAACGGCAAGTCAATCCAGACAATGTCTTATCAAGGAGAAGTTCTGTGATTCTGAGAATCGACCGCCTGCAGACCGCGTTGCCGCCGCCGTCTGATCCTGATCCGATCGGAGCGTCCGCGGTCCAGGAGCTTCTCGGCGGCAAGTACGGCGAGATGTCGACGTTCATGAACTACACGTACCAGTCGTTCAATTTCCGCAATCGTCAAGGCGCACGCCCGTTCTACGATTTGGTGGCGAGCATCGCCGCGGAGGAGTTTGGTCACATCGAGCTGGTCTCGACGGCGATCAACACCATGCTCACTGGCTCGACCGAGGGCAAGCCGGGCGAGCTGGGCGACCTGACCGGCGTCAAGAATGTCCGCAACACCCAGCACTTCATCGCCGGCGGCGCCGGGACCCTGGTCCAGGACTCAATGGGCAAGCCTTGGAACGGCGACTACGTGTTTGCCTCCGGCGACCTGATCGAGGATCTCACCCACAACTTCTTTCTCGAGACCGGCGCGCGCAACAACAAGCTCAAGGTGTATGAGATGGTCGACCATCCGGCCGCCCGCGCCCTGACCGGGTATCTCCTGGTGCGCGGCGGCGTGCATCAGGTGGCCTATGCCCGGGCTCTGGAGAACCTGACCGGCGCGAACCTGATGAAGCTGTTCCCGTCCCCCCGGATCCCGACCGACAAGATCCCCGAGTGCCAGCCGCACATCAAGCGCGGCGAGCATCTCAAGCTCTACCGCTTTTCCCCCAGCGACTTCGCCGAGATCAAGGCCGTCTTCAACGGGCCTCATCCCGAGACCGGCGAAGACCTGTTCGTCGCCGAGGAGGCCCATCCCGAGGGCGCGCCTGCCTTCGATCTCCCGTCCGAGCCCGCCGTGTTCGCACCGGGCCCAGATCCGGAGATGCTCGCCGACGTCTCGGCCAAGCTCCGCAAGGCCGCCGGCCTATCCGCGAAGCCCACTGGAACTGTCGCCAACGGCGCCGTGGAGAAGGTCAAGGACGCCGTCAGCTAGACAGAGACGCAGCGGGTGGTGGCGCCGGCCTCACCGGGTGCGCCACCACCAATCGGGTGCCGCAACGAAATACACGGACTGGAGACAGAGATGGCTGGACTCACCATCCTTGATGAGAAGCTCGCCGAAGTTCTGGGACTCGCTCAAGCGGCACAGACCGCCACCAAGAAGGTCGCGACCCTGGCTCGCAAGGAGAAGGAAATCGAACTCCTCAAGCTCATGAAGCAGATGGGAGACGAGGCAGCGAAGGTCGAGCAGCGCTGTGACGTCGTCGCCGGCTCACGTGACGGTATGCGCACCGCGATCACCAAGAAGGCGCGCGAAACCAAAACCGAGGTCGTCGGCTTCATGAAGACCTACCTGGAGGACGCTGAGGCCCTCGACGGCTTGGAATTCCTCAGCATGGCCGAGGCCGGCGAGATGGCCCATTGGGAGATCCTCGCCAAGCTCAACGAGACGGCCAAAGACACAAAAGTCGCCGGCGTGGTCAAGTTCGCCCTCCCGCTTCAGCGGACCCACGTAGACTCCGTTCGAGAGCATTCACTGCGCCTAGCCGCCGAAGAGGACCCGTCGGAACCCGCGTAGCCGCCGCGACCGGAGTCTGTTCATCATGGCGACCAACCACATTCAGATAGCGGTCTCGCCGGACGAGGTGTTCGCCGCCTTGGCCAACGCTGCCAACTACGGCGATTGGGTTGTCGGCTCTGACACCGTCCGCGACGCGGACCCCGACTGGCCGAAGGTCGGCTCACGGTTCCATCACCGGGTCGGAGTGGGTCCGCTCAAGCTCAACGACCACACTGAAGTCCTCGAGGTGGATCCGCCTCACCGGCTGGTCATGCACGCCCGCGCCCGGCCGCTGGGCACCGCACAGGTCTCGATGCGGCTGACCGAGCGTGGCGGCGGAACCTTGGTGACCATGACGGAGACGGCCGGTGACCGGCTGTCGCGGCTGATGCTCAATCGACTGACCGACCCGCTGATCCGACTCCGTAACGCCGAGTCGCTGCGCCGCCTCAAGCGCATCGCCGAGACCGGCGTCGCCAAGCCTTGAGCGTCCTCAGGCGCGCCACGGGCGCAGGCGGCGGTCCGCGAGCAACGCGCGCGCCGCAGAACGGCCACCCATACCCTGAACCGACCCTCCCGGGTGCACGGACGCCCCAGTGACATAGAGACCCCGCAGCGGGGTCCGGTGGCGACAGAGTTCCGGTGCCGGCCGGAAGATGAGCTGCTGGTCAAGCTCGTAGGTGCCGCCGCCGAGGTCCCCGTTGACAAGACTGGGATTGTCGGCCTCGGTCTGTTGTGGATTGCGGATCGCTCGTGCCAACACGACCTGGGAGAAACCGGGGGCAAAGCGCTCGAGCTGACCCTCGATCAGGTCTGCCACGTCCTCGTCGGTGCATTCATAGTGCGGTGGAATGTGCCCGTAGCAGTACAGGGTGTGCCGGCCCTCGGGAGCGCGTGACGGGTCAGACAGGGTGTGCTGACCAACCACGAGGGCGGGTCGTTGCGGCATCTCACCCCGCTGGCCGGCATCAGCCGCCACCGCGAGATCGGACAGCTCCCCGCCTACGTGTACCACGGCGGCCTGTCGGGCTTCCGAGGCCGTCCAGGGCACCGGGCGCGCGAGCGCGTAGTCGACCTTGAACGCCGCTGTCGAGTACCGCCAGATGCGCAACCGTCGCAGCAACCGCTCAGGCAGGGCATCGTCGGGAAGAATCTCGGCCAATGGCCGGGCACTGATCGTGGTCACCACGTCGCGCGCCGCCAGCTCCTCACCGCTGCGCAGCCGCACGCCCGCGACGCGCCCCCCGTGCACCAGAACGCGTCCCACCGGGGCGTTGCACCGGACCAGCACACCTTCCCGCGTGGCGATCGTGGTCAGCGCGTCGCTGATCCGGCCCTGACCCCCGGCCGGGAACGGCCACCCGTGCGAGTGAGCCAGAAGCTGGAGGAGAAATCCGAACGCGCCACTACCAGCCGTCGACGGCGCAAGACCAGAGTGCTGAGCTGACCCCGAGAACCACGCCGTCGGACGGGTCGCGCCGGCAAACACGTCAAGACCGAACGCCTCGATGGATCCCGTCATGCGCCGAGCGAGCAGCAGCGCGTCGCGGCGTAAGGACGCTGCCAGCGCGATCGGCAGCCGGACCGGAGGCAACGGCCCGAGGATGGTTTCCACCAGACGCTGCGCCAGCGGCAGGTACTGCTTGATCAGATCCTGCCACGGTCGGCCTGCACCGGGCTGCGCCGCGTCCAAGGAGGCGACTGTCGCGTCAAGCTCGCGATGCAATGCGATCGCGGTCCCGTCCTCGAACGGGTGAGCCATGATCGCGCTCGGGCTGATCCAGCGAACGCCCTCCGCCTCGAGATCGAGCTCGCGCATGGCCGGCGACGCGACCGTCATGGGATTGAACCCGGCGCAATGATCGTGGACGAACCCCGGCAGCGTGGCCTCCACGCTTGTCGCCGCTCCGCCGGGCACGGGAGCATGTTCGACCACGGTGACCGAGAGACCCGCCCGAGCGAGATGAATTGCGCACACCAACCCGGAACAGCCAGCGCCCACGACCACCACCCGGCGGTCACGCGTCACGCGGCACCTCGGATGCAGCTACGCCCGCGTGCGGCACCCCACCCGCGGAGCTCACTCGCCAGTCCCACTTGTGTGATTCATCCGTTCCATGCGACTACCCCGTAGAGAAGCCGGTAGCCAACGCGCCGTGAGCCCTTACGTCAGCAGGAATGCGTGTGCTCGAGCCTCAATCGGCGCCTACCATCCACCTGGATGGTGTTAGGATGGTAGGGAGATGCTAGCCAATCGAATGGGAGCCTAGGTCACGCGATGGCCGAGGACGACAAGAGCGAGAAGATCACCATCAACGTGGGCGTGGTCGACCTGGGTCAGATCGATCTGCTCGTCAGGGAGGGCTTCTTTGGCAATCGAACGGATTTCATCCGGACGGCGATCCGACGCCAGCTTGAAAGCCGGTCAAGCGTTCTGGAGAGCACGGTGGCCCGGCGCGAACTGGTGCTCGGCAGCGCGCACTACAACCGCCACGACCTCGAGGCATTACGCGACAGCGGTCGTATGGTCGAGTTGCGCGTCTTGGGACTGGCGACCATTGCCGATGACGTCTCGCCGGATCTCGCCGTCGCCACGATCGCTGCGGTCGAGGTTCTCGGCGCGTTCCGGGCGTCTCGTGCGGTGAAGGCGGCGCTGGCGTCGCGCACCGACGCAGGTCGCTAGATGACCACATTCTGAAAGGACGCAATGGACGACGCCAGGAATGCAGCGATGGCCGAGGCGCTGCGGCTGACCAAGGCCGGGAGGCTGCGGGAGGCCTCGGCCCTGTTACAGCGGAGTCTCCCCGCCGGCAGCACCACCCCGGTCGCACCGGCCGGATCGGGCGCCGCAGGGACGGTCGGCCCCACCAACCTGCGTGGAGGCGCGTCGTCGTCTCCCCGTGACGCCGCGGCGCCCGCTGCCGCCAGTGGCGCGACACGGCACCTCACCCACACCGAGTCCGCTGGGACGCGGACCTACGACCTCTACGTGCCCACCAGCTACACCGGAAGCCCGGTCCCGCTGGTCGTGATGCTGCACGGCGGCTCACAGAACGCGTCGGACTTCGCGGCCGGCACGCACATGAACGATCTCGCCGAGCGGCATGCCTTCCTCGTTGCCTACCCGCAGCAATCCAGGAAAGCCAACCAAGGGGGCTACTGGAACTGGTTCTCCCCCGCCGACCAGCGCGCGGGTACGGGTGAGCCCGCGATCATCGCCGGCATCACCCGCCAAGTCATCAGCGACCTCGCCATCGACCCCACCCGTGTCTATGTCGCCGGGCTCTCCGCGGGCGGCGCCATGGCCGCGGTGATGGCAGCGACCTACCCCGACCTCTACGCAGCGGTCGGAGTGCACTCCGGGATCGCCTACCGCGCCGCCCATGACGTCGCATCCGCCTTTACCGCGATGCGGACCGGCGGGACGCCGAGCGCCACCAGTGCGGTCCCTCTCATCGTCATCCACGGCGACCAAGACGCGACAGTGGCCCCAGTCAACGCCGACAAGCTCATTGCCGCCCGGCTCGCGGTAGGTGACACCACCATCCAGCGCGGACCGACAAAGGAAAAGAACAACAGTGGACGCCCATACACCCGCATCGCTCACCACAACCTCCGGGGCGCCCCCGTCGTGCAGTCATGGATGGTCCACGGCGCCGGCCACGCCTGGGCCGGCGGTAGTCGAACCGGGTCCTACACCGATCCACAAGGCCCCGACGCGTCCGCCGAAATGATCAGATTCTTTCTCCTCCACCAGTTGCCATCACACTGACGCGGAACGTCGCGCCTGGTGAGTGTCAGCACGACCGTCGGGCTCGCGTCCGCGCGCGGACGTCCGCGGAAGGACAGGTCACCGTTCCAGGAGTCCAGTCACGGGGTTAATAGGCGAGCAATCAACCCCACCAAGGAGACAACATGCTTCTCATCCTGGCGGCGATCCTGCTGATTATCGCCATCGCCGGCGGCGTGGTCGTTCATCCGTTGCTGTTTCTGCTCGCCATCGTGGCGATCGTCGTCTTCTTCGCCGGTCGTCGCGGCGGGGCCGTCCACTGATCCCGCGCCGCAGCGCTCGGCTCATCTGGCCAAATCTAAGCCGAGCGCTGCGGCTGAGACGCACGCCTAGGTCATGATTGCCGCAAGGCGATGGTGGCGCAGTTCCTCGGGTGGCGCCCCGTGCAGCAACCACGTTCTGTCTCCGCGGCGACTGATCTGGCCTTGCTGCTGCAGTGCACCCAACGCCGTGGTCACCGCGGGGCGATGCGCTCCGATGAGATCCGCGAGCCGCTGGTGAGAAAGCGGGAGCGGCACGGCGATGCCGTCAGGCAGGACCCGACCCCAGCGTTCGGCCAGATGCCAGAGCGTCAGTAGCAGCCGGTCATCAACGCGTTGATGGTGAGCGATGGCAAGGGAGACGGCGAGCGCGTGGGCGCGCCGAGTCCCGCGGTTGAAGAGCTCCAGCCCAAGCTGCGGCCAGGGGGTCATCCGCACCACAAGGCGATGATCCAGCACGGCCAACCGCGCAGGCTCGAGAACCACCCAGCCAACCTCCGCGTGAACGTGAGATCCCTCGTCGTCCCAGCTCCACGGGCGAATCACGTCGCCGGCCCCGATCAGTTCCACACACCGCCGTCCCAACACCTCAACCTCACGACTGATCAGACCATCGACAATCAAGAAGCCGCGATGATGACTGTCGGGCTCCTCTGCGGCGGCGACATCCCAATCGCCGGTGGACAAACGCCGTACTGCCGTCCGAGTCTCGCGCCGGGCCCGTTCACAATCACTCGCCGGCACGAGATCCCTCACCTCAGGGTCGGCATCGATGATGCTGATGGAGGCCGCGGCGGCGTTCACCTGGGCCACTCGATCTCTCCGCGACCAACATCGAGATCATGCTTCGCAAAGGGGCTCACGTCGAGGCCAGCATATCCGCCAGATTGCGCATGCCGCCTGCGCGGCCTGTCATCCGCCATGTCAACGAGGGGGTCCGAGGACTGTTGCGACCTCTGTGTCCGCATACGTACGTTCGCGCGTGCACCAAGTCCCTGGCGTTCCCGCCCGGCGCAATCGTAGTCTCCCCGAACATCAACGGGTCACGGCGGGTGCGTGACATCACGTAAGGAGCAGTCATGATCACGTTGGGCATCCTGCTGCTGATCGTCGGCTTCATCGCGAAGATCGCGATCCTGTGGACGATCGGCCTCGTCCTGCTGGTGATTGGCCTCGTCCTGGTCGTGCTGGGCTCAGCGGGTCGGGCCGTCGGGGGACGACGCCATTACTACTGACGTCGCGAGGGTCGGTCGTCAGTCGGAGCTTGGCACCTCGACGACCAAGTCTTAACGCCGAAGACCCGCACATAGGCGGGCCTCGGGCATCAGAAGTTCAGGCGATTAGTTATTGCTCGGGGGGCGTTCGCAAGGGAAGGGCTCATCCCGCTGTGTGCCTTCGCTGTCTGACGGGGTCAGTATCGGCAGCCTGGCCGCGTGGCTGAAGCCCTCTTTCTCCGGCGGTCCGAAGGGCGGTGATGCTCATCGGAAGGCTCCTGTTTCGCGTGGTGAAGGCGCCCGTGGGCGCAGGTTGAGTGGTGAGGAGCCTCTCGCGGGGGTACGGCACGGACGTCCGTGTCGGTCTACGACATCTCTGATGGCGAGGTACGTACCGCTCGGCGAAGTGTCGTAGCCGCGTACGGACGGCAGCGCCAGCGGGCGCTGAGACCTTATGGGACGTCGAGAACGCGCCTGTCGGTCAGGCGCTCACCACCGAAACGAACGGAGATCCCATGTTCCCGCAGTCGCGCTTCCGCATCTCGCCCCTCAAGCTCGCCGGCGTCGGTGCAATCGCCGCCACGGCTCTGGCGGGCGCGCCGGCCGCGCTGGCCGCCACCTCCGGCGGTGCCTCGGTGATGCCCGCCATCGCGCACGCCAAGAGCGCGCCCTTCACCATCGGCCTCAGCGCGACCACGGTCAAGCCGGGCCAGCAGATCACCGTGTCCGGGCTCGCCTACGCCCGCGCCGGCTTGAACCTCACGATCACGTCCAACGCGATCGCGTCGGCTCGCACCGTCGGCGGGGTGCCCGCCGTCCAGACGCCCGCGCTCGTCGAGGGCATCTACCACACCACCGTCCGGGTCCCGCCCGCCACGGAGCCCGGCGTCTACTCCGTGAGCCTCCGTTTCGGCAACCGCCAGGTCGCCTCGATGAACAACCTGCGCGTCGTCGCCGCCGGCTCGCGGAGCGGCGGGTCGACCCGCGTGAACGCCTGCGCCGGCATCGGCTTCACCGTCATGAACAACGACCACGCCGGCTCGGCCTACATGCCCGCCGGTGGCTACACCGTCTCCAGCCGCAACATGGACTGTGGCACGGCCTCGGCTGACTTCACCGGCTTCCTGGCCGGCGCCGGGAAGCCGATCGCCGGTTGGAACGCGACCTCGGCGGGCGCCGGCCGCGCGACGTTCACGCAGCGCAACAGCGGCCTGAGCTTCAGCGTCGCCAAGACCCGTTGAGCCTCAGCCCACCACCTGACCCCGGCTCGCGGGTGCGCGAGCTGGGGCACGTGGGACGATCGCCGGGGTCGGATCAGGCGTAGTCGGCGCGGGCCTGCGCGAACGTCACCAGGCGCCCGCGGTTCTCGTCCCAGAGCTTGAGCCTCACCGCGCGCAGACCGTCCCATAGCGACAGAGTCGGCACGCTGTGAAAGACCGGGTTCTCCTCGTGAGCGCGGGGCAGGTTGTAGTTCGGGATCCGGACGCTGAGGTGATGGATGTGGTGATAGCCGATGTTTCCGGTGACGAACCGCAGCGGCCTCGGGAGGTTCAGGAACGAACTGCCGCGCAGGGCCGCGTCGGCGTAGTTCCAGCTGTCCGAACGCTGCCAATAGGCGTCCTCGAACTGGTGCTGGACATAGAACAGCCAGATCCCGACCGCGCCGGCGAGCAGCGCCGCGGGCGCCCAGATGATCAGAAAGTCGCCGATGCCGATCAGCCAGAGCAAGGAGGCGCCGATGACCGCCAAGGCCACGTCTGTCCAGATCACGCTCTTGCGCATCCGCGGCCGTGCGTTTCGCGCGACGATCCGAGGACCGATGATCATCGCGAACACCGGACCGATGCCGAACATCACCATCGGGCTGCGCAGCATCCGATAGCCGAGACGACCGCGCCACCCACGCGCGTAGTACTCCTGGACCGTCAGCGTGGGCAGGTCGCCAACGCCGCGCCGGTCAAGGTCGCCCGAGGTCGCGTGGTGCACGGCGTGGTCATGGCGCCAACGAACGAACGGTGAGAGCACCAGCAGCCCACAGAGCGTGCCCAGCCAGACGTTGCCGCGGCGGGACGCCACGAACGACCCGTGCGTGCAGTCATGAAAGATGATGTAGGTGCGCAGCAAAAAGGCCGCACTGACCGGCGCCAGAGCCAATACGAGCAGCGGCGACACCTCGAGGGCGAAGTACATGGCCGCGGTCATCGCGAGGTACGCCACCACCGAGGTCGCCAAGTCGGCGCAGCTTCGCAGCGGACGAGGAACCGCGTATGGAGCCAACGATTCGCGGGAGAACGTCGAGTCCCCAACGACGACCGGCGTGCTTTTTCCCGATGGTCTCGGACGCACCGGCGTACTCGTACTCTGATCGTTCACGGCTACGCCCTTTCCTAGACGGACGAGCCGATCCCAACGATCCGCTCTTTGGTAGGGGACGAGGGTAACCGTTTTCAGGTCTGACGCGGATAAATCATCACGAATAGTTCCGGATGCGGTCCGGCCAGTGTGCGGATAGGCACGCTCCGCCCCACGTCGTTGGGCCGCGTGAGGAGACGTGACGCGGTTGGTCAGGCGCGCGGGCGCCGAGGGGCGGGGAGCGCGCGGCGGACGATCCCGAGAGTGACCGATCGTTTCGCCAGCCACACCTCCCGGTCCTCGTAGGGCCAGGCGTAGGTCAGGGCTCCGTCGTGCGCGTAGTCCAGCAGCCCCGGCGCGCCCAGCTCGTGCGCCGACCACGCGTAGAGCTCGCGCAGCCTGGGCACGATCAGCCCGAAGTCCAGGAGGCGTCCGAAGCCAAGCTCGTCGGACAGGTAGGAGTGCACGTCGTCGCGCAGTGGGTACTCGTCGGGGAGCACGCGGGAGAGTTGGAGAAAGATCCCGGCCATTCCGAGCCGCGGGTCGCCGAGCACCGGTGCGAGCAGACGTAGCCGCGACCTGCTCTTCGGCCCACACCGCAGCCGCGGATCTCGTGTCCACTGACGCCATTCCTCCACGTACCCCGCGAGCGTCTAGCCGCGATGCGAGGCGACCCAGGGACCAACGCCGCCGATGCGCTCGATGGCGTAGCGGATGATGTAACCCGGTCCCTTGGCGCCTGGGAACTCGGAGTCGGGCGACACGTAGACCTTGACCAACCGGTTGAGCAGATCCCAAGCGCCATCGCTCGGCTCAACCGTCGCTGTGGCGCGTAGCACCGCGTAGGGATTCAGGAAGGCCTCGCGGTCGCGGGGGGACTCGAAGGAGAGCACGACGCGCGGGTCGCGCTCGATGTTGCGCAGCTTCCGATAGCGGCTCATGTGGCCACTGACCACCTCATCGCCGTCCAGGCCGATCCAGATGACCGTGACCTGCGGGCTGCCGTCGGGATTGATCGTGCTGAGATGGGCCAACGGCCCCGATTCGATCAGCTGTCGGAGTTCAGCTGGGAGAGAGGACATGGCTAAGACTGTGACGGTGCGTCCGAGGCGCCCCGTGGCTGAAGGTCGTCGCCGCGCGGAACCTCGTCGAGCCGGCGGTGGAGGCGCGCACGGAGCTCGTCTGGCTGATAATCGCGCTGCCCCCGGCGGTTGCGTGCGACCACGACGCCCGTCGCGGCCACCCCGGCGAGGCCAGCAAGCCCGACAAGCTTCCAGCGCATCCGCATCGGCCACGTAGGGTAGTGGTGTGACCGATTCCGGTGTGGGTCTCGAGGAAGCCGTCGCGATGGCCGCGACGGGCGACCTCTGGCTGTTCCGCGGCCGCGCTGTCGCCGACTGGACGATTCGGGCTGCGACCAACAGCCCGGTCAACCACGTCGGGATGGTCGTCGCGCTCGATGACCTCCCGCCGCTGCTCTGGCACGCCGAACTCGGCCGGTCGCTTCCCGACGTGTGGACCGGACAGCGCCAGCGAGGAGTCCAGCTCCATCGCCTCTCAGACGCGGTCGCGACATGGAACACGCGCTACCGGCAGCGCGCCTGGGTACGCCAGCTGAGTGGCCCGATCGAGCGCCATCACGAGGACCGGTTGATGGAGATCATCGACCGCTTCGACGGCCGGCCGTTCCCGACCACGCTGAAGCTCTTCACCGGGTGGATCACGAGCCGGACCCGTCGCCCCTCGTCGCTCGAGACCGTCTTCTGCGCCCAACTCGTGGCCACGACCTACCAGCACATGGGTCTACTGCCCGACACCCGACCGGCCAGCTGGTATGACCCCGGGCGGTTCTGGAGCGGCGACCACCTCGGGCTCGTCGCGCCCTACGAGCTGTCAGCCGAGATCGCCGTCCGCTGACGTCGGCTGGCCGGCATTGTCTAGAGCGACCGGCGGCGCGAGCCCCACGCCGCCTCTTCGCCGGCGATGTCGTGGAGCAGGTTGCCGAGCGTAAGGCCGTACTCGTAGCTGTGGTAGCCCCACATCGCGCCGCTGCCGCCTCCGTAATTGCCCACGGTGCGTTCGGTGACGACCGGCCGGGTGTGGCTGGTCGCGGAGGTGTCCGTGACCTGGAGCCAGGTGGCACCGCCACCCTGTGTGCAGCGCGCCGAATACAGATTGGGGTAGGTGACCCACGGAGTGGTGACCGGCTGCTTGAGGGCACTGTCGAGACCCGCCGCCGGTCCGATCTGAGTGATCTTCAGCGCGTAGGGGTCGAGGTCACCCGTCCTGCCCGCGAGCGCCGCTGGATTCACGCAGGCGACCTGTTGGCCGG
Source organism: uncultured Solirubrobacteraceae bacterium (assembly GCA_963737335.1). Taxonomy (GTDB): domain Bacteria; phylum Actinomycetota; class Thermoleophilia; order Solirubrobacterales; family Solirubrobacteraceae; genus Palsa-465. The sequence goes on from CAVTSK010000008.1 coordinate 242,155, forward strand.
CCTTGGCCGTCTGGGCGGACTGCAGGCTCACGCCTTGGCCCGGTCTGCCGAAGAGCGCATCTGCCGGGGGCTCGGAAGGGTAAGACGAAAAGGCGATCGCGCACCCAGTCTCGCTGCCCGAGGTGCACAGCGGAACCTTGGTGAAGGTGGCCCCGACCGACTTCCCCGAGGGCACCTGGAGGTTGCCGCCCACGAGGACCGCGACGAGGAGGCGATGGAGCACCGAGGGCTCGTTGTCGATCCGGGCGGCGATGAGGTGGATGAGCATCGCCGAGCCCTGCGAGTCGCCGATCACGATGATCGGCCTGTCGTCGCTGTGGGCGAGGAACCAGTGCCAGGCGCGTAGCACGCTGTCGAAGGCGACGGCAAAGCTCGAGGCCCCGAGCGCCTTGTCACCGGCGAAGAACTTCAGCCCGGTCGTCCACGTCTGCGCACGGTAGGCCGGCGCCCATACCTGGCAGACCTGAGACAGCGGAGCAGCCTGCTCGCCCGCGACGAATGTGTCCAGCTTGGTCACGGTCAGGCCGGTGTTGGCGCTCTTGGCGAAGCTCTCGGTCCCGTGAACGTAGAAGCAGGCGAACTTCGACGCCGTCGCCGAATCGGGCCAGCGTGCCGGCTTGAGGGTGCCGGACGCGGTGACCGTCGTCGCCCCGAGGCGCGAGGCGCAGGGGTCAGCCACCTGGCCGGGCCGGCATATCCAGACGAGACCGCCGGCCGGGGCCGGCCCCTTCCCCGCGCCGCCCGCGGACGAGCCCGCAGACGAACAGCCCGTCGCTACGAGAGCCAGGACAAGGACGGCGCGCTTCGCCAACCAGTGGATGCACATGACAGGGAACCTCTTCGCCTCGGCCCCGATAGCACAATGATATCACGGTGTGATCGAGCTCGCAGCGGACGCTGTCGAGGCCTGCGGCCGCCGTCAGTTGACGGGCCCGCTCGAGCGCGCGCGCCGATGCCTTCGGGAGCAAACGCCGTTTGGCGATACTCGCGCCGGCCACCGCAGCAGTCAGCGGCCGGCGCACAGCAACAGGCCGAGCGGCGCCCCTAGGTGGCGGCAACACCGATGCGGTGCCCTTGGGCATCGGCCAGAACGCCGAAGCTCACACCTGGCACCTCTTGCATCGGCTGAATGACCTTGCCCCCGAGCTCCTCCGCCCGGCTCAGCGTGGCGGCGACGTCCTCGACCGAGACGAAGAAGAGAACTTCGTCATCGGGTCCTTGGAGCGGGCTGATCGCCACCGCCGGTCCGGCCTCGGCACCGGTGTCCATGAACGTGTAGCCGGGGAAGCCACCCTCGGACGCCACCTTCCAATCAAATAGCGAGGCGAAGAACTCTCGCGTCGCGTCCGCGTCCTGGGAACGGATCTCGGCGTGAATCACTGGGTGCGGCATCGACACTCCTTATCCGGTCGTGACGACCCCTGTGGCCGTCATCGACCTAGTGACGATCACGCCGCGCCGATGGGGACAGGCTCGTCCGATATCTCCCGTGACTCGAGCCGTTGCACCTCGGCCAGCCACGCCGGTACCCCCTCGGGCGCAAACCGCGCCTGAAGGCGCTCGGCGCCAATCGAGGCAATCCTCCATCCAGAGCCGCCCGTGAACGGCGCGGTCAGCTCGTCCCGGCTGACCGGGTGCGGGCCCGTGGTCTCGGGATCGGCATCGCTGAAGCAGAGCACGTACAGACGCCCGCCGGGCCTCGTCACCGAGGCCAGACTGAGGACGTAGTCCCGCCTCTCTTCGTTGTCAAAGGCATGGAACAACGCACAGTCGAGCACCGTGTCAAAGGCTCGGTCCAGACGACCGAGGCGCAGGGCATCGGCCACGATGAACTCGGCGTCGACGCTGCGGGCGGCCGCCGTCGCACGTGCCATCGACACGGCGCTCTCAGCGACGTCGACCCCGAGAACGTCCACCCCCGACGAGGCGATGTGCACGGCGTTGTCGCCGGTTCCGCAGCCGACGTCGAGCACCGCGCCGGTGAATGCGCCCGCGCTCGCCAGCCGCATCACCGCCGGCTGTGGCGCTCCGATGTCCCAGGGCGCCGGGCCATCACGGTACGAGGCATCCCAAGGCTGACCCGCGAGCCGCTCGTGACTGGTCGGTCGCCGACCGCCGTCCATACCGCCTGATCGTAGTCGCGCCTGGACTTCGACGACGCCGAGCTGCGCGCCCAGCATGAACACCTTCGCATCGCCGACCGGATCAGCGGTGGTCGGCGTTGACATTGTGCGGGTGCTCAGCCGGTCGCCGCTTGCGCGACGGCGGCGTCGGAACTCGAGGCCGCGCTGGCGTGATCGCGGCTGTCCTTTGAGGAGATGAGGAGGATGGCCAGGATGGCTCCGAGCACCGCGAAGCCGGCGCCGATCAGGAAGGCGCGGTCAAACCCTTTGGTGAGCGCGACGGCGGTGCTGTGGACGCCGCCGTTGATGATGTCCTGGGTGCGGCTGTTGGCGACCGTTGCGAGGATCGCGAGGCCCAGCGCGCCGCCGACCTGCTGGGAGGTGTTGATGAGGCCCGAGGCCAGGCCGGCCTCCGCGGGCTCGGTTCCGGTCACGGCGGCGATCGTCACGGGCACGAAGGCCAAGCCGAGGCCGACGGCGGCGAGGAGCGACGGGCCGAGGATGTCGGAGAGGTAAGCGCCGTGGGGGGCGGGCACCTGGGCGAACCAGAACAGGGCCACGGCGATCAGGATCATCCCGATGGTCAGGGGGATCTTGAAGCCCAGTCGCGTGACCAGCTGGGAGGCGATCCCCGCCGCGATGATGATCCCCACCGCCAGTGGCAGGTAGGCGAGGCCGGTCTTGATCGGCGTGTAGCCCATCACGTCCTGGAGGTAGAGCGAGATGAAGAAGAACATCGAGAACAGCGACATGCCGATGAGCAGCCCGACGATGTTGGCGCCGCGTAGTGTGCGCAGGCGGAAGATCGAGAACGGCATCAGGGGGTCCTTGGCGCGTCGTTCGATCGTCACGAAGGCGATCAGGAGGAGCACGGCGGCGGTCAGGCAGGCGATTGTCCGGGTGGATCCCCAGCCGACGTTGACCGCGTCGACGACGGCGTAGACGAGGAGCGCCAGGCCCGCGGTGACGGTCACCGCGCCGGGGATGTCAAAGGAGTTGCCGGCCTCCTCGCGGCGGCTCTCGAGCAGGATGCGGGGGGCGAGCGCCGCGGCGATCAGTCCGATCGGGACGTTGACGAACAGCACCCAGCGCCAGTTCAGCCCGCTGGTGAGGATGCCGCCCAAGAGTACGCCGGCGGCCCCGCCGGCGCCGGCCACTGCGCCCCAGATGCCCAGCGCGCGGTTGCGTTCGGCGCCGTCGGCGAAGGTGGTGGTGATGATCGACAGCGCGGCGGGGGAGACGATCGCGGCGCCCAGGCCCTGGACGGCGCGGGCGGCGATCAGCCAGGTCTCGGATTGCGCCAGGCCGCCGGCGAGCGAGGCGAGTGAGAAGACGACGAGGCCGAGCATGAACATCCGGCGGCGCCCGAGTAGGTCGGCCATGCGGCCGCCGAGCAGCAGGAAGCCGCCGAAGGTCAGCGTGTAGGAGTTCACGACCCAGGTGAGGTCGTCGCGGGAGAAGTGCAGGTGAGCGCCGATCGATGGCAGCGCGACGTTGACGATCGACGCGTCGATCACGATCACGAACTGCGTCATCGCCAGCAGCAACAGCGCAAGATTCTTCGCCCGGGGCGTTGAGAGCGAGGTGCGTTCGGTGTGGCTGAGCGATGACATGGAAGCTGACCTCCGGTTCCGTTTGCACCGGGGACTATAGTGAACCACGATTCCGCTTGTCAAGGATCCGTGTGAACACACCGTGACCACATCGTCGAACCAGAGCGAGCGCCCTCTGCGCTCGGATGCGCGCCGCAACCGGGAGCGGATCCTGAGCGGTGCCCGCGCGGTGTTCGCTCAGTGCGGCAGCGAAGCGCAGATGGATGACGTCGCCCGCCGCGCGGGCGTGGGCGTCGGCACCGTGTACCGGCACTACCCGACCAAAGAGGCGCTGCTGGTCGAGCTGGTGCGCGAGAAGTTCAGGCGCTTCGCGGCCGAAGCCCGAGAGGCACTGGAGCGCGACGGCGAGCCGTTTGAGGTGTTGGCCGACCTGATGCGCTCAAACGCCGAAGCGCTGGAGCGCGACGCGGGCACCCAACAGGTGCTCGCGGGCGCCGGCGAGCAGATCTGGACCCATGCCGCCGCCGAGCAGGCCGAGCTGCTGGAACTGACATCGCAGCTGGTCGAGCGCGCCCAGCGCGCCGGATCAATCCGCGCGGACGCGACTGCAAACGACATCGGGATGCTCATGTGCGGCGTCTCGGCGACGATGGCCCATCCCGCGCCTGGGTTTGACTGGCGCCGGCACCTGGAACTGGTGGTCGACACGCTGCGCGCCCGGTAGAGCGGCCCTCGGGACGCCCGCCGGTCTCACAGAGCCGCGGGCCGGCTCGTTGGATGAGTATGGCGGTTGCGTTCTCAGGCCGGCGTGGCGAAGTGCCGGTGTAGCTCGTTGGCGTAGGAACTGCCGATCGAGCTCGCGTGCTGCTCAAGCCAGTCGCTGAAGCGGATCTGACCCTGCGGTGGGTCGTCAGAGACGAGGAGCCCGCTGGTCAGGCCGGTGATCTCATCGTGAGTGAGCACCACGTCGCCAAGCAGGAGCCCGAGACCGCGCGCAGCAGCGGCCATCAGCACGGGCGGCAGCGGGATGACCGGGCCGTGGCTGCCCACGGCGGCCTGCACGAGGGCGACGAGCTGTGCGAACGGCATCTGCTCGGGGCCGGCGGCATCGATCACCAGGTCGTTGTCAGCCGTGGCGGCCTCGACGCAGATCCGGGCCAGGTCATCGACGTGCACCGGCTGGACCGGGTAGGTCCCGTTGCCGGGCAGGGCGAACACGGGGAGACGGCGCAGAATCCAGGCGATGTTGTTGACCAGGACATCGCGCTGGCCGCCGAACAGCCAGGTCGGCCTGACGATTGCGTACGGCGTTTCGGTCTGCGCGAGGGCGTACTCGACGAGGGCCTTGCCGCGAAAGTAGGGCAGCGGGGAATCGATGGAGGGGTTGGTGATGCTGATGTGGACGATCCGCTCGACACCAGCGCGGTGAGCGGCGGAGAACAGCATCCGCGAATGCTCGACCGCATTGGCGAACGTCGTCTGCCCTCGGTCAAAGCGGACCCAGTACGTGTTGTACAGCGTGCTCGCACCCTCCAAGCTGCGGGCCAACGCCGCCGGATCGTCAAACCGGTAGGGCAATGTCTCAACGTGTCCCTGCAGGGGATGCCGGCGGTCGGGGTGAGACGTCAACGTCCTCACCTGGCGTCCGGAGTCGAGGAGTCGGTGTGCGATGTGGCTGCCCGAGTAGCTGAACGCGCCGGTCACTACGTCGGTCGCAGTCATGGGGACGTCCTTTCGGGCGTGGGCAGAACGCCGTCGGCCAGATCCGCGATGCGCGTGGCGAGAGCCAGGAGCGAGTCCGCGCGGGAGCGGTCCTGCTGCAGATGGCTGAGCATGTCGATGCCGAAATACGAGGCGACGATCCCGAACGCCAGGTCGCGCGGATCGACCACGGACAGCAGCGCCGAGCCCTCCAGCAGGTCACAGAGTTTGCGCCGCACCAACGCGATCCACGGCTCGATCCGGGCCGCCACCTCGGCTCCGAGCGCCGGATCCGACACTCCGCCGGCGACCATCTCCCCCAACGCGGTGACATAACCGCGCTGAAGGTCATCGTCGTAGATCTGGCGCGCCAGACGAGCCAACTGCGGTGCCGACGCCGCCGCCTCCAGTTGCGGCCCGTACTCCTGCATCCGTCGATCGCTGATCAGGTCAAACGCCGCCAACAGGGCCGTTTGCACCCCGCCGAAGTGATAGAAGATCAACGCTTGGTTGAACCCTCCCTGGTGCGCGATGGCGCGCGCGCTGGCACCGGCGAAGCCGACTGATTTCAGCGTTTCGAGTGCCGCCTCGGCGATCTGCAGCTTCGTTCCCGTCAGCCCCGCCGACCCGGCGTCTAACCGGGTGAGCCCGCCCTCGCGATCAGAGTCTCGTTGCACCTAGAAGGTTTTAGCAGACGCTCAAAGCGATCGCTCAAATTCCGTCTGGGGCGCGAGGTTCAGCCGAGAGGACGCAGCTCCAGCGCCTGAACGACGATGAGCTTGTTCGTTGAGGGACGGATCACGTCCGCCGAGACGGAATCGTCGAGGTAGTCGAGCATCGTCGGGGGCCGCTCCCCGAGGAGCATCTCTGGAGAGAGCATGTCCGCCGTCACGCCCAGCTCGTCGACCGACGCGTAGTTCCGTACCAGCGCCGGCACGGTGGTGATGTTGCGCCGTAGGAACGCGAGCACGCGATGGTGGCCATCACAGAGGATCAGGCGGTCGCCCACCTGCGCGACCTTGACAAACGACGGCGTGACGCCAACCTGAAACACGAAGCCACGCGTTCCCAGCGCGGATCGGCCCGCGGACGACGCGAGGATCCGGAGGTTCGGGTTCGGCGAGGAGATCGTGAAGGTGTTGGTCAGCGGATCGTGCTGAACGGGTAGGTCGAGCGGCGCGGGTGTCGGGAGTGAGACGGCCGCCAGCGAGATGATGTCGTCGGCATCCGCCGTGCCGACGCGGTCGCTCGCGCCGTCCACGAACACCAGTGGATGGAGGGGAGTGACCCGGCGCACGTCGACCATGGCGACCCTCCAACCATCTCCGACGAACTGGGCGACGCCGGGCTGCTGGCGCAGATCGTCCTCGTAGCGCGCCAGGGCCTCAGTGGGCTCGCGCACTGCGTCCACGGACGCTGTGAACGTGGACCGAGCGGCGACCGCCTCACGCGCGGCTTGCGCTTGGCCGGCGTAATCCAGCGCCGCGGCCGCGTCGTCTTTGAGCAGCGCCAAGGCGGCCTGGGCCGCGCCGGGTGACATCCAGCCGATGAGCGCGCGCGCTGCACGTGATGCCGATGGACGCCGCGCCGGTGTTCCGTTATCGCCGCCGACACGATGATCGTGGGCGCCCGCGACGACGGAGTGGAGCTCGGCTCGAGGTTTCGTGCTGCGAGTCCAGCACGGCCAGCTGAGAGCTTGCTGAGATCTACCAGGGGCCTGCACGCACTGCCGGCGTCACGTGACCGCCGATCGTCATAGAGTGCGCGATCGTGCCGCTTCACATTTCGTTCACATCCGCGCGGAAGCGGATGGCATGAGCGCCGAGCGCTGGCATACCGGGGGAGCGCGGGGTCTCGTGACCGCCCTGGGCAGCCTGCTGCGCGCGCGTGATCGCGAGTTCTTCGACCTGTTCGAACGCGCCTCCGTCAACGCGGTGCGGGCCGCCGAACTGATGGAGGAGATGCTCATCCGGTTTCCCGAGAGCCGCGGCCTGTCGCGGGACATCCTGATTTGCGAGCAGGACGGCGATCACATCACTCACGAGGTCGTGCGCCGCATCAACGAGACGTTCGTGACGCCGATTGATCGCGACGACATCCTGCGCCTCGCCTCGGCGCTGGACGACATCGTGGACTACATCGAGGAGGCGGCCGACTTTCTCGGGCTCTACTCGGTGGAGGCGCCGATGATGCAGGCTCAGGGACTGGCCCACGTCCTGGTCGACGCGACCCGCGAGCTTGCGGCGGCGTTTCCGCTGGTGCGCCAGTTCAAAGACGTGAGCCGGCACATCGTCGAGGTCCACCGGCTGGAGAACGAGGGCGACCGGATCGTCCGCGGCGCCATTGCATCGCTGTTCGAGGAGGGCATCGACCCGATGGTGGTCATCCGATGGAAGGACATCTTCGAGCGGCTCGAGGACGCGATCGACGCCACCGAGCGCACGGCGTACGTGCTCGAGGGCATCGTCATCAAGAACGCCTGAGCAATGACGAGCGGGGACGTCATCCTGGTGATCGTCGTGGGCACCGCGATCGCCTTCGACTTCACCAACGGGTTTCACGACACCGCCAACGTCGTGGCCACCTCGATCTCGACGCGGGCGATCGGACCGCGGCGCGCGATCGCCCTGGCGTCGATCCTGAACTTCGTCGGAGCCTTCATCTCGCTCAAGGTGGCAGCGACGATCGGCCAGGGCTTCGTGGAGTCAGGGGCGGTAACCACGACGGTGGTGTTCGCCGCCCTCGTGGGCGCCATCGGCTGGAACCTCGTCACCTGGTCCTACGGCCTGCCGTCCAGCTCGTCGCACGCACTCATCGGGGGCCTGGTCGGCGCCGTCATCGCGGCCAGCGGCTTCGGCGCGGTCGACTGGCAAGGGCTGCTGGACAACCTGATCGTGCCGGCGATCGTCGCTCCGCTGATCGCGTTCGTCGTGGCGGGCACATCGATCATGATCGTCTACCGGATCGTCGGCCGCTTGCGACCGAGCGCTGTGGGCCGCGGGTTCCGGCTGGGCCAGATCGCGTCCGGCGGGCTGCTCGCGCTCTCGCATGGCACCAACGACGCTCAGAAGACGATGGGCGTGATCACGCTGGCGCTCATCGCCAACGGGAACATCAAGGCTCAGGGCTTCCACGTTCCCGACTGGGTGGTGTTCACGGCGGCGAGCGCCATCGCCGCCGGGACGTTCACCGGCGGCTGGCGGATCATCAAGACCGTCGGCACCCGGATCATCAGCATGGACCCGGCCCAGGGCTTCGCCGCCCAGACCGCCGGGGCGGTGGTCATCCTGGCCGCCTCGAGTGTCGGGTACCCGCTGTCGACCACCCACGTCATCTCGGGCGGAATCACCGGTGCGGGGGCGGCCAAGAGCGTCTCCGCGGTCCGCTGGGGCGTGGCGGGCGACATCGTCCGCGCGTGGGTGCTGACGCTGCCCGCGGTGGCGGCGATGGCTGCCGTCATCTACGGCGTCACCCAGCTCTTCGGCAGCGGCGCGGCGGGGCCGGTGATCGTGACCGTGGCCCTCGTGGCAGCCGGCGTCGCGACCTTCGCCCGCCGCGCCCAGCCCCGCGTGGCCCCGGCGGTGACCTCGCAGTGATCCTCGCCGCCGCTCCACTGCTGAAGATGGTCTACTCGTCGCTGATCGCCGGGATCGGCGTCGCGGTCGTGTTCTCGATCGCGGTGTTCGGCGTGATCCGCTCCAGCGACATGCGCCGCGCCAACCGCACCGGCGCCTCCGCTCGCTACGCCACGCTCGGGCTGTTCGCTCTGCTGGCCACGGCAGCGATCGCGATCATCGGGCTCATCGTCGTCATCCACAAGGGCTGACCGCGGCTCCCCAGCGGTCGGCCAGCGCCGCCACCCAGTCGGCCGCCGCCTCCGGATCCGCCGGGGGGCTCTCCACCAGGACGAGCTCGCCGACACCGATCTCGGCCAGGGCCGCGGCGTCCCCGGGGACCGGCGCCGCCAGCGCGACGGCGATGTCCAGCTCGCTGACCGCGCGTCCGGCCTCATCGCAGAGCCGCTCGAGCACGGCCAGGCGCTCCGACACCGCGGCGAGGTCTGGCAGATTGAAGCCGTACCAGCCATCGCCCCACCGCGCCGCGCGCGCCAACGCGGCATCGCTGTTGCCACCCAGCACGACGGGGATGCGGCCGTGGTGAGCGGGCTTGGGGTTGACCCGCACGTCCGAGAACGACACGAACTCGCCGCTGAAGGACGCCACGTCGTCGCGCCACAGGGCCCGCATCGCCTGTACGTACTCGGCGGCGCGGCGCCCGCGTCCGGCAAACGGCACCCCGAGGGCGGCGAACTCCTCCGCAGACCAGCCGATGCCGACGCCCAGCGTGAGGCGCCCCGCGCACAGGGAGTCCAGGCTTGCGGCCTGCTTGGCCAGCAGGACGGGGTTGTGTTCGGGGACCAACAGAACGCCGGTGGCCAAGCCGATCCGGCTCGTGGTGGCGGCCGCGAAGCTGAGCGCCACCACCGGGTCCAGCCAGTCCGCAGCCGGTGGGACCGCGATCCGCCCGTCGGCGGCGTAGGGATAGCGCGACCGCGAGTGGTCGACCATGACCACGTGCTCACCGGCCCACAGGCGTGCGAATCCGTGCTGTTCAGCCGCCACCGCCACGGCGTCGATCACGTCGCGGCGCGCGCCGGGCCCGATGCCCAGTGCGTGAAGGCCGAGCCGCACCGTCAGCCCGCCTTGACCACATGCCAGGTGCTGCCACCGGGGCCGCGCAGCCCGTCGCCCTTGGTGGCGCCGATCTTCGTGTCACCCGCGAAGTAGTAGAGCGGGTGGTTGCCGAGCATCACCTGAAAGAGGTTGGCCTTGACACGGCGCAGGACGGTCACCTTGCCCGGCACGCCCGCGGCGACCGGCACCTTGACGGCGGCCGAGCGGACCAGCACCGGCGGGAACTGCTTCAGGCACGCGGCGCTGACGCACTGCAGACGCGCGAGGCTCTCGCCGCCCAGTTCGTAGACGGTGTCTCCGCGACGGTCGACCACGATCCTGGCGGGTTTGCCCGCGACGGTCCGCTGGGCGACCCCGAGCGAGCTCACCAGGCCGGCAAGGGCCGTGGAGGCGAGCACGGCGAAGGCGGCGGCACAGGCGGCAGCCACGGCGAGCGCCCGCGTCGTGCGCGGGCGTTTCAGACGGCGATGCATGGTCATCAGGTTCTCCGTGTCAGTGTGGTGGTGAGCGAAGACGGCCGGCGCCGCTCGGGCGCCGGCCGTCGAGTGTGGCTGATCAGCGGACGGTCATCCAGGCGACCGTGTCCAGGGCCTTGCCCTGGAAGGTGCCCATGACCGAGTAGTTGGTGCGCTGCAGGCCCTTGGCGATCTTCGCCGTGGCCGAGTACTTGCCGTTGACCAGCACCTGGGTGCGGATCGCGGGGATCCCGTTGGTCCCCTGCCTGGCGGCGAACGCGTCTGACATCAGCGTGATCCACTGCCCGGCGCGGGCGTTGCGGGGGGCGTTGCCCGAGATCGTGATCCGCTGGCCGGCGTGCACCGTGCGGCTGGACACGGTGACCGAGCTGTACGGGTGCGCGGCCGCCCGGCGGACCTTGACCCAGGCGACGGTGTCCAGGCCCTTGCCCTGGAAGGTGCCCATCACCGCGTAGTTGGTCGGCTTCAGGCCGGCGCGGACGGTGGCGTTGGCCGAGTACTTGCCGTTGACCAGCACCTGGGTGCGGATCGCGGGGATTCCGTTCACGGTGTGCTTGGTGGCAAACGCGTCTGACATCAGCGTGATCCACTTCCCGGTGCGGGCGTTGCGGGGCGCGTTGCCCGAGATCGTGATCCGCTGGCCCGCGTGCACAGTGCCGGGCGACACCGTGACCGAGCTGTAGGGGTTGGCCAGAGCGTGGGCCGCGACGTGGACGACGTTCGGCTGAGTCGCGGCTGGGGAGTGAGCGGCGGAGGGGATGGGGGCGGCCGTGGCCACGGCCGCTGAGGCCAGGACGGAGGCGGCGACGCCGAGGCCGACGCCGGCCTGGGCGAGACGGCCACGGGTCCAGGAACCGGCGCGGGAGGGGGTGTCTGAGGTCATGAGGTGCTCCTTCTAAGTCGTTGTCAGCGGCTCCGTTGGCGGTGCCGTTCGGGGTGTGATGCACACGGTCTCAGCGCCTGGGCCCCGGGGCGTTCGTAGTGCGCTACGACACCTGGAGGCGGGTACTACGACGCTCCCCGCGCGGACCGGGCCAAGCGCGGCCCTACACTCCGATCGGCGTGTCACACCGGGATTCAACGAGGGTCTCTCCGGTGACACGCGGGTGGCCGTTCGTCGGGCGGGAGGCTGAGCTCGACCAGATCGCCGCCGCCCGCGCCGATCCGAGCTGCACCGGCGTCCTCATCAGCGGCGCGCCGGGGATCGGCCGATCGCGGCTGGCCCGCGAGGTCGTCAACGCGGCCGAGGCGGCGGGAGAGCTCACCTACTGGGCGCAGGGCACGACGAGCTCGGCGACGATTCCCCTCGGGGCCTTCGCCGCCCTCATCCCCGACGATGTGCGCTCCGACGAGCCGCTCGAGCTCATCCGCCGCAGCACCGAGCGCGTCCGGGCCCGCGCGGCGGGACGCCCGGTGTGCCTGGGGGTGGACGACGCCCATCTGCTCGATCCGGCGTCGGCGGCGCTCGTCCTGCACCTCGCCATCGCGGCCGGCGTCTTCGTCGTGGTGACCGTCAGCGCCGGCGTGACGGCGCCGGACGCGATCGATTCGCTGTGGAAGGACGGCGGCGCGCGCCGGCTGGAGCTGCAGCCGCTCGGCGACGCCGCCATGGAGGCGCTGGTGGAGGCGGCGCTCGACGGCCCCGTCGGCCAATCGGCGCTTCGGCGCGTCGTCGATACGAGCGCGGGCAACGTGCTGTACGCCCGCGAGCTCATCACCGGGGCGCTCGAGGAGGGCCGGCTCACCTTCGACGGCGGGCTGTGGCAGCTGCACCGCCGGGCGGTGAGCCCATCGCTGGCGACGCTGGTGACCCGGCGGATGGGCGCGCTGGACGACGCCGAGCGCACCCCCATGGAACTGCTGGCGCTGGGGGAGCCGTTACGGCTGGGCGAGATGGCGGCGCTGTCTGACCTGGACACCCTCCAGCGCATCGAGGCGCGCAGCATGATCACCATCGACCCGGGCTCACCCGACGCCGTCCTGCGCCTGGCGCAACCGCTCTATGGCGAGGTGCTCCGTACTGACCTGCCGGTGCTCCGCGCCCGGGCGCTCCGGCTGAAGCTCGCCGAGACGGTGGCGCAGCGCTCCCCGCTCACCCCTGACGATGCGCTGCGCGTCGCCCGCTGGCGGCTGGACGCCGGGGCCGACGTCCCGCCCGAGAACCTGCTCGACGCCGCGCGCGCCGCCAACCTCGCCGGGGACCCGGACCTGGGCGCACGGCTCGCCCAGCTGGCATCTGGGACCGGACTGGGGCTGAGCGCGACGCTGCTGCTCAGCCGCGCCCACATCACCCGCAACCGCTTCGCCGACGCCGAGGCCGTCCTGGCCGCTGCCGAGGACGACGCGCCGGGGGACCCCGCCGAGCTCGGCTATATCGCCCAGCGCGTCCAGGTCCTGTTCTGGGGTCTGGGCCGCCGCGCAGAGGCGCAGGCCTTCGTGGACCGTGCCGCGGGATGGTCGGATGACCCGCAGTGGCCAGAGCGACTGGACCCCTGGCGGCTGGTGATCTCCGGATTCGTCGAGGGTGTCGACCGCTACGAGGAGCGCGCCGACGAGACCGAGCGCAGCCTCGCCGATCCGTGGCTCGACGGGCGGGCGCGCCGCCAGGCCGAGCTGGCGCACATCTTCCGCCTGATGGCCATCGGCCGTACCAAAGAGGCCTGCGCGCTGGTGCGCGGCAATCGCCCGGCCGTCCCGATGCGCGACAACTATGACGCGGCCATGCTGGGGCTCATGTGCGTGATCGAACTCGAGGCCGGCGAGGACTGGAGCGACCTCGAGGCCTACGCGAGCGGTGTCCTGCGCGACGCCGTGCGGGGAGATGACCACCAGGCCGCCGGGCTCGGCGCGTTCGCGCTCGCGGCACTGGCGATGGCGCGCGGGCGCTACCGGGATGCCGAGCGCTGGGCGGCCGAGGCCGACGGCCACTTTGCCCGCCAGGATGCGTTCGGGACGGCGCTGAGCGTACGGGCGATCGAGGTGGGGATCGGATTGTTCACCGGCGACCCGGGCCGCGCGCGGGAGGCCCTGGTCGCCGTGCACGCCCTCCTGGGCGACGGCCAGCCGATGCCGACCCAGACGGGTTACCTGGCCCGGGCCGAGGGCTGGGGCGCCCGCGCGCTCAGCGACCCGGCCGGCGCCGACGCGTTCATGGCCGCCGCCGGCGCCACCGACCAGCCCAACCTTGCGGCGCGCCTCTTCTATGAGGCCCTCCGAGCGGGCGCGAGCGCCAAGCCGGTGGCGGGCGAGCTGGAGCGATTGGCGGGGCGCTGTGATGCCCGCCTGGTGGCGGCCTACGCCGCGCACGCGCGGGCCCTCGCAACGCGTGACGGCGCAGGCCTCCTGGCGGCCGCCGAGGAGATGGCGGCCATCGGCGCCGACGCCTACGCCATGGAGGCCGCGGTGAGCGCCGCCCGGCAGTTCGTGTCCGAGGGCCGGCACGACTCCGCGCGTCGCGCCGCCACGCGCGCCCGGGAGCTGTACGTCGCCGGCCAGGGCGCCGAGTTCCCAATCGTCGACGGTCTCGATGCGGTGGCCACCGAGTTGACCCGCCGCGAGGCTCAGATCGCCGCGCTGGCGGCGCGGGGGCTGTCCAATCACGAGATTTCCGAGCAGCTCGTCCTGTCGGTCCGTACTGTTGAGACCTACGTCTATCGCGCCATGCAGAAGCGCGGCGTCAGCCACCGCGGCGAGCTCTGAACCGCCCTGTTTCGCGGGGCACCGCGAGTAGCATTCGGGTGTCGGCAAGTCACGACTGGCGCGTGAGGCATGCGCCCTGGCCGAGGCCAACGGTGCCCTCGCCCTGTGGGTGCAGGCGACGGCGAGCAGCGCCACCATCCCGCTTGGGGCGCTGGCCGGCCTCATTCCCGACGAGGTGCGCTCTGATGAGCCGGTCGAGCTGGTGCGCCGCTGCACCGATGCGCTGCGCGAGCGCGCGGGCGCGCGCACCGTGATCCTGGCCGTGGACGACGCGCAGCTGCTCGACGAGGCCTCAGCGGGATTGATCCTGCACCTGGCCATGCAGGCCAACGTGTTCGTGCTCGTGACGCTCCGGGCCGGGACGCCGCCCCCCGACGCGATCGCGGCCCTGTGGAAGGACGCCGGTGCCCGCCTGACCGAGCTCGACCCTCTCAGCGACGAGGCGATCGAGCGGATGATCGAGACCGGGGTGGGCGGGCCGATCGAGCGCGGAGCCGTCCAGCGCGTGGTTGACACGGTGGCCGGCAATCCGATGTTCGCGCGCGAGATGGTGCTCGGCGCCATCGACGCCGGGATCCTCACCGAGGAACGCGGGCTGTGGCGGCTTCGCCGACGCCCGACCCCGCCACCGTCGCTCACGGCCCTGGTCACCCGCCGGATCGCCAGCCTGCCCGAGGAGGCACGCCAGCCCTTGGAACTGCTGGCTCTCGGCGAACCGCTGCGCCTGCACGAGGTGGTGCGGCTGTCGTCCTACGAGGGTCTGGCGGCCGCGGAGGAGCGCGGCCTGGTCGTGCTCAGCGCTCCGGAGGACGACGGCCTGGTGCGCATCATGCACCCGATGTACGGCGAGGTCATCCGCGCCGAGATACCGACGCTGCGCGGGCGACTGCTGCGCCTGCGACTTGCCGAGGTGGTCCAGTCCCGCCAGCCGCTGACGCCCGACGACGCGCTGCGTGCCGCGCGGCTCATCACCGATGCCGGTGAGCTCGTGCCGCCCGGACTGTTGCTCGACGCTGCGTCCGCGGCCAACCTGGCCGGCGACCCGGCGCTGGGGGCCGAACTGGCCCAGCGCGCGGTCACCGCCGGCGCCGGGCTGCGCGCGACCCTGCTGCTGGCGCGCGCCCACGCGATCCGCAGCCGTTTCGCTGACGCCGAGATGGCGCTGGCCGAGGCCGAGGCGAGTGCCGCCGGCGATCCTGGTGCCCTCGAGTACGTCACGCAGCGCCTGCATGTGCTCCTGTTCGGCCTGCGGCACGTGGACCAGGCGCTGGAGATGCTTGAGCGGACCGCGCCGTGGCGCTCGGACCCGGCATGGACGGCGCAGTTCGCCTCGTGGCGGCTCGCCCTCGGCGGGTTCGCGAACGGTTTCTCCGATCGGCTCGAGGCGGTCGAGGCGATGCTCGCCGAACCCGATCTGCCGCCCGGCCATCGCCTCCAGCTGGAGTTGACCCATGTCCTGGCGCTGATGAGTGTCGGCCGGGCGCGCGAGGCGCATGCCATCGTCCGCCGCATCCGCCCCCCGGTTCCGATCCGCGCCCCCCGGCAGGGATACGCGCTACGGGCCATGTACATGGTGGCGCTCGAGAGCGGCGAGGACTGGGAGGACCTCGAGGCATACATGACCACCACGTTGCGCGACGGCGTGCGCGCGGGCGACCAGGAGGCGGCGGGTCTGGCCGCGTTCACGCTGGGGTCGCTGGCCCTCGAACGGGGGCGTCACCGCGACGCCGAGCGCTGGCTCATCGAGGCCGAGGCCCAGTTGGAACGCAGCGACACGTTCGACACGGTGTTCTGCATCCGCGCGCTGCAGGTGGGGATCGCCTGCGTCAGCGGCGATGTCGCCGCCGCACAGATCGCGCTGGAGGGCGCGCGGGCGCTGCGTCCTGAGGGCGGGTTCATGCTGCCGGGTGTGGCCGTCTACGGCGCGTGCGCCGAGGGCTGGGGCGCTCGGGCACTCGGTGACGCTGCCGGAGCCAGGCGCTTCCAGGAGGACGCCGCGGCGGCCGAGGACCCCAACGCGCGCTCCCGGTTGCTGCACGAGGCGCTGCGCTCGGGCGGCCGTCCGGCCGCGCTGGCCGGCGAGCTCAGTCGAACTGGCCACGCGATGCGACAGCGCGCTGGTGAGCGCCCGCGGTGCGCACGCCGCCGCCCGGGCCGCGCGGGACGGCGACGCGCTGCTGGCCGCCGGGCGCCAGTTCGCCCAGATCGGAGCCTTGGCGTGCGCCAAGGAGGCGGCGATCGACGCCGCGCGGGAGTTCGTGGCCGCGGGACGCCAGGACTCCGCCCGCAGGGCCGCGGCGACGGCACGCGACCTGTATCCCGCCAACCAGGGGGCGGAGTTCCCGGTCATCGACGGGCTGGCCGGGATCGCGTCTGACCTCTCGCCCCGGGAGGCTCAGATCGCCGCGCTCGCCGCTCGCGGCCTCTCCAATCAGGAGATCGCCGACCAGCTCGTCCTTTCCGTGCGCACCATCGAGACCTACGTCTACCGCGCGATGCAGAAGCGCGGCGTGAGCAATCGCACGGAGCTCTAGGCCCGCGCCGTTCACGGCGTGCGTCAGCGGAGGTAGAGCTCCAGCCAGTCCAGCCAGGCCGCCTCGTCGTGTGACGCCGACATGCACACCGGGCCCGCCACCAGCTCAGCCAGCCGCCGTGACTGCCCCCGCCATGGCGCACCCGGCTCGGGCTCGACCACGAGCAGCGGCGTGCGAACGGTCGCGGCCTCCTCGCCCAGGCGATAGCCGCCGACCGTGGCGAAGATCCGCGACGGCGAACCCCCCGGCGGCCCGTAACCGGCGGCTCGCGCCCGCAGGATGCCCGCGGCCTCGGGGGCGAAGAGCAGCGCCACGCGCATCTCACGATCGAACGCCGCGCTGTCGCCGCGGGCGAGGATCGCGCGCAGCCGGGTCGGTAGCGCCGCAGTCCATGCTTCGGCGACGTCGACGACGCCTGGCGCCAGCACCGCCGCCGCCAGCCTGTGCTCGTAGGCCATCGCGCGGGGGAGCAGGTACCCCGCCTGACCGATGCCGACGGCCGCGACGCGGGTCGCGTCCACGTCGGGGCGCGCGGTCATTGCATCGAGCACCGCGGTGAGGACGTGCTCCCAGTCGGGCCGCAGGAACAACCCCCGCTCGTGGAGCGCCGCCTCCTGGCCGGGGCCGTCGAAGGTCATCCAGTGATAGCCCTGTTGCGCGGCGGCGGCGCCACCGAGTCCCCACATCGCCGAGATCGGCCCGTGGGCGCCGTTGTGCATGATCACCAGCGGCCGCCGGGCGCCGCACGCGTCCGGGGCGGGGAAGAAGGCGCCGGGCAGCGACCCGCCGGCGTAGGGGATCTCGATGCGCCGGGCCGGCGTGGGGGCCCGATCCACCGCCTCGTCCCAGCAGACGCGATGGCGGCGCCACAGATCCGGGGCGCGAACGTGCTCGGCGGAGCGCGGGATCTGTGACAGGGCGGCCCCGTAGTAGGCGGCCGCCTGCAGGTACCGGATCCCGGCGCCGGCCCCCGCGCCCTGCGCCGCCACCCTGTGGGCCGCGGCCCAGGCCTCACCGGCGGTCCACACCCACTCCGAGACCCACGAGTCGGGGTCCCGGTCACGTATCCGGGCCGCGGTGGCCAGCACCTCCTCGGTGCGAGCTCCGTCCCACCGCGCCTGGCGCAGCAGCGCGGTCAGCTCTGCGGCGAACGCGGGGTCAGTGAACCCGGGTGACGGCTGGGCTGGTTCGTCGATCAGGGGCATGGTCGAAACGGTCCCAGCGCGGAGGGCGGCGGTCGTTCGTAGCGCACTACGACATCGGGGGGCGCGGCTACGACTGGCGCGTCGTCGTAGTGGCTCGGGCGCAATGCCGTAGTGGCCTACGAATGTCCGCGGCGGCTGCGAGGACGACGCTTGTGGTGTCACTTGATCTACCGCACAAGGAACGACCTCATGAACCCCAGCTCATACGTCGAGCGGATCCTCGCTCGCGCCACCGACCGCCCCTATCGAGTCGTCATCCAGGACGCCCATGGCGAGCTCTCCGCGCTCGAGTTCCGCCGTCTCGTGATCCGCCTGGCGCGGGCGCTGGCGGACGCCGGTGTGTTCCCCGGTGACCGCATCGCGATCGTGCCGACGATCAGCGCCGACGCACTCGCCGTCCGCTACGCAGCGGGACTGCTGGGGTGCGCCACGGTCTTCTGCCCCAACACGGGGATGCGCGGCCGTCTCGCCGGCCTGCTGGCGCGCGTGCACGCCGACGCCGTGGTGGTGTTCCCAGAGACCGCCGGCGCCGTCGGTGAGATGGTGCGCTCGGGGGGACCCCGCGACTGCTCTCCGTCGGTCCGGTGCCGGGGGCGTACGACCTGCTCGGGATGCCGGCCGGTCGCTCCCGTGATCTTCCCGCCTGCTCGGTTGACCCCGGCGCGCTCGCCGTCATGGTCGCGTCGGGCGGGACCACCGGTCAGCCGAAGCTGAGCCGGCGGAGCTTCGCCGGCTGGGAGCGCTTGGTGGACGCGGGCTTCATGCGGGGCCGCCGCCAGCTGATCTGCACGTCCTTCGCCTACGTGGCCCAGGTCCTCGCCGACCAGGTCCTGCTCGGCGGAGGGACGGTCATCCTGCGCGACCGCTTCGACGCGCGCGAGATCCTGGCCAGCATCGAGGCCGAGGGCATCACCCACCTGGCCCTGGTCGAGCCGCTCCTGGTCGAGCTCATCGACCATCCCGAGTTCGGCGTGCGCGACCTGTCCTCGCTGGTGGCGATCAGCCACATCGGCGCCGACGCCGCTCCGGCGTTGCGGCGGCGGCTGCTGGGCCGTGCCGGTCCGATCCTGGCGCACCCCTACGGCGCCAGCGAGATGGGCATCGTCAGCGTGCTGGCCGGAGCGGACTACTCGCTGGCCCATCCCGAGCGTCTCGTTACCGCAGGGCCCCCGCTCCCCGGAGTGGACGTGCGGATCGAGCGCGTGGACGGCAGTGAGGCGCCCCGCGGGGAGGAGGGTTTCGTCACGGTGCGGTCACCTCAGGTGGCCGAGGGCTATGACGGTGACGCTCCGCGCGGCGGCTTCCACGGTGACCGGTACTTCACCGGCGACCTCGGCCTCCTGGGCCTCGACGGCTACCTGCACGTCCGCGGCCGCGCCGCGGACCAGCGCCAGGTCTGCGGCCGCTGGGTGATGCCCGTGGACGTTCAGGACGCGCTCTGCGATCACCCCGAGGTGCGCTACGCCGTGGCCGTCCCGGCCGACGGGGGCTTCTACGCCGTGGCGGTGCTGGCACCGGGGGCCACCGTGGACGGCGATGACCTCCGTGCCTTCGTCACCGAGCACCGCGGCGAGCACCTCAGCCCGTCGCAGGTCATCGTGGTGGACCGCGTGCCGGTCACCGAGCAGGGCAAGCCCAACCGGTCCCGCATCGCCGCGCTCCTGGGCGAGCAGCGCGAGGCGGTGGCGCTGCGATGACCGCCGTGCTCGCCCAACCCCAGCTCACCGGCTCAGGGACCGGCTACGTCGTGGGGGACTATCTCCTGGACCGGCTCGCCGAGCTCGGCGTGGAGCACGTCTTCGGCGTCCCCGGCGACTACACGCTCGGACTGCTCGACCGCGTGGTCGCTCATCGGCGCGTTCGCTGGGTGGGCACCACCAACGAGCTCAACGCGGGTTATGCCGCCGACGGCTACGGGCGCGCTCGCGGTCTGGCGGCGCTGATGACCACGTTCGGCGTGGGGGAGCTGAGTGCGATCAACGCCGTCACGGGCAGCTTCGCCGAGCACGTCCCGGTGCTCCACATCGTGGGAGCGCCCGCGAGCGGCACCCAGGCGGCACAGCGCATCGTCCACCACTCCCTGGGCGACGGTGTCTTCACCCACTTCCTGGACATGCACGCCCCGATCACCTGCGCGCGCGCCGCCCTCACCCCCGAGAACGCCGCGGAGGAGATCGACCGGGTCATCACCGCGGTCCGCGATGCCCACCTCCCGGGCTATCTGCTCCTGTCCGCCGACGTCGCCGAGGCGCCCGCCAGTGCGCCGGTCCAGCCGCTCCCGCCGGCCGGCGACCCCACCGCCCCCGAGGCGCTCGACGCGTTCCGCGACGCCGCGGGGCGTCTGCTGGCGGGCGTTGGGGATGCCGGCGGGGTGAGCGTGCTCGGCGGCCTCATCGCCCACCGGACCGGGGCCACGGCGCAGTTCCGGCGCCTGGTCACCTCGGCCGGGCTGGTCCACGCGACGTCGCTGTGGGGCAAGAGCCTGGTCGACGAGAGCGATCCGAACTATCTGGGCATCTACGCCGGCGCGGCGAGTGACCCGTTGGTGCGCTTCGCCATCGAGGCCGCCGAGGCCCTCATCGTGGCCGGCGTGCAGTTCACCGACCTCAACAGCGGGTTCTTCAGCCACAAGCTGGACCGGCGGCGAACCATCGAGCTGGGCGCCACCGAGGCGAGCGTCGGCCAGGCCACGTTCTCCCCGGTGTCGATGCCGCGCGCCCTCGAGTGCCTGACCGGTCTCGTCGCCTGCCTGCCCCGCGCCCGGGCCGCTCATGCCTTCCGGCGCGCGGTCACTCGTGTGCCCCGGGTGGACGACCGCCCTCTGACCCAGACGCGTCTGTGGAGCACGGTCAGCGACTGGCTGGCCCCGCGCGACCTGGTGGTCGCCGACCAGGGCACCGCGTTCTACGGCGCGGGCAACGAGCGCCTCCCCGAGGACGTCCTGTTCCTCGGCCAGCCGCTGTGGGCCTCGATCGGGTATTCCCTGCCGGCTCTCCTCGGCGCCTGTCTGGCCGAGCCCGACCGTCACGGCGTGCTGCTCGTCGGTGACGGTGCGGCGCAGATGACGGTGCAGGAGCTCTCGACGATCGCCCGGCTCGGGCTCTCGGCCACGGTCGTCCTGGTCAACAACGACGGCTACACCGTCGAGCGAGCCATCCGGGGGCCCGACCAGCCCTACAACGACATCGCGCCGTGGGACTGGCCGGCGCTGGTGGGCGCGCTGGCCCCCGCAGCCGCGGTCGCGCGGCGCATCACCACGTCGCGCCAGCTGCACGACGCACTGCGAGCGGCGCGTGCCGCCGCCGGCCTCTCGCTGATCGAAGCGGTGGTGCCCCGGCTGGACGTCCCGCCCCTGCTGGCTCAGATCGCCCGCGAGGCGCGGCGGGCCAATACGGCCGTGCCGCAGCGATGATCGACGTGGCTACGTACCGGTGGGCGGGCGCGGCCCGCACATTACGTACTGCGATACGCAGGACACCGGGCGGCTGCGGTGAGATCGTCTGCGACATGGACATGACGCAGAACACCAACCGGAGGGAGAACCCCATGTCGTCACCGTCAAACGTCTCGTCCGAGCCCCACAAGGGTGGCTCGGCCATTTTCATCGCGCTGGTCCCGTGGGTGATCTTCACGGTCCTGGTGCAGCACACCAGCCTCAAGCTCGGCTCGCTGGTCGCGCTCGTCGCCGCGGTCGTCATCGCGATCCCCGGCGTCCGGGCCGGGCGCCCCAAGATCCTCGAGCTCGGAGCGGTGGCCACGTTCATCGGCTTCGCGATCGCCGCCTTCGTCGTCGATCACCACACCGCCACCGAGCTGGCGCGCTACGCCCGCGGCATCGCCGCCGCCGGCCTCGCTGTCATCGCGTTCACCTCACTGCTGTTTGTCCCGTTCACCGAGCAGTACGCCCGCGAGCAGGTGCCCGAGGAGTTCTGGGGCACGGAGCGCTTCAAGGCGGTCAATCGTCACCTGACCGCCCTGTGGGGCCTGGTCTTCGCGGCGATGGTCCCGTTCCACATCATCGCCGGCGCGCTCGATCGTCCGGGCACCAACATCCTGTTCAACTGGGTGGTCCCGATCCTGCTGGTCGTGTGGGCCGCCAAGCAGTCCACCGGCGCAGGCGACACGCCGGCAGCGGCTCACCGTCTCGCCTAGCCCGCGCAGGCACTGTACGCATGAGCATCGCCGTCGCAGCCGTATCGGGAGAGGCCGCCATGGTCGCCCGCCAGAGCACCTCGCGCGAGCTCGCCCTGCAGGATCTGCGCCACGCGTCGCAGTGGGGTGCCGCCGAGCCGGATCTGGTGGCCGTCACTGCGACGCGGCTCGCGGACGGCGACCCGGATGCGTGGCTGCGCGAATGGACCGCGGCGGGTGGCGAGGCCTGGGCCGTCGCCGGGCGGACGGGCGACGCCGCGCGATACCTGCATGCGGCGTCGTACTACGCGGCCGCGCTCGCGGTCATCGCCGACACCGACGGATCGGTGAACGAGGCGCAGCTGTGGGAGCGCCAGCGCGACTGCTGGGATCGCGCCGCCGCCGCGCTCGGGGGCGAGCGCCTGTCGGTGCCCTATGAGGACACGACTCTTCCCGGCTACTTCTTCAGCGCCGGGCGGGGGCGGCGCCCGCTCGTCGTGATCGATCCGGGTGGCCGGGCGGCCACCTCACACGCCTGGGCCCGGGCCGGCGCGGCGGCGCAGGCTCGCGGCTATCACTGGATGACCTTTGACGGTCCGGGCCGCCAGGCCGCGCTGCGCCGCCAGAGGCTTGTCCTGCGCCCCGACTGGGAGGCCGTCCTGGCCCCGGTCGCCGACGCGATGACTGCCCGGGTGGCCGTCGACGCGTCCCGCATGGCCGTGGTCGGCTTCGAGCTCGGCGCCTTCGCCGTCACGCGGGCACTCGCCTACGAGCACCGGTTCGCCGCGGCCGTCGTGGCTCCCGCCGTCGTTGACGCGTCGCGCCCTTGGATCGACGCTCTCCCCGCGCCGGCTCGGGTGGCGTTGCTCGAGCAGGACGACGTCAGGTTTGACTCAGAGCTTCACCTCGCGGACCTGTTCGCGCCCGAGACAAGCCACCGCCTGCGCCGTGCAGCGCGGTGTTTCGACCTCTCGGGCCTCACCATGTACGACCTCTATCGCCACATCCAGACCTTCCGCCTCGGCCCGGAGGCCGACCTCATCACCACTCCGGTGATGGTCGGCGCCGACGGGACCGAGGCGGACACGATCATGCAGTGGCTCGAGGGCTGTCTGTGATCTCGCTTAAGACGTCGTGGGCCAGGGACGACGGGCGTAGAGTGTCCGGTCGCAATGGCAGGGGGCTCGTCGCCGGACGCATCACCACTCGCCGGGGTTTGGCCGCTCGTCGGCCGTGACCGTGAGCTGGCCGAGATCGCCGCCGCCCGCGCGGACGGCGGCTGCCACGGGGTCGTCGTCGTCGCGCAGGCCGGCGTGGGCAAGTCACGGCTGGCCCGCGAGGCTCAGGCGACCGCGGAGCGCGAGGGGGCGCTCACCGAGTGGGTCCAGGCGACGCGCAGCGCGGCCACGGTGCCGCTGGCCGCGTTTGCCGACCTCGTGCCCGACGAGGTCCGTTCAGACGACACCGTCGCGCTGCTGAGACGCTGCGGGGAGGACCTGCGCGAGCGCGCAGCGGGACGGCCGGTGGTGCTGGGGGTCGACGACGCCCAGCTGCTGGACCCCGTCTCGGCCGCGCTCGTGCTCCATCTGGCCACCTCGGCGTCGGCATTCGTCGTGGCCACCGTCCGGGCGGGTGAGCCGTGCCCCGACGCGATCGTCTCGCTGTGGAAGGACGATGCCGCCCGCCGGATCGAGCTGGGCGCTCTGGGCGACGAGGATGTCCGGGCGCTGGTCGAGACGGCCCTGGCCGATCCGGTGGAGGAGGCCGCGCTGCGCTGGGTGACCGACGTCAGCCGCGGCAACGCCCTGTACGTCCGCGAGCTCGTGCGCGGCGCGGTGGACGGCGGCGCTCTGGTTCACGGCGACGGCTTCTGGCGCATGGACGGGCTCCCGGCCACCAACGCATCGCTGGTCGAGCTCGTCGGACGCCGGATGGCGGAGCTCACCACCGGCGAACGCGAACTGGCGGAGCTGCTGGCCCTCGGTGAGCCCCTGACCCCGGCGGAGATCGCTGCGCTGAGCTCCGAGGACACGCTGATCGACGCCGAGGCCGATGGCCTGGTGGCGTTGAGCGGCGGCGAGGTCCGCCTTTCGCACCCGCTCTACGGCGAGGCGGTCCGTGCCACGCTGCCGCCGCTGCGCGGCCGGAGCCTGCGGCTGCGGCTGGTGGAGGCGCTGCGCTCGCGGGAGCCGCTGGGCCCCGGCGACGCGCTGCGGGTGGCCCGGCTGCTGCTGGACTCCGACGCCGCGCTTCCCGCCGATCTGGCGCGCGACGCGGCCGCAGCGGCCAATCGCGCAGGCGACCCCGACCTGGGGGCGCAGCTCGCCGAGCTGGCGGGCGCTGGGATCGAGCTGGTCGCCGGGATGTTGCTGGCCCAGGCTCACAGCATGCGCAACCGCTACGAGGATGCCGAGGCCGCGCTGGCCACGGTCGAGCCGCTGGCCGCGGCCACCCCGGAGGCCCATGACTACGTGCGCCAGCGGCTCTCGCTCTATCACTGGGGATTGCGTCGGCCCGCGGAGATCACCGCGCTGCTGGAGCGGGCGACGACCTGGTCCGGGGACCCGGACTGGCAAGGGTTCGTCTCTCGGATCGGCGACACCTACCGAGCGCTGGAGGCGGGACTCGAGCCACCGCAGCGCGAGCTCAGCGCCGTCGCCACCGACGTCACCCGGCGCTCACACGCGACGATGCGGATCCTGTCCGCCCTCGTGGCGGGTCGGGGCGACGCCGCCGCCCAGGACGCCTTCGCCGCCCCCCTGGACGTCCCGATGGATGACGCCGGCGTGGCAGCCCTGGCGGTCCTGGGCCTCGCCGCGCTGGAGGCAGGCGTGCGCTGGCCCGACCTGGAGGCATCCATGGGGCGGATCGTGCGCGACGGCGTGCGGGCCCACGACCACGGTGCCACCGGCGTGGCGGCGTTCACCCTGGGGCGACTGCAGTTTCTCCGCGGCCGCTACCGCGACGCCGCGCGATGGGTCGCCGAGGCTCAGGTGCACACCCGCCAACGCGACCCGTTCAACTCGGTGGTCCCCATCGAGTCGCTCGCGGTCGGAGTGGCCGCGTCCACCGGCGACTACGACGGCGCCGCCGCCGCGCTGGAGCGGCTGCGCGCCGCATGCCGGCGGCGCGAGCCCCTCCCGGTGCAGCGCGTGCTGGTCCGGCGCGCCGAGGGGTGGGTGTTGCGCCTGCGCAACCCCGCCGAGGCCGGCCGGCGCCTCCTCGAGGACACCGCCGCGCTCTCGGACATGCCCGGGTTGGTGGGGCAGCTCGCCTACGACGCCCTGCGGGCCGGCGCGCCGGCTGCCCCGGTGCTCGAGGAGTTGGCCGCGCGGTGCGAGTCCCGGCTGGTCACGGCCTACGCGCGTCACGCCTCGGCCAAGGCCGCCCGCGACGGCGCCGCCCTATTGGAGGCCGCTGGGGAGATGGCCGCGATCGGCGCGCTGGGCTATGCCGTGGAGGCCGCCGGCGACGCCGCAGCGGCGTTCATCGCCGCCGGGCGCCAGGACTCGGCGCGGCGCGCGGCGGCACAGGCCCGGGAGCTCCACGTCCCCGGCCAGGGCAGCGACCCGCCGGCCATCGACGGCCTGGACACCACCGCCGTCGACCTGACCCCCCGCGAGGCCCAGCTCATCGAGCTCGCCTCGCAGGGGCTCAGCAACGCCGAGATCGCTGACCGGCTGGTCATCTCGGTGCGCACGGTCGAGACCCACCTGTACCGGGGCATGCAGAAGCTCGGCGTCAACGATCGCCGCGAGCTGGCTGGGCGGCGGGGCTAGCCGGTCCCTCGACGGCGCGGCGGCGGACGAACACCAGCGCCACGATCGCCATCACCGCCATCATCGCCGCGCCCGACCAGTAGGCGGCCGCGACGCCGTTGGTGGATGCCGTGCGGTGCGCCGCCACCGTCGCGTCGGGCCCGACGGCTGCGATGTTGGCCACGATCGCGCCGAGCACGGCGATGCCGATGACCCCGCCCACCTGGCGGACGGTCTGGACGATCCCGCTGGCCTGGCTGCGCTGTGCGGCCGGCGCGGCGCCGAGCGCGTCGGTGGTGCCCGGCGAGATGGTCAGCCCGATGCCGGCGCCCATGGCCATGTAGCCCGGGACCAGCCACCAGTACTCACGCAGGTGCAGGTGCCAGCCCAGCCAGGCCAGGCCGGCGCCGATGAGCACCGCGCCGGTGACCAGGAGCGGACGCGGGCCCAAGCGGTCATAGGCGCGACCCGCCAGCGGCGCAACGACCAGGAGCGGCAGGGTCAGGGGGAGCATGGCCAGCCCAGCGTGGATGGCACTGAAGCCGAGGACCTGCTGGGACCAGACCGCGCCGAACACCGACGCGCCGACGAGGGCGAACTGCACCCCGGCCAGGACCGCGGAGTTGGCGCCGAAGTTCTGCTCGCGGTAGAGCCGGAGCGCCACCAGCGGCGACGAGGCGCGGGTCTCCCACCAGAGGAACACCGGAATGAGCACCACGGCGGCCGCGAGCAGGGCGATCACCGCGGGGGATCCCCATCCCCAGGTCTGTCCCTGCATCAGTCCCAGGACGAGCGCGCCGAGTCCGCCGACGAGCAGCGGGACGCCGGTCCAGTCGATGGCGCCGCGCGGGATGCGCGTCATCGGGCGGTGGGGCAGCGTGAAGTGCGCCAGAGCCACGATGGCCACGCCGATGGGCAGGTTGATGAAGAAGACTGCCCGCCAGCTGACGGCCTGGGTGAGCAGGCCGCCCACCAGCGGCCCCAGCGCCAGGAACACCATCGAGATGCCGCTGTAGATGCCCATCGCCTTGCCCCGTTCGCGGATGTCGAACGTGTTGACGATGACCGAGCCGGTTGACGGCATCATCATCGCCGCCCCGACTCCCTGCAGCCCGCGCGACAGGATGATCATGGCCTGGTTCTGGG
Source organism: uncultured Solirubrobacteraceae bacterium (assembly GCA_963737335.1). Lineage (GTDB taxonomy): Bacteria > Actinomycetota > Thermoleophilia > Solirubrobacterales > Solirubrobacteraceae > Palsa-465. The sequence continues at coordinate 269,175 of CAVTSK010000008.1, forward strand.
CCAGGCCGCACAGCGCCGAGGCCAGCACGAAGACGCTGGCGCCGGCGCGGAAGGTGCGTTCGGCGCCCAGCAGGTCGGCCACGCGCCCGCCGAAGGCCACCAGCACGGCCAGCAGCAGCAGATAGGAGTTGACCACCCACTGCACGCCGGTGCTCGACAGGCCCAGGTCGCGCTGCATCGTCGGCAGGGCCACGCTGACGACCGTCTGGTCGATCATGACCATGGACAGCGCACCGGTCATCGTCGCCAGGATCAGCCAGCGGCTGGGTGTGCGGGCGCGACCGGCGCCCACCCGGCCCCCCCGCGCAGCCGTCAGAGGGAGGGAGGTCTGAAGTTGGTCCACGGTTTCGTTTCCTTTGGCACGGGTGGGCTGAACACCCGTAACCCTGAGCCAGGAGTGGCCCGCGGACATGCGTAGTGGACTACGTAACTCGCGCCGGTCAGCTCGGCGGATCGAGCCGATCGACGGCCGTGTCGAGCCACTGGTCCTGGTGCATGCGCCAGAACGTGCCGTTGTGGGCGCCCGGATAGAGCCTGAAGACGTGGGGGATGCCGGCGGCCGTCAGCTCCCGGTCCAGGCGCTTGTTGTCGGCGATGAAGTTGGTGTAGGGGTCGCGCGTGCCGATGTAGAAGCCGAAGAAGGTGGCGCCGTAGGGCGCGAAGCGGCGCTTGAGGAAGGGCACGCTGGCGTGAGCGCTGGCGTCGGCGTTGGCCTCCACCGAGCCCAGGTCAAGGGGATGGCCGTCGGGATCGGTGATCTCGAAGTAGCCGCTCCAGGATTCGACGACCTGGTAGGTGCCGGGGTGGTGGATGGCGATCAGCGTGGCGCCGTAGCCGCCGGCCGAGATGCCGATGATCGCCCGCCCCGAACGGCGCGCGATCGTCCGGTAGTGGCGGTCGATGTAGGAGACGAGGTCGTGCTGGGTGGCGGTCTCCCAGTCACGACCCGGCCCCCAGTTGTGCCATTCGGGGTCGGTATCGCCCGGCCGGGCGCCCTGGGCGCCGACCACGATGGCGGGGTCCTGCGTGGCCGCCAGGCGACCCGCGTAGCCCGCCACCCCCTTGTAGGCCTCGGCGCTGGCGGGCAGGCCGTGCAGGACGTAGAGGACGGGATAGCGCTTGCCGCTCGTGGCATAGCCCGGCGGCAGGGCCATCTGGTAGTGCAGCATCCCCCTCACGGCGGGCGAGTAGAACGATCCGTCGATGATCCGAGGGGTCCCGGTGGCGGCAGCGCCCGCGCCGGTCGTGGTGGCGGTGATGGAGGCGAGGCTCGTGGCTGTGCGCGGCGGCGCTGCCACCCCCGAGCCACACCCCCCGGCCGCAACGGCGAGCGCGAGCGTCAGGAGCGGGGCGAGCGATCCGAGTCGCGCGGGCCGGCGCCTGAACCGGGTTCCGGCGCCGGAGTGAGACCACGTGCCGCCCGCCATCAGCCGACGGTAGCGCCGGGATATGGGCGTACCGCTAAGCCCGGGCTAAGACGCGGGGGGCGTGCTCCCGCGGTAGCGGGCCACCAGGCCGTCGATGTAGCCGCCGTAGGCGTCGGCCAGATCGGCGTTCTGGATGGCGAGGACGTTCTCGGCGTTGTGTGCCGCGTTGGCGGAGAAGTTGAAGCTGCCGGTGACGAGCGTGTCATCGGCGACGACGATCTTGTCGTGCATGAAGTTGTGGGCGCTGTCGGTCGCGCTCGGGTTGAAGCGCTGTGAGTCCTTCGCCACCATCTTGGCCAGGACCGCCTCGGCCAGCGCCACCTTGGCCGCTCCGGTGGCTGACTTCTTCCACTGCGAGAGCACGCCCTGGGTCTCGCCTTCGTCGTAGACGCCCGCGAAGTCGATCCCGGCGTCGATCCGGCCCTTGAGCGCGGTCAGGATCGCCGGCGATGAGGTCACCATCGAGGCCACGCGCAGACGCGTGGTGGCGCCGGTGATCGCCTGAGCGATGAGGGTCTCGATCGCGCTGCCCTCCCCCGGAGCGAACGCGTATTGGACCGCCGCTCCACCGACGGTCACGGAACCCTCGTCGCCGCGGCCGGTGCCGGTGAGCTTTTCAGTGCTCCACAGCTCGTCGAAATCCTTCGTGTACTGCGCGGCGAGACCGGCCGAGGTGATGACGACGATGTTGTTCTCCTGCAGTGCCCAGGCGTCGACGGTGAAGTTGGTCGAGCCCGTCCACACGGCCGCGGCCTTGGTCGCGGCATCGGCGACCATGTACTTGTGATGCATGATCTGGCTGCCGGGCGCGATCGGCTCGTCGGTGACCTGGTCGTGGACCGTCTGCTCCGCGATCGCCTTGGTCTGGACCGAGGGGTGTAGTGACCGGGTGATGAACACCTGCGTACCGGTCGGCGCCGGGTCGCCGCCCGCGCCCCGGAACTGCTTGATGATCTCCGTGTCGCTGGCCTCGTTGGCGTCATAGGCGACGCGCACCGTCACCCCGCGATCGGCGGCGCCGTTGATCGCGTCGACGATCGTGTTGCTGACGTCGGGGAGGACGAGGCGGAAGTCGTAGATGCAGACGTCGAGGGTGGTGGTGGCAGCGTTGACGAACGTCGCGAACCGGTTGGCGACCTGGTTGGCCTGGTCCTCGATGGCCGGCAATGACGCCTGCCGGCCGATCGGCGCGCTGGTGATCGGGCCATCGATCTGTGAGAGGAGATGGACGGTGATCCCCGTGGGTCCCTGCACTTCGCTCAGCATCTCGGCCTCCTGGCGACTGGGTCTCGCCCGGTAGCGTCTCAGCCGATGAAGCCAAAGTCCACGCCCGTCTCCCGCAGCGCCTGATGCGCATCGACCGATGGCTGTGGACCGCGCGTCTGTTCAAGACTCGCGGGCTGGCGGCCGAGGCGGTCAAGGGCGGACGGGTGCACGTCAACGGCGTGGCGGCCAAGCCGAGCCGCGAGGTCGCGCTCGGCGACCGGCTCGAGATGACGATCGGCTCCATGCGGCGGACCGTGATCGTGCGTGGCATGGCCGAGCGTCGCGTGTCCGCGGCCCAAGCCGCACCGCTCTACGAGGAGACCCCTGAGAGCGTCGCCGAGCGCGAGCGCCAATCGGAGCTGCGGCGGCTCGCCGGCCCGCTCAATCTCGGCGCGCGCCCGACCAAGCGCGACCGGCGCCGCTACGACGCGCGCCGCCGATAGCGACTCAGTGGTGCAATGACGGCACGTAGCTGATCCCGACGATCGCTCCCTCGGGTGACTGCAGCCGGGCCACGGTCTGGCCCCACGGCTCCTCGCGCGCGTCGTGCAGGATCTCGTAGCCGGCGGCGGCCAGCTCGTCGGCCGCCGCGCCCACGGCGTTCGCGTCGGCCACGTCGAACTCGATGCTGGTCTGGGGGACGGGCCGGTCAGCGGGCCAGTCCGGGGTCCCGAAGCAGGCCTGCGCGGCCTGGGTCAGCGGCCAGACGCCGAAGTGCTTGACGCCCGCGAGCTGGTCGGTGTGGAAGTACTCCCCATCGACGCCGGCCTGCAGTGGGAGGCCCAGCGTGTCGACGTACAGGCGGCGGCTGGCCGGCGGATCGGCAGCCACCACCGCGATGGTGGAGAGAAACTCGATGTTCATCTATGGGCTCCTCGTTGTCATGTGGGAATCGAACCACGGTCCGTCGACCGTGTCTTGGACGAAACGGACATCCCGGCTGGCGCGGGCGGTTCTTATTCCCATGGCGGGTCGCGATCTGTATAGGGTTGCGCCGCATGAGGGGCAAACGTCTGACCGGGCTGGTGGTGATCATGGCGATGCTGACGTTGCCGGCGATCGCACTGGCGGCGGTCCCGCGCCCCAAGGCGGGCGGCTGGAAGCTGGACGGTGGAGGGTTCACCGTGAACCACGCCCGCACCTCGGTGGCGAGCTTTCACATCTTCGGGACGGGTTGCGGTCTGGGCAAGCTGCGCGTCCTCGGCCAACAGAAGCTCCGGCTCGCCACCGCCGCCGGTGTCTCGAACTGGATCGTGGGATATGGCGATCCGAAGCGGACCAACCCGAACGACATCAGTGGTGTCGTGCCCCAGCGCGTCAAGGTCAAGGAGGGCAGCAAAACGCTCAACGCCCGGCTTGACATCGTCTTCGCCGTCGGGGGCGACGCTGGTGACAATGGCGGCACGCTCGTGATCAACGGGTGTGACATGTCGTTCGACGCGCAGAAGTAGCGGGCAAGGTCGGCCTCGCGCCACATCGCCGTGAGGTGCCTCTTGTCTTACGCCGCGCCGCGCATTCACGTGGCGGGAGGAGTGGGGAGGAGGGGGGTAGAGTAGGGGCGGCGGTGCTCACACGAGCACGGGGGGGGGGGGGGGGAGGGGGCCGGCACGGTGTGGGTGACACCTGACACCTCGCGTCCGTCGGTTGACGGCGACCCTTCGTTCCTTGGGAGCTCGAAGGACGGGTCCACCGCGTTCTTACTCACCGCGGAGCCACTCACCTGTCACTGAGGGGGGGGATGAGGTGGCGAGCGAGTCCCGGCATGCTCACCGCACTACCCGCCTCGCCCGAGCCCATGCGAGGTTCACGTCGCTACGTGCGGAGACGGCTCGCGCTGGGCCTCGATGCGGCTGGCCGGAGGCTCGCCAAGCACTGGCGCGCGCTGACGTTGAACCTCGTCGTCACCTACCGACCGCCGGGCGGGCGCCTACGCGAGACCTCGCTCGTGCTGTGACGTGGTGGGGTAGGGCCGGCCTGGTGACTGGGGCCGGCGGCCACGGTGGCCTCCACACCTGGAAAGGTCGCCAAACTTGTGTCGCCCGCCGGGATTTGTGCTCTATTCCAGCTGGGACATGGAAAAAGCGCCGGCGTCGATCGAAACGATCGACTTTGGCACCTATTCCAGGTCCCAGCGCCCGGCGGCGCTCCTCCCAGCGACCGATCGGCGACAAACTCGGTTCGGCGCCGCGGCGTTTGTAGCGAAGTGGTCGCTATGCGTACCGCAACGGCACAAACTCGGTGCCGCGAGCGTGGTCTGGGGCCGAATGGCTGTTCTCGCGGCCCGGGCTAGCCTCCCGCCCAGTCGCGCAGCAGCCCCTCACGCTCCGGTGCGATGAGCGGGGTCTGGGCGCGGGCCCTGATCTCCTGGACCGCCCACGTGTTCCCGTCGGGATCGTGGAAGCCGAAGAAGGTGCCGCCGTCGGTGGGGGCCAGAACCATCAGTTCGCTCGCCTCGACTCCGCGATCCAGCAACTCCTGGCGCGCGGCGGCGCCATCGGAGACGACGAGCTGGAGCGCCTTCATGGAGCCCGGGGCCATCTCGTTCTGAGACGGGAGGTCGCCGAAGACGATCGAGCAGCCCGAGCCGGGCGGCGTCAGCTGGACCACGTGCATGTGCTCGTTGTGGGTGTCGTGGTCCAGATGGAAGCCCACCTGGTCGCGGTAGAAGGCGACGGCGCGATCGATGTCGCTCACGGGCAGGACGACGACTTCAAGAGTCCACTGCATGGGGCGCTCCTTTTCCTGGGGATGTGCACATGAGACGTCACGCTCGACGGGAAATCATCGGTCGATGGTGGTCCGGACCGCGTCTCGTCATGATGCGCCCATGAGCGATGCGACGCCGGCGCCCCAGAGAGTGCTCGTGACCGGCGGTGCGGCCGGGATCGGCCTGGCCATCAGCCGGGCGTTCCTCGCCGCGGGAGCCCGGGTCCACATCGCCGACTCCGACGCCGGCGCGGTCGCCGGGATCACCGCCAACTCCGCAGCGATCAGCGCGAGCACCTGTGACATCACCGACACAGCGGCCGTCGCAGCGATGTTCGACGACCTCGTGGGGGCGCTCGGAGGCCTCGACGTGCTGGTCAACAACGCCGGGATCGCCGGGCCGACCGCCCCGGTGGACCAGTACGCGCGCGAGGAGTGGGACGCGGTCCTGGCCGTCAACCTCACCGGCACGTTTGATGTGACCCGTCGCGCCATCCCGCTCCTGAAAGAGTCCTCGGCGGCCTCGATCATCGTGATGAGCTCGCTCGCCGGGCGTTTCGGCTACCCCAACCGCGTCGCCTACGCGACGACGAAGTGGGGGCTCGTCGGCTTCACGAAGACCCTGGCGCTGGAGCTGGGCCCGTTCGGGATCACCGCCAACTCCATCCATCCCGGCGGCGTCGAGGGTGAGCGCGTCCGCGAGGTCCTGCGCCGGCGCTCGGAGGTCTCCGGTCGCTCGGTCGAGGAGGAGACCGAACGCGCACTCGACAACCAGTCGATCCGCCAGTTCACCGAAGCGGCGGACATCGCGGCGCTCGCCGTCTTCCTGGCCGGGCCGCATGGGCGCACGATCTCGGGGCAGATGCTGCCGATCGACGGGGATTCGAAGGCCGCCCAGTAGGCCGGCACCGTCAACTCCGCCACCTCCAACGGGGGTTGAGGTCGATAGTGCAGGACATAGCTGCAAAATCGACCACGACCCCGTCAGAGGACCTCAGCGGCGGCCGCGCCCGTGCGAACCGCGGTGGTGCGAGCCCCTCGAGCCGCGCCCGTCCTGCAGCGCCAGCGCGCTCCCGCCGCCGAGGCGGACCGGCTCGGCGATGGCCTGCGCCTGCCCGTGGCCGAGCATCTGCAGGGCCGTGGCGTCGCCGGGGTAGTTGTCCAGGGGCAGGATCGGGCCGGTGGCCAAGGAGAACTTCTCGCCGTACTGGCTGGTGAGCTGCTGGGCCAGCTGGCTGTTGAAGAAATCCGGCTCGGCCTCGGAGGTGTTCGACGACGAGTTCGTCTGGGCCACCCGCGGCGCGGCCAGCGCGTCGGGCAGGCTCATGCCGAAGTCGACGTGGTTGATGAGCGTCTGGACCACCGTCTCGATGATGGTCGAGCCGCCCGCGGCGCCGATCGCGAACTGGGGCTGGCCGTGCTGGAGCGCGATCACCGGGCCCATGCTCGACCGCGGCTCCTTGCCGGGCGCCGGCAGGTTCGGGTCGGTGGCCCCCGCCGAGGGCGGGGCGAAGTCGAAGTCGGTCAGTTCGTTGTTGAGCAGGAAGCCGTAGCCGGGCACGACCTGGCCGCTGCCGCCGAAGAAGTTGATCGTGTTGGTGTAGGCCACCACGTCGCCCTGTTTGTCCTCGGTGACGATGTTGTTGGTGTGGTGGGCCTCGGGTGAGGCCGACGACGCCTGGCTCGATGACGACGAGGCCGGGCAGGATCCGAACGGGGCGAACGGCGAGCCGGGGGCGACCGGCGAGGTCGCCGCCGTGTTGCCGATGAGGCAGCGGCGCGACGCGGCGAACGCCGGATCGAGCAGGCCCGACAGCGGGACGTTGACGAAGTCTGGGTCGCCGACGTAGGCGTTGCGATCGGCGTAGGCCAGCCGCGAGGCCTCGAGGTACTGGAACAGGGCCTTGGCCCGCGGCTCGGAGCTGAGCGGGAAGCCGTTGAGGATGTTCAGGATCTCGCCCTCGGTGGACCCGCCGCTGGACGGCGGCGCCATCCCATAGACGTCCAGCCCTCGATAGTCGACCTTGGTCGGCGCGAGGGTCCGCGTGCGGTAGGCGCGCAGGTCTCCCGTCGTCATGATCCCCGGCTCGTTGACCACGGTCTGGCCGGGCGTCAGCACCGGGTGATCGACGGCCTGGACGATGGCCTGACCGATCGGCCCGTCATACAGCGCGGACGGTCCGTGGCGGGCGATCTGCTCGTAGGTGTGCGCCAGGTCCGGGTTACGCAGCCATGTGCCCACGGGCAGCGGGTCGCCCGAAGCGGTGAGCAGGAGCGAGCGGCTCGCCGGATAGGCCTGCAGCGTCGAGAGGCTGGACTGCTCGAGCTGGTTGAAGTCGAAGTTGACCGCGAAGCCGTGCTTGGCGACCTGGATCGCGGGCTGCAGGTCGTCGCCGAGCGAGAGCCGGCCGTAGTGACGCAGCGCCGTCGCCCACGTGGCCAGATTAGACGGGACGCCGGTGGACAGCGGCTGGTCCGAGGCCGCCGTGTAGTCCTGCGGCTGGCCCGTGGACGGGTTGAGGAACATGGTGGTGGTGCAGGCCGCCGGGCAGGTCTCGCGGCCGTCGACGGTCGTCACCGTGTGCGTCCGCGCGTTGTAGATGACCATGAAGCCGCCCCCGCCGGGGCCTGCGACCCACGGCACGGTCACGCCCAGGGCGCTGGCGGTGGCGACCGCGGCGTCGACGGCGTTGCCGCCGCGCTTGAGGACGTCGATGCCGGCCTGGCTGGCGCCGACGTCCATCGAGGCCACCGCACCCCCGCTGCCGGTGGCAACGGCCCCGCCCGAGCTCACCGCCCCGCTCGGGCCGCCCTGACGGTGGTCGGCGGCCGATGCGGCGGCCGGCAGCGCGGCACAGAAGGCGGCGCACAGCGCCACGGCGAGACCTGCGATTCCTCGACGGCCCATCAATCCACCCACCTCTCATGAAACCTCTGGATAGATGCAACGTTCCCACGGGAGACCTCTCAGAAACCCTGGGTGTCATGGGGGTTCGGTGCCGGACAGCTCCGCTAGGCGGTCCGCAGGCCGCCGCTGATGCGATCGGCGGCCTCGCGGGTGCGGCTGGCGATGGTGGCGATGCCGTCGCGTTGCAGCCGGGCGGTGGGACCGGCGACCGAGACGGCGGCGATGGCCCGGACGTCGTCGCCGTCGCCGATGAGGATGGGCGCCGCCACCGACGAGATGCCCTCCTCGAGCTCCTCGTAGGTGGCGGCGTAGCCCCGGCGGTGGATCTCGGCGAGGATCTGGGCGAGCCGGCGGGCGTCGACCACGGTGTAGCGGGTGCGCCGGATGAGCCCGGCCTCGAAGATGGACCGGGCCACCGCGGGGTTGAAGGCGGCGATGGCGCGTCCCGAGCTGGACGAGTGCGCCGGCACGCGCCGCCACTGCTGGCCGTGGAAGCGCGGGTCGAGGTTCTGGGCCTCGAAGCGGTCAAGGAACAGCACCTCGGCTCCCATCGGCACGCCGAGCTGGACGAGGTCGCGCACGCGATCGCGCAGCCCGGCGAGGACCGGGACGCTGACCTCGAACAGGTTGAGACGGCTCAGGGCGAGCTGGCCGAACTCGAACATGCGCAGCCCGAGGCGGTAGCGGCCATGCTCGTGACGTTCGAGGACCCCGCGGGAGGCCAGGACCGCGAGCATGCGGCTCGCCGTGCTCTTGGCGATCCCCACCTCGCGCGCGACGGCGGTGGGCCCCAGCTCGGAGGCGACGGTGAAGCAGTCCAGGATCGACAGGGCGATCGAGACCGATCGCAGCGGATCGTCGGTGAGCTCACGCGCCGGCACGTCGGCGACACCCTACCGGGCGCTGTTCGCGAGTCGCGAACGCGCCACCACCCCAGTTCACCAGGTCCAGGTAGCGTGCGCCGCGTCGGACGATGCCGCCGGGGACGCCGGCGGCATCGGAGGGAACGGAGAGCCCCGATGCCAGCTGACGCCGTACCTGCACCCGCGTGTCCGCACGCGCACCTCGGCCGCGAGTTCAAGCCGTTTGAGCTGGGCGATCCCTTTCCGTTCTATGCGCGTGCCCGCGCGCAAGCGCCGATCTTCCACAGCCCCGAGATCGACTACTGGGTGGTCACGCGCTACGAGGACATCCGCGAGATCTTCCGCGACCCGGCGACGTTCTCCTCGGAGAACACGCAGTCCCCGTTCCGCCGGCGGCCCGCCGAGGTCCAGAGGATCCTCGACGACGGCGGCTTCTCGGTGACCTCCGGCCTGTCGGGCCGCCAGCCTCCCGACCACACCCGGCTGCGCGGCTTCATCAAGCAGGCCTTCACCCCGAGGCGCGTGGCGTCGCTGGAGCCGGAGATCCGAGCCATCACGAGTCGGATGATCGACCGCTTCGCCGACCGTGGCCATGCCGATCTGGTGGGTGAGCTGGCCCACGAGCTGCCGGCGCTCGTCATCTTCCGGATGCTCGGCATCCCCGACGAGGACGTGCCCCAGGTCAAGGAGTGGGCCCAGAGCCGGGTCTACATGAACTTCGGCGACGCCCCGGTCGGGGAGCAGACCCACCATGCCGAGAACCTCGTCCGCTACTGGCGATACTGCCGCGAGCTCGTCCAGGCCCGGCTGGCCGATCCCCAGGACGACCTCCCTGGTGACCTGGCGCGCATCTACCTCCAGGGCGACCAGACGCTCACTCCCGACGAGATCGCCGGCCTCATCTACGGCCAGCTCACCGCCGGTCACGAGACGACGACAGCACTGCTGGCCAACGGGCTCAAGGAGCTGCTGGCCCAGCGGCCGGCGTGGGAGGCGGTGTGCGCTGATCCAGACCAGATCCCGGCCGCGGTGGAGGAGCTGCTGCGCATCAGCGCGCCGGTGTTCACCTGGAAGCGGCTGACCAAGCGCCCGGTCACCATCGGCGGCGTCGATCTCCCGGCTCAGACCAACCTGCTGCTCCTCCTGGGCTCGGCCAACCACGACGAGCACGTCTTCCCGCAGGCGGACCGGATCGACCTCGAGCGCGAGAACGCCTCGCGCCACCTGGCCTTCGGGCTGGGCATCCACTTCTGCCTGGGGGCCCCGCTCGCCCGCCTGGAGGCCAAGGTGGTGCTGCAGGAGCTCACCCGGCGGCTCCCGGGCCTGACACTCGCCGCCGGCCAGGCCTTTGACTACTCGGCCAACAGCACGTTCCGGGGCCCGACTCACGTCGAGGTGCGCTGGGATGCCCGCACGGCGAGCGCGTATGCCGCGCCGTTTGACGAGTGCGGCAACGACGCGAGCGTCGTCGGCGGGAAGGGCGCGAGCCTGGCCACGCTGGCGGCGGTCGGCCTGCCCGTCCCGGCCGGCTACGTCGTCACCACCGCGGCGTTTGACGCGGTGCGCGAGGTCGACCGCATCCAGGAGCGGATCACGCGCATGCTGGCCCTGCTCGATCGCGGCGATGTGGCCGCACTCGAGGACGGGGCGGCGGAGATCCGGGAGCTGCTGGAGACGGTCCGGCTGCCCGAGGAGGTAGAGCGCGCCATCCGCCTGGCCTACCGCGACCTCGGTGGCGACGTCCCCGTGGCCGTGCGCTCGAGCGCCAGCATGGAGGACTCCGCCCAGACGAGCTTTGCCGGCCAGCAGGACACCTACCTGTGGATCGTCGGCGAAGACGCCGTGCTCGAGCATGTGCAGCGGTGCTGGGCCAGCGTCTACTCGGCCCGCTCGCTGTCCTATCGCCATGACCACGCCATCCCCGAAGAGGATGTGAGCATGGCGGTGGTGGTGCAGCGGATGGTCGACGCGCGCGCCGCCGGCGTCGCGATGACGCTCGACCCGCTCACCGGCGAGCGCACCTCGATCGTCGTCGAGGCCGCGTTCGGGCTGGGGGAGACGGTGGCCGGCGGCACCGTCACGCCGGACCACTACGTGGTCGACAAGGTCATCCTGGAGATCACCGGCCAGACGATCGCCGCCAAGGAGATCGAGCTGGTCGCCGACGTCGCCGGGCGGCGCGTGGTCCAGCGCGACGTCGCGCTCGACCGCCGCCTGCACCCGGCCCTCGAGCCCGCCCAGGTGATCGAGGTGGCGCGCCTGGCCAAACAGGTCGAGCGCCATTACGGCCGTCCGCAGGATGTGGAGTGGGCGCTGGATCCCGACGGGGAGGTGCTGCTTCTGCAGAGCCGGCCCGAGACGGTGTGGAGCACCCGCACGCCCACCCAGGCAGCGAAGGACCGGCCCCCGAGCATCTATGCCACGGGGCTTGGAAGCATCGCCAACACCCTCATCAACCCACTGGCCGCAAGGAGCAACGCGGATGTCGACCACTGAGGCGAAACGGTTCGTCAGCCCCTACGACGACCCGGCGCCGGAGGGCGCCGAGGGCTGGGAGGAGCTGTACCCCTACTACCTGCACTTCCGCGAGGACCGGCGCGAGTTCGAGGAGGGCCGGTTCTGGTTCGCCGACCTCCAGCACTGGCCCACCGTGTTCAAGCCCTTCGACACGATCACCGTCGAGTTCGCCATCAAGTGCCTGGGGCAGTACAACACCCGCCACCTGCTCATCCCGCCGGCCAACGGGATCGACTACCGGGTCCACAACGGCTACGTGTACATGAGCCCCGTCCCGGTGCCCGAGGCCGAGATCCCGGGCCGGGTGCCGCATTTCGCGCAGCGCGCCGGGCACTACTTCGAGAACTGGGCGTCGCTGCTGGAGAACTGGGAGACGAAGATCCGCCGCGTGATCGGCGACCTCGAGGCGCTCGAGTTCGAGCCGCTGCCCGACATGGTGGACCTCGAGTGGGTCAAGGGGGGCGTCGGCCTGGACAACACGTTCGCCTTCGCGCACAACTACAACCGCGCCATCGAGCTCTGCTACGAGGCCTTCCAATACCACTTCGAGTTCCTCAACCTGGGCTACGTCGCCTACCTGGACTTCTTCACCTTCTGCAAGGAGGTACTGCCGGGGGTGGCCGACCTGGGGATCGCCAAGATGGTCCAGGGGATCGACGTCGTCCTGTTCCGCCCCGACGAGGAGCTGCGCAAGCTGGCGCGCCTGGCAGTCGAGTTGGGCGTGGCCGACGTTCTGGGCTCGGGCGAGGTGAGCGACGATCAGGCGCCCGCGGTGCTGGCGGCGGTGGCGGCGGCAGCGGGCGGGCCCGAGTGGGTCGCGGCCTGGGAGGCGGCACAGGATCCGTGGTTCAACTTCTCCTCGGGCAACGGCATGTACTCCAGTGACCGGGTGTGGCGCGACCATCTCGGGATCCCGCTGGGCTTCATCCGCGATTACGTCGGCCGGTTGCAGGCCGGGGAGGAGATCGAGCGCCCGACCGAGCAGATCCGCGCCGAGCGCGACCGGATCACCGCCGAGTACCGGGAGCTGCTCCCCGACGAGGAGGCCCGGATGGTGTTCGACGGCAAGCTGGGCCTGGCCCGGCTCGTCTTTCCCTACGTCGAGGACCACAACTTCTACATCGAGCACTGGTCGCTGTCGGTGTTCTGGCGAAAGATCCGCCAGCTCGGACAGGTCCTCGCTGACGCCGGCTTCTGGCACGAGGCCGATGACATCTTCTACGTGCGCCGCGACGAGCTCCAGCAGGTGATCTTCGACTACGGCAACGGGTGGGGCATCGGCGTGGAGCCGATGGGGCCCTACTACTGGCCGGCCGAGATCGCCCGGCGCAAGCGAATCATCGCCGCGCTGGAGCTCAAGGCGCCCGCGCCGGCCATGAACGAGCCACCGGCGGTGGTCACCGAGCCGTTCACGATCATGCTCTACGGGATCACCAGCGAGGCGGTCTCGGGGTGGCTGAACGCCGGTGGCGGCGGCGGCGGGCACCTTGGCGGCATGGCCGCCTCGCCCGGCGTGGTGGAGGGCGTGGCCCGAGTCATCGGCGGAGCCGAGGATCTGAGCGAGGTGCAGCAGGGCGAGGTCCTCATCACGCGCATCACCGCGCCCAGCTGGGGCCCGGTGTTCGGCCGGATCGCCGCCGCCGTGACCGACATCGGCGGGATGATGAGCCATGCCGCGATCGTCTGTCGCGAGTACGGGCTGCCCGCGGTCACCGGCACCGGCTCGGCCACGACCTCGATCCAGACCGGCCAGCGCGTCCGGGTCGATGGCAACAGCGGCACGGTCACCGTCCTCGATGCCTGAGCACGGCGCGGTGTGGGCGGCCGCGCGTCCGTACATGCGCGCGCGCAAGAACGACGTCCACATCCCGATGGCCTATGACTACGCCCAGCGGCTGCTGGCGCAGCAGCCGGAGGTCGACGGCGAGATCGTCTCCCTGGCGATCCTGCTGCACGACATCGGGTGGGCCGTCGTTGACCAGGACGCCATCTTCCGAGATGGCTTCGGTGCGGACATGATGCAGTCAGAGGTCCGCAAGGCGCACGAGCGCGAGGGGGCCCGGCTGGCCCGGGAGATCCTTGCCGAGCTGGCCTACGACGAGGCGGTCATCGAGCGGGTGGCCGAGATCATCGACGGACATGACACCCGCCCCTACGCGCTCTCCCCGGAGGACGCGCTGGTCAAGGACGCCGACGTCCTGTGGCGCTTCTCGGTCGCCGGCATCGGGATCGGCTGTGACTGGTTCGGAATGACCCCGGGGGAGTACGCCGACCACACCGAGCCCCAGATCGAGAGTCGGCTGTTCACGACCGCGGCGCGCGAGATCGCCCGGGCCGAGCTGCCCGCGACCCGCAGGATGCTGCGCACGGCGGAGTTGGCCGCCGACCGGGTGAGCCCGTGAGCACCACGATCGACCCGGACCGGTACGCACGCATCTACGCGCTGGCCGAGCCGTACTGGCAGACGCGCTCCAATGAGATCCACGTGCCCGAGTCCTACGCCCTGGCCCACGAGCTGCTCGCCGCCCACCCCGAGGCCGATCCCGACATCGTGCTGCCGGCGGTGCTGCTGCACGACATCGGCTACATGGCGGTTCCCTCCGACGACCACCTCAAGGGCCTGGCGGGGGCGGTGAAGGGCTGGGAGCCCGAGATCACACGGCGGCACGAGATCCAGGGCGCCGCCCTGGCCGGCGAGATCCTGGCCGAGGTCGGCTGGGACGCCGGGCGCACGGCGGCGATCCAGGACATCGTCGACGGCCACGACTCCCGCGCGGAGGCGGTGAGCCGCGAGGACGAGCTCGTCAAGGACGCCGACAAGCTGTGGCGCTACACCGAGTCAGCGGTCCGGATCTGCCACTCCTGGATGGACCTCACGCCCGAGGCGTTCATGGACTGGGTCGGTTCCGAGATCGATCGCTGGCTGTTCACCGACGCTGCGCGTGGTCTGGCGCGCCGCGAGCTCGCCGCCAGCCGGGCGGCGCTCATCGCCGAGCCGGTCTGATGCGCGGGGCGCTGGACGGTCGCTGCGCCGTGATCACGGGGGCCGGCGGCGGCCTGGGGCGAGCCTTCACGCTGGGGTTCGCCCGGGAGGGCGCCCGGGTGGTGGCCGCCGACCTGGACGGCGATGCGGCCGTCGCGGCGTGCGCGGCGCTCGTGGGGGAGGTGCCCGGGGCCGAGGCCGTGCCGGTCACCGCGGACGTATCGGTCGAGGACAGCGCCCAGGCGATGGCCCGGGCTGCAGTCGACGCGTTCGGGACGATCGACGTACTCGTCAACAACGCCGCGATCTACGCCGGCCTCGAGCGGCGCCCGTTCGACGAGATCGCGGTGGCCGACTGGGACCGGGTGATGGCGGTCAACCTCCGAGGGCCGTGGCTGTGCGCGAAGGCGTGCGCGGCGGCCCTGCGCGACGGGGGCGGGGCGATCGTCAACGTCGCCTCGGCCACGGTGATGAGCGGCTCGCCACTGTGGGCGCACTATGTGGCCTCCAAGAGCGCGCTCATCGGCCTCTCCCGGGTGATGGCACGGGAGCTGGGCGACGACGGGGTCCGCGTCAATGCGCTGGCGCCCGGCTTCACCCTCACGGAGGCCAGCCGCGACCTGATCCCGGATGCCGGCTCCTACGGGGTGGCGCGCGGCGCGATCAAGCGGAGCCTCCAACCCGAGGACATCGTCGGGACCGCCGTGTTCCTCGCCTCTGACGCGAGCTCCATGATCACCGGCCAGACGTTCATCGTCGACGGCGGCCGGCAGTTTCTCTGAGCGGACGGCCGCGTCAGGCCCGTGACGCGTCAGCGCCACCGCTCGCGCGGGAGCTCGACGTAGCTGGCCCGGCCACGGCCGAAGGACCAGTCCTCGCGCGCGTTCTCGATCAGGGCGATGGCCACGTCCTCGGCGGCAACGCCGGGCCGGCCGGCGAGCCGCTCGGCCACCGAGGCATAGAAAGCCTGCTTGGCCTCGGTGGTGCGGCCCGCCGACAGGGTGACCCGGATCAGCAGGAATGCGTCCCCGCGGGGGATGTCGAGGTAGCTGCGGTCAAATCGCAGCGTCTCGGGCGTGTGCTGGGTGATGATCTGGAAGCGGTCGCGGCGAGGGACGTCGAGGTGCTCCACCATCGCCTCGTGGACTGCCTCGGCGATCGCGTCGAGTTCCTCCGGCGGACGTCCTTCCAGCAGATCGATCGTGACCAGTGGCATGTGAAATGGCCTCCGTTGGTGGGTCAGACTGCGGGCGCGCGGTCGATCCGCCGGCCGCCCGCCGCGACGGTCAGGGCCACCACGACGACGCCGGCGCTGAGCAGCTCGAACGTCTCCGAAAGCCCGATCGCGTTGGCGATGAAGCCCGCGGCGATCGCCGGTAGCGCCAATGACAGGTACCCGACGATGTAGAAGGCCGACATGACCTCGGCGCGACGGTCAGCAGGGATGGCGGCGCTGAGGTGGCGCAGGGAGCCCATGAAGGCCAGCCCGAACCCGACGCCGGCCAGCGCACTGGACCCGAGGAAGAACGCGGCTGATCCGACGGCGACCGCGGTGGCCGTCAACGCCATGCCCAGTGCCACCAGCAGTGATCCGGCCACCGTCAGCGTGCGATTGGTCAGGTTGCGCCCGGCCAACTGGGCCAGCGCGCCCGAACCCATCAAAGCCGCCGCGGCAACGCCGCCGGCGAGTTCCCCCTGGGTTTGCAGCAGGTGTCCGGCCAGGGCGGGGCCCAGCGCGAGGTACACGCCTGCGATCGACCACGAGCCGATGACGCCGAGCGCAGCCAGCGCGAACGGCCCGCGGGTCTGGTGCGGGATGGCAGGGCGCTGGGGCCGGATGACCGTGCGGCTCTCGCGAGACACCGGCTCGGGCATCAGGCCGACGACGGCGAGCAGGAGGGCGATCATCGCCGCAACGACCAGGAAGGGCAGCTCGCGGGGCGCGGGCAGGAACTGCACCAGCGCCGAGGAGAGCAAGGCCCCGACGCCGAGCCCGGCCAGGGCGACGACCCCGTTGACCAGTGCGGCGGTGCGGGTGCTGGCGGTCGGATGCAGGTCGATGAGGGCCGCCCCGGCAGCGCCCAGCGCCGCGCCGGTGGCCAGTCCCTGAAGTGCCCGGGCCGCGAACAGCCAGGCGAGCGAGCTCGCGGTGGCGAAGACCAGCGCCGAGACGAGCAGCGCCAGCAGCGACCAGGCGAGCACGGGCTTCCGGCCGGCCTGGTCAGAGAGCGATCCGACGAGCAACAGCGAGACGAGCACCCCGATGGCGTAGGTGGCGTAGACCAGCGAGAGCACCGGCGTGGAGAAATGCCACCGGGCCTGGTAGACGCCGTACAGCGGCGAAGGGGTGGCCGACGCGTAGAAGGCGACGGCGATGACGGCCGCGACGGCGGCGAATGCGGCCAGCCCCGACAACTGCGGGGCCCGGGCGCGTGCCCGCTGCGCGCGGATGGTGAGGGCTGACGTGGGGGAGCTCATCGGCCGCCTTCCTGTGTAGGTTCAGTTATCGAACTCATGCCTGCGCGTAGACTAGCAGATATGGGTTCGATAATTGAACTCAAGCCGAGCGTGGCGAGAGAACCGGCGGCTATCAGCCGATCGGTTGATAGGAGAATCACCCCGGGCGATCCCGGATTGCAGCTGGCCGGCCGATGTGCGATGGCGGGACCTGTGGGACTCTGGTGACATGACAAGAACTCTCGAAAAGCCCAGGAGCCAGACCACGACTGAGGTGGTCGTGTCCGTTGACCATCTCCGCGTGCGCTACGGCGACACGCTGGCCGTCGACGACGTCTCGCTCTCGATCAACCGCGGCGAGATCTTCGGCATCCTCGGACCCAACGGCGCCGGCAAGACCACCACGGTGGAGGCCATCGGCGGCCTGCGCCGGCCCGATGGCGGCTCCATCAGCGTGCTCGGCCTCGATGCGCTGCAGAACCGCCAGGAACTGCGCCAGCGCGTCGGGATCCAGCTGCAGGCCTCCGAGCTGCCCGACAAGCTGCGCGTGGGGGAGGCGCTCGAGCTGTTCGCCTCCTTCTACGAGGACCCCGCCGACCCGGCGCAACTTCTGAGGCTGCTCGGCCTCGAGGCCAAGCGCAACGATCGCTTCGCCCACCTGTCCGGCGGACAGCGCCAGCGGCTGTCGATCGCGCTGGCGCTCGTCGGCCGCCCCGAGCTGGCCATCCTCGACGAGCTGACCACGGGTCTGGACCCGCAGTCGCGCCGCGAGACCTGGAAGCTGATCGAGGGCATCCGCGACGAGGGGGTGACGGTCATCCTCGTCACCCACTTCATGGAGGAGGCCGAGCGCCTGTGCGATCGCCTCGCCCTCCTGCACCACGGGCGCGTGATCACGATCGACACGCCGGCGGCGGTGGCCGCGGGCTCGAGCGGGCGCCAGCGCATCACCTTCCGCCCCTCCGGGATGGTCGACGTGGCGCGTCTTCGCGAGCTGCCCGAGGTCCGCGACGTCGTCCGCCACGCCGATCGCTTCACCGTGGAGGGCACCGGCGACCTCGTCGCCGCCGTGATGGAGGCACTCGTGCGCGACGGCGTCGTCCCCCGTGAGACCCGGATCGAGCAGTCCACGCTGGACGACGCGTTCGTCGCCCTCACCGCCGATGCCGACGCCGTCGCCTCCGAACATGCCGAGCCGACTTCAGAGGAGTCCCGATGACCGCCATTGCCACCACCGCCACCCGGGTCCGGAGCCGGCCGAGAGGCTTTCGCCGCCTGCTCTCCACCGAGCTGATCCTGTACACACGCGAGCCGCTGCTGCTGTTCTGGGGGCTGGTGTTCCCAGTCGGCCTGCTCGTGGTGCTCGGGATCGCCGGGGGCGACAAGGCCCAGCACTCGCTGGGCAACGTCAGGCTGATCGTCGCCTACACGCCCGTGGTGATGGTGTTCGTGATCACCATTCTCGCCCTCAGCGCGCTGCCGGCCACGCTGGCCTCCTACCGCGACAAGGGCTATCTGCGACGCCTGTCGACGACGCCGATCGGAGCCGTCCGGCTGCTGGCCGCTCAGGTCATCCTCAACTTCGGCCTCGCCGCGACCGCCGTGATCCTCGTCGCGCTGGTGAGCCACTTCGCCTTCTCGGTGACGCTGCCGCGGCAGCTCGGCGGCTTTGTGCTGGCGATGATCCTGACGCTGGCCGCGATGCTCTCGCTGGGCACGCTGGTGGCGGCTGTGGCGCCCACGCAGCGGATCGCGGCGGCGGCCGGATCGCTGCTGTTCTTCCCGCTGATGTTCTTCGCCGGACTGTGGGTGCCGCAGGCCGCGATGGGCGCGACGCTGCGTGACATCAGCCACTACACGCCGCTCGGCGCTGCCGTCCCCGCGGTGCAGAACGCGATCGCCGGCCATTGGCCCGGCACCGTGCATCTGGTGGTGCTCGCCGGCTACGCCGTGGTGTTGTGCGCGGCCGCGGCTAGATTGTTTCGCTGGGAGAAATGAGCACGGGCAAGGCGATGTCGCGCCGCGAGGAGTGGCTTGAATTCTGGGAGCGGCGAGAGGCTCCGTTCCTTCGCCTGCTGCCCTACGTCCTGCTCGTGCTGTGCGTGGCCTTCGACATCGCCACTCGCCACGGTTTTGGCCGCTCGATGCGCATCGATCTCGCCCTGGTGGCGGCGGCGGCGATCGTCATGGCCGCGATGGACCGCCTCGACCACCGGACGACGTGGACCGAGCCGCGGACCTTTGTCGGTCCCGTCGTCGCCACCCTCGTGTTCGCGGTTCTGCTCGGGCTGTCGGCGGCGCTGGTCATCCGCCAGCCGCTGTATGGCTTCTACACCTGGACCGGGTACTTCTGGGCGTGGCGGCTGTTCACCGGCCGCGGCCGGCTGATCGGGGTCGCGCTGGTGGCGGGGGTCACCGCGATCTCGCAGACCGGCGCCGGGCCCTACGACAGCGTGTACGCGATCGGCGGGCTGGTGCTGGTCTACCTGATCAACGCCGGCGTGGCCAGCGCGCTGACCTGGTTTGGCTGGATCGGCAACGAGCAGCAGCAGCGCCGGGCCCGCGAGGTGTCGGCGCTCACCGAGGCCAACGCACGGCTCGAGGAGAGCCTGCGCCACAACGCCGATCTGCAGGAGCAGCTGCTCACCCAGGCGCGTGAGTCGGGCGTCTCGGAGGAGCGCCGGCGCATGGCCCGCGAGATCCACGACACGCTGGCCCAGGGGCTGATGGGGATCATCACCCAGCTGCAGGCCGCCCAGGGGGCCGGGACAGGTGGGGAGGCGGGAGCGCGCCACGTGGAGGTCGCCATCGACCTCGCGCGCGAGAGCCTCACCGAGGCACGCCGCTCAGTACAGGCGCTCGCCCCGCAGCCGCTCGCCGAGGCCCGCCTGCCCGACGCCATCCAGGACGTCGCCCAGCGCTGGTGTGAGCTGCACGCGCTCGAGGTGTCCGTCACCACAACCGGCACCCCGCGGGTGATGCGCCCCGAGGTCGAGGTGGCCCTGCTGCGCACCGCGCAGGAGGCTCTGGCCAACGTCGCCAAGCACGCGCATGCCAGCCGCGTCGGCCTGACCCTGTCCTACATGGAGGACGTGGTGACGCTCGACGTCCGCGACGATGGCGTCGGCTTCGCCACCGTCAACGGCAGCGGTCCCCGGCGGCCGCTGGACGCGCCGGGCGGCTTCGGACTGGGCGGGATGCGCCAGCGCGTGGAGGGCGTCGCGGGCACGCTGGAGATCGAGTCCGAGCCCGACGGCGGGACGGCGATCTGCGCCGCCGTCCCCGCGGCGCCGCTGGGAGACGGGTGATGACCGCCCCGATCCGCGTGATGATCGTCGACGACCACCCCGTGGTGCGTGACGGGCTGAGCGGCATGTTCTCGCGTGAGACGGGCTTCGAGGTCGTCGGCGAGGCCGGCGACGGATCTGACGCGGTGCGCCGCGCCCGCGCGCTCACCCCCGACGTGATCCTCATGGACCTGCGCATGCCCGAGATGGACGGGGTCAGCGCCATCGCCGCGCTCGCCGCCGCCGGCGTCCCCGCGCGGGTGCTGGTGCTGACCACCTACGACACCGACGGCGACGTGCTGGCCGCCATCGAGGCGGGGGCCACCGGCTACCTGCTCAAGGACGCCCCGCCGGCAGAGCTCTTCCGGGCGGTGCGGGCCGCGGCC
Source organism: uncultured Solirubrobacteraceae bacterium (assembly GCA_963737335.1). Classification (GTDB taxonomy): domain Bacteria; phylum Actinomycetota; class Thermoleophilia; order Solirubrobacterales; family Solirubrobacteraceae; genus Palsa-465. The sequence continues at coordinate 289,975 of CAVTSK010000008.1, forward strand.
GGCGGCGACGCGGTGCTCTCGCCCTCGGTGGCCACTCGCGTGGTCGGCCAGATGCGAGCCCCCAGCCAGGAGCCGATCAGCCAGCGCGAACTGGAGGTGCTCGAGCTCGTCGCCCAGGGAACGAGCAACCGAGACGCCGCCGCCCAGCTGTTCATCTCCGAGGCGACGGTCAAGACCCACCTGATGCACATCTACGCGAAGCTCGGGGTCAACGACCGCGCCGCGGCGGTGGCCGAGGGGTTCAACCGGGGCCTGCTCATCCCCCGCAACGCGCGCTGACGTGGCGCAGATCCGCGACATCGCGCCGGGCCTGTGGGTATGGAGCCGGGCCCACCCCGATTGGACCCCTGACAGCGACTTCGACGGCCCCGTGACCTCGACGTGCGTCGAGGCCGGCGGCGAGGTGGTGGTGATCGACCCGCTCGCCCCCGAGCCCGATGACGGCGAGGCGTGGGCGCGGCTCGACGCCGCTCCACCCACCGTGGCCGTGGTGCTCAAGCCCGATCACGTCCGCGACGTGGACCTGTTCGTGCGCCGCTATGGCGCGCGGGCCTTCGGGCCCTGGCTCTTCTATCCGGGGGATGTCCCCCGCACCGCGCTGACGGCGATCGAGCCGGGGTCGTCGGTTCCCGGCGGATTGGAGGCGCTCTACGACGGCCGGGGCCGGGGCGAGACGCCCATCTGGATCGCCGAGCACCGGACCCTGGTGTTCGCCGACGCGCTCGGCGCACCCCGCGGGGAGCTGCTGGTGTGGGACTGCCCGGCGCTTCAGGAGCGCGCGCTGCCCGCGCTTCGTGCCCTGCTGGAGCTGCCGTTTGAGCGCGTGATCGTCTCGCATGGCGAGCCGGTTCACGACCGCGCCGCCTATGAACGAGCCCTGGCGCTACCGCCGTGGCGCGGGTGACCAGCGCGCACCGGCATGTCCTGACCGAGCGGCTGGACCTGCGGCCGACCGATCCGGGCACCGACCTCGACGCGCTCTTCCCGATCTTCAGCGATCCGGACGGGTGGTGGTTTGACCCCGACGGCCGGCACACCGACCGCGCTCGGACCGCGGACTGGCTGGCGCGCGCCGCGGCGCGCTTTGACCAGGACGGGCTGAGCTACTGGACGGTGCGCCTCCGCGACACGGGGGTGGTCATCGGCGTCGGCGGCGCGCAACGCCAGCGCACGCGAGCGTGGAACCTCAACTACCGGCTCGCCACCGCCCATCAGGGGCAGGGCTTTGCCACCGAACTCGGGCGGGCCGCGCAGGCCGCGGCGTCGGCCCTCGACGCCGCGGTTCCCTTCATCGCGTGGATCGCGCCCCAGAACACGCCCTCGGTCAAGGTGGCCGACCGCCTGGGCCTGACCAACCGGGGCCTGCACGCCGATCCGTCTGACGGGCAGCTGCGGCTGGCCTACGCGGATCGGCCGATCGAGCCGGGCGCCTGGGACGCGTCCGCCTCTACGCAGCCGGCTCCAGGAACCCGGTGATGGAGCGCATCCGGCCGTCGTCGGCGAGGTTGACGAAGTCCACGCCAACCGCGACCGGCGCCCCGCCGTCGGACGCCAGCGACCAGGTGAAGCGCACCCGATCGTGATGGGCCTCGGGCCCGGCGACCAGGGTGAAGCGGTGGCCGGGGAACTGCGTCTGCGCGGCCCCGATCATGGTGGCGATGCCGTCGATGCCCGACCCCTCCATCACAGGGTCCAGGTAGTCGGCGTCGTCGCTCACGGTCTCGGCGACGAGCGCGCGGCGCCGGTCGGCGTCGGTCTCGTTCCACATCGCGATGTAGTTGTCCACCAGGTTGTCGGTGTCAGCCATGAGGTCCTCCTGTAGTTGGGTCGTTTGTCGGCCCACAGGTTTCCAGCGACCGTGCGGCTGGTCGATTACCTGCGACGTAGTATCCGCGCGGTGAAGCCGATCATCATCGACTGCGACCCCGGTCACGACGACGCGGCCGCGCTGCTGCTGGCGCTGGCCAGCGATGAGGTGCAGCTACTCGGCGTGACCACGGTCGCCGGCAACCAGACGCTGGCCAAGACGACCGCCAACGCCATCCGGGTGCTGGACTGCGCGGGGCGCGCCGACGTGCCGGTGGCCGCCGGGGCCGATCGCCCGCTGATGCGCGAGTTGCACGTCGCCGCGGACATCCACGGCGAGACCGGCCTGGAGGGCTCCGAGCTGCCGCCACCGAGCCGGGCCCCGGACGACGTCCATGCGGTGGACTGGCTGGCGGCCGCGCTGGAGTCGGCGGCCGATCCTGTGACACTCGTGCCCGTCGGGCCCCTGACCAACATCGCCCTGCTGTTGGCCCGCTACCCGGGCATCGAGGCGCGGATCGAGCGGGTCGTGCTCATGGGCGGCTCGATCGGCGAGGGCAACGTCACCCCGGCCGCCGAGTTCAACATCTGGGGCGACCCCGAGGCGGCTCACCGCGTGTTCTCCGCCGACCTCGATCTCACCATGGTCGGCCTCGACGTCACCCACCAGGCCCTGCTCACCCCTGAGCACCTCGAGGTGCTGCAGGACGCGGGCGCGCCGGGCAAGCTCGTCGCCGACCTCTATCGCTTCTTTCTGTCAATCCATGGCGAGCGCTACGGCTGGGTGGGGGCGCCGGTGCACGACGCCGTCGCGGTTGCTCACGTGATCGACGGGTCGCTGCTGCAGACCACTCGGTGCGCGGTGGCGATCGATACCGGGGGAGAGCTCTCGCGCGGGCGGACCAACGTGGACGTGCGCCGCCAGACTCACTGGCAACCGCTGCATCACGTGGCCGTCGACATCGACGCGGACCGGTTCCTGTCGCTGCTGATCGCGCGGATCAGCGCCCTGGGGCGAGCACCGTGAAGGCAATCTGGTTGCTCTGACTGGCCACCGCGTTGGTGACGCTGATCTGGATCAGCTTGGACGCGGCCCCCTGATCGAACGTCACCGGCGGAACCGCAACCGTGATCGCCGTGTCGCTGACCGAGGTCGGCGCGACCGTGGCGGTGTCGAAGGCGACACTGGTGACGGCAATACCGCCCTGCGCCCCGCTGCCGGCCGCGTTGAGATTCGTTCCGCGCAGTGTGATCAGGGCATTGGGCAGAGCCGAAGGTGGCGTGACGCCCGTGAGCACAGGGGTCTGGTTCTGGACCAGCTTGTTGCCGACATACCCGGCGGCCGAGGCGCCGGTCAGCACCAGCAGCGTCTGGGGAATCTTCGGCAGGACGCCAGGGGTATCGAAGAAGTGGATGACGAAGTAGACAAGGGCGATGAGGTTGAACACCACGTACTGGAAGTCGCCGAGGTCGGGCTGGCCCTCGTCGTTGTTGATGATGTCGCCGAGCCAATCGCGCCAGCTCCGTGTCGGAGTCGCGGCGGCCGGAGCTACGTGACCGGTGGCGACTGCGGCTGCGTGCGCCGTGGCAGCCGGCACTGCCTGACCTGACGCTGCCTCGGTGGGCGTCACCTTGACGACGTCCCCATTGGTGATCTTCTGCTGCACGATGCTCTTGGAGAGCAGGAGCGCGAGAGTCGGGAAGCCGAGGAGGTAGAGGTAGTCCGGGACGATGTCGATGTCGGTGACGCCCTGGAGGATCAGGGCGAGCAAAGCAAAGGCGAGCATGATCGTCCAGAGGAATGTCTGCAGCTTGGAGGTGCTGGTGCGTCCGTCCTTGCCGACGACCAGGGCGTGAATGTGGCCGTTGCCCACGAGCGTGAGCAGCGCGAAGAATCCGGCGACGGCGACGATCGCCGCGGCGTATGAGGCGCCCGGCGAGAAATGAATCGCGTAGACCAGCATCAGCCCAGCTCAGCCCCCCTGGTGTCCCGGATGCACCACGCCCATGCCCTCGACACGTGAGTCTCTTCGGTGGCTGGGGCAGCTGTCAAGGGCCGCGGCGCCGGGCGCTCTTCGTGCCGCAGGGTTGGCATGGGGTAGGGGTAGCCGTACCCCCTGGGACTCCGGCTGCCCGGCTGTTCAGAACGCGGTGTGGCGAGCACGCTGTGGGGCGTGCTCACAGAGATCATTCCCACTCCACAGTCGGCGCCGTCGTCGGCTGCCCGTGCCGTCGATCTGACCAAGACGTATGGCACGGGCGAGACCGTCGTCACCGCCCTGGCCGGCGTCAGCGTCGGGTTTGACCGCGGCTGCCTCACCGCCGTGATGGGGCCGTCAGGGTCCGGCAAGTCCACGTTGATGCACTGCCTGGCCGGGCTGGACGCGCCGACGTCCGGATACGCCTTCATCGGCGAGCAGGAGATCGGCACCCTGGCGGACTCCGCGCTGACCGAGCTACGGCGCGATCGCATCGGGTTCGTCTTCCAGGCCTTCAACCTCGTGCCGACGCTCACCGCCGCGGAGAACATCACGCTCCCCGCCGACCTCGCAGGAAGTGGCGTCGATGCGGAATGGTTCGCCCAGCTGGTGGCCGCGTTGCGCATCGCCGACCGTCTGGAGCACCGCCCCGCTGAGCTCTCGGGCGGCCAGCAGCAACGCGTCGCCTGCGCTCGCGCGCTCATCACCCGGCCCGAGCTCATCTTCGCCGACGAGCCGACCGGGAACCTCGACTCCAACGCCTCCACGGAGGTCCTCGCCTTCCTGCGCCGGGCGGTCAGCGAGCACGGACAGTCGATCGTGATGGTCACCCACGACGCCCAGGCCGCCGCCTACGCCGACCGGGTCGTGTTCCTGGCCGACGGCACGGTGGTGGGAGAGCTGGCCTCGCCCACCTCCGACGCCGTGCTGGAGCGGATGAAGCGGCTGGGAGGCTGACATGCGCCGGGTCACCTTCAGGGGCCTCGCGGCCCGCAAGCTGCGGCTGTCACTCACCGCCCTGGCCATCGTGCTGGGGGTCACCTTCGTCACCGGCACGCTCGTCCTGGGTGACACGCTCAACCGCACCTTCAACAACCTGATCGGCACGGCCTATCAGCACGTCAGCTTCCAGATCCGCGGGACGGCGGCCCTCTCCGGTGCCGACGCGACGGTCGACAGCACGGCGGAGCGCAAGCCCGTCCCCGCCTCGATCGCCGCCGCGGTCGGGCGCCTGCCCGGCGTGGCCTACGTCCACGGATCGGTGGGCGGCTACGCCCAGTTCCTGGCCCGTGACGGCGACGCCATCGGAAGCGGCGGCGGTTCGGCGCTCGGCTTCTCGTTTGACCCCAACCGGCAACTGTCCCCCTACCGGCTGGTGCAGGGCCACGCGCCCACCATGGCCGACGACGTCGTCATGGACAGGGCGACGGCCACCAAGTACCACTTCGCGGTCGGCGACCGCGTCCTCATGAACCTGCCCGACCGAGCGCAGCGGTTCACCGTCACCGGGATCGTCACCTACGGCTCCGATGACAACCTGGCCGGCGTCACCCTGGCCGGGTTTGACCTGACCACGGCGCAGACGCTGTTTCACGCCCGTGGACGCTATGACACCATCAACGTCCTGGCGCGGCCCGGCGCCGATGACGTCTCACTCCAGCACGCCATCGCCCGGCTCCTGCCGCCCGGCATCCAGGTGGTCAGCGGGCAGACCGTCGCCAACGAGCTCTCCACCGCGGTCGACGACGCGCTGTCGTTCATCTCGACGGCGCTGCTCATCTTCGCCGCCATCGCGCTGTTCGTCGGCGCCTTCACGATCTTCAACACGCTGTCGATCACCGTCGGTCAGCGCACCCGCGAGCTGGCGCTGCTGCGCCTGGTCGGCGCCAGCCGCCGCCAGGTGTTCCGCTCCGTGCTGGGCGAGGCGGCCGCCACGGGCCTCGTCGCGTCGGTGGTCGGCTTGGGATTGGGCGTCGCCGCGGCGGTCGGGCTCAAGGCGCTGCTCAAGGCCTTCGGGATCACGCTGCCGTCGGCGCCCCTGGTCTTCCAAGCCCGCACTCCGGTGGTGGCCATCGGCGTCGGGGTGGCGGTCACGGTGCTGTCAGCCATCGTCCCGGCGCGTCGCGCCGTGCGCATCCCGCCGGTGGCGGCGCTCACTGACCTCGGCGGCGACGTGCCGGGCGCGGTGGCGCGCCGCCGGGTCGCGGCCGGCGTCATCGCCGCCGTGGCCGGTATCGCCGTCACCGTCGCCGGGCTGGCCGACGCCTCGGTGGGCTTGGTCGGGGTGGGCGCTCTCATCGTCTTCGTCGCCGCGGGCATGCTCGTGACCCTCGCCGCGCGCCCGCTGTCGAGCGCTCTGGGACGGCCGCTGGCCTCGCTGCTGGGGGTCCCGGGGCGCCTGGGCCGCGAGAACTCGATGCGCAACCCACACCGGACCGCCCAGACGGCGGCGGCGCTGATGATCGGGCTGGCGCTGGTCTCAACCATCGCCGTGCTGGGCGCCTCGCTGAGCATGTCGGCAGCCAACGAGGTGGACAGCGCCGTCAACGCCGACTACATCGTCACCGGGTCCGGCGGCTTCAGCCGCTCGGTCATCCCGGCGGTGTCACGCCTGCCGGGGGTCACGACGGCCACCACCGTGTACCAGGGCCAGTTCGAGCTTCGCGGCGCGCTCTCCAGCCTGGCCGCCGCCACCCCCGCAGGCCTGGCGCAGACCGTGAACCTCCACGTGGTCAGTGGCCGCGGCGCGCCGGCGATGGCCGCCGGCCGGCTGCTGGTCGACACCACCACCGCGAGCGCGGACCATCTCTCCGTCGGGTCCGTGGTCCCCGTGCGCTTTGCCCAGACCGGGCCGACCAGGATGCGGGTCGGCGGGCTGTTCAAGCCCAACCCGCTGGTGGGGAGCTTCGTCGTCGGCGCGGGGTTCTTCCTCGCCCACTACGACAACCCGCTGCCCACGGGGGTGCTGTTGCGCACCGCGCCGGGGGCGGCGCCGCTGGACCAGGCGCTGAACCGCGCGCTGGTCCCCTACGCCAACGTCTCGGCCAAGACCCGGGCACGGTTCGAGTCAGACCAGAAGCACGCGATCAACCAGGAGCTCGGCCTGGTCTACGTCCTGCTGGCGCTGGCCATCGTGGTGGCGCTGATCGGGATCGTCAACACCCTCATGCTGTCGGTGTTCGAGCGCACCCACGAGATCGGGCTGCTGCGCGCCGTCGGGATGAAGCGGCGCCAGGTGCGGTCGATGATCCGCGCCGAGTCGGTGATCGTCGCGCTGTTCGGAGCGGTGGTCGGCATCGTCATCGGCACCGGGCTCGGCATCGCGCTGGCCGCCTCGCTGCGCAACAACGGCGTGGGCAGCCTGTCGGTCCCGCTGGCCAGCCTGATCGCCTTCGTCCTCCTGTCGGCGCTGCTCGGCCTCGGCGCGGCGACGTGGCCGGCCCGTCGCGCCGCCCGGCTCGACGTGCTGGCCGCGATCGCGGTCGAGTGAGACGCGCAGGCGGGGCGGCTCCCACGCCCTGGTGCCCATGACCGATCGACGCCACAATCCACAGCTGATGAAGCCGAAGCTGTGGGCGGTGGCGGGCGCGGGCGTGGCGGCGATGGCCGGTGCGGTGTACCTCGCGGCGCACCAGTCGGCGAACCGCCCCACGGAGCCCGATGCCGTGCTCACCCTGGTCCTGGGCGCCTCGCTTCTGGGCAGCGGCCTGGCCTCCTGGCGAGCCCGGCCCGAGAACCGGCTGGGTCCCGTCATGGTGCTCACCGCGTTTGGGTTCTTCGCCTCCCAGCTCACCGAGGCCAGGCCGGCGTGGATGTACACCCTCGGTACGGCGGTGCAGTACCTGTGGCTGATCGGCTTTCTCTACCTGCTGTTGACCTTCCCGTCCGGGAAGCTGTCGTCCCGGCTCGATCGGTGGCTGATGGGGGCGGTCGTGGTGCTGTTGTGCCTCCCGATCCTGGCCATGCTCGACGGCAACAAGGCGGGCCTGCGCTGTTCCGAGTGCCCGGACAACCTCATCCAGATCGTCCACAACAACCAGGAGGCGCTCAACCTCCTCGGCCTGCAGCGGCTGATCGGCTCCGCGCTGCTGCTGGTCATCGTGATGGTCCTCATCCGGCGCTGGCTGCGGGCCAGCACGGCGGGCCGGCACGCGGTGGCCCCGGTGCTGGTGGCGGGGTGCGCCACCTTCGTGGCCCTGGCGGTGACCGCCACGCTGGATCTGTTCGGCGATCCGCTCAACTCGCTGCCGGCCACCGTGTTCTTCTATCTGAGCGCGACGGTGCCGATCGCCGTGATGTTCGTGTTCCTGCAGCGGCAGCTGGCCCGGGGCGGGGTGGCCGGGCTCGTCGTCGAGCTGGGGACGCCGGGAGCCGACACCGACCTGCGCCGGGCGCTGGCCCGGACCCTGGGTGACCCCACGCTCGAGCTCGCCTTCTGGTTCCCGGCCGAGCGCTGCTACGTCGACGGCGACGGCGTGCCCGTGCGCCTGCCCGAGCCCGACAGCGGTCGGCGGGCCACGCTGGTGCAGCGCGACGGCCAGCCGATCGGCGCGCTGTTGCACGATCCCGCCCTGGACGACGACGCCGAGCTCGTGCAATCGGTCTGCGCGGCGGCCAGCCTCGCGCTGGAGAACGAGCGCCTGCAGGCCGAGCTGCGCGCGCGGCTCGTCGATCTCCAGGCATCGCGGGCGCGCCTGGTGGGTGCCACCGACGCCGAGCGCCGGCGGATCGAGCGCGACCTGCACGACGGCACCCAGCAGCGGCTCGTGTCGATCGCGATGTCGCTCGGCCTGTTGGAATCCAAGCTGCCCGGTGGGGAGGCCGAGGCCAGGCCGCTTCTGCGCGAGACGCGCGACGCCCTGGCGCTGGCCCTGGAGGAGCTCCGTGAGCTCACCCATGGCATCAACCCTCCGCTGCTGGTGGAGCGCGGCCTCGCCGCCGCGCTGGACGAGCTGTGCCGTCGCGCGGCGCTGCCCACCCACCTGCGCCTGGAGGTCGACCGGCGTCTGCCTGATCAGGTCGAGACCGCCGCCTACTTCATGGCCTCTGAGGCGCTGACCAACGCGGCCAAGCACTCGCACGCCAGCGAGGTCCGGGTGGCGGCGTCCTGCGCCGGTGCGACGCTGACCGTCGAAGTCGCCGACGACGGGATCGGCGGGGCTGGAACCGCGGGCGGCTCGGGGCTGCGCGGGCTGGCCGACCGCGTCGAGGCGCTCGGCGGACGCTTCACCGTCTCCAGCCCGCCGGGGCGGGGGACGACGTTGCGCGCGGAGATCCCGTGCGCGTAGTCCTGGCCGACGACGCCGTCCTGCTGCGCGAGGGCCTGGCCCGCCTGCTCACCGAGGCCGGCTTTGCCGTGGTGGGCCTGGCCGGAGACGGCGATGAGCTACTGGCGCTGGTGGAGAGCACCAGCCCCGACGTCGCCATCGTCGACATCCGCATGCCGCCGACGCACACCGACGAGGGCCTGCGCGCGGCCAAGGTCATCCGTCAGCGCTGGCCGGCCGTCGGCATCCTCGTGCTCTCCCAGCACGTCAATGCCCGTTACGCGCTCGAGCTGCTGTCGACCGGTACCGACGGCGTCGGCTACCTGCTCAAGGAGCGCGTGTCCGATCTGGACGAGCTCGCCTCGAGCGTCAACCGGGTGGGGCACGGCGGGTCCGTGCTGGATCCGGCGGTGGTGGGCGAGTTCGTCGGCCGCCGCCGCCAGGGCGACAACCCGATCGATCGCCTGACCGATCGCGAGCGCGAGGTGCTGGCGCTGATGGCCGAGGGCCGCTCCAACCGCGCCATTGCCGAGCGCCTGTTCGTCACCGACCACACCGTGGAGAAGCACGTCAAGAGCATCCTCGGCGCTCTGCGTCTGCCGCTGTCGCCCGATGACCACCGCCGCGTGCTGGCGGTCATCACCTACCTCAACGCCCAGTAGGGGGCTAACCGACGGATAACGGCGTTACGCCCCCGTTATCCGGGCGACGCTAGAACAGCGGTGGAGCTGTCTCCGAATCCTCGCCAGATGCGCCCCGCCCTCGCTCTCATCACCGTGCTCTGCGTCGCTGCCTGCGGCGGCGCTTCGGGACAGTCCGAGGGCACGGGGACCTCCGCGAAGGCCGCGTCTGACCAGGCCCTCAAGTTCGCGAACTGCATGCGCTCCCACGGCGCGCCGAACTTCCCGGACCCCAGCGCGGGCGGCGGGATCCAGATCAGCCCCGGCTCAGGACTGAACCCGCAGTCGCCGGCCTTCCAGGCGGCGCAGAAGACGTGCGGCAAGCTCCTGCCGGGCGGCGGCCCGGGGCCGCGCAAGCCGACGAGGGCACAGTTCGTGGCCGCCCTCGCCTTCTCCAAATGCATGCGGGCCCACGGACTGCCGCACTTCCCCGATCCGCTCGCGTCTTTTCCCGCCGGGTCGGGCCTGATCATCTCTCTGAAGGGCATGATGTTCCAGCCGGGCCCGGGGCTCGATCCGCAATCGCCCGCCTTCCAGCAGGCCGCCTCACATTGCGGGCTCGGACCGCCGTAAGCTGAGGTCATGGCCATACGCGAGGCCGCCTGCAGCTGCGGTCAGCTCCGAGTACAGGTGGACGGCGATCCCGTGCGGGTGTCGATGTGCCACTGCCTGGCCTGCCAGCGGCGGACCGGCAGCGCCTTCGGGATCCAGGCGCGCTGGCCGGTCGCGTCGGCGCAGATCACCGGGGAGTCACGCGGGTACGTCCGGATGCCGGACGAAGGCGATGAGGAGCGCCACTTTCACTTCTGCCCGGACTGCGGCGCCACGGTCTACTACTTCACAGACCCTGCGTTCGTCGCCATCCCGGTCGGCGTGCTGGCCGATCCGGACTTCCCGGCGCCCACGGTCTCCGTGTGGGAGTCACGGCGCCACTCCTGGGTGACGGTGCCCGACGGCGCGGACCGCCACTGACATCACATGGTCTCGATGACGGGGAACGCCGGGTCCTCGTCCAGGCATGCCCGCAGGTAGAGCGCGACCCCGATGTCACCGGTGAACAGGGAGTAGCGCCCGTGACCGACGGTCTCGCGCTCGCGGCGCACCTGCTCCACCGCGTGCACGGCGAAGCGCCGCGCGCGATCGAGCCACATCCGGTCGCCGGTGAGCGCGTGCAGGCGTAGGAAGGCAAAGCCGTTACCGGCCGTCCCGTGACAGAGGCCGGGGCCCTTGCGCAGCGGTCCGGCGCGCCAGGTCAGCTCGCCGCCGGCCAGAGCCAGCTCCCACGGCAGCAGGTCGCCGATGGTGATGACGATCCCGGGTGCCCCGTGGCACCACTGGACGCGGATCTTCTCCGGCGGGTGCTCGGGCTCCGGCGGCCAGTTGACCAGGCCGTCGTCGCGGATGGCCGTCCGCTCCATCAGCCGTGCCACGCGGTCGCGCAGGACGTCGTCGGAGACGAAGCCGCGCAGGGCGTTGACGTTGCCGGCGAACCCGTGGCCGGGGCCCAGCGACTGGATGACGTGGCCATAGAGGTGCTGGGTCCAGAGGTCGGTGTCCTCGTCCCATTGCGCCCACAGCAGCTCGGCGCTGTCGCGCCACTCGTCGTCCAAGCCGAGGGCGCGTGCCGCGAGCATCGTTCCGGGCGAGCCCCACAGCAGCTCCCAGGTCGGATGGCTGCGGTTGGAGCGGATCAGCTCGCGCAGCCGCTCGCGGTCGGCGGCGGGCGAGCCGACGCGCTCGGCCGCGACCAGGATCCCGGTCTCACCGCACAGCAGGCTGGGCGGGTGGGGATCGCTGAGGAAGTCCGGCGTCGCGCGGTAGCGCTCCAGGGCGCCGGCCACCGCGCCGGCCCCGTCAAACGCGGAGCCGAGCTTCCACAGCCCCCACGCCATCCCGGCCGAGCCGAGGTAGAGGCCGCTCCAGACATCGCCCTCCTCGGGCTCGTCACGCGGATGCAGCGGCCAGGTGCCGTCCGGTGACGCCGCCGTCTCGGCGTCGGCCACGATCTCCTCCAGGGCCTCCTGGGCCCAGCCGGCCATCCACGCCCGCTCGGTGACCGGCTCGTGCTCGGATGCGATCCACAGCATCGGCCCATCTTCACACGGGCTTGACTTAGAGCGCGCTCTAGGTCCTAACCTCGAAAGGGTGACCGTTCAGGCAGGGCTCACAATCGCTGACGCTGCCCGGATCTCGGGCGTAAGCGCGTACACGCTGCGCTATTACGAGAAGGCAGGGCTGATTGACGGCGTCGAGCGGGCCGGGTCAGGTCATCGCCGCTACGGCGACGAGGACCTGGCGTGGATCGAGGTCCTGCAGTGCCTGCGCGCGACCGGCATGCCGATTCGCGGCATCCGGCGCTACGCCGAACTGGTGCGCGCGGGGGACGGCAACGAGACCGAGCGCCTGGCGCTGCTCGAGGAGCATCGCGATGCGGTCCGGGCGCAGTTGGCGCAGGTGCGCGAGCACCTGGCCTTCATTGAACACAAGATCACGAATTATCAGGAGAAGCTCAATGACGAAGAGAACACTCGGAAGTCAGGGGCTGGAGGTTTCTGCGCAGGGCCTGGGATGCATGGGCATGACCCATGCCTACGGCGCCGGTGACGCGGAGTCCGGCCTCCAGACCATCAACCGCGCGCTCGAGCTCGGCGTGACCTTCCTGGACACCGCCGAGATCTACGGCCCGCACACCAACGAGGAGCTCGTCGGCCGCGCCATCGCCGGGCGGCGTGACGAGGTGCAGCTCGCCACCAAGTTCGGCTTCCGGCTCAACCCCGACAGCCCATGGGCGCGGAGCGTCGACGGCAGCCCGGACAACGTCCGCAGCGCCGTCGAGGGTTCGCTCAGGCGCCTGAGCACCGACCACATCGACCTGTACTACCAGCACCGCATCGACCCCGACGTCCCCATCGAGGAGACGATCGGTGCCATGGCGGAGCTCGTCCAGGCCGGCAAGGTGCGCTACCTCGGCCTGTCCGAGGCGGCGCCGGACACGATCCGCCGCGCCCATGCCACCCATCCGCTGACCGCGGTCCAGATGGAGTACTCGCTGTGGACGCGCGACGCCGAGGCCGAGGTGCTGCCGACCCTGCGCGAGCTGGGCATCGGGCTGGTCGCCTACTCGCCGCTGGGCCGCGGTTTCCTCACCGGGTCGATCCGTTCCATGGACGACCTGCCCGAGGACGACTGGCGGCGCAACAACCCGCGCTTCCAGGAGGAGGCGCTGCAGCAGAACATCGCGCTCGCCGACCAGGTGAGCGAGCTGGCCGACCGTCTCGGCATCACTCCCGCGCAGCTGGCGCTGGCCTGGGTGCAGGCCAAGGGCGAGGACATCGTCGCCATCCCCGGCACCAAGAGCCCGACGAGGCTTCAGGAGAACGCCGGCGCCGTCGACGTGCAGCTGTCGTCCGAGGACGTCGAGGCCCTCGACGCGGCACTGCCCTCGGAGGGTGTCGCCGGCACGCGCTACTCGGCGAGCGACATGGAGCTGCTCAGCCAGTAAGTCGGCTCTCACGGCGCGCTACGGTGGGCGCTGCATGCGGATCGCGACCTGGAACGTCAACTCCGTCAAGCAGCGCCTGCCGCGGCTGCTGCCGTGGCTGGACGAGCGCCGGCCCGACGTGGTCTGCCTCCAGGAGACCAAGCTCGCCGACGGCGCCTTCACCGAGCTGCTGGGCGGCGAGCTCGAGCAGCGCGGCTACGCGGTCGCGCTGCACGGCGAGGTGGCGTGGAACGGAGTGGCCATCCTCTCACGGGTCGGGCTCGAGGACGTCGTCATGGGGATCCCGGACGGCCCCGGGTTCCCGGAACCGGAGGCGCGGGCGGTGTCGGCCACCTGCGACGGGATCCGCGTCACCTCCGTCTACGTGCCCAACGGCCGCGAGCCCGATTCAGACCACTACCACTACAAGCTGGAATGGCTGGGCGCGCTGCGGGCGATGGTGGCCGCCGGCCCGGAGGCCGCGATCGTGGCCGGCGACATGAACATCGCCCCGGCCGATGAGGACGTCTTCGACCCCGAGGCCTACGTCGGCGAGACCCATGTCACGCCGCCCGAGCGCGAGGCGCTGGCGCAGCTGCAGTCCCTCGGCCTGCACGACGTGGTGCGCGACCGCTGGCCTGACCAGCGGGTCTTCACGTACTGGGACTACCGGGCGGGGATGTTTCACCAGGATCTGGGGATGCGGATCGACCTCGTGCTGGCCAGCGGGCCTGTGGCCGAGCGCGTCGAGGCCGCGTGGGTGGACCGCCAGGCGCGCAAGGGCTCGGGGCCCAGTGATCACGCGCCGGTGATCGTCGACCTCGACGAGGCACCCGACGGGGACATCGGCCCGGTGGTGCCGCCGCCGTCCAACCCCGCTCGGCGCGGCACCAAGAAGAAGCTGCCGCAGCAGTCCCCGTCGGGGTAGTCGTCAGTGCGGTGGTTGTCCGTGCCGCCCGGGGCGGGGCACCGGGGACCCGTCAGTCGCGTGGCCGGTCGCGGTCGCGCGAGGGCTGCACGCGCTTGGGCTCACCCGGCATCTTGGGATAGTCGGGCGGGTAGGGCATGTCGGTGAGCCCGTCGGCCAGGTCGGCCTCGTAGAGGTCGAGCAGCGGCTGCAGAGAGTGGGCGGCGTCGTCGATGGCGGCGTGGACGTCCCCGCGCTCCGCGAACCGGGCGGGCATGGTGGCCACGGTGAAATCCTCGGGTGCGACATGGGGGAGCTCGTCCCAGTCAAGCGGCGCCGACACGGGCGCGCCGGGCTTGGGACGGATGCTGTAGGCCGAGGCGATGGTGCGGTCGCGCGCGTTCTGGTTGAAGTCGATGAAGATCCGCGCGCCGCGCTCCTCCTTCCACCAGCTCGTCGTCACCCGATCCGGGAGACGGCGCTCGAGTGCGCGGGCGAAGGCGATGGCGGCGTGGCGGACGTCGATGAAGGTCCAGCGCGGCTCGAGCCGGATGTAGATGTGCAGGCCGCGGCCGCCCGAGGTCTTGGGAAAGCCGGTGTAGCCGAGCTCTGAGAGCAGTGCGCGGGCTTCGCCGGCCACGCCCGCGGCGTCGGCGAAGTCGGTCCCGGGCTGAGGGTCGAAGTCCAGGCGCAGCTCGTCGGGGTGGTTGACGTCCTCGCGGCGGACGGGCCACGGGTGAAAGGTGATGGTCCCCATCTGACCCGCCCAGGCGACGACGGCCAGCTCGGTGGGGCAGACCTCGTCGGCGTCGCGGCCTGAGGGGAACTGGATGCGCGCCGTCTGCACGTAGTCAGGGGCGCCCTTCGGGACGCGCTTCTGGTAGAAGGCGTCGCCGGGGCGCCCATCGCGGGTGGAGAGCACGATGCCCGGGAAGACGCCCTTGGGCCAGCGCTCCAGCGTCGTCGGCCGCTCGCGCAGAGCGCGCATGATCCCGTCCCCGACGCTTACGTAGTAGCGGACGATGGCGCCCTTGGTCACGGGCGCGGTGCTCTCAGTCTCGGGGAAGATGACGCGGCTGGGGTTGGACACGCGCACCTCGCGCCCCCCGGCGTCGACCATGATCTCCTCGGGCTTGGCCATGTCTCTGAGAGAAGTTCTACGGCACGACCGGGATGTGACGCGCCCCCAACGCGTTGGCGAGAGTCCGGTGGGCGGGCCCTGAGCCGATGACCACGCAGCGCGAGACGTCGATGCCGTGGGTGGCCGCGAAGGCCAAGGCCAGACCCGGCAGCGGCGGGCGACACCAGCAGCGGGGCGGCCCGCCGGCGTGCGGGCACAGCCCGGCCGAGACGGGTCCGCCGACGACACCGCGCAGCCGGGCCAGCGGTGCGTCGAGGACGTCCGGCGTGGCCTCGGGGCGCCAGTCGAACAGCAGGTGAGGCGCGGCCGGGTTGGCGGCGGCGACCGCGTCCTGCCAGCCGGGGCGCTCGAGGGCGGGCGCGGCGACGAGCACCCCGGCGACACCGTGCGCATCGATGGCGGCACGTTCAAAGGGCACCTCGTCCACCGCTGCAAAGCCCTCGTCCAGCGCCGGTGGCTCGAGCTCGCGCAGCGCGCGCATCTGGGAGGTCGGCGCCATCACCCCCTCCGTGCTGCGCGCCAGCACGCGCAGCTCCTCGGGCGTGGGCAACGCGCCGTGCACCGCGATCAGGCGCGTGACGAGGTTGACCTGCGCCTGGGCCAGCGGCGTGCTCAGCCACACGCAGCGGACGGGCACGCCGTGGCGGCCCGCGGTCTCGAGGACGTGGCTGCGCAGCGCCCGCGTGAGATAGGTGTTGTCCAGAACGATCCGCCGCGCCCCGGCGGCCAGCCGCTCGTCCAGGGCGTGGGCGATGTCGCGCAGCGACCCGCCCCGCTCATCGCGGTTGAGGCGCTCGTACCCGCGGGCGACGTAGTCGTGGGCGACGCGCGTCTTGCCGGCGCCGGGGATGCCCATCACCATCACCATGTCCGCGTCGCGGCGGGCGGCGCGTGCTGTCGTTGGCGGGGGCTTGGGGCGAAGGACGCCCATGTCAGCGTCAGTGAGCGTGAGCGATGCCGCGCGCGCCGCGCTGCGCGCTGTCTCGGGGCGACGCGCGCCGGGGATGGCGATGACCGTGGGGGAGAGCGACAGCAGCCACGCCAGTGCCGCCTCGCTGGGGGTGGCGCCGTGGCGGGCGGCCACCTCGGCCAGCGCTGCGCGCCGGGCCAATGAGGCGGCGCGTCGCGGCCCTCCCAGCGGCGAGTGGGCGATCACGGCGATGCCCAGCTCGCGGCAACGCTCCACCAGGCCGCCGCGCAGCGGTCCGTCGTCGAGGACGCTGAGCGCGACCTGGACGGCGCCGATCGGCGCCAGCTCCAGCGCCGCGTCGAGCTGAGGGCGGTTGACGTTGGCGATCCCGACCCGGCGCGCCAGGCCCTCGCCGTGCAGCCGCGCCAGTGCGCGCACCGACGTCGTCCACGGTGTGCGCGGGTCGGGGGCGTGCAGGAGGTAGGTGTCGATGGCCAGGCCGTCGAGGGCGGCGAGGCTCGCCTCACAGTCGGCGCGGATCGCCTTGGACCGGCCGTCGGGCACCCACGCGCCGCCCTCACGGGTCATCCCGCCCTTGGTGACGATGCGGGCGGTGCCCGGCGCGCCGCAGCGGCGCAGCGCGCCGGCCAGCAGCCGCTCGTTGTGGCCGAGCTCCCCGGCGTCGAGGCCGTAGGCATGGGCGGTGTCGAACACGGTGATCCCGGCGGCGACCGCCGCCTCGATCGTGGCCTGCGCGCGCTCGGGGTCGCGATCGGCGTCGGTGGACAGGCGCATACAGCCGAGGCCGATGCGCAGCTCCGAGGGCGCCAACCACTCCGCGGGCACGGCCACAGGGTATGGGCGCAGGGGCGGTCATTTCCCTGACCGCGTCGTGTGAGCGCTCACAAATTGTGGTTTCCGGCCGTGAGCTCAGGGGTATTCATCACCGCCGCCAGGGTTGATCGGGAGAGGGAGGCAGAGATGATGTTCAGGCTGATGGCGCGCACCGCGGTGGTGGTGCTGACGGGTGCCTTCGCGCTCATGGGCAGCGCGGCCGCGCAGGCGGCGTCCGGGTCGGGCAGCGATCTGGGCCCGGTGGGGTGGAGCTCGGGCTTCGGCGACCCCAACCTGGGCGTGCTCAACGACGGGACGCGGACGCTGAACTTCGACGGCGGCTGGCGCTTCAAGCTGGTCAACACCGCTGACACCAGCGATCCGAGCGGCCAGTTCGGCAATTCGGCGGATCCCAAGGCAGCCGCGCCGGGCTTCGACGACGCCATGTGGCAGCAGCTCACGCTTCCGCACGACTGGAGCATCACGCAGGCGCCCGATCCCAGCCAGAGCAACGCCACGGGCTTCTTCCCCGGCGGCCTGGGCTGGTACCGCAAGAGCTTCACGCTCCCGTCCTCGATGGCCGGCAAACGGATCTCGCTGGACTTCGACGGCGTGTTCGAGAACTCGTACGTCTACCTCAACGGCCAGCTCGTCGGCAACCACCCCTACGGCTACACCGGCTACAGCTACGACATCTCCAATCTGGTCCACACCGACGGCCATACGCCCAACGTGCTGGCGGTGGTGGTGCAGAACCTCGAGCCGAGCAGCCGTTGGTACTCGGGCAGCGGAATCACCCGCCACGTGCACCTGACCGTGGCCAATCCGCTGCACATCGCGCGCTGGGGCACCACCGTGACCACGCCCGACCTGGCGACGACGATCGCCTCGCACTTCGCGACCGTCCACGTGGCCACGCAGCTGGCCAACGACAGCGGCCAGGCCGACACCGTCGACCTGCACTACGTCGTGCGCGACGCCGCGGGCCGCATCATGGCCGACGCCACCACGGCCAATGTCGCCGTGCCCTCCGCGGGTGCGACCAGCGCCGCCGACATCCGCCTGAACAACCCCCACCTGTGGTCCACCACGGACCCGTACCTGTACACGGTGCAGACCACCGTCACCGGCACCGGTGCGCCGGGCGGCAGCGCGTCGGGCGCGCAGTTGGACTCGGCCAGCGCCACCTTCGGCGCCCGCTGGTTGGTGTTCAGCCCCACCCAGGGCGTGATGCTCAACGGCCAGCCGCTCAAGCTCCACGGCGTCGACCTGCACAACGACGAGGGCGCCCTGGGCTCGGTGGACAACTACGACGCGATGTACCGCCAGATGAGCAATCTCAAGGCGGCGGGCGTCAACGCGTTCCGCACCTCGCACAACCCGCCGTCCCCCGAGCTCATCGACATCTGCCAGCGGCTGGGCATCGTGATGATGGTGGAGGCGTTCGACGCCTGGGACGTGGGCAAGCTCTCCGCTGACTACCACCTGTACTTCAACCAGTGGAGTGACTACGACATCCAGGAGATGGTCAACGAGGCCAAGAACTCGCCGGCCGTGATCATGTGGTCGGTCGGCAACGAGATCCCCGACTGGACCTCGCCCCAGGCGCTCCCCATCGAGCAGCGGCTCATCTCCGACATCCGCTCGATCGACAGCACGCGGCCGATCGTGGCCGGCTCAGACCGCTACCGCAGCGTGCCCAAGCCGGGCTCGGTGGCCGATCAGATGGTCAAGAACCTCGATGGGCTGGGGCTGAACTACGACACCGCCCAGACGATCGACGGCCTGCACGCCCAGTATCCGACGAAGTTCTTCTTCGAGTCGGAGTCCTCCTCGGAGACCTCGACGCGCGGCTACTACCAGGACCCCGACCAGCTGAACACCGGCCAGAACTTCACCCCGGGCCGCGAGGAGCTCTCGTCCTATGACAACAATCTCGAGTCCTGGACGCTGAGCAACGAGTACGACCTCAAGAAGGTGCGCGACCGCCAGTTCTTCATCGGCCAGTTCATCTGGTCCGGGTGGGACTACATCGGTGAGCCGACCCCGTACACCACGTTCCCGGTCAAGACCTCGTTCTTCGGACTGTCGGACACCGCCGGGTTCCCCAAGGACGGGTACTACCTGTTCAAGTCACAGTGGACGACGGCGCCGATGGTGCACATCGTTCCCATGAACTGGACTGACTACAAGCCGGGGCAGATGGTGCAGGTGTGGGCCTACGCCAACGAGCCCAGTGTCCAGCTGTTCCTCAACGGGAAGTCGCTGGGAGCCAAGTCCTTTGACCACAAGACGACGACGTTCGGGGCCGGCTACCTGGAGACCACCCAGTGCCCCGGCGATGACAAGACGTTCACCGCCGGCGCCTGCCCGGGCAGCTACGAGAGTCCGAACGGCAGCTCGGGCGACGTCAGGCTGGTCTGGAACGTCCCGTTCACGCCCGGACGGCTCGTCGCCGTCGCCAAGGACGCCAGTGGCCATGTGGTGGCACGCGACGAGCAGGACACCGCCGGGCGTCCCTACGCGGTGAGCGTGACCCCGGACAAGACCGTCGTGCGCGCCGATGGCAAGTCGCTGTCGTACCTCACCGTGCGGATCGTCGACCGCCACGGCGTCGAGGTGCCGGACGCTGACAACTCGGTACTCACCTCGGTGACCGGTGCGGGTACGTTCGCCGGGGCCGACAACGGCAAGGAGGACGACGCCGAGGGCTACACCTCGCCGCGCCACGATGCCTTCAACGGCCAGGTGCTGGCGATCGTCGAGTCCGCCACTCACCCCGGGCCGATCACCGTCAAGGTGTCCTCGGCCGGCCTGTTGCCCGCCACCACGACGCTCTACGCCCAGAATCCGGGCCGGCCGGGCGTGACCGCGGTCGCGCCCGTCTACGTGCGCACGGTGCGCGGGGCGAGCGTGTCGCTCCCGGGCCGGGTGCAGGTCATCAACGGCGACGACAGCACCCAGATGGCACCGGTGAGCTGGTCAGGGCGAGGGCCCGGCGCCCGCGCCCGTCCCGGCGTCTACACGGTGACCGGCAGCGTCCGCGGGACGCGGATCCCGGCCCGTGCCATCGTCACGGTGGCCGGCGTGGCCTCGGTGCAGAGCGCGCACGCGCTCGTGCCCGTGGGCATGGCACCCACGCCGCCGGCGGCGACCACCGTCGTCTTCACCGACGGGGTGGCCCAGAACCTGCCCGTGCACTGGGCGCGGATTCCCGCCCGGCGCCTCGCCCAGCCCGGTCGCTTCTCGGTGACGGGCCGGGTGGACGGGATCGCCGTGCCGGCCCGGCTGCTGGTCACGGTGACGCATCACGTCACCACCGGCCAGAACCTGGCCCTGGCCGGCGGCCCTGAGCAGCCCACCGCCGACGCCAGCTTCTCGGGCGGGGTCTTCAACGGTGACGCCTCGGACTTCGGGACGAGCACCACGGTCCCGGCAGCGCTGCTCGACGGCACCACGACGTCGGGTGGCTGGTCGGACCGCTCCAGCAAGGGACCGACGCAGACGCTCAACGAGGTCACCAACGCCCGCGACGGCGACTGGGTGAGCGTGACCTGGCCCAAGGCCCAGACGTTCGGCGAGCTGCGGCCCTACTTCACGGTCGACGCGGCCGATCAGCTCCCCGCCACGGTGCAGGTGTCCTACTGGGACGGCCTGGGATGGGTGCCGGTCCGCGGCCAGCACGTGCAGTTCGCCGCCGGATCGGACCAGCCGTCCTCGATCACGTTCCAGCCGGTGAGCACGACCAAGGTCAAGCTGGACATGACCAGCCGCTCGCCGGGGAGCACCACCACGGGCAACCTGACGATCAGCGAGCTGCAGGTGATCGGTGACGTGTTCGGTGCGTGAAACCTGATCGCAACGGCGTGGGAGCACCGGCCGTGACACGATTCGCGCGTGGCCGTCCAGGAAGATCAGATGCGGGCGGCGGCCGAGGCCGCCGCCCAGCTCGTGGAGCCGGGGATGAGGGTCGGGCTGGGCACGGGCCGTACGGTGGCGCGGCTGCTCCCGGCGCTCGCCGCGCGCGGGCTCGACGGCCTGCGCTGCGTGGCGACGTCACCGGAGACCGCCCAGGTCGCTACCGGCCTCGGGCTCGCCGTCGAGCCGTTTGACGCGCTCGACCGCCTGGACATCGCCATCGACGGCGCCGACCAGGTGGGCGCGGACTGGTGGACGGTCAAGGGCGGGCACGGCGCTCACCTGCGCGAGAAGATCGTGGCCGCTGCGGCAGAGCGGTTCGTGGTCATCGTCTCCGAGGACAAGCTCGTCGACGTGGTGCATGCGCCGGTGCCGCTCGAGCTCGACGTCTTCGGCCTGCCCGCGACGCTCCACGCCGTGGGCGCAGTGGCGCTGCGCACAGGCGCGACGGTCACGCCGGAAGGCGGGGTCATCGCCGACTACACCGGAGGACTCTCTGATCCGGCGGCGATCGCGGCGTGGCTGGACGCCATTCCGGGCGTCACCGGCCATGGCCTGTTTGCCCCGAGCATGATCCACGACGTGTACGTGGGTGGGCGCGAGCGGCCGCTGGACCGCCCGGCAGCGGCGGCGTCGCGCGACCGGGCGGGGCGGGGTCGTCTCACGACCAAGCTCACGTCGCTGTCGGTGCCCGAGGCGGTCGCGCGCCTGCGCGAGCTGCTGAACGCCAAGGGGGTCAAGCTGTTCGACGTCATCGACCACAGCGGCGAGGCCGAGGCGGTGGGGCTGACCCTGCGCGACACCAAGGTGGCGATCTTCGGCGCTCCTGCGGCGGGGACTCCGGTCATGGAGGCGGTGCCGCAGGCAGCGCTCGACCTGCCGCTCAAGGTGCTCATCTGGCGCGACGGGGATCAGACCAAGCTCACCTACGCTCCGCCGGGCGAGCTCGCCGTCCGCCACGGGCTGAGCGACGAGCTGGCGGGCCGGCTGGCCGCCGTCGACGCCATCACCGACGCGCTGGCCGCCGGCTGACTGCCGGCTGACTGCCGGCCGGCCGCCGGTAGGCTGGGCGGGCAACATTGCCCACCAAGGAGCTGTCATGGCACACGGATTCAGCGGCTCGGTCGTGATCGACCGGCCCATCGACGAGGTGTTCGCGTTCCTGGCGGACGGGACCAATGACCCCAAGTTCAGCCCGCGGGTCCAGGAGATCCGCAAGACCACCGACGGGCCCGTGGGGGTCGGCACCGTGTTCGAGAGCAAGGTCAAGGACGCGGGGATGACCACGAGCCGGAAGTTCGAGCTCACCGCGGTCGAGGCCCCCACCACGATCCGTTGGACCGAGCGCTCCAAGAACATGGTCACCGTGCCCGACGGCGGCTACGACCTTGAGAAGGTGTCCGACGGGCAGACACGAGCCACGATCCACAACCAGTTCGAGGGCCACGGCTTCGGCAAGCTCATCGTCGGCGTGGCCGCGCGGCAGGCGGTCAAGGACGCGCCCGCGTTCGCCCAGCGCATCAAGGCGGCGGTCGAGGCGTCCTGAGCGGACGCGCCGCCGAGCGGTGGCGGGGAGGCGCGCGCCGGGGTCAGGCGGCTGCCGCGGCGTCGCCGGTCTGAACGACGCCGTCGACGATGTGCAGCGCGGCCTCGACGAACGCGCCGCCCTGGCGGTGGCGGATCACCGGGTACTCCGGCTCCTGCGGGTCGACACCGACCACGGCGCCGGAACTGCCGTCCGGGAGGGTGATGGTGTAGCCGACCGGATAGGGCATGGCGATGCGCAGGAAGTGCTCGACGATCTGAGGGTCAAACTGGGTCCCGGCGCCCTCGCGGATGGCCTTGACCGCGACGTGCGGCGGATTGGCGGGCTGGTAGGGGCGGTCAGCGGTGATCGCGTCATAGACGTCGGCCACTGCGGCGATCCGGGCGAACTGGTGGATGTCGGTGCCGTCGCGGCCCGCCGCATAGCCCTGGCCGTCCCAGCGCTCGTGATGGTCGCGCACGACGGCGCGGGTGAGCGGGGAGATCCGGTCGGATTCCAGCAGCGAGGCGCCGGCCGCCGGGTGGGTCTTGATCAGCTCCCACTCCTCCGAGCTGAGCTTGCCGGGCTTGTTGAGGATCTGCTCGGGGATCGCCAGCTTGCCGATGTCGTGGACGAGCAGGCCCATGGTCAGCTGGGTCATGCGCTCGACCATCCGGTCGTGGCGCACCTCGCCGCGGTAGTCAACCCAGCCGTCGGTCCGGTCGATGCGCTGGCCGAGGAGCAGGCCCAGCGTGGCGACCCGCATCGAGTGGTTATAGGTGTAGCTGTCGGCGGAGGCCAGATCGTCGAAGGCGAGAGCGGCCTCGGGGGCATCGGCGAGCGCGTCGATGAGGCTGTCGGCGGCGTGCTCGATCTGCTTCAGCGTGTTGAAGGGCAGCTCGGAGAGGTCGGCGGCGACGGCGCGGGCGGCCTCGAAGCAGGCGGCGACGGCCTCCTCGGTGGCGGCGCGGATGTGATCGGGGAGCGGCATCGCGGGGATGATCCCCTCGCCCATGTCGTCCTCGATCCACAGGGCGCGAATCCCCAGTGACGACAGGCGTGAGGCCAGTGACGCAGACAGGCGGACCCCGCGGCGCAGCAACGGGGCGGCGCCGAGGGCGGCGGACGGGATGTCACGCGCCAGTTCCATGCCGTCCTGGATCCAGTCGATGCGAACAAGTCTCATGTGCGCGTTAATCGGCAGTTCCCCGCAAAGCATGAGGTCGAATCGCGATTTTGCGCTGCCTCCGCTCAGCCGGCGACGGCGATCTCGGCGGGCTCGCCGCTCACCGCGACGCGCTCGATGAGATCGGCGGCCGCCTCGGTCCCGGGCTGCTCGCGCAGCCGCTCGCCCGCGGCGCGGACGCGCTCGCGCAGCTCACCGTCGGTGAGCAGGCGGTCCACCGCGGCGGTCAGCTCGTCACGCTCGAGGCCGTAGGTGGGCAGATGGATGCCGTAGCCGGTCTCGTGCACGCGTTGCGCGTTGTCGTGCTGGTCCCAGAAGATGGGCAGCACGAGCATGGGCTTGCCGAACCACATGCACTCGGTGACCGTGTTGTTGCCGCCGTGCGTGATGACGGCGTCGACGTGGGGGAGGACCGAGGTCTGGGGCAGGAACTCCTCGCCGATCATGTTCTCGGCCA
Source organism: uncultured Solirubrobacteraceae bacterium (assembly GCA_963737335.1). Taxonomy (GTDB): domain Bacteria; phylum Actinomycetota; class Thermoleophilia; order Solirubrobacterales; family Solirubrobacteraceae; genus Palsa-465. The sequence goes on from CAVTSK010000008.1 coordinate 314,066, forward strand.
GCTGGTACTCGTCGTGGCGCGGGCCGCGGCTGACGATGTAGCGGTGCGGGGTGTCGGCCAGGAGCTCCACGAGTCGCTTCATGAGCTCGACATCAGCCGAGCCCAGGGAGCCGAGGCTGAGGTACACCAGGCGCCGACGGTCCGGGTCCTCGGGCGGGCTCCACGGGTCGTCGGTCGCGCGCACGCAGGTCTGGAGGTTGTGCCAGGTCCGTCCCAGCGCGACGCCGCGCGGATAGTCCAGCTCCTGGGGATAGAGATAGAGGTTCAGCCACGGCGACTCGTGGATCATGTCCATCGCCGGCAGGGGCGGGGCCCCGCGCTGTACGCAGAACTCCGAGAACGACGCCTGGAGGTCGCCGACCTGCGCCGCGTACTCGGCGCGGAATGCCTCCCAATTCGTGCGGTCCTCGAGCGCCAGCCCCGAGAACGTGGGCGGGAGCTCGGGGTCTGTGACCTCCAGCGGGTTGCAGGACACGATGCGCACCCATGGGCGGCCGCTGGCCGGGATGGCTGGAAAGGAGCACACGTTGTCCTCGACGATCGCGTCGGGCGCAAGCTCGTCGAAGATCTCGGTGAGGCGCTCGTCCACGTAGCGGGCGCCGGTGACCAGGGCCTGCCAGGTGGGCAGGATGAACCCGGCGAGCTGCTCCTGCGTGTCGGCGCGGAACACCGGCGCGGTATCGCGGATGAAGTCCTTCCAGAACTGGCCCGGCGCCTCGGGGAACTGGGGCGCGTCGGACAGGCGCATGAGGCGCTCCTCGAAGCCCTTGGCCTCCAGGGTGCCGGCGAATGACTCCTCGGCCACGAACACCACGCGATGCCCGCGGCGGCGCAGGACGTCGCCGATGCCCACGCAGTTGTTGGTGGGACCGAACGCTCCCTCGGGGAAGAACACGATGGTGCGGCGGTCTTGCTCGATGCGCGCCAGCCTAACGGGCCGCGCGTCTGCTAGAGCTCCGGGCATGACCAAGATCGCAGTCACCGGAGGCAGCGGCAAGGCCGGCCGCATCGTCGTCCGCCACCTGTTTAAGCACGGCCACCAGGTCCTCAACATCGACCAGGTCGGCTCGCCCGAGTCAAACCACCCGGAGAATCCGATCCCCTTCCTGCGCGCCGATGTCACGGACTTCGGCCAGACGCTGGAGGCCCTCAGCGGCGGCGACACGCTGCCCGGGATCGAGGCCGTCGTCCACCTCGCAGCGATCCCCTCGCCCGCGCACGCGCCCGCGAGCGAGGTGTGGCGCGTGAACGCCACCAGCACCCACTCGGTGTTCGCCGCCGCCCAGCAGCTGGGGCTCAAACGCGTGGTGTGGGCATCGAGCGAGACCACCCTGGGCCTGCCCTTTGACACCCCGCCGGACTACGCGCCCGTCGACGAGAAGCACATGCGCCCGGAGACGTCGTACGCGCTCTCGAAGGTCGTGGGCGAGGAGATGGCCCGGGCCTTTCACCGCTGGAGCGGCATCCCCATCGTCGGTTTGCGCTTCTCCAACGTGATGATCCGCTCTGACTACGCGCGCTTTGCCACCTGGCAGGACGATCCCCATGCCCGCAAGTGGAACCTGTGGGGCTACGTGGACGAGAGCCACGTCGCCGAGAGCGTGGAGCGCGCGCTGGAGGCCGACATCGACGGGACCGACAATTTCGTCATCGCCGCCGCCGACACGGTCATGCGGACACCCAGCCGCGAGCTGATGGCCGAGGTCTACCCGGGCGTGCCGGTGGCCGACAGCCTGTCGGGGAATGACACGCTGCTGGAGATCAGCCACGCGCGCGAGGTGCTGGGCTATGACCCGCGATTCAGCTGGCGCGACCTCGACGATGCCGCGCTCGGGCCTCCGGAGTGACGACGCTCGCTACCCCTTGATCGGGACCGCCGCCTCCGGCGTGGCGACGTGGAAGGTGAAGCTCTCCTCCAGGTAGAAGCGGACCTCGTCGGCGGTGTGGTCCAGGTAGCCGATCGAGAGGTCCTGACCGGACTCGAACAGGAAGTCGTCGCCGCGCATGCTGACCACGACGGCGCCCTCCAGGCCCGGCGCCCACACCAGCTCGCCCTGGACGATCTTGCGCAGGTGCTCGAGCAGCGGGTAGCCGCCGTGCTCGGCCGTCTCCACGACCCGCTTGTACTCCTCGTTGCCGAGGGCGAGCGCGTAGGGCCCGCCGATCCCGTTGCGCAGCAACTGCTCGACGGCGCTGGCCACCGGGCGGGGATAGCTGCTGGGCTCGTCGCCGAGTTGGAGGCCCTGATGGGGCGAGGCGTCGGCGATGCCGGCGACGGAGGCCTCGGGCCAGCCGTGAAAGACCGCCCGGTTCTCAGCCACGGCGATCTGGTGCGCGGCCTTGTCCAGGGTCGCCAGATCCGCGTCGGCGGCGCCGCGGTCATCGTCGCGCAGCTCGGCACGGCTGATCGCGAACTCGGCGCGGACCTCGACCATAGGCAGGACCCGTCGCTGGAGCGCGGTGACACCGTCGCACGGCGCTGCCGGCACCGGGTCGACACGACCGAGATTGGTGGCGGAGTACTCCCAGCCGAGCGGGCCGGAGAAGTCCACGAGCTTGCGGGCGGCGAGCAGCACGCCCAGACGGTCGCGGGCCTCGTCGTCGAGCAGCGTCCAGTTGGAGTCGCTGATCGGCGCGTGCTCGCGAAGGAGATGGTTGCTCATGACAGCGCCCCTTTCAGGCTTCCGATTCCCAGCGATCCACTGCCGTCGTCCGCCGGGGCCATGTCCTCACCGCTGGCCTCGGCCTCGGCGGCCTCGCCGTGTTCGACGATGTCGCCAGGCTTGAAGAGGATCCCCTGGGCGATCTCGCGCCAGATGGGGGAGCGGCGCAAGAGGGCCTCGAGATCCATGCTGAAGTGCTTGAACTCCTCCCCGACGGCGTCGCGCATGACGGCGGCGGCCTCGGGGTCCTGCTCCACGGCCAGCCGCTGCTCGTACCAGCCGATCGCCTCGGCCTCCTCGGTCAGCGACGCACATAGCCGGGCGAAGGTACGAGTCGCGGCCGGCAGCTCCTCCGGCGGCTCGTGGTACTGGTCAAAACCCATCTGCTCTCCTGTGGACGGTCGCGGTGACGACGTACGCTACCCGCCGGTGGGCGGGGCGGCCCTGACGCCCGCCGCAGGCCCGTGGTGCAGGCCCTGACGGCGTGGCTCTGGGATCATGGCGCAATGGCCACCGATGAGCTCAGCGCACCGGGATTCGGCGAGCGGCTGGACCGCGTCCCCACCGCGCCCCTCGCGGCCGCCGGCCTGATCGCGGGCTTCGGGGTTGCCGTCGCGACCGGGTCCCGCCCGCTCGGTGGCCTCGTGCTGGCCGCCTGCGGACTGGCCTGCATCGCAGTGTGGCGGCGCCGCGACGGGACGCGCGTGACCGTCCAGCTCACCGCGGCCGGGCTGGCCGCCTTCGCGCTGTCGCACCTGCTGGGACTGGTGATCGGGGCGTGGCCCTCGGTGATCGTCGTGTCCGCCGCGACGGCCGCGCTGTGCTGGCAGCTCTCTGACCGGCGCGCCCTCAGGCGCTGACGCGGGCAGTGGGCCCTCAGTCGCCGAGCTGAAGCTGGCTGACCGAGAACGCCGCCCCGTCCGGAGCGGTCAGGAACGCACGACGGAAGCCCGCCTCGTCAAACGGCTCGGCCACGACGCTGCCGCCCAGGCCAGCCGCCGCTGCGGCCGCGGCTTCGGTGTCGGCGATCCAGAAGTCCACCGTCCAGGCCGCCGGGGCCGATTCCCCGGCCGTCAGCGCGGCGATCACGTCGCGCGGGACGGGCTGGTGCGGCTCTCCGCCGACATAGCCGGGGAGCCGGAACAGCCACAGTGACGGACCGAACTCGTCCGCCTCCCAGCCGAACAGCTCGGCGTAGAAGGCCTTCGCGCCCTCGGGATCCGGCGTGGTGAGCAGGCTCATGGCCCACGCCGAGGGCTCGTTGACCCGTGCTGCGCCCGCGCGGTCCCCCGCCTCCCAGACGCACAGCACGCCGCCCGCGGGGTCGGCGATGACGGCCATGCGCCCGGCCGGCGGCGCGTCGAACGGCGCCAACAGGACCGAGCCGCCGGCGGCGGTGGCCGCCGCCGCGGTCGCGTCGGCGCTCTTCACCGCGACGTGGGTGTTCCAGCCGGGCGGCATCCCGTCCGCGCTCTGCGTCGGCTTGGTGCCGACCCCGGCCACGTCATCGCCGGCCACTTGCGCGACGAAGTACTCGCCGGGCGGATCGCCCGGCATCGGCCCCGGGCCGGCGAACTCCCAGCCGAAGATGCCGCCGTAGAAGGCCTTTGCGGCCTCGACGTCGGCGGTTAGCGTGTCCACGAAGCACGGCACGCCCGCGGGATAGTCATCACGTCGGCTCATCAGTCAGCTCCTGTCGTACTCGTCATGGCGGCGCCACCAGGTGTAGGGCTCGCTCTGGGGCCGGTCGGGAGGAGAGTCCTCCCATGTCTCCTGGCGCCCGAGCGGCGTGAGGTCCAACAGGCTCCACACGCTCCCCAATCCCTCCACGCCGCGGTCGGTGGTGAAGTAGGTGCGCAGAACCTTGTCGCCTTCGGCGCTGAACACGCTGAGGCCAAACGACTCGCCACTGTCGGTGGTGAAGCCGAGGTCGCGGTTGAAGCTGCTGTCCGCCGACGAGTACCACGGGATCGTCCAGCCCATCCGCGAGCGGTACGCCTCGATCTGCCCGATCGGAGCCAGCGAGACCAGCGCCAAGGACGTGTCGCGGGCGTGCAGGTGCGCCTGATGCCCCATCTGGTCAACGAACATCGAGCAGCCGTCGCAACCGGCCTCGGGCCACCCATCGACCCCGGGGGCGAACATGAAGTGGTAGAGGATGAGCTGCCGGCGCCCCGCGAACATGTCGAGGAGGCTGACCTCGCCGCCCGGTCCCTGGAAGTGGTAGGGCGTGTCGAATGCGACCGCGGGGAGGCGGCGGCGCCTGGCGGCCAGGGCATCCCCGGCGCGCATCGTCCGCTTCTCCTCAGCACGCAGGGTCTCCAGCGCCTCGGTCCACTCGGTCTCTGTGACTACGTCCATCGGTCGCCTCCCTTGTCGCGGGTCGGTGTGGTACGTCCTGGAGTTGGACTATACTATCATCTGGTTGGAAAAACCAACTCTATGTCGAACGCAAAGCGAACATACGGCGACTCCTGCGGGATTGCCCGTGCCCTGGACATCGTCGGGGAGCGCTGGGCGCTCCTCGTCGTCCGGGAGCTCATCCACGGGCCCAAGCGCTTCACGGACCTGCGCGCCGGTCTGCCGCGCGTGGGGCCGGACATGCTCGCCGCGCGCCTGCGCGAGCTCGAGGACGCGGGCGTCGTGTGTCGGGCCACGCTGCCCCCGCCCGCGGCCTCCAAGGTCTATGAGCTGACCGAGTGGGGGGCCGAGCTGGCGCCCGTCCTCATGGCGCTCGGCCGCTGGGGCAGCCGGGTCCCGCTGCCCGACCAGCCGCCGCCGCTCGGCGTCGACGCGGCGGTGGTGGCGCTCGAGACCACGTTTGACGCCGACGCCGCCGGCTGGATGGACGCGGTCTACGAGCTCACCCTCGCCGATCAGCGCTTCACGATCGAGGTGACGTCCGGCCGCCTCGAGGTCACTCGCGGTCACGCTCCGGTGGGCGCGACGCCGGTCGCGTCGATCGAGACGGACACGGCCACGCTCGCCTCGGTGGTGTGGCACGGCCACCCCATCGAGCGGGCAGTCAGTGACGGCGCGATCCGGATCAAGGGTGACCCGGAGGCGGCCGCGGATTTCGTCGGGCTGTTCGCGCCGCCGGTCCCTGGCGGCGCGGCCGCCCGGACCTAGAGCTCGGCGGCGCGCCGGCTGAGCAGGCGCCGTTCGGACTCGTTCTGGGTCAGTTGCACGGCGCGATCCAGCTCGGCCCGCGCCTCGTCGGCCCGGCCCAGGCGCGCCAGCAGGTCGGCTCGCACGCTGGGCAGCAGGTGATAGTCGCCGAGCGCGTTGTCGTCGATCAGCGCATCCACGAGCTCGAGCGCCGCCTCGGGGCCGTAGGCCATCGAGACGGCCACGGCGCGGTTGAGCTCCACCACCGGCGATGGGCTGAGCTGGGCCAGCGCGTCATAGAGGGCGACGATCCGTCCCCAGTCGGTCTGGTCGGCCGTGGTGGCCCGGGCGTGGCAGGCGGCGATCTCCGCCTGGAGTGCGTAGGGGCCCAGCGCGCCGCCCAGCCGCTCGGCCCGGGCCAGCGCGCGCAGTCCGCGACCGATGAGCACGCGATCCCATCGCGAGCGATCCTGATCGAGCAGGAGGACCGGCTCGCCGTCGGGCCCCACCCGTGCCCGCGAGCGCGACGCCTGGATCTCCATGAGCGCCACCAGGCCGTGGATCTCCGGCTCCGTGGGCATCAGCTCGGCCAGGATGCGTCCCACCCGCAGAGCGTCCTCGCACAGCGTCGGTCGCATCCAGTCCTGGCCGGCCGTCGCCGCGTAGCCCTCGTTGAAGATGAGGTAGATGACCTCGAGCACCGAGGCCAGCCGGGGCCCCAGCTCGGCGCCGCCGGGCACGTCCAGCGGGACGCGGGCCTCGGCCAGGGTGCGCTTGGCCCGTACCACCCGCTGGGCCACCGTCGCCTCGGAGACCAGGAACGCCCGGGCGATCTCCGGTGTGCTCAGGCCCCCGAACAGGCGCAGCGTCAGCGCCGCCCGGGCCTGCGCCGAGAGCATCGGGTGGCACGTCGCGAACAGGAGGCTGAGCATGTCGTCGCCGATGTCGTCGTCGGCGGCCGAGGCCAGGTCGAGCTCGCCGGTGGCGTACTCGCGTTCCTGTCGCCGCCCCAGCTCATCGTGGCGGCGCTCGGCCATCTGCCGCCGGCGCAACTGGTCGATGGCCCGGTGCTTGGCGGTGGCCATCAGCCAGGCCCCCGGGTTGTCCGGGATACCTGACTGCGGCCATTGCTCGAGCGCTGCCACCAGCGCGTCCTGCGCGAGGTCCTCGGCCCAGCCGATGTCGTGCACGATCCGCGCCAGGCCGCCGATCACCCGCGCCGACTCGATCCGCCACACCGCGTCGATGGCGGCGCGCGTGTCAGGGCGGCCGGCGGCGCGCGGCGGCATCGTGGCTCAGCCGGCGTCGTCGAAGTCGGACAGCTCGTAGACCTGACGGACCTCGATGACGTCGCCGTCCTGGGCGGGGCAGCGCGAGGCCCACTGCACCGCCTCCTCCTTGGACCGCGCCTGGATGAGCCAGTAGCCGCCGACGAGCTCCTTGGCTTCGGTGAACGGGCCGTCGGTGACCGAGGGCTTGCCGCCGGCGAACGAGACGCGCGCGCCCTTGGCGCTGGGCTGCAGGCCGTCGAGGGCGAGCAGGACCCCGGCCCGGGACAGCTCCTCGTTGAACGTGGACATCGTCGCGATGTCCTCGGCGTTCGGCTCCCAGTTCTCCTCGGAGACGTTGGGGATCATGATCATCATGAAGCGCATCGAGCGGACTCCTTGCGTCAGGGGTGGTTGCCGTCGGACCACGGCGCCCACGCTAATGGACCTCGGGTCTTTAACGCGACGACGATCGAGCCTTCTCATTCTCGACATGCGGGCGAACTAATCTGTGTGGCCGATGGCATACACAACCGCCGAAGGCCGAGAGCAGGTTCTGAGTGACCTGGCGGTTGCCATCGATCAGATCGCCGACGCGCTGGCCCGCCTGGGGGAGGCCTATGAGCAGCTCGACGACCAGCACGCCGACGTTCTGGAAGAGCAGCTGTTCCGTCCCGTCCAGTCGGCCTACGGCCGGGCCCAGCGCACCTACTCCGAGTTCGCCAGCCGCTCGCAGCTGCACGCGCGCACGTTCAGCGCCCACTCGCCCGGGGCGCAGTCCCAGAGCGTGCGCGAGCTGATCGAGCGCGCCGGGGATGCCGCGTACGACGCCGATCAGTCGATCGCGGATCTCCAGGACTCGATGCTGCCCGTCGAGGTGGGGGATCCGGAGCTGCGCGCCGGGCTCTCCCAGGTGCGCGAGACGCTGGCGGCGGTCCCCGCCAGAGCGCGCGGCCTCGTGCGCACCGTCGGGCGCTGAGCGGCGCGACCACCCACCCGAAGTAGTAGGTTGCGCCGCCATGCGTAGGACGTGGGTGGTTATGACGGCTGTGGTGCTCGCCCTCGCGGCGGGTGCCGGTGCCGCGCAGGCCAAGGCCGGCCGCCTCATCGCCCACGGCAGCGTCCAGCAGATCTACGCCACCGGGCTCACGCCCCGGGCCACCGTCTCGCTGCTCAACCGGCGCGGGCACGCGGTCACCACCCAGAAGGCGGACTCGCTCGGCGGGATCGTCTTCCGCCAGATCGCGCCTGGGGCGGGCTACCGCCTCCAGGCCGGCCACGCGCGCTCGGCCGCGGTCACGGTCATGCCCGACCGTTCGGCGCCCACCAGCACCAAGACCTATGACCAGCGGCTCCCCAAGAGCGGCTACGGCTACCTGCGCACCCGCGACGGGACGAGCCTGGCCATCGATGTCCGTCTTCCCGGGCCGGCCTCGGGAGGCCCGTACCCGACGCTCGTGGAGTACGCGGGCTATGGGTACGCCGATCCCAAGGGCGCCGAAAGCGGCATCAGCGCCGTGGCCAACCTGCTCGGGTTCGCCGTGGTGGACGTCAACATGCGCGGCACTGGGTGCTCGGGCGGCTCGTTCAACTACTTCGAGCCGCTGCAGAACCTCGACGGTTACGACATCGTCGAAACCGTCGCCCGCCAACCGTGGGTCCTCGGCCATCGGGTCGGGATGCTCGGCATCTCCTACGGCGGCATCAGCCAGCTCTTCGTCGGCGCCACCGACCCGCCGCACCTGGCGGCGATCGCGCCGCTCTCGGTCGTCGACAGCACCGCCGCCACTCTGTACCCGGGCGGCATCCTCAACACCGGGTTCACGCTGGGCTGGGCCAGGGACCGCGACCACGACGCGCTCCCGGCCTCGCCGACGGGCGGCGAACCGTGGGCGTTCACGCGCATCCAACAGGGCGATCAGACGTGCAAAGCCAATCAGGTCCTGCACGGCGAGGCGGTCAACCAGGTGAAGCTGGCCCGCGCCAACCACTACTTCGTGCCCTCGGTGGCCAACCCGCTGGCGCCGATCACGTTCGTGCGCAAGATCCACGTCCCGGTCTACCTCGCCTGCCAGTTCACCGACGAGCAGACCGGCGGCCACTGCGCCGACCTGGCCGAGCACTTCACCGGCACCTCGCGCAAGTGGTTCACCTTCACCAACGGCGCGCACATCGATTCGCTGGACCCCCAGACCTTTGACCGATGGTTCGACTTCCTCGAGCTCTACGTGGCCCGCCGCCAGCCCCAGCTCTCGGACGCCACCAAGGCGCTGGCGCCGACGATCTTCTCCACCGCGATGGGCATCGACAACGTCACGCTGCCCGCCGACCCGATCCAGTCAGAGCCCTCCTACACCGCCGCCCTGACCGCCTTCCAGGCGCTCAAGCCGATCCGCGTGATGTTCGACAACGGCGGCGGCAGCAGCACCCCGGGCGCGCCCTACCCGGCGTTCGAGCAGTCGTTCTCGCGCTTCCCCATTCCCGGCACGCAGGCGCGCTCCTGGTATCTGGGCACCGGCGGCGCGCTCACCGCCGGCAGCGCATCGGCAGGCTCCAGCGACCAGTTCACCTGGATGCCCACCGCCCGCCCCGCCACCAGCTTCAGCGGCAGCGACGGCGGCTCGCCCGGCGGCCTGTGGACCGCTACCCCCGCCTATCACTGGCGGGCCAACCCCGCCGGCACCGCCGCGTCCTACGTGAGCGCGCCGCTCAGCGCCAACACGGTGGTCATCGGCGGCGGGGCGGTCCAGCTGTGGATCAAGGCGTCGACGCCCAGCGTGGACCTCCAGGCCTCCATCTCCGAGGTCCGCCCCGACGGCAAAGAGACCTTCGTCCAGGACGGCTGGGTTCGCGCCTCGGAGCGCAAGCTCGATGCGGCGCAGAGCACGCTCCTGGCGCCGGTGCTCAGCCTGCGCCGCGCCGACGCGGCCCGGCTGCCGGCCGGCCGCTACACCGAGGTCACCGTGCCGCTCTACTACGAGGGCCACGCCTACCGCAAGGGGTCGCGCATCCGCGTGACGATCGCGGCACCGGGCGGCGACCAGCCGGTCTGGGGCTTCTCCGAGCTCAACCCGCACGGGACGGCCAAGGTGTTCATTGCCCACTCGCCCAAGTTCCCCTCGCGGCTCGTGCTCCCGGTGGTCCCGGGGGTCAACGTGCCCACCGGCCTGCCGCCGTGCCCGGGACTGCGGGGCGAGCCGTGCCGCTCCTATCAGCCCTACACCAACCACCCGGTCGCGCTCCGGTAGCGGCCGAGCCGCGGCCGGCGGCCGGCGGACCGCCGCCTCGCGCCGCAAGTCCGGACCGTTAGGGCCACCTAAGCCCATTCTTACGTGACGTCCGACCGAAACGGGTAGGATCGCCCCCGACCCTATGGGCCCCGACACCCCGACAGCGGTTGCCGCGCCCTCGACCCCTGATGCCCCGCGCATCTCCGCTCGAGTTCCTGACGTATCCACCGGCGAGTCCAGCGTTGAGGTGCGTGCGGTCAAGATGCCCCTCGTCGACCGAGCTGGCCAGCGCGGTCGTCACCGGCGCGCCGCCCATCCTCGTGCTGCTGGGCATGTGGCTGGGGTGGAACCACGGCCTGCTCATCTGGCAGGACCTGCTCGTGCTGGCGATCTTCTACATGGTCATCGGCTCCGGGATCACGGTCGGCTTTCACCGGCTGCTGACCCATCGCAGCTTCAAGACGCACCGCTTCACCCGGGCCTTCTTCGCCGCTCTGGGCTCGGCGGCCGCCGAGGGCCCCGTGATCGACTGGGTCGCCACCCACCGCAAGCACCACCAGTACTCCGACGAGAGCGGCGACCCGCACAGCCCCCACCTGCACGGCGGCGACGGATGGCGCGGGCAGATCTGGGGCCTCGTCCACGCTCATATCGGGTGGGTGTTCTCCGACATGGAGGTCGCCGACGAGACCCGCTACGCCAAGGACCTGCTCGCCGACCCATGGATCCGCTTCGTGGACCGCACCTTCGTGCTGTGGGTGGTGGTCGGGCTGGCCGCCGCCTTCGGGCTCGGCGTGGCCCTCACGGGGAACGTCACCGGCGGGCTCACCGCCCTGCTGTGGGGCGGCGCGGCCCGGATCTTCTTCATGCACCACGCCACCTTCAGCATCAACTCGGTCTGCCACTACTTCGGCAAGGCCGACTTCGACACCGGCGACGAATCAAAGAACGTCTTCTGGCTGGCCATCCCCACCTGGGGCGAGGCGTGGCACAACAACCATCACGCGTTCCCCACCTCCTACCGCCACGGCCTGAGCCGCTGGCAGCTGGACCCCTCGGCGGCGATCATCCGCACGCTGGAGATGGCGGGCCTGGCCTGGGACGTGGTCCGGGTCGACCCGGCCCGGCGCGAGCGTATGCTCGCCATGCAGCAGGGCTGAGCCGCCGCGCTGGGCGGGCTGAGCCCGCGCGCCGCCGCGGGCGGCAGGCAGGCTAAAGTCCCGCGGCCTTGCCCTTCGCCAACACCGCACCCCTGCGCCACGAACTGGTGGCCGCGCTCCCGCAGCGCCCGTTCGCGCTGCGCTTCTGGGACGGCACCGAGGTGCCCGCCACCGATCCTGACGCGCCCACCTTCAGCTTCCGCTCGCCCGAGGCCCTGGCCCACGTGGTCCGCGCGCCGGGCGAGCTCGGGCTGGGCCGCGCCTACGTGCTGGGCCTGATCGAGACCGACGACATCGAGAAGTCCCTGCGCGTCGTCGACACCTTCGAGCCGCCCAAGATCTCCCCGGCGCACATGGCCCGGCTGGGCCTCGCCGTCATCCGCGCCTGCGGCCTGGTCAAGGTGCCCCGGCCTCCGGCCTCGGAGCTGCGCCTGACCGGGGAGCGCCACACCCTCGGGCGCGACCGCCGCGCCATCGCCTACCACTACGACGCGGGCAACGCCTTCTTCGCGCTGTTCCTGGACCCGTCGATGACCTACAGCTGCGCCTACTTCAAAGGCGGTGCGCAGACGCTCGAGGAGGCCCAGCAGGCCAAGCTCGGGCTCGTCTGCACCAAGCTGGGGCTCACGGAGGGCGAGCGGGTGCTCGATGTCGGCTGCGGCTGGGGCAGCTTCGCCATCCACGCCGCGCAGCACTACGGCGTCAGCGTCCTCGGTGTCACGCTGTCTGAGGAGCAGGTCCGCCTCGGCCGCGAGCGGGTGCGCGAGGCCGGCCTGGAGGACCGCATCACGCTGCGCCTGGCCGACTACCGCGAGCTCGCCGGCGAGCAGTTCGACGCCATCGCCTCGATCGGGATGGTCGAGCACGTGGGGGAGGAGCGCATCGACCTCTACATGCACACCCTCCACGGCCTGCTGCGCCCGGGCGGCCGCCTGCTCAACCACGGCATCGCCAAGCTCATGGACTTCGACACCACCGACGAGGGCGCGTTCTCCGAGCGCTTCGTCTTCCCCGACGGCGTGCCGCTGCCGTTGAGCCGCATCGCCCAGGCCATGGAGCGCACCGGGCTGGTGGTGGGGCATGTGGAGGGGCTGCCCGAGGACTACGCCCGGACCCTCACCTACTGGATCGAGAACTACGAGTCGCGCTACGACGAGGCGGTGCGCCTCGCCGGCGCTGAGCGCGCCCGCGTGTGGAAGCTCTATCTGCGCGCCGCGCGAGCCGGTTTCACCACCGGGTGGGCCTCGGTCTACCAGGTGCTGGCGTCCAAGACTGCCTGAGCCCGCTTGATGCGACGGCGGGCGCGCCCGCGCCCCAGCGCCGAGCATTAGGATCCCCATCATGACCACAATCGTGTGCCAGCAGCTCGCGCCCCGCGTCGCCGACCTGCAGGCCAACCGGCGGCTGTCGCTGAGCGCCATCTCCGACGCGGTCGGGGCCGGGGCAGATGTCGTCGTCCTGCCCGAGCTCATCACCTCCGGCTACATGTTCGAGTCCGCCGAGGAGGCGGCAGCGGTGGCCATCACCCCCGAGGATTCGCTGTTCGAGCAGTGGGCCGCGGAGGCCGGCTCGGCGGTCGTGATCGGCGGCTTCGCCGAGCGCGGCGATGACGGGCTGGTCTACAACAGCGCCGCCGTCGTCGATGGGTCGGGCGTGATCGGCGTGTACCGCAAGGTCCACCTGTGGGACCGCGAGAAGCTGTGGTTCACGCCCGGCGGCGAGCCGCCGCGGGTGTTCGACACCCCGGCCGGGCGGATCGGCGTGCTGGTCTGCTACGACGTCGAGTTCCCCGAGATGCCACGCACGCTGGCGCTGGCCGGGGCCGAGCTCATCTGCGTGCCCACCAACTGGCCCTACACCGAGCGTCCCGACGGCGAGCGTCCCGGGGAGGTCGTGATCGCCCAGGCCGCGGCGCGGGTCAACCGCGTGTTCGTCGCCTGCTGTGACCGCACCGGCACCGAGCGCGGTCAGCCGTGGAACGGCGGCACCAGCATCATCAATGAGGAGGGCTGGGTGCTGGACTCCCAGACCGGCGTCGGACCGGCGAGCGCCGCCGTCGACCTGACCCGCTCCCACGACAAGGCGTTCACCGAACTGGCCGATGCGATGGCCGACCGGCGGCCCGAGCTCTACGGAGCCGTGGCCCAGCCGGTGGCGCGGCCGGTCGCCTGACCCGGCCGCGCAGCGGTGTGCGGCGCCGGCCTAGGAGGCCGGGGTGGACTCGGCCTGCGGCTCGCCCGCGGGCTCGGGCTCGGCGGCCGGAGCCGGCTCGGGCGCCGGACCGTTCTCGGCCACGATGTGCGCGCCGACCGCGCCGATCACGCCCAACACGAGCGCGCGCACCGCCCACTTGGGCCCGTGCCACGTGGCACCGATGGCGTCGTCGATCGAGGGGCTGCCGGGGCCGGTCTCGGCCAGGGCGAGGGCGACGGCGATGAGCACCAGGTTGTACTCGTAGCCCTGGTTGGTGACCCAGGGGCCGTTCTTGAGGTGCACGCGGTTGATGGCGGTGAGCATCGTGGCGGTGAGGGCCGCTGCGGCGAACGGGGTGGCGGCGCCCGCCACCAGCAGCGCTCCACCACCGGCTTCGGCGGCGCCGGCAGCGACCGCATGGCGCTTGCCGGGACGCAGGCCGATGCTCTCAAAGAACTGGCCGGTGCCATCGGGGCCGTAGCCGCCGAACCAGCCGAAAAGCTTTTGCGCGCCGTGGCCGAAGAAGTAGCCACCGACGATGAGGCGGAGGATGAGGCGTCCGATTTTCATGCGCGGACCTTAGCAAAAAAGTTGCGCACGCAACGACTGGACTGGCACGCCGGGCGAGGAGTAAGGTGCGCCCACACGCCCAGGTTCGACCCAGGAGGAGCGGTATGAGCAGCACGGTCAAGGTGCGCCTGAACGTCAACGGCACCGAGCACGAGCTCGAGGCCGAGCCGCGGCTGCTGCTCGTCCACGCCCTGCGCGACCAGCTGGGGCTCACCGGGACGCACGTGGGGTGTGACACGTCCAACTGCGGGGCTTGCACTGTGCATATGGACGGGATGGCGGTGAAGTCCTGCACGGTCCTGGCCGTCCAGGCGGAGAACGCCGAGATCACCACCATCGAGGGCCTGGGCACCGAGGACAACCTGCACCCGATGCAGGAGGCGTTCTGGAACAACCACGGCCTCCAGTGCGGCTACTGCACCCCCGGGATGATCATGTCCGCGTCGGCGCTGCTGGCGCTCAATCCCAATCCGACCGAGCAGGAGGTCCGTCTGGGGCTGGAGGGCAACCTCTGCCGCTGCACGGGCTATCACAACATCGTCAAGTCGGTCCTGGACGCCGCATCGAAGTCAGGGGCGCAGGCATGAGCGTCGCCGATGCACCCCTTCATGTCGGCCGCGAACTGCGCCGCAAGGAGGACCCGCGCCTGATCACCGGCCAGGCGCGGTATGTCGATGACATCTCACTGCCGGGGCAGCTGTGGGCGTCCTTCGTGCGCTCCCCCGAGGCTCACGCCACGATCCTCTCCATCGACACTTCGGAGGCCGCGGCGCGCCCGGGCGTGCACGCCGTGTTCACCGGCGAGGACATGAGCGATCTCGGCGGTCCCCTACCGATGGCCTGGGTCCCGCCCGGCATCGAGGTCAACAACCCCGAGCACTGGCCGCTGGCCCGGGGCGCGGTGCGACATGTCGGCGATGCCGTCGCGGTGGTGGTGGGCGAGAACCGCTACGCGGTCGCAGATGCCGTCGAGGACGTCGTCGTGGAGTACGACCCGCTTCCGGCGGTCATCGACCCCGAGGCGGCCATTGCCGGCGCGCCGTTCGTGCACGACCAGTTCGGCACCAACCAGGTCCATCAATGGTCGTTGGGCGGCGGCGACGTCGAGGCGGGCTTCGCCGAGGCCGACGTCATCGTCGAGCGGCGCGTGGTCAACCATCGCATCGCCGGGGCCCCGATCGAGTGCCGCGGCGTGCTGGCCGACTACCGGGCCGGCGCGCTCACGCTCTACACCTCCACGCAGGTCCCGCACTTCGTGCGGCTGTTCATGGCGCTGCTGCTGGGGCTGGGCGAGGACCACGTCCGCGTCGTCGCGCCCGAGGTTGGCGGCGGCTTTGGCCAGAAGCTCCAGGTCTACGGCGAGGAGCTGTTCGCCTGCTGGGCGTCGCGCAAGCTCGGGCGCCCGGTGAAGTGGATCGAGACCCGCTCGGAGAACATGTCGGTCGCCCACCAGGGCCGTGACCAGATCTCCCACGTGAAGATGGGGGCCAAGCGCGACGGGACCATCACCGCCTTCCACGTCAAGATCCTGGCTGACTTCGGGGCCTACAACATGATCCTCACGCCGCTCATCCCGTCGTTGGGCGCGTTCGTGATGGGCGGCTGTTACAAGATCCCCAACGTCCAGACCGACATCACCGGCGTCTTCACCAACAAGTGCCCGACCGACGCCATCCGCGGCGCCGGCCGGCCCGAGGCGACCCAGATGATCGAGGTGACCGTCGATCAGCTCGCCCACGAGCTCGGCATGAACCCGCTCGAGCTCCGGCGCAAGAACTTCATCCCCAAGGACGACTTCCCAGCGGCCGTCGCCACCGGGGTCATCTACGACTCCGGCGATTACCACAAGACGCTCGACAAGCTGTTGGAGCACGTGGACGTCGCCGCCTTCCGTGCCGAGCAGGAGCAGCTGCGCTCGGAGGGCATCTACCGCGGCATCGGCTTCTGCACCTGGACCGAGATCTGCGGTCTGGCTCCCAGCCGGATCGCCGGTCCCGCCGGCGTGGGGATCCAGGCGGGGCTGTGGGAATCGGCGATGATCCGCGTCCACAACACCGGCGCGGTCACCGTCTACACCGGGACCTCGCCGCACGGCCAGGGCCTGGAGACCGCGATGGCCCAGATCACGGCCGACAAGCTGGGGGTCGACCCGTCGGTGGTGGAGGTCATCCACGGCGACACGTCGATGGGGCCCGAGGGCCGCAACACCTACGGGTCGCGCTCGCTGGCCACCGGCGGCGAGGCCGTGGCCAAGGCCACCGACAAGGTGGCGGCCAAGGTCAAGGCCATCGTGGCCGCCGAGCTCGAGGCCGCTCCTGAGGACATCGAGGTGGCCAACGGCAAGTTCTCGGTGCGGGGCTCGCCCGACAAGGGGATGGCGCTGGCCGACGTCGCCGGGATCGCCTACGTGGGCGCGGTGCCCGAGGGCATGGAGCCCGGGCTGGAGGAGACCACCTTCTATGACCCCGAGAACTTCGTGTTCCCCTTCGGAGCGCACGCCTGCGTGGTCGACGTGGACCCCGAGACGGGCAAGGTCAAGGTCGTGCGCTACGTCGCCGTCGATGACTGCGGCAACCCGATCAACCCGATGCTGATCGACGGTCAGATCCACGGCGGCGTGGTCTACGGGATCGGGCAGGCGCTGTACGAGCGCGTCCACTATGACGACAGCGGCCAGCTGGACACCGGCTCCTTTGTCACCTACGCCATCCCCACGGCGGCCGAGATGCCGTCGTTTGAGACCGACCGGACGGTGACGCCCTCCCCGGTCAACTCGCTGGGGGCCAAGGGCGTCGGGGAGGCCGGCACCATCGCCGCCTCCGCGGCGGTCACCAACGCCGTCATCGACGCGGTGAGGCCGCTCGGCGTCAACTACCTGAACATGCCCCTCAGTCCGATGCGGATCTGGGAGGCCATCCACCAAGGACAGGGCGCGAGCCCGGAGGGAGGCCCGCAGTCATGATCCCTGCCGCCTTTGACTACACGGCCCCGGAGTCGCTCCAGGACGCCATCGCCGCGCTCGTGGACGGCGGCGAGGACGCCAAGCTGATCGCCGGCGGCCACTCGCTCATCCCGCTGATGAAGCTTCGGCTGGCCGCGCCGTCGATCCTCGTCGACCTGCGCAAGGTCCCCGGCCTGCACGGCGTGCAGCGCCAGAACGGCCACTGGCGCGTCGGAGCGCTGACTACCCACACCACGCTGGAGACCTCCGACCTGGGCGTGGTCTCCACGGTGGCGGCGACGATCGCCGACATGCAGGTGCGCAACCGCGGGACCATCGGCGGCTCGCTGGCCCACGGCGACGCGGCCTCTGACCTGCCCGCGGCGATGCTCATCACCGAGGCCGAGGTCACCCTCCAGGGCCCCGACGGCCAGCGCACGGTCGCCGCCGCTGACCTGTTCAAGGGCTACATGACCACCGACGTGAGCGAGCACGAGGTTCTCACCGAGATCCGGATCCCGGTGCTGGACGGCTGGGGCTACGGGCACCAGAAGTTCAACCGCCGCTCCGAGGACTGGGCGATGGTCGGGGTATGCGTCGTGGTCAAGGCGTCGGGCGGGACCTGCGAGGACGTACGCATCGGCCTCACCCACATGGGCTCGGTGCCGCTGCGGGCGACCGCCGCCGAGGAGGCGCTGCGCGGCCAGGAGCTGTCGGCCGAGAACATCGCCAAGGCCGCCGAGCTGGCCGCCGAGGGGACCCACCCGCCCACTGATCTCAACGCCTCGGCGGAGTACAAGCAGCATCTGACGCGGGTGCTGACCCGACGGGCGCTGTCGGACGCGGTGGGTGCTGGATAACATCGAGGGCACCATGACGCTCGCGGCGCTTCAGTCAGTCGGAGCCGCGAGCGAGGTCCTCGCGGGAGAGGGATATCTGGCCGATCGGCCGCTGGCGATGGCGGTCCATCTGGCCGTCGTGCTCGAGCAGCCCCTACTGCTGGAGGGCGAGGCCGGCGTGGGCAAGACGGAGGTGGCCCGCGCGCTCTCGGCGGCCATCGGGGCCAAGCTCATCCGCCTGCAGTGTCACGAGGGCATCGACCTGCATCACGCCGTCTATGACTGGGACTACTCGCGTCAGCTGCTGGCGCTGCGCGCCACCGAGCAGGGCGTGGACGAGGGCGAGCTGTTCTCCCGGCGTTTTCTGTTGCGCCGGCCGCTGCTCGAGGCCATCGAATCCGATGCCTCTCAGCCGGTCGTCCTGCTCATCGACGAGATCGACCGCGCCGACGACGAGTTCGAGGCCTTCCTGCTGGAGTTCCTCTCTGACTTCGCGATCACCATCCCGGAGCTGGGCACCGTCACCGCCGTGCGCCGGCCGATCGTGCTGCTGACCTCCAACCGCACGCGCGAGCTGCACGATGCGCTGAAGCGGCGCTGCCTGTATCACTGGATCGACTATCCGACCCCCGAGCGCGAGCGCGCCATCGTCCAGGCGCGGCTGCCGGGAGTGCCCGAGGAGGTGGCGGCCCGCGTCGTCGCTGCCGTCTCGCGCCTGCGTTCTCAAGGCGACCTCTACAAGCTCCCGGGCGTGGGGGAGACGATCGTGTGGGCCCAGGCGCTGTTGGCGCTCGGCGACGAGGCCTCGCTGGACGACACGCTGGGCGTGGCCCTCAAGGTCCACGAGGACGTGCTGCGGGTGCGCGAGCGAGGGGTGCTGGAAGGTGTCTGAGGCGCCGGCCGGGCCGCCGGCGGCGTCGCTTGACGCAGGGCAGCCGGCCTCGCTGGAGCCGCTGGCCGACGGGATGGTGGAGAAGCTCGGCGACCTCACCGCGATACTGCGCGCCCAGGGCACGCGGGTCGGGGTGGGGGAGCTGATCAACGCGATGCGGTCGCTCGAGGTGGTCGATCCCGGCTCGCGCGATGAGGTCCGGATGGCGCTGCGCGTCGTCCTCTGCTCCCAGCACGTGGACCTCGAGCGCTTTGACCTGGCCTTCACCGCGGTGTTCGGGGACGGCCGCGTACCGCGGGACGGCGAGGACCCGCTGGGGGCGCTCGGCCACATCGAGCGTCCCGCGCCGATGATGGGCCTGGCCGACCCGCGCGCCGGCACGCCCGAGGAGGAGTCCGAGGTCGTCCCCGCCGCCTGGAGCGACGTCGAGCTCCTGCGCGGAAAGGACTTCGCCCGCTACACCGACTACGAGATGGCGCTGGCCCGCGAGCTCATCCACCGCTTGGCCCGCCGGCACCCGACGCGGCTGTCGCGGCGCACGCGGCCGTCGCGCCGCCGCGAGCACGTGCCCGACCTGCGGGCCACGCTGCACAGCTCCCTGCGCACGGCGGGGGAGCCGCTGCATCGCCGCTGGCGCGCGCCCACCCAGCGCCCGCGCCAGGTGGTGCTCGTGTGCGACGTATCGGGCTCGATGGCGCCGTACGCGCGCATGCTGCTCCAGTACATGCACGCCTGCGTGGCCGCGCAACGGCGGGTGGAGGCCTTCGCCTTCGGGACCCGGCTGACCCGCATCACCCAGGAGCTGGCCGGGCGCGACCACGACCGCGCGCTTGACCGCGCCGCGGCGGCCGTCACCGACTTCTCGGGCGGGACTCGCATCGGCGCCGCCATCGCCGAGCTCAACCGCGTCCACGGCCGGCGGATCGGGCGCGGGGCGGTGGTCATCGTGCTCTCGGACGGCTGGGACCGCGGCGAGCCCGAGCAGCTCGACGCCGAGATGGCGCGCCTGCGCCGCGCCGCCTACCGCCTGGTGTGGCTCAATCCGCTGGCCGCCCACCCGGACTACCAGCCGCTGGCGCGCGGCATGCAGGCCGCGGTGCCGCACACCGACCGGTTGCTGGCCGGCAACTCGCTGGCGTCGCTGGAGGAGCTGGCCACGGTCCTCGAGGAGATGTGAGGTGCGCTGATGGATGCCGAGCCGGCCGAGTGGGTCGAGAACTCTGAGCTGCATGGGCCGGCGTTTGAGGACGTGGGCGATCCGCCGCCACGGCTGGTGCTGTTCGGTGCGGTGGAGCTGTCGGCGGCACTCTCGCGGCTGGCGGGGGCAATGGGGTGGCGGTCCTATGTGGTGGACCCGCGGGCGCAGCATCTGACCGCTGAGCGGTTTCCCGATGCCGATGAGCTGATCTGTTCGTGGCCTGACGAGGCCTTCGAGCGCCTTGGTGGGATCGACGAGTCCACCGCGGTGGCGGTGCTGACGCACGATCCGGTGCTCGACGACCCGGCGCTGGTCATCGCCCTGCGCGCGCCCGCTCTGTTTGTCGGGGGCATGGGGTCGCGACGTACCCAGGAGCGGCGGCGCGTGCGGCTGATGGAGGAGCATGGGCTCAGCCAGGAGGAGGTGGCGCGCCTGTCGGGGCCGATCGGGCTCGATCTCGGCGCCCGCACCGCGATGGAGACCGCGATGTCGATCTTCGGCGAGATCGTCGCCGTCGCCCACGGTCGCGACGGTGGGCGACTGCGTGCGGGGGAGGGGTCGATCCGGGAGGCGCGGGCCTAGGTGGCCGTCGCGGGCCTGGTCCTGGCCGCGGGGGCCGGCACGCGGTTCGGCGCCTCGCCCAAGCAGCTGGCCGACTTCCACGGGCGCCCGCTCCTGGAGTGGGCGGTGCGCGCCCAGTGCGCGGTGGCCGAGCTGGATCCCGTGCTGGTCGTGCTGGGCTCTCATTCGGACGAGATTGCTGCGGCGGTCGACTTTGGGCGGGCGCAGTCCGTGGTGTGCGAGGAATGGGCGTCCGGACAGGCGTGGTCGCTGCGACGGGGCGTGGCCCACCTGGCTGACGGCGGGGAGTTCTCGAAGGTGGTCGTCACCCTGGGCGACGCCCCGCTGGTCACCCCCGAGGTGATCCGGATGTTCGCCGGGCAGCCGCCGCGGGCGCGGGCCGTGTACCGTGGCCGCCCCGGGCATCCGGTGGTGCTCGGACCCGAGGAGATCGCGGCGCTGGCCTCGCTGGAGGGCGACGAGGGCGCCCGAGGCCTTCTCCGGGGCGGGCCTCAGGTGGAGGTGGGACACCTATGCTCCGGACGCGACGTCGATACCCCCGAAGACCTGGAGGAGGTCCGCGATGAAGCTAGAGCAGTCATTTGAGGTCACCGCGCCGCTGGACCAGGTCTGGGCCGCGCTGATCGACGTCGAGCGAGCGGCCCCGTGCCTCCCGGGCGCCGATATCGGCGGACGCAACGAGGACGGCAGCTACAACGGCAGCTTCCGGGTCAAGCTCGGCCCCACCGCCGCCGTCTACGCCGGAACGCTGGTGCTTGAGACCGTCGACCAGGACACGCACACGTCGACGATGCAGGCGTCCGGCACCGACCGGCGCGGCCAGGGCGGGGCCAAGGCCACGATTGTCACCTCGGTCAAGGAGGGCGGCCCGGGCACCACCGTGGTCGAGGTCGCCACCGAGTACAGCATCACCGGCCGCCTGGCCCGGTTCGGGCGCGGCGGGACGATCGAGGAGATCAGCGCCCGGCTGGTCACCGAGTTCGCGGCCGCGTTGCAGACGATGCTGACCGGGCCCGGGGAGTACGAGACCTTCGTCGGCGTGCCGGCGGTCTCGGCCGCGCGGGGTGCGGGCAAGCCCGAGTCCGAGGCTGAGAAATCCCGGCGCAAGCCGCGCAAGGACCTGGCGGCGGCTGCGGAGGCGGTGGCCGCGGCGTCGGAGCCGGCCGAGCTGCAGCCCGGCATGCCGGAGCCTGTCGGTTCGGAGCCGGAGCCGGAGCCGGAGCCGGAGCTCGCTACCGAGGATCTGCCCGACCTCGCCGTCGAGGCCGCGGCCGAGGACGAACTGGCCGCCGTCATGCCCGAGGCCTCGCCGGAGTCCGATCCGCCTGCGGCCGAGGTGCCCCAGCCGCCGGCCGAGCCGGAGATTGCGCCGCCGGCGCCCGCGCCCGTCCCCGAGCCGGTTTCCGAACCGGAGGTCGTCCCGCCGGCGCCCGAGCCGGTCCCCGAGCCAGAGCCGACGCCCGTGCCGCCCGAGCCGGAGCCCGTCCCGGCTGAGCCGGAGCCCGTGCCACCCGTGCCGCCCGAGCCGGAGCCCGTGCCGCCTGAGCCGGAGCCGGCGCCCCCGCACACCCCGGAGCCGCCACCCGAGCCGCCGGCCCCCGAGCCACCACCAGCGCCCGAGCCGCCGCCGCCACCGGCCCCGGAGGCCGAGGCTCTCGACGGCCTGGCCCTCGCGCGGGCCGTCATCGTGGAGCGCATCAAGAGCAACCCGGTGCCGATCCTGGCGCTGGTGTTGGCGATCCTCTTACTGCGCCGGCGGCGCCGTCACCGCGGTTAGACCCCGCCACGGCGCGTCAGTGCCCGGGCGAGGTCGGCGACGAGGCCGTGGGAGCGCTCGTTGATCTCCCGGCGCACGATCCGCATGACCTCGATGTCGGCGCGCCGCAGGTCGTTGTCCTTGCGGCGGTCGCGCTCGAATCGGTAGCGGGACGAGTGGTAGGGGTAGCCGTCCACCTCCACCACGAAGCGCGCTTCGGGCCAGTAGAAGTCCAGCTCCCACGGCCCGAACGGGGCGTTGACCTGTGGGAGCGGAAGTGCGGCCTCCCGTATCAGGGCCAGCATCCGCTCCTCTCCGTCCGAACGGGTCATCGTGGACGCGCCCTGCTCCTGCTCCAACAGCGCCGCGAGCCGTGCGCGGCCGCGGTGACCGCCGGCGCGGCTGAGCAGGTCAACCACGTGCGAGGTCCTCAGCGTCCGTTCAGTGATCCCGCGATCGAAGGCGACCTCGAGCTGGCGATCGGTGGCGGATGCCGCGATGTCGAGAAGAGTTCGTGCGGGCGAGGTGACCGGGAGGCCATTGCGGATCCACACGTCTCGGCTTTCGAGGATGCGGCTGCGGTGGACACGGACGCCGGCGTTCGTTGCGGCGCTCGAGTAGTCGACACTCACGTCCACCACGGCGGGCACCGGAGTCCACAGTCCCAAGAGCGCGGCGGCCGACCAGTGACTCAGCGCTCCGCCGTCGCGGACGGAGAGCAGGGCCTCGGTTTCCGCGCCAAGCTCGATCCGCGCGGTGTGACCCACGGCAAAGACGCATCGAAGGGAGGGGAACAGATGCCCCTTGGCGACGAGCCAGGCGACGCTGGCGGGCGCGACGCCGATCGCGCGCAGTTGGCGAAACGCGATTCGGCCGCGCTGCAGCCGGGCCACGGCGGCGATTCGCTCGGCCCGGGGGCCTGAGATTGAAACCTCAGAGCGCACACCCAAGACTCCGACGCGGTGTGTCGTAGAACAGGAGTCCCGCTGAAACGACGCGTCACGCCGCTCGCAGGACCCGGGTGTGTGTCGTGACGTTTCAGGATCGGAGGCCACGCGCCCCAGTGTGAGGCCAACGCCCGCACCCCACCCCTCCCAAGCCCGCCGTTTTCACCCTTTCGTGACACACGCACGAAAGCCGTCACATACCAGCGCCCCGCCGGCGAGCGCGCCAGCGCTCGGGCGGTCAGATCAGCGCCCCGGCGGCTCCGACCAGTCGCCGGCAGGCATGACCGCCACCAGCCCCGACGGGTTGATCATCGGGTGGGTCCGGTAGTAGTGGACGCGGATCTCGTCGAAGGAGACCGTGTCGGCCACGCCGGGCCATTGATAGAGGTCGCGGGCGTAGGGCCACAAACACGAGTACTCCGCGAGCTTGCGCACCGAGCACTTGAAGTGGATCTGGTAGACGGCGTCGAAGCGGACCAGCGTCGTGAACAGCCGCCAGTCGGTCTCCAGCGGCTCGTCGCCGAACAAAAACCGCCGGTTAGCCAACCGCGCGTCCAGTTCGTCCAAAGTGGAAAACAGCCCGCGCACCTCAGACTCGTAGACGTCCTGCCGCCGCGCGAAGCCGGCTTTGTAGACCGCGTTGTTGACCGTGTCGTAGATGTGCTGGTTCAACGCGTCGATCTCGGAGCGCAACCCCGAGGGCACCAAATCCACCGGGTGCGCCGCCAACGGGGCGAAGACGGTCGAGAGCATCCTCAGGATGTCCTCGGACTCGTTGTTGACGATCGTGGCGCGCTCGCGATCCCAGAGCACCGGCACGCTCACCCGCCCCTCATAGGCCGGGTCCGCGGCGTCATAGGCCTCGGAGAGGAACCGGAAGCCGTTGACCGGGTCGTCGAAGCCGTCGCCAGTGAACGCCCACCCGCGCTCGTCACGCAGCGGGTTCACGAACGACACCGAGATGGCGTCCTCCAAGCCCATCAGCATCCGCCCGATCAGCGTCCGGTGCGCCCACGGGCAGGCCCGGGCGACGTAGAGGTGATAGCGCCCGGCCGCGACGCCGAACTGGGTCGAGCCGTCATCCGACACCCAACCGCGGAAGGTCGAGTCCTGACGCTTGAACGACCCGTCGTCGCCGCCCTCGGCGCCCAAGGACAATGCACCTGCTTGAGTGCTCATTCATCCAGCGTACGTCACCGGGGCCGGCGCCCGCTCATCTCGGTCAACGAGGCGGGGGAGGGCAAGCCGCTGCTGCTGCTGCACGGTCTGGGCACCACCCGGCAGATCTGGAGCCTGGTCACGCGGCCCCTGGCTCACACCCCCGCGTCATCACCCTGGGGACGAGCTTTCTCAATGCGACCGCTTATGGTGTCGGCGGGATGATCGAGGACTACCTGACGAACTCCCGCGGATGGGGTTCCGGCTCGAGGACATCGAGCCGGAGGTCCTGCCGGCGTGCCGCATCTTCGTCGACCCCGACGAAGGCCACCACTTCTTCCGACGTCGCCTGGAGGCAATCATGACCGTGCTCCTCAACCCCGATCGCGGACCCGACAGCCTGTCGGTGGCCGGTGCCCTCGCCCTGCTTGCGGCCCGGGTGGCGGCATGAACGACCAGGCGGGCAAGGCCGCTCGCTTCCTCGAGCTGCACCGCGCCGGCAACCCGCTGGTCATGCCCAACCCGTGGGACGTCGGCTCAGCCCGGCTGATGGCCTGGCTCGGGTTCGAGGCGCTGGCCACCACCAGCTCCGGGTTCGCCGCCACGCTGGGCCGCCTTGACGGCGGGGTCACCCGCGAGGAGGCGCTCGCCCACGGCGCCGCGCTCGCGGACGCCGTCGAGATCCCGGTGTCGGCCGACCTGGAGAACTGCTTCGCCTCCGACCCCGAGGGCGTCGCCGAGACCGCCCGGGGCGCCGTTGCCGCCGGCCTCGCCGGCTTCTCGGTCGAGGACTACGACCCGGACTCCAAGACCATCTACGACCGCGCGCTGGCCGTCGAGCGCGTGCGGGCGGCGGTCGAGGTCGCTCACGCCGCTCCCGGCGGACCGCTGGTGGTCACCGCGCGCGCCGAGGGCTACCTCCGCGAGCAGGAGCCCGATCGCGAGGAGATCATCGGCCGGCTCCAGGCCTACCAGGAAGTCGGGGCCGACGTGCTCTTCGCGCCCGGTCCCGTCGACATCGAGACGGTCACGGCGATCGTGTCCGCGGTGGACCGCCCGGTCAACGTCCTGGCACGCCCGGGAGCGCCGACCGTCGCTGAGCTCGGCGAGCTCGGCGTCGCCCGGATCTCGGTGGGGGGCGCGCTCGCCTTCAGCGCGATCGGCGGCTGGATCGACGCGGCGCGCGAGCTGCGCGAGCAGGGAACCTACGGATACTTCGAGCAGATGGCCGAGGGCGGCAAGGCCGCTCGCCAGGCGCTCCGGTAGGCGTCAGGCGGCAGCGCGCAGGGTGGCCACCGGCGGGCGCTCGACCTGATCGCCGCCGAGCGTCGGCAGCTCCTCCTCGCCGGGCGTGAGGAAGGTCGTCGGCAGTGGGCCGTTGAGGCGGCCGTCGCGCTCCAGCCGGGAGGCCAGCGCGCGCAGCACGGCGAAGGCCATGGGGCCGAGGTCGCGCAGCGACTGATGGGCGTTCTGGCGGACGTCGAGGTCCACCTGGGCGAGCCCCTCGAGCCCGACGGCCGCGTACGCATCGACCAGCAGGGCGATGTCGACCCCGTAGCCGGTGACGAAGGGCAGTGACTCCAAGAGCTCGCGGCGGGCTGCCACCTCGCCGGCCAGCGGCTGCGCTACTCCCGCCAGGTCCGGGTAGAAGAGGTTGAGCAGCGGTCGGGCTGTCAGTTCGGTGACCCGGCCGCCGCCGTCGGGGAGCGTGGTCTCACCGATTCTGAAGGGCCGCCGATATAGACCCTTGACGAATGAGATGCGGCTGTCGAACAGAAGAGGACCAAGGAGCCCGCAGGCGAAATGCGCCCCGAAATGCTCAGAATCGGCGTCCAGGAAACAGATCACGTCGCCCGTGAGGACGGCCAGCGAGCGCCACATCGCATCGCCCTTGCCCTGTACGGGCCCCATCTCGGGCCGCAGATCGTTCTGGCTGTGGACCTCGGCGCCGAGCTCACGCGCGATCCGGGCAGTGTCGTCGGTCGAGGCGTCGACGACGACGATTTGATCAATTGCGCCCTGCTCCCGCAGCGGCGTCAGCGAACTGACGATCGCACCGATCGTGGGTTCCTCATTGCGGGCCGGAAGGCACACCGAGACCGTGTGTGTGCGCTCGGCCGCCAATCGCTCAGGCGGGAATTCGGAGTGATGGAAGGTGTGGCTGCGATGCCAGGAGCGGACGCGCATCGACATGGTCTCTGCCGGAATATGACAGCCGGGAAGACCGGGCGCGCGAGTCACCGGCGATGTGGTGAAATATCATCAGGCGGTGGCCTTCGCGGGATCGGCCACTGCCGTCACGGCGCCGCCGGCGTCACAAAGAAATGGGATGTGGTGCACGACCGCCTGATGTGCAGGGGTTTTTGGCGTGATTAGGTGTCTGCGCATCGTCGCTTTCCGTCGCCTGCTCACGGCCTACGTCCTCAACGAGCTCGCCTGGTCAGTGGGCACGCTGGCGCTCTCGCTGCTCGTGTACCGGCGGACGGGAAGCGCCATCGGCGCCGCCGGGTTCTTCCTGTGCTCGCAGTTCCTCCCGGCGCTGCTGTCCCCGGCACTGGTGGTCCGCCTGGATCGCGCGTCAGTGCGCGTCGTGCTGCCCATCCTCTACGCGGTCGAGAGCCTGCTGTTCGGCGCGCTGGCCTACCTCACCCACCATTTCCTGCTCGTGCCGTTGCTGGTGCTGGCCCTGGCCGACGGCGCCATCGCGGCGACCGCCCGCTCGCTCGCCACCGCCGCGCGGACCGAGATCCTCCGGCCGCTGGACCTCCTGCACGAGGGCAACGCGTTGGGCAGCTTCGCTTTCTCCGGGGCCTACATGGCGGGGCCGGTGATCGGCGGCGCCGTGGTTGCCGCCGGCGGCACGCTGGCCGCTCTGCTGGTCAACTGCGCCCTCTTCGCCACCGTCGCCGTATTCCTGGCCATCACCGCGCTGCCCGGGGCCAAGCCCGAGCCCGGCTCGGCCCTCAGCCGCCTGGGCAGCGGCCTGGCCCACGTCCGCTCCGACGCCGTGCTGTCGCGCCTGCTGATCATTCAGGCCATCGGCCTGTGCATCTTCACCATCACCATCCCGGTCGAGGTCGTCTACGCCCAGCACACCCTGCACGCGGGCGCTGACGGCTACGGTCTGCTTCTCGGGGTGTGGGGGGCCGGCGCGGTGGCCGGCAGCTTCGTCTACGCGCGGTTCCGTCGTCGGCCGGCGTCGGCGCTCATCGGCGGCTCCGCCCTCGCGCTGGCCGCGGGCTTCGTGGTGATGGCGGCCGCCCCGAGCCTGGCGGTGGCGCTGATCGGCGCGGCCGTGGCCGGGGCCGGCAACAGTGTCGAGTGGGTCGCCTGGCGGACCGCGATCCAGGAGCGCACGCCGGACCGGTGGATGGCGCTGATGATGAGCCTGGCCGACTCGATGTCGATGCTGGCTCCCGGCGTGGGGATCGTGGCCGGAGGTCTGATCGCCGAGTTCGCCTCGTCACGTGCCGCGTTTGCCGTGGCCGCCGGCGGGTCGTTGGCGTTCGCCATCGCGGTGCCGTTCGCGTTCCGCAACGCACGGGCCCTCCGGCCCGACCGGCGACCCTCCGTCGATGTGGCCGCCGACGAGGCGGCCCTTCCGCGCGGCAAGTCGCTCGTGTAGTGCACAGTCCCGTGGGCGTGCGCGCCGCCTGCATCGACATCGGCTCCAACACGACCCGCCTGCTCGTCGCCGAGTGCGTGGACGGGGCGCTGGTCGAGGTCCACCAGGAGCGGGCCTTCACGCGGATCGGCCGGGGACTCGCGGCGCGAGGGGTCATCGGTGCCGACAAGATCGAGGAAGTCGTCGCCGTCGTGCGCGACCAGATCGCCGTCGCCCGGGAGCATCGGGCGCAGCAGATCCTCGGCGTGGCCACCGCTGCCATCCGCACGGCCGCCAACGGGACCGCGCTGGCGGAGGCGGTCGCCGCGGGGACCGGCCTGGAGGTGGAGATCGTCTCCGGTGAGGACGAGGCGCGGCTCGCCTTCCGCGGCGCGGCGGCCATGCTCGAGCCGGCGATGGCGGCGCGCTGCCGGCAGCTCGGCGTGATCGATGTGGGCGGCGGGTCGTCCGAGGTCGTCGTCGGCTCCGCGCCTGACCAGGTGGGCTGGTGGGCCTCGGTGCCGATCGGCTCCGGCGCGCTGACCGACCATTGCCTGCACGCCGACCCGCCCGCGCCCGGCGAGTTGGAGGCCGCGCGCCACGAGGTGGCCGCCGCGCTGGCCGGCTTGGCGCCGCCGTGCCCCGAGGTGGTGGTGGCGGTCGGCGGCAGCGCCACCTCGCTGGGCCGAGTGGCCGGGCCGGTCCTCGACGCCGCGGCGTTTGAGCGCGCGCTGTCGATCCTGACCAGTGCCCCCGCCGCCGCAGTTGCCGAACGCTTCCTCATCGACCCCCAGCGGGCGCGGCTGCTGCCCGCGGGCCTGCTCGTCCTCCAGGGCGCCGCCGGGCTGCTGGAGGCGACGATCCAGGTCGGCCGGGGTGGCATCCGCGAGGGCGTGCTGCTAGAAGCATTCGGAGCGTGAGCACCGATCCCGCCATCCCGCCTCGCGAGGCCATCGCCGAGGTCCGCGTACGCGCCCCCACGCGCGGCAACCGCCGGCTGGAGCGATTCCTGGCCGCGGTCAACGCCGACGACCAGCTCAAGGCCTGGTGGCACGTCTCGGCGATCAACGCCACCCGGCGGCTGGGCATGTCGGACCACAGCTGGGTGCACATCCAGATCGTGCTCAACATCGGCCTGCGACTGTCGCGCCTGCTGTTTCGCCGTGGGGTGACCCCGAGCGTGGTCGCGGACTTCGGCATGACCGAGCGCGACGCCGAGGTGGTGGTGGCGGCCGGGTGCCTCATGCACTGCGTCGGCATGTCGATCCACCGCCGCGACCACGAGCGCTACAGCCTGTTCCTCACCGCCGACAAGCTCCCCTCACTGCTCAAGGACGTCTACGAGGAGCCCGAGCGCTCGGTCATCGTGGCCGAGACGCTGCACGCCATCATCGGGCATCGCAGCGACGGCGCGCCCTTCACCGTCGAGGCCGGGATCGTCCGCGTGGCCGATGCGCTCGACATGGCCCGCGGCCGCTCCCGCATCCCGTTCGAGGCCGGCCAGCAGAACATCCACTCGATCTCCGCCTACGCGATCGACGAGGTCAAGATCAGCCCGGGGCGCGACCGTGCCGTCCGGGTGGAGATCGCGATGTCCAACAGCGCCGGGATCTTCCAGGTCGACGAGTTGTTGGCCGAGAAGCTGCGCGGCTCGGGGCTCGAGGAGCACATCGAAGTGATCGCGCGGATCGACGCCGAGCACGAGCAGCGGCTGATGCAGGTGTTCAAGCTGTAGGGCGCGTGGTGTCCACGTTGGTCACAACCGAACCGGGGTAGGCAAAGACATCGTGATGGGGCGTTCACGGATCAGGTTCGCCGGATGGGTGACACTGGTGGTCGCGGGCGTCGCCGGGGGGTCGGGCACCGCGGTCGCCGCCGGAGTGCGAGCACGCGCTGCGTGTGACCCGAGCGGTTCGGTGACCCAATCCATCTCCGGTCACATCAGCGGGTGCCTGCGGCTGGGCAACGTCGCGCCCGGTCGGCGTGCCGTGGTGCTCTCGCAGGCGCTGAGCTACCCGTC
Source organism: uncultured Solirubrobacteraceae bacterium (assembly GCA_963737335.1). Taxonomy (GTDB): domain Bacteria; phylum Actinomycetota; class Thermoleophilia; order Solirubrobacterales; family Solirubrobacteraceae; genus Palsa-465. The sequence goes on from CAVTSK010000008.1 coordinate 344,195, forward strand.
GCTGGCCGGCCCCCCGGCCGAGTCCCGGCCCGCCGAGCCGACGGTGACGCTGACGCTCTCGCCGGCATCGGGCCGACCGGGGACCGCCGTCACCGTGACCGGCCATCTGCGACGCGCGTTTCATCCGGGCAATCCGAGCGCCGAGGTGTGTTGGGACGGCTGCGCCAGCGGTCTGGAGTTCAGCGACACCAACATGCGCTGGACCTCGGCGAGGACGTTCCGAGCCACGATCCGCGTCCCGGCGGCGCCCTGGATCGAGGCAGCTCCGTACCGGGTCACGCCGCTGGCTTCCGGCGCCTACGCCATCGGCGTCGACTGCCTGCGCTCAGCGGTCAACTGCGACACGGTCACCGAAGGTTCCGCGATGTTCCGGCTGAAGGTGGCTCACCCCGTGGCGTGGTGCCGGACTGCGGCGAGTTGCGCCCACCTCGGGGTCACCCCGGCGCGGGCGGGGCCGGGCGACGTGGTGAGGGTCACGGGGTTCGCGCCCTTGTCGCTGTTGAGCGACAACGAGGCGGGGTTCGTGAACGTCAAGGTGGAGCGCGGCGTCCACGGAGCCCAGGTTCGCTTCAGCACCCACGACGGCGCCCGCTTCGTGGCCTTCGGGGACGCTGCGCTGACCGTGGCCGCGGCGCCCAGGTACGCTGCCGCCGCCCCGCTGGGCCAGGTCAGCGTCGGTGTGCCGCAGATCTCAGCGGATCCGGCCGACGCCGGGACGGTGGCGTGGTGCGCGGGCACGACGATCGCGGTGACGGGCCCGGGCGGCACCACGGCGATCCCGTCGGCCACCGCGCAGAGCGCCCTGAAGGCCCTCGGCTTCAGCTTCCGCTTCCAACAGCACCCCGAGTGCGCCGCCGTCGCGCCCCTGGCCACATCCAGCGGAGCGCCGGCCGGACTCGCGGCGGCGTTCTCCGTGACCGAGGCCGCCGGGGCGCCTCCGTTCTATCTGGCCGCGCTCGTGACTCATGACAGCGGCCAGACATGGACGGCGATCCCCGTGCCGCGCGGCAGCGGCCCGGCCGGGTTCGGGGGCTTTCGCTACGCCGGCGCGACGCTCCAGGCGGTGTACGGGGTCAGCATCAGGAGCCCGCTCAAGGCGTATCCGGAGTTCGATCCGACCCGGGCCGTCACCGAGGTCTCCAACCCTGACGGGCAATCGTGGAGTCAGGCTCGGCTCGGCTGCCCGCCCGCGGGGCCGTGCGTCACCTTCGGGCCATTCCAGCCCGGCAACTGCGCCATGGACGGGGGCCTGCAGACAGTGCTGCGCTCATCTGACGGCGGCGCGACCTGGCTGACGTCGGTCTTCCCCTATCCGGTGCAGGACTGCGGCGGGGCCGAGCTGGTCGCGACGTCGGCGACGTCCGAGCTGCTGGTGGACTCGAACTCGACCTACCCGATGCTGCGCACTACCGACGGCGGGGCCTCGTGGCACGACATCGCGATTCCGCGACCGCCTCCGCGCGGCAACCTCGCCGTGCTCCCCGACGGGTCGCTGTTGGTCACCGACGGCGTGGGCTACAGCGGACCGTGGCAGCTGCTGCGCCGGGGCACACAGGCGTGGTGCACCGTTCGCAGCCCGGGCCCCGCGATGCAGAGCCGCAGCGAGATCAGCCCGCCGACGGTCATCGCCGGCACGCTGTGGTGGCTCAGCGGGCCGCCCGACAACCCGGACGGCTCCCCGAGGGTGGATCAGGTCCCGCTGGGGTCGCTCAGCTGCTGACGGCGGTCAGGCGGCTACCAGCCGCCGCGCCAGTCCGCGCTGGACTCACGGGCCTTGACGGCGTCCTCACGGGCGTGCTTGCGCTTCTCCAGCCTCGACTGGATGAGCGTGAAGACGACGATGACCGTGGGGAAGAACAAGATCACGCCGAACATGACGTTGGTGACCTGCAGGTCGTTGGTCTCGCCGAACCAGCCCTGGCCTCCGTTGGCATGGGCGAAGGCCGCCGGCGCAAACGTCAGCAGGGTGCCGACGCACACGGTCAGCGCAGTCACGAAACGAGCACGTCGCATCGCCAAAAGCGTACCGCTTCGTCCAGTCAGCCGACGGGGACGCCCTGCGGCGCCGCCACCGCCGCCACCGCCGAGATGAGCGCGGGGTTGTAGACGTCGGAGCGGTCGGCGACCTCGAGGTGGTCGACGTCCACCTCGAACACCTGCGCGCCGCTGGCCTGGGCCAGTTCGCGCTGCTTGGCGGGGGCCACCATCTGATCGCGGGTGGTGAGGACCATCGCGGTCGCCGGGCGCGCCAAAGGGGCCAGCCACGGCCGCGAATCGAAGCGTCCCAGCTCCCGTCCGGCCGCGGCGACGTCGCGCGCCTCATGGCGCATGAGCTCAGCGAGCCACCAGGCGGTGCGCTCGGTGAGCCGGATCTTGGCGCTGCGAAAGCCCAACCGGTAGAACGAGCGCGGCGCCAGGCCCAGGAGCAGCCCGACGAGGCCCATCCACTTCCACAGCTTGCGCGTCTCGGGGTCCTGGAAGTGCTGGCAGGTACCGCTCAGCACCAGCCCGCTCATCACGTCGGCGTGATCGCGGGCCATGAGCTGGGCGATCACGCCGCCCATGGAGTAGCCGACGATGACCGCCGGGGCGGCGCCGAGCTCGCGCAGGAGCGCGGCGGCGTCGGCGGCGCAGTCCTCGAGCCGGAACGGGGTCAGCGCCCGCAGCCCGCGGCCGTGCCCGCGATGGTCGACGGCCAGCACCCGGTAGCCGGCCGCCACCAGCGCGTCGTAGGCGCCGTGCCAGTTGAGGTCGGCGGTCACCATCCAGCCGTGCAGGAGCATCACGGTCGGCCGCGGCGGATCGGTCTCGCCGCTGTCACGCACGAAGAACTCTCCGCGTTCTGGGACGATGACGGTCCGGGCCGGGAGCATCTCGTGCGGCGGGACGGGGGCGAACGCCTGACGGCGGGAGCGGCGCATCGGCGCCATGCTACCCGCGCCCCCATCCCCACCCACCCGCCTCCTACCATCAGCCTCATGGCCGTCGTCATCGCATCCGACCTGGGCAAGGACATCGCGGGAGAGCCGCTGCTGCGGGGGATCTCGTTCAAGCTCGAGCGCCGCGACCGGATGACGCTGTCGGGGCGCAACGGCTCCGGCAAGACGACGCTGCTGCGGATGCTGGCCGGCGAGGCGACGGTCGACTCGGGCGAGCTGGTGTTCAGCAAGGGCGCCAAGGTCAAGCTGCACGACCAGCGCCCGCCGCGCCACCGTGACCTCAGCCTGCGCGACTACATCCTCTCCGGCGCGCCCGAGCTGGTGGCCATCGAGGGTGACCTGGCCGCGCTGGAGGAGGCGATGGCCCAGGGCGCCCACGACGAGGCGACCCTCGGCCGCTACGCCGCGGCCCAGGCAGCGCTCGAGCACGCCGGCGGCTATGGCTGGCGCGACCGCGCGCTGGCCACGCTGCACGGGCTCGGCTTCCGCGACGACGCGGACCTGGACCGCTCGCTGGACACCTTCTCCGGGGGTGAGCTCACGCGCGCGTCCCTCGGTCGTGCCCTGGCGGGGGCGCCTGATCTGCTGCTCCTGGATGAGCCAACCAATCATCTCGACATCGCGTCCCTCGAGTGGCTCGAGACTCACCTCGTGTCGCTCGATGCCGCCATCGTCCTCGTCGCGCACGACCGCTGGTTTCTGGAGTCCGTGGGCACCTCGGTGCTCGAGCTCGAGGCTGGGCGGGGGAAGTTCTTCTCCGGCACCTGGCATCAGTGGCGCAAGGAGAAGGCCGCGCGCGAGCTGGCTCTGGGGCGGGCCATCGAGCGCCAGGAGGCCGAGATCGAGCGCCTGGAGCGGTTCGTCACCCGGTTCCGGGCCGGCACGCGGGCGCGCCAGGCCCAGTCGCGGGTCAAGAAGCTGTCAAAGATCCAGCGGCTCTCGGCCGATCCGGCCGACAACGCTGCGCTCCAGTTCGCCTTCAAGCCTCCCGAGCGCAGCGGCCGCGTGGTCTTCGAGCTCGAGCACGCCGAGCTGTCGGCGGGCGGCAAGGAGCTGTTGCACGACGCCGAGCTGTGGCTGGAGCGCGGCGAGCACGTGTCGCTGGTGGGGGCCAACGGCACCGGCAAGACGACGCTGATCGAGACGCTGGCCGGTCAGCGCGAGCTGCCCGCCGGCAAGCTGCTCACCGGGCACAACGTCAAGGTCGGCTACCTCTCCCAGCATGCCGAGGAGCTCAACGCCGGCACCGCGCGCACGGTGCTCGAGGCGGCGCAGCGCGCCGCCGGGCTGACCCCGGCCAAGGCGCGGGCCCTGCTCGGGCGGTTCCTGTTCTCCGGCGAGGACGCCGAGAAGCCGCTCGACGGCCTGTCGGGCGGCGAGCGCCGGCGGCTGTCGCTGGCCGTGCTGGTCCACTCGGGCGCGAACGTGCTGATCCTGGACGAGCCGACCAACCACCTGGACCTCGAGAGCCGCGAGGCGCTGGAGGGGGCGCTACGTGAGTTCGCGGGGTCGCTGCTGCTCGTCTCCCACGACCGGGCGCTGCTCGACGCCATCGGGACGCGCACCGTCGCCCTGGAGGACCAGGAACTGCACAGCTACGTCGGCGGGTGGCCGGAGTACCTGCGGGTGCGCGAGGAGCGCGCCAAGGCCCCCGCGCCGCCCAAGGCCGCAGTCTCAAAGGGCAACGGGAAGGCCGCTGCGAGCCCCAAGAAGCGCAATCCGCCCAAGGCCAAGGTCAAGCCGGGGCGCGGGGCCGCCGGCCTGGAGGCCGAGATCGAGGCTGCGGAGGCGGCGCTGCGGACCGTCGAGGACGAGCTGTCGGATCCCGGGGCCTGGGCGACGCCCGAGGCCACCGCGCGGTCCACGGCGCGCCACGAGGAGGCCAAGCTGCGGGTGGCCGAGCTCTATGAGCGCTGGGAGGCCGTGGCCGGCTGAGCCGCCGCGGAGGGCCCGGGCGCCGTCGTCGGCCCCGACTACACTGAAAATCAATGCCCCAGCCTCTCCCGGCTTCGGCTCTACGCGTCGCGCTGATCGACGACGACAGCGGGATGATCACCGTATTGGATCGCCGCTTTGCCGCCAACCGGTGGGAGAGTCAGGTGATCGGCTATGCCGCGGACCCCGAGCAGCTCACGGCGCTCAAGCTTCACGCGCTGATCGTCAACCCGGCGATCACCGGGCTGGGCTACATCGAGTGGGTGGCCGACCGGCTGCCCGGCCTGGCCATCCTGGTGTGCGGCAGTTCTGCTCCCGTGGCCGACCGGGTGCGCGCCCTGCGCACCGGCGCCGACGACTGGATCACCAAGCCCTGCCACCCCGAGGAACTGGTCGCCCGGATCGAGGCGGTGCTGCGCCGCCGCCGCGCCGGCGAGCTCCCGGGCGGCAACGAGCTCCTCACCGCGGGCGAGCTGGCCATCCGGCCCGATCGCTTTGACGCCTACGCCAACGGCACCCCCGCGGCGCTGTCGCGCAAGGAGTACGAGCTGCTGGCCCAGCTGGCCGGGGCCGGAGGGCGCGTCCTGGAGCGCGAGGACATCTACCAGCGCGTGTGGGGCTACACGATGGCGCGCGGGGACCGCTCGGTGGACGTGTTCGTGCGCAAGCTGCGCCAGAAGCTCGAGGCGATCTCGCCGGACTGGCGCTACGTCCACACCCACTTCGGGGTGGGATACCGGTTCGCGGCTGAGCGCGCGGACGGGACCGTGCCTGAGCACGAGCCGGCGCCCGAGGTCTCCGCGCCCGCGAAGCCCGCTCCGGCGCAGGCGACACCGCCCGTGGCGGCACGGCGTACGCTATCGGTATGAGCATCAGCCCCGCGGTCCGCAACGTCGCGATCATCGCCGCGATCGCCGCGATCGTGGCCTTCCTGCCCGGGGGCGGGCCCGCCGCCAACGTCGTGACGACCGGCCTGTATCTGGCCTTCCTGGGCGCGTTGCTGTGGGTGGCCACGATCATGTACCGCGAGCATCGCGGCTCGCTGTACCTGCTGCCCGACAGCCGGCGAGCGCTGCTCTACATCGCCGTCGCCGTGCTGGCGGTGACCCTGACCGCGACGCACCGCCTGTGGAACACCCCCGCCGGGTCGGTGGCCTGGTTGGTGCTCGTGGGCGCCTCGGTGTATGTGGGTTGCGCGGTCATCTGGGCCGCCCGGCGCTACTGACGTCTCGCCCGCGGCGCCCGGGCGGGGCCGTCGCGACGCGTACACTGCCGCCGCCGTGAGCAAGGGCGCGCGTGAGACGATCTCCGACTGGCTGATGGCGCTCGCCGGGCCGCTGCTGCTGGGCTCGCTGTTTCTCACCTGGAGCCATCAGCTCTCGGCGGTGGTCAGGGCGCGCTACGGCGCGACCGCGGCGCTGGCCGGCGTCCCGGCCAACCCGACGGCCTGGCAGGTCTACTCGGGCGCTGACGTCCTGCTGGCGCTGGTGGCCGGCGGGCTGATGGCGGTGGCGCTGTGGGGCGGCCGGGCGCGGCGCATCGCCCTGGCCCTCGCGCTGGTGGTGGCGCTGGTCTTCGTGGTCCACGCCGTGGGCACCCCGCCGACCAACGGGGCGCTGCTGTTTGACCCCACCCTGAGCCCGGCGGGGTACAGCGCCAACCCGGTGAGCTCGGCGACGGGGGAGGTGCTGGCGCTGGTGGCGCTGGTGCTGGGCGCGGGTGGGGTGGGGCTCGCGTTCACCGTGGACTGAGGTGGGTGCAGGTCGGGCCCGCCGCTGACGCCGCGGCCACCCGCCCCCTCTCCCGAGCTCCAGTTGACGCTCGCAAGCAGCGCGTTTGCGGACCAAACCCGCCCCCGGCGAGTCCTAAGATCGAAGGGCATGGCTGTGTATCCCGCCGACCGGCGTCGCGACCTCCCCGATCAGCCCGGCGTGTACCTGTTCCGCGATGAGCGCGGCAAGGTCATCTACGTCGGCAAGGCGATCTCGATCAAGAAGCGCGTCGCCTCCCACTTCTCCAATCCCAGCACCCGCGCGGGACACGACCTGCTGCCGATGATCGCTCAGATCGAGGCGCTGGTGGTGCACACGGAGTCCGAGGCACTGCTGGTGGAGCAGAACTTCATCAAGCAGTACAAGCCGCGCTTCAACATCCGGCTGCGCGACGACAAGTCCTACCCCTACATCGCCATCTCGCTCGATGAGGACTTCCCGCGGGTGTACTTCACCCGCGAGCGCCACCGCCGCGACCGCGCCTACTTCGGGCCCTACTCCAACGCCAAGCGGGTCCGCTCCACGCTCGAGGTGCTGGGCAAGGTGTTCATGTTCCGCTCCTGCGACGGCCCGGAGCCGGGGCGGCGCAGCGGCTCGCCGTGCCTGGACTACTACATCAAGCGTTGCGAGGCCCCGTGCGTGGGGTACGTCGACAAGGAGGGCTATCGCAAGGCCATCGACGGCGTCATCGCCTTCCTCTCCGGGCGCTACAAGGAGATCGAGTGGGCGCTCAACGAGGAGATGAAGCTCGCCGCCGCCGAGCAGCGCTTCGAGGACGCCGCCCGCGAGCGCAACCGGCTGCGGGCGGTGCGCTCGCTGCTGGAGCGCCAGCGCGTCGCCCACGAGGACGGGTCGATGGACGCGATCGCGGTGGCGGTCGCCGATGGCGAGGCCAACGCCCAGGTCTTCCAGATCCGCGACGGGGTCCTGTCCGATCGCCAGAGCTTCTATCTCGACAACGCCTCGGGCGCCGAGGTCTCCGAGGTCGCCGAGGCGTTCATCCTGCAGTACTACGCCAGCGCCATGTCGGTCCCGCCGCTGGTCGTCGTGCAGCGTGAGGTGGGGAGCGCAAGCGACATCGCGCCCCTGGCCGAGGCGCTCAGCGCCCGCCGCGGCACCGCCGTCGAGATCCGCCCCGCCGAGCGCGGCGACAAGCGGCGCATCCTGGAGCTGGCCGAGCGCAACGCCATCCTCGCCATCGACCAGGAGAAGCTGCGCTCCGAGCGCCGTCGCCAGCAGCGCGTGGAGGCGCTGGACGGTCTGCAGCAGGCGCTGGGCCTTGACACCGTCCCGCTGCGGATCGAGTGCTTTGACATCTCGACGCTGATGGGGACCAACACCGTGGCCTCGATGGTGGTGTTCGAGGGCGGGGCCCCCAAGAAGTCCGACTACCGCCGTTTCCGGGTGTTCAGCGTGGGCGACGCCTCCGCCCAGGATGACGACGGCGAGTACGGCCCCGACGACTTCGCCGCCATGGAGGAGGTGCTGGGCCGGCGCTTCGCGCGCTGGGAGCAGCAGCGCGATGTCTCGCCCCATGACAAGGACTATGACCCCAGCTTCGCCGCGTTGCCCAACGTCGTCGTCATCGACGGTGGCAAGGGCCAGCTGGCGGCCGGCCTGCGCGCCCTCCAGGGGTTCCGCGATCGGGGCGTGACCGTGATCTCACTGGCCAAGCGGATCGAGGAGGTGTTCATCCCCGGCCGCGCGGCGCCGCTCGTCCTCGCCCACGACACCCCGGAGCTCCAGCTGCTGCAGCGGGTGCGCGACGAGGCCCACCGCTTCGCCATCACCCACCACCGGATCCGCCGCGACCGCGCCATGACCGCATCCGTGCTCGATGACCTGCCCGGCGTGGGCCCGGCGCGCAAGCGAGCGCTGTTGGCCCACTTCGGCTCGCCCGACGCGATCCTGGCGGCGAGCCGCGAGGAGCTCGAGTCAGTGCCGGGGCTGCCCGGCAAGCTCGCCCGCGAGATGTACCGCGAGCTGCACAAGACGGGGGTCTAGTGCTTGGCGGTGAGCCCGATTCCGCCGCCGCCCCCGCCGCCGATGGTGAGCATCGCGGCGCTGCCGGCGGGCAGCGGCACGGTGTAGGTGCCGGCCACCGGGGCCACTGGGGTCGTCGACGGAGCGGGAAGGGTGCCGGTCGTGGTCTCGGGTCCGAAGGACTGCCCGCCCAGGGTGACGCCGTCGGTGGCGGACACGCTGGGGGCCTGGAGGGTCTCCAGCGAGCCGGGCGCGGTGGCCCCGGCCACCGACAGCGAGATGTCGTGCTCGGCGCTGGGGTCCTTGTTGATGAGGGTGACGCGCACCGAGCCGTCCCCGCTCTGCGTCGCCCACACCTTCACCGGAGATCCTGTCCCACCCGCCCCGGTGGTCTTGAGCAGCCGGGCTCCGGGCGGGAAGGCCTGGGCGAACATGAGCAGGCCGTAGTACTCGGGGTGGACGAACGCCTGCCAGGCACCGGTGCTGTTGTGCGAGACCGTGAACAGCTCGTAGTTGGAGCCGGGGAGCATGTGGAAGTTGACGCCGTCCGCGCCGACCGAGGCGAACTGGAACATCGTGTCCAGCGCCCACAGCGCCGAGGCGAACGTGTCCGAGACGCCCTTCGCGCCCTGGCAGGAGGCCGAGTTCATCTCCGCGACGCGGAACGGGAGCTTGTGGCGGTGCGCGACATTGATGAAGGGCGCCATCGGGGTGGCCAGACCGGCGGATGCGCCATCGGCCAGGAGGTTGGGGATGGACGGGAAGCCGGGACTGGCGGGGTCCGTGACGCAGGCGCGCAGCGGGATAGCGGTGGTAGGTGACCATGCCCAGCCGTGGCGCGGCGCCGATGAAGGACCCCAGCTTGCCCAGCCAGCCGGGTCCCGAGACCGCCGGGCCGGCCAGGGGCACGTTGGGCAGGACCCGGGCCCACTGGCTGAACTGCTTGGTGTAGGCGCTGAGGTCGTACCCGCGCCCACGTGCGCGGTAGATGTGCCCGCGGCGGTCCTTGTACCAGGGGAACACCGTGTACAGGTCGGGCTCGTTGCCGATCTCGAAGGCGTCGATGTACTTGCGCCCGATCCCCTCCATGAAGGCCCGGCCCTCGGCCGCGGCGATGGCCGGGCGTCCGGCGGCGAGATTGATGCCGAGGATCAGCTTGGCGTTCAGGTCGGCGGCGAGCGCCTGGGTGGTGCGCAGCCAGCCCTTGGTCAGGGGGTAGTAGATCCCGCCCTGGGCGATCTGGCCGCGGATCGGCCACCACGTCCCATCGGTGCTGTCGCCGCCGATGCGGATGACCGGCGACTGGCCGGGGGCCAGACCGCCGAGCAGCCCGAGCAGCACCGGGTCCACAGCCCGGGGGTCACGGCCGGTGTACTGGTGCAGCGCCCGGTATTCGAAGGACGCCCCGACGAAGCCGGGCGCCATCTCCTGACCGGTGGGCGTCGCAGAGACGCCGGCGCTGAGGACGTCGGCGCGCGCGGCAACAGCCCCGGGCAAGACGAATCCGAGCGCCGCCACCATGGCGATGCAGACGCGGCGGCGAAGCACAGCGGGCCATACTGCCACACCTCGTGCACATATACGTCACCCCGCGTCCGCTTGACCCGTCAAGCTTTAGGTGAATGACGACGGAATCGGACACCGGTGTGACTGACCCCAGGGAGGGCTCCGCCCTCACCGATCTGGTGGTGATCACGGGGTTCTCAGGGGCCGGCAAGTCGACCGCGATGGCGGCTTTCGAGGACGAGGGCTATTTCTGCGTGGACAACCTGCCGCCGGAGATGATCCGCTCGCTGGTCGATCTGTTCAAGCACGAGGGGTCCAAGGTGGCCCGCGCCGCCGTCGTCTCCGATGCCCGCGGCGGCAGCTACTTCGACGGCCTCGCGGCGATGCTCGACGACCTGCGGACCTCGGGCGTGCGCCACCGCATCCTGTTCCTGGAAGCGGACGAGCAGGCGCTGCTCACCCGCTACAAGGAGACCCGTCGCCGCCATCCGCTGGCGCCGTCGGGCAGCGTGGCCGACGGGATCCGGCGCGAGCGCGAGCTGCTGGCGCCGGTGCGCGAGCGCGCCGACGTCGTGGTCAACACCGGCCAGCTCACGGCGGCGATGCTGCGGCGCAAGCTCACCGATGAGCTGCTGCAGTCAAAGACCCCGGGGCGGCTGGCCCTCACCTTCCAGAGCTTCGGCTTCAAGTACGGGCCCAGTCGGGACGCCGACCTGCTCTTCGACGTCCGCTTTCTGCCCAACCCCCACTACGAGCCCGAACTGCGCCCGCTCACCGGCGCCGACGCCCGGATCGTCGACTACATCAACCGCGACGGCGCGCTGGACGTCTTCTACGAGCACCTGCACCCCATGCTCGATTACCTGCTGCCCGAGTACCTGGGCGAGGGCAAGGCCCACCTCGTCGTCGCCATCGGTTGTACCGGGGGGCGCCACCGGTCGGTGGCGATCGCGCTGCATCTCGCCGAGCGTTATGCCGGCCGGCCCGGCTATGTCGTCGACGTCCTGCATCGCGACGTCGGGGAGCCCACGTGATCGAGCACATCGGGTTCGAGGTCTCTGACCTGGGCGAGACGTCCCGCTTCTATGACGCGGTGTTCTTCGCGCTGGGGGCCAGGCGCCTGGCCGAGACCGAGCACCTGGTCGCCTACGGGATCAACGCGCCGCTGTTCTTCTTCACCCAGCGCGGTCGCCCGCCCGCGCCCGGCTACGGCCATCTCGCGCTGCGGGCCAACGGCAAGGCGGCCGTGGACGCCGCCCATGCCGCGGGCCTGGCCAACGGGGGCGCCGACGACGGCGCGCCCGGGCCGCGGCCGCAGTACGGGCCGCGGTATTACGCCGGATATCTGCTGGATCCGGACCGGCTGCGCGTAGAGGTCGCGTCCCGCCGCTAGAGGGCCACGCAGCCGCGCGTCTGGGTCCTGGGCCCCCGCGCGGTAGGGGGATCTCGGGCGCGTTTAGGTAGCCTGTCGGGCGCTGGGCCGTCGTCGGCTGCCCGGCAGCTGTGAATGATCAAGGCCGGAAACGGAGGCAAGAGCGCATGGCGGTACGGGTCGCAATCAACGGCTTCGGAAGGATCGGCCGAAACGTCTTCCGGGCCGCGTACGAGGGCGGCGCGGACATCGAGTGGCTGGCCGTCAACGATCTCGTTGACCCGAAGACGATCGCCCACCTGCTCAAGTACGACTCCAACTACGGGCCCTTCCCCGGCGAGGTGGTCGCCACCGACACCGGCTTCGCCGTCGACGGCAAGGAGATCCGGGTTCTGGCCGAGCGCGACCCGGCTGACCTGCCGTGGTCAGAGCTGGGCGCCGACGTCGTGATCGAGTCCACGGGATTCTTCACCGACCGCGAGAACGCCGCCAAGCACCTGGAGGCCGGCGCCAAGAAGGTGGTCATCTCCGCGCCCGCCACCAACCCCGACACCACCGTGGTCCTGGGCGTCAATTTCGACGAGGCGTATGACCGCGAGAGCCACCAGATCATCTCCAACGCGTCGTGCACCACCAATTGCCTGGCCCCCATCGCCAAGGTGATCCACGACACGATCGGCATCAAGCACGGGCTGATGACCACCATCCACGCCTACACCGCCGACCAGCGCCTCCAGGACATGCCCCACAGCGACCTGCGCCGCGCGCGGGCCGCCGCCATCAACCTCATCCCGGCCTCGACGGGGGCGGCCAAGGCGATCGGCCTGGTCATCCCCGACCTCAACGGCAAGCTCAACGGCTTCGCGGTGCGCGCCCCCGTGCCGACCGGCAGCGTCGTGGACCTCACCGTCGAGGTGAACCGCGAGACGACCGTCGAGGAGGTCAACGCCGCGATGAAGGCGGCCGCGGACTCCGCGCCGCTCAAGGGCCTGCTCCTCTACAACGAGGATCCGATCGTGTCCTCGGACATCGTCAAGAACCCCGCCTCCTCGATCCTCGACGCCCCGCTGACCTCGGTCATGGACGGGACGATGGTCAAGGTCGTCTCCTGGTATGACAACGAGTGGGGCTACTCCAACCGCGTCTCCGACCTCGTGCAGCGGTTGCTGTGAGACAACTGTCGGACCTGGGCGAGCTACGGGACAAGCGGGTCCTCGTCCGCGTCGACTTCAACGTCCCCCTCGCGGACGGACGCGTGGCGGACGACACCCGCATCCGTGCTGCGCTCCCCACCATCGAGGAGCTGCGCGCCCAGGGCGCCAAGCTCGTGCTCGTCTCCCACCTGGGGCGGCCCAAGGACCACGAGCCGGAGCTGTCGCTGCGGCCGGTCGCCGAGCGCCTGGGCGAGCTGCTGCACGCCTCGGTCACGCTGGCGCCTGGTAGCCACGGGCCCGACGTCGCCTCGGTGGTGGACCGGATGTCAGACGGCGACGTGGTGCTGCTGGAGAACATCCGCTACGAGCCGGGGGAGACCAAGAACGACCCCGAGCTGGCCGGCGAGCTGGCCGAGCTGGCCGACGTCTACGTCAACGACGCCTTCGGCGCCGCCCACCGTGCCCACGCCTCCACTGAAGGGGTCGCCCACAAGCTTCCCGATCACGCCGCGGGCCTGCTGCTGGAGCGCGAGGTGACGACGCTCAGCGGCCTGCTCGAGAACCCCTCGCGTCCGCTGGTGGCGGTGCTGGGCGGGGCCAAGGTCTCCGACAAGCTCGGCGTCATCGAGGCCTTCCAGCACGTGGCCGACCAGATCCTCATCGGCGGCGCCATGTGCTTCCCCTTCTTCAAGGCCCAGGGCCACTCGATCGGTGACTCGCTGTGCGCCGACGAGGACGTGGAGCTGGCGCGCGCGGTGATCGCCGGCGCGGGTGGCGGCGATGGCGCCACCGCGACGATCCAGCTTCCCTCGGACCTGGTCCTCGCCGACCGCTTCGACGCCGACGCCGAGCCGGTGCCGCTGGACGGTGTCGACGTCCCCGAGGGGATGATGGGCCTGGACATCGGCCTCCGCAGCGCCGAGGCCTTCGCAACGCTGGTGGCCACCGCCGGCACCGTGTTCTGGAACGGCCCGATGGGCGCCTTTGAGCTAGCTCCGTTCGCCGCGGGGACCCGCACGGTGGCCGAAGCGGTCGCGGCCAGCGCAGCGGTGACGGTGGTGGGCGGCGGTGACTCGGCGGCGGCGCTGCAGCGTTTCGGGCTAGCCGACAAGGTCACCCACCTGTCCACCGGCGGCGGCGCCTCGCTGGAGCTGATCGAGGGCAAGGCCCTGCCCGGCGTGGAGGCGCTGCGATGACCCCGGCGTCCGATCCGGGCGCCCAGGCGCGGCGCACCCCGCTCATCGCCGGCAACTGGAAGCTGCACAAGACCGTCGCTGAGGCCGAGGAGTTCATCGCCGCGCTGCTGCCGCGGGTGTCCTCGGTCGACGGCGTCGACGTCGCGATCTGCCCCACGTTCACCGCGCTGGGCGCGATGGTCGACTCCACGCGGGGCTCCCGGGTGGCGGTCTACGCCCAGAACATGCACCAGGCCGATCACGGCGCCTTCACCGGTGAGGTCTCGGCGGCGATGCTCACCGAGCTCGACGTCGGTGGTGTGGTCCTGGGCCACTCCGAGCGCCGGGAGTACTTCGGCGAGACCGATAAGGCGCTGGCGCAGAAGGTGCCGGCGGCGCTGGCCGCCGGGCTGCTGCCGGTGCTGTGCGTGGGCGAGACCGAGGACGAGCGCGAGAACGGCGACACCCAGCGCAAGCTCCGCCACCAGGTCCAGGAGGGTCTGGCGCGGGTGGAGACCGAGCGGCTGGGGGACGTCGTCATCGCCTATGAGCCGATCTGGGCCATCGGGACCGGCCAGGTGGCCACGCCGGAGCAGGCCCAGGACGCGATCGCCTTCGTCCGGGCGCTCGTCGGCGACCGCTCCCGCGAGCAGGCCGCGCGCACCCGCATCCTCTATGGAGGCAGCGCCAAGCCCGACAACGCCGCCGAGCTCCTGGGCCTGCCCGATGTCGATGGCGCCCTGGTGGGCGGCGCCAGCCTCGACGCCGAGTCGTTTGCGGCGATCGTGGTCGCGGCAGGCGGCTAGGCCGTGGGCGGGTCCGGATGACCGACGGGCCGCAGACGCTTCCCGTCAAGCACGCCGCGCTGATCGTCCTCGACGGCTGGGGCCTGGCCGATCCCGGGCCCGGCAATGCGGTGGACCTCGCCGACACGCCGGTGTTCGACGAGCTGTGGGCCCGCTATCCCACGACGACGCTCACCGCGTCCGGGACGGCCGTGGGGCTACCCGAGGGCCAGATGGGCAACTCGGAGGTCGGCCATCTCAACCTGGGCGCCGGCAGCGTCGTCAGGCAGGACCTCACCCGGATCGACGCCGCCGCCGAGAGCGGGGAGTTCGCCGCGAACGACGCGCTACGCGAGGCCTTCACCGGGTTTGAACGGGTGCATGTCATCGGCCTGGTCTCCGAGGGCGGGGTGCACTCGAGCATGGAGCATCTCAAGGCGTTGATCTCGCTCGCGGCTGAGCTGGAGGTCCCGGATCTGGTGGTCCATGCGTTCACCGACGGTCGCGACACCACGCCCAAGTCCGGCGCTGGCTACCTGGAGACGGTGGCGGGCTGGATGGGCGAGAGCGAGTGCGGGCGCTTCGGATCGGTGGTGGGCCGCTATTACCCCATGGATCGCGACAAGCGCTGGGACCGGGTCAAGCTCGCCTACGACATGCTCGTCCACGGGCGCGCCGAGCACCACTTTGACAGTGCCGCCGACGCCGCCCGTGCCGCCTACGAGCGCGACGAGACCGATGAGTTCATCACGCCCTCGCTGGTGGGGGAGGAGGCGCGCATCCGGCCCGGCGACTCGGTGCTGGGGCTCAACTTCCGGCCCGACCGGATGCGCGAGATCACCCGCGCCCTGGCCGACCCCGGGTTTGACGAGTTCGACCGCGACGGCGGCGAGGGTGGGTGGGGGCGGATTCACTACACGATGATGACCGAGTACGAGGAGGGCTGGCCCTACCCGATCGCCTTCCCGCCCGAGCGGCCCCCGACGACGATCTCGGCGGTGATCGCGGCGCGCGGCGAGCGCCAGCTCCACGTCGCCGAGACCGAGAAGTACCCGCACGTCACCTACTTCTTCAATGGCGGCGAGGAGGCGGCGTACGACGGGGAGGAGCGCGAGCTCGTGCCGTCGCCGCGCGACGTGCCCACCTATGACCACAAGCCGCAGATGAGCGCCCACGAGGCGGCCGAGGCCTTCGTGGAGGCGTGGCGGGGGGACCCCCCGCGTTTCGGGATCATCAACTTCGCCAACGCCGACATGGTCGGGCACACCGGTGTGATCGAGGCCGCCGTCACCGCGGTGGAGACGGTGGACCGCTGCCTCGGGGTCGTCGTGCGGGAGGTGCTCGAGACGGGCGGCGCCTGTCTGATCACCGCCGATCACGGCAACGCCGACCACATGCTGGAGCCCGACGGCTCGCCCAACACCGCCCATTCACTCAACCCGGTGCCAGTCATCGTGACGGTCCCGGACCTGTCGTTGCGCTCGGGCGGGGCACTGGCCGACGTGGCACCGACACTGCTTGTCATGATGGGAATCGACCAGCCGGCGGAGATGACCGGCACGTCGCTGATCGCCGCCGACTGAACGCCCTATCCAAACTTTCTTCCCGGACCTTCTATCGTGGATGTACAGATGACCCCCGAGGACCTGATCGAGATCGACCGCGCCGGGCGCCGCTGTGCCATGTGCCACACCGGCCGGCGGTGGCGCCAGTTCTCCGTGGTCCGGGCCGAGGGGCAGGAGCCGGTGGTGATGTGCCCCGCCTGCAACGCGCGCTACGGCGCCGCGCCTCCGGCCTCCGCGACCTCCGCCGGCGAGCAGCCCGCGGCTGCCCAGCCCGCCTCCGCGGGGGCTGCACAGCCCGCTGGATCCCCGGCGGCAAAGCCGGCATCCGCGCGGGCACCGCGCGGCGGCCAGCCCGCCGCGGCGCGAAACGGTCAGTCGTCCTCCGGGCGCCGGTCCCAGGCCGCTGCCTCGGGCAACGGGCAATCGGCGCCGGCAGGGGGTGCGCAGACAGCGCCCGCGGCCGACGGGGAGGCGGCGTCGTCGTCGCCCAAGCCGCGGTCCGCGCCCCGCGAGGATCGCCTGCGCAAGGCCCTGCGCGAGCTTCCCCACGGCGAGCATTCGGTGGCACGGATCGCCAAGGCCGCCGGACTGAACCACGAGAAGACGGTACGGCGGCTGGAGACCCTGCATGCCGCCGGCGAGGTCCAGCAGGTCGGCAAGCGGTGGTCCAACGAGCCGCCGTCGACCGACATCGAGGCCGCGATGGACCGGCTCCAGGCCCGCACCACCAACCTGCGGATCGTCAGAGACCGCGGGTAGACCGGCTGACGTCCGGCGACCCACGGGAGCGCTGGAACGGCCGCTACCGCGAGCGCGGCGTCCGCGCGTTCGAGCGCGCGCCGAGTGCGTGGCTGGCCGAGCAGGAGGCGCTGCTCATCGAGGTGGGTGGCGGACGAGCGCTCGATGTGGCCTGCGGGGACGGCCGCAACGCGGGCTATCTCGCACAGCTGGGGTTTGCCGTCGACGCGGTGGATGTCTCGGACGTGGCCATCGACGCGCTGCGCGCGGAAGCCGCCGCGCGCGGGCTCTCCGTGCACCCTCGTCAGCTTGACCTGGCGCAGCACGGTCTGATGGCCGCGGCCTACGACGTCATCGTGCAGATCAACTATCTCCAGCGCGACCTCTTCGCGGATCTGGCGCGCGCGCTGCGACCGGGCGGCCTACTCATCCTCGAGACGTTCACGCGAGAGGATCTCGAGGCGCTGGGCAACCACGTCGAGTCCCGTTTCCTGCTCGAGGCCGGCGAGCTACCGGCCGCCTTCCCCGACCTCGAGGTCATCCGCCACCGCGAGGCGGTGGTGAAGCACGGCGAACGGAGGCGAGCGGTGGCGGGGCTCGTCGCCCGGCGGCCGGAGCAGGCGCCGTCGGGCGTGCCGGGCCGCGACTAGGATCGCTGGCGTGGACCCGACGCCCGCACTGGAGTCGATCGCCTACCAGGTGATCGGCGTCGTCCGTTCACCGCACACGACGTTTGAGGGCATGCCGTTGCAGTCGGTCGCGGCGCCTGAGGTGCGCGGGCAGATCGAGATCCACCCCAGCTTGGTGGCGGGCCTGGCCGATCTCGAGGACTTCTCGCACGTGCACGTCATCACCCATCTGCATCGCGGGGCGCCCGGCGGGCTCACCGTGGTCCCCTTCCTGGACGACACCCCGCGCGGGATCTTCGCCACGCGATCACCGCGCCACCCCAACCCGATCGGCCTCTCGGTCGTCCGGCTGCTCGCCGTGCGCGGCGCGACCCTCGACATCGCCGGGGTGGACCTGCTCGACGGCACGCCCGTGCTTGACCTCAAGCCCTATGTGCCCGCGTTTGACGCCGTGGCCGCTGAGCGCACCGGATGGCTGGGGCGCGCCGCCCACCGCGTGCACGAGGTCAGGGCCGATGCGCGGTTTGACGACGGATCTCCGAGTTAGCTGCGCGCCGGACGGGTGGGTGCGGGGTTTGAGCGCGCTCCTCCCGGGCCGCATCGAGTGTTGAAACCTGGGGTCACACGGCCGTCTTGACGGTGGGGTGTGACGTGTGGTTCAAGCCCGCTGAAACCTCAGGTCACGCAGCCCCCACACCCACCCCGTGTGACCCAGGGTTTCAAGGATCTGTGCTCGACTAAACCAATGAGTTTACTTGTGTACGAGGCTGGATCCGCGGCTACGGCTGGCCGACGGTGTGCAGGTAGGAGGAGATCGTGCCGTCGACGAGGGCGTGGATGGCGAAGCCGGGCGGCCCGGAGCCGAATCGGATGTCGGGCGCGCTGAAGTCGAGCTGCGCCTGGACGTAGGTGCTGGGGATGGCGAGGACCGCGCGCCCGGCCAGGCTGCCCAGGAGTGGCTGGTGGACGTGGCCGGCGACGAGGCGCTGCACCTGGGGGTGGCGGGCGATGACCTCCTCCAGGCCGGCGCGAGCCTCCGCCGCCAGACCGATCGCGTCCCACGGCGCCATCCCGGTGCTCGCCGGAGGGTGATGCATGGCCAGCAGCGTCGGCTGCGCGGGCGCGCGCGCCAGTTCGGCGTCGAGCCAGGTCAGGCGTTCGGCATCCAGCTCACCGGCGGCCCGGCCGGGGATGGTGGTGTCCAGGGTGACGAGCCGCAGCGGACCGAGGTCGGCCGAGTACTGCACCGGGGCGGCGGCAGCGCCGGGCAGCCCGAAGCGTGCCCGGAGGCCCTCGCGACGGTCGTGGTTACCCCCGAGCACGTGCACCGCTACCGGCGTGGCCGTCAGCAGTTCATGGACGCGCGCGTACCCCTCGTCGGTCCCGTGTTCGACCAGATCGCCGGTGACCAGCAGGGCGTCGGGGCGGTCGGGCAGGGTGAACACCGCGTCGAGCACCGCGACGAGGCCCGCGACCGGGTCGGGGCCGCCCCAATCGCCTCCGATGTGCGGGTCGCTGATCTGGGCGACGCGGAAGGGGACCGGCATGCGCGGGAGGCTAGCGAACCGGGCGCCCGATAGGAAACTTGATAGTGCTAGACTGAGATTTCATAATGCAGCAGCAGGCAGTTCCACGACTTCCAATGATCTTCCAAGTGAGGTTCTAATGGCACTTATCCGTTGGCAGCCGGTCCGCGAGCTGGGCACGTTCCAGAACGACATGAACCGGCTCTTCAATTCCTTCTTCGACACCCCGACCCCGGCCAACGGCACGACTCTGCGCCGCTGGATCCCGGCGATGGACCTGGTCGAGACCGACAACGCCTTCGTCCTGAAGGCCGACCTTCCAGGCCTGACCGAGTCCGACGTGAGCATCGAGCTCGACGACAACGTCCTCACCGTTTCGGGTGAGCGCAAGTCAGAGCACGAGGACCGCAAGGCGGGGTATTACCGCGTCGAGCGCAGCTATGGCTCCTTCCGCCGCTCGCTGACCCTCCCCGAGGGCGTTGACCCCGCGGCCGTCGTCGCGACGTTCGACAAGGGCGTGCTCGAGGTGACCGTCCCCAAGCCCGAGCAGCAGGCTCCGCGCAAGGTGCAGATCACCGTCGCCGGCGCCCCCGCGGGCGAGACGCAGGCGGTCGAGGGCTCCGAGAACGCCTCGGAGGCTCCCGTCGCAGAGGCGCCCGCCGCTGCGTAGTCACCTGATGCAGTGCCGAGCCCCCGGCACGCCTGGACCGCTGGTTTGAGTCCGGGCGTGACGGGGGCTCAGCGCATGACGCCGGTGTGGCCGAGAGAGTGGCGCCCGGGCTGGGGCCAGACGCACAGACCGTGGGGGCCAGCACCGACCGGGATCGCGGCGCGTAGGTGCCCGGTCCGGGTGTCGATGGCGTAGACCACCGCGTTGTAGCGGCCGCTCAGCCACAGCGTTCGTCCGTCGGCCGAGACCCCGCCCATGTCCGGGCTCGCCGGTGGCGGCAGCCGCCAGGTCCGTAGGACCCGGCGGGTGCGGAAGCTGACCACCGAGACCGAGCCCGCCAGGCGGTTGGAGACGTACATGAAGCGCGCGTTGCGGCTGGGGTAGAGGCCGTGGGCGCCCGCCCCGGTGTGCAGGAAGCCGAGCACCCGGAAGGCTCGCGGGTCGATCTCCCACACCCCGCCGTTGAGCTGATCGGCGACGTACAGCGTCCGGCCGTCCGGGGCGAGCTTGACGTCCTGCGGACTGGCGTCGCCGCCGTTGAGCACGAGCGTGCGCATGAGCCGCTGCGTGCGCAGGTCCACCTCGATCATCCGCCCCGCGAACTCGCAACTGGCGTACGCATAGCGCCCGCCGGCGGAGAAATCCATGTGGTCGACCCCGCGGCAGGCGGGGACCGACAGCGAGTGCACGAGCGCCATCGTCCGCGGACGCCGGAAGTCCAGCCGCGCCAACCGCTCGGCCACCACGATGGCGAACCGCCCGTCGGGCGTGAAGTAGAGGTTGTAGGGATCCGCGACCGGGATCGGATGACCGGGGCGCCCGGTGCGGGGGTCGATCGGGGTCAGCGAGTTCCCGAGGTCGTTGTCGACATACAGCGTCTCGAGGTTCCAGGACGGGGTGACATGCTGGGGGAGCGCGCCCGTGGGGAACCGCGCGACGACCCTCATGGTGCGCTGGCTGATGACTTCGACCGTGTTGCTCAAGCTGTTGGGGACGTAGACGAGGGCAGGGTCGGCGCGGACAGCGGGGCTCAGCATGCCCGCGCCGTCGGCCCGGTAGACGTCTGTCTCCGGTCGCGCGGCGGCGGCGTCGGCGGGCGCGGGCCCCGGCCGCGAACCGGTCGCCGTGGTGGAGCGCATCCCGCTGTGCGTGGCCTGCTGCGCGCTCCCGCCGCAGCTCGAGAGGGCCACGGCGACGAGCAGCGCAAGGGTCAGGAGGCGGCCGGGCACGGGGGCAGTGTGTCCGGGGCTGCCGAAACCGTGGCTTTGCGAGCGGTGAGAATGTTCACAGCCCACCCCGCGGACGGCCCTGGGTGATCTAGCCTCGCCGCCATCCGCCCGACGACCGTCAGATTCACGCTGGTCGCCGTGATCCTGGGCCTGGCCGCTCTGACCTCTGCCTGCGGCGGCGGAGGGCGGACCACAGACCACCCGGCCACCGCCCGCCGCACCGCGCGCTCGCCGCGGCCGGCTACCGCTGCCCACGCGATCACCACGCCCGCCACCGGACCCGCGGCGCCGGCGAACGTGCACCTGCGCTATCGCCCGCTGTACCGGCTCCCGGCGCCGCTGCGCGACCCCGCCTACACCACGCTGGGCGGGGACCGCTTCGCCATGCTCGGCGGCCTGAACGGCGCCGACGTGTCCGTGGCCGGCATCGAGATCGCCGATCTGAACCGGGTTCTGCACACGGGCGCGCTGCCCGGGCCCCAGCACGACGCCCAGGCAGCGCTGCTGGCCGGCCGGGTCTACGTCTTTGGCGGCGGCTTCACCACGGAGCTCGATCACATCCTCATGTACGACCCGAGCGGGGGTCAGACGTCCCCGGCCGGTGCGCTGTCGGCGCCCCAGTCCGATGTCGCGGTCGCCGAGGCGGGTGGCACCGCGTACGTCGTCGGGGGCTTTGACGGGGTCAACTACCTCCACACCATCGTGGCCTGGCGACCCGGCGCAAGCCCCACAGTGGTGGCCCACCTGCCCGAGGGCGTGCGGTACGCCGCGGTCACCATCGCCGGCGGAGGCCTCTTCGTGCTCGGCGGGGTGACTCCGGCCGGCACCAGCGATGCCGTCTACCGCTATGACCTGGCCAGCCACCGGATGCGGCGGATCGGCACGCTGCCTCATCCCACCGAGCACACCAACGCGGTGACGCTGGGCTCGACGATCTACCTGGTCGGCGGGCGGGGTGCCGGGGACACCGAGCAGACCTCGGCCATCTACGCCGTCGATCCGGTCACCGGGGGCGTGCGGCCGGCGGGTCGGCTGCCCACGCCCACCTCGGACGCGGCGGTGATGACGATCGGGCGGGCCATCGTGGTGGCCGGCGGTCAGTCGCCGACGGGGACGCTGGCCGGGGTGGGCGAGCTCATCCCGGCCGGCGCGTAGCGGTCGCGCGACTCGCCACCTCGGGGCGGGCCCGGCAGCCCGTCGCCGCCCAGGGGGATACGGTCCCGGGGTGTTCACCATCGCCGCCCGCAGCTCCAGCTCCCGCGCCCGCCGCGGGACGCTGCATCTGGTCCACGGGGAGGTCCAGACTCCGGCGTTCGTCCCGCTGGCCACCCGCGGGACGGTGAAGACGCTCGAGCCGCGCGATGTCGCCGCGCTGGGCTTCGAGATGGTGCTGGGCAACACCTTCCACCTGTTCCTGGCGCCCGGCCACGAGCTGGTGGCCGACATGGGGGGCCTGCACGAGTTCATGCGCTGGGACGGCCCGATCATCACGGACTCCGGCGGATTTCAGGTGTTCTCGATGGGCCACGGGAGCGTGGCCGACGAGATCAAGGGCCGGCGCGGGCAGCCCGGGGGCGGCGCGGGCGGCGGCAAGTCCAACGGGACGATCCTGGCCATCGAGGAGGAGGGAGTCCGGTTTCGCTCCTACCGCGACGGCGGCGAGCGGTTCATGGGGCCCGAGACGTCGATGACCGTGCAGGCGGCGCTGGGATCCGACATCGCGCTGGTCTTCGACGAGTGCACGCCCTTCCACGTCACCCGCGAGTACACGGCGCGCTCCATGGAGCGCACCCACCGCTGGCTGGCGCGCTGCCTGGAGTGGCACGAGCGCCACGGGCCCGCGGGCCAGGTCGTCTACGGGATCGTCCAGGGCGGGGTGGACCACGAGTTGCGGATGGTCTCCACGGGCACCGTCGCCGCCAGCGGCGCTGACGGGATCGCCATCGGCGGCTCGCTGGGCCAGGACAAGGCGCAGATGCACGAGGTGGTGGAGTGGACGACGCTCGAGCTCGACCGCGTCGCGCCCGACCGGCCCCGCCACCTGCTCGGGATCGGCGAGATCGACGACCTCATCGTCGGCGTCAAGCAGGGGATCGACACCTTTGACTGCGCCGTGCCCACGCGCCTGGGCCGCCACGGGGTCGCGCTGGTCCCGGACCCGGCCCGACGCTGGCGGGTGGACCTGGTCAAGGGCCGCTGGCAGCGCTCGCGCCAGCCGATCCTGGAGGGATGCCCATGTCCGGCGTGCTCGGCGGGGTTCTCGCGCGCGTACCTGCACTACCTGCTGCGGGCGCACGAGCTCACCGGGCTGCGGCTGGTGACGCTGCACAACCTCAGCTTCATCGGGCGGCTGATGGCCGACCTGCGCGAGGCGATCGCCGCCGACCGCCTCGACGAGGTGGCCGACGCGCTGCTGGCGGGCGCCGCCCCTACTTCGTGTACTTGTTGATGATGTCCTCGAGCTGGCTGATCGCCGACTGGGCGTCGTGCGCCACCACCTTGCGGTACTGCACGACGGTGTTCGAGGTGCTGTTGGAGATCGTCACCGCCGCGATCACGATGAGCGCCAGCACCCCGAGCAGCGCCAGCACCGCCATCATGCGCCGGAACCCGCGGCCGCTCCGCGACGGCGGCGCCTGGCGTTCAGCGGCCGTCTGCCGGGTGTAGGCGGCGGCGGCCTCCTGGCGGGTGGGACGCCGCGCGGGCACCTGCCGGGGCGCCCGGGACGCCGGGGTGGGCGGATCGGGCCGGGCCACGCGGGTCGCCCCCGTCGGCTGGCCGGGCACGACGCGGGTGGCGCTGGTGACAAAGCCCCGGGCCTGGGTGCTCGGGCCGGTGCCGCGAGCCCCGTCGCGCAGCGCCTCGGCGAGCTCCATGGCGTCGACGGGCCGGTCGCGCTGGTCGATGGCCAGCGCCAGCGCGACCGCCTGGGACAGCGTGGGGGGCACGTCGGGGCTGAGCTCGTCGAGCGGGATCGGGGACTCGCGCTGCTGCTTGAGCGCCAGCTCCGACAGCGAGGCGGCCTCATAGGGGAGGCGGCCCGAGATGAGCTGGTAGGTGACGACGCCCAGCGAGTACAGATCGGCCTGCGGCCCGGCCTCGTCGCCGCGAGCCTGCTCGGGCGACAGGTAGGCGGCCGTGCCCAGCACAGATCCCACCTGGGTGATGCTCGACTGATCTACCGCACGCGCAATGCCGAAGTCGGCGAGCTTGACGACGTCGGTGTCGGAGACGAGCAGATTCCCCGGCTTGACGTCGCGGTGCACGACGCCGTTGCGGTGCGCGTAGTCCAGGCCACGGCAGGCCTGCGTGACGATGTCGATGGCCTGGCCCAGCTCCAGGTGGCCGTGGTCGCGCAAAAGCTCGGCACACGAGTTGCCCGACACGTGCTCCATCACGATGAAGTGCTGGTGGTGGCCGGAGTCAAACCCGAAGTCGAACACCTGGACGATGTTGGGGTGCACCAGCCGCGCGGCGGACAGTGCCTCGCGGCGGAAGCGCGACACGAAGGTCGGATCGTCGGCGAGGTGCTCGGCCAGCAGCTTGATCGCCACGTAGCGCTCCAGGCGATTGTCGAAGGCGAGATGGACGGTCGACATCCCCCCGACGCCGAGGCGGCCCTCGATCCGGTATCTGCCTGCGATGACCGTCGTGCCTGTCATTGTCCGTTTCCGCCCTGGCCGTTTGCGCCCTGGCCGTTACCGGCATTGCCGATGGTGGCGGTGCCGCCGGGGCTGACGCCGCCGTTGGGTACAGAAGAGGTACCCGGAGTGGTCGGATTGGTTGCGGGCGGGGTGGTGCTGCTGCTGCTGGTCGTCGTGCTGCTTGACGTCGTCGTGGGGCTGCTCGTCGCCGTGCTGGTGGACGTGGGCGTCGAGGTGCTGGTGGGCGTCGACGACGACGTGCTGGTGGAGGTGCTCGAGCTGCTGCAGTCCCTGGCGGCGAGCTGCGCCACCGTGCTCGCGCCCTGGCTGAGGTTCTGCGACAGGGTGGTGTTGATCGTGGACGGCAGGTTGGTCACCGCGTTGGTCAGCGCCGCCGAGGCGCTGTTGGCCGGCCCGCAGCGGTGGGCGGCCACCGCCGCGGAGACCGAGTCCAGCTGGCTGGTCAGGCTGCTGTTCTGGTCGGCCGAGAGCAGCCCGTTGGTGCTGCCGCACGCCACAGCGAATGCGGCCGCGAACCCGAGGCCGCCGGCCAGGAATGCTCGAGAGCCCAAGCCCATCTGGCGCCTGACTTTAGCCTTTACCCTGGATCCCCCGATCCCGGGGTCGTCTCGCCGCCGGTCGGCTACTGCCCGTAGAGGAGGCGCTCGGCCAGCGAGTCGGGCAGCCGAGCGGCGCGGATGGCCGCGGCGGCGCCGCCGATGTCGTAGTCGGTGCGTCGGTAGACCGCCTGCCAGGCGTCGAGGTCGAGCTGCATCCACGCCGCCCGGGGGTCACCGTCGCGGGGCTGCCCGACGCTGCCGGGGTTGACCAGCCACTCGCCCTCGGAGAGGTCGAGCTCGTCGCCGTCGCCGCGCGTCTGGCCGGTCGCGGGGGCCCCCGGCACGCGGGAGAACGACAGGGCCACGTGCGAGTGGCCGATGAGCGAGATCCGCCGTGCCTGGACGTCCAGGCACAGCTCGGCCTGCAGCGGCGAGAGCACGTACTCCCACACTGGGTCGCGCGGGCTGGCGTGGTAGAGCGCCGCCGCCTCCTCGACGTTCTGGGGCTCGAGGGCGTCGAGGAACTCGCGGGTCTCAGGGGTGATGGTCTGCTGGGTCCAGGTGGCGGCCAGCGCGGCTCCGCGGGAGAACTGCTCGAGCGGAATCGTGCCCCGCACGCCGAGATCGTGGTTGCCGGCCAGGCAGATCGCCGCGTGCTCGCGGGCCAGATCCACGCAGGCGTCCGGGTCCGCGCCGTAGCCGACAAGGTCGCCCAGACACCACAGCTCCCGGCAATCGGTCTCGCCGATGGCGTCCAGTACCGCCTCGAACGCGTGGCGGTTGCCGTGGATGTCGGAGACGATGGCGACGCGCATCACTACAGTCTCGCGGGTGAGCGGGCATTCACGCGTTCGGGCCCTCTGGCCGGTGCTCCTGGCGGCGGTGACGGCCGAGACGGCGCGGCGCCTACTCGCCCCGCGGGCGCCGGCGCTCGAGCCCGTCCGGGTCGACGTGCAGACCTATTTCTCGCCCGAGGAGATCGATCGCGGCCGCCGGTACGCCCGGCCCCAGATGGCGCTGGGGCTGACCCGGAGCCTGATCGACGCCACGGCGCTGGCGGCACTGGTCGCCCGCCCGCCCGCGGCGCTGCGGCGCGCCTGGCCGGCCGGGCGCGAGCCGATTGGCGGCGCCGCCGCCGCCGCCGGCCTGTCGCTGGCCCTGTCGCTGCCGACGCTGCCGCTGCGCGCGATCTCCCGCCGGCGCGCGATGGCCGTCGGCCTGGACACGCAGTCCTGGGGCGCGTGGGCCGGGGATGCGGCCAAGGCCAACGCCATCGGCACGGTCTTCGCCGCCGCCGGCGGCGCCGCGGTCGTCGCCGTCACGCGGCGCTTCCCGCGACAGTGGTGGGCGCCGTTGGGTGGCGGAGCGGTGGTGTTCGGCGCCGGGCTGGCCGCCCTGGCGCCGGTGGTGCTGGACCCGATCTTCAACGCCTTTACGCCGCTGCCCGAGGGTGAGCTGCGCTCCGACGTCCTGGCCCTGGCCCGCGATGCGGGGGTCAGCGTCGGCCAGGTCTACTCGGTGGACGCGAGCCGGCGCACCACCGCGGCCAACGCCTATGTCACGGGGCTGGGCCCGACCAAGCGCGTGGTCCTCTTCGACACCCTGATCGACCGCTACAACCGCGACGAGATCCGCCTGGTGGTGGCCCACGAGCTGGCCCACGTCCGCCATCGGGACCTGTGGCGCGGCCTGCTCTACGCGGCGATCGTGTCCCCCGCCGCAGCGCTGGCGGTGCAGCGGCTCAGCTGGGAGCTCTCGCTCGAGCGCGGGACCCCCGCCGCGCTGCCCGCGGTGGCGCTGGCGGCGATGCTCGTCACCGGGCCGATCAGCGTCATCGGCAACCGGCTGTCGCGGGCGATGGAGCGCCGCGCCGACCATTTCGCCCTCGAGCTGGCGGGCGCCGCCGATGCCTTCGTCTCCTTCGAGCGGACGATCGCGCTGCAGAACGTGGCCGATCTGGACCCGCCGCGGTGGGTGTCGCGGCTGCTGGCCAGCCACCCGCCGACCTCCGAGCGGATCGGGGCGGCGGTGGCCTTCGGCCAGGCCGAGTAGCGCGGGTCAGTCCGCGTCGGGCGCGCGCAGCACGATCACGCAGTTCTGGCCGCCGAAGCCGAAGGCGTTGGCCGCGGCGGTGCGGACCTGCGCCCGGCGCGCGGTCAACGGCACGTAGTCCAGATCGCACTCGGGGTCGGGCGTGTGCAGGTTGGTGGTGGGCGGTAAGACCCCATCGCGGATGGCCAGCAGGCAGGCCATCGCCGACAGTGCGCCGGCGGCGCCGATGAGGTGTCCCACCATCGACTTGGGCGAGCTGGCGGGCACGTCGTCGGCCCGCTTGCCGAGCGCCATCCGGATCGCGCGGGTCTCGGAGGCGTCGTTGGCCTTGGTGGCGGTCCCGTGCGCGCAGATGTAGTCGAGCTCCTCCGGGGCCACGCCGGCGTTGCGCAGCGCCAGCTCGATGGCCCGGGCGGCGTGGACGCCGGACGGCTCGGGGGCGGAGATGTGGAAGGCGTCGGAGGTCAGCGCGCCGCCGGCCACGGTGCCGTAGGCGGTGGCACCCCGGGCAGCGGCGTGCTCGGCGGACTCCACCACCAGCACGACGGCCCCTTCGCCGAAGACGAACCCGTCGCGGTCGGCGTCGAACGGACGGCTGGCCTCCTCGGGCGCGTCGTTGCGCTCCGATAGTGGGCCCATGAGGGCCAGGCCGGCGAACATCGAGCGCGAGATGCCGGCGTCGGTCCCGCCCGCGATGACGACGTCGGCCTCGCCGCCGACGATGAGGCGGCGTGCCTCGAGCAGCGCGGCGGTCCCGCTGGCGCAGGCCAGCGCGCTCGCGTTGACGGGGCCGTGGACGCCGAGATCGATGGCCACCTCGCAGGCGGCCATATTGAGGATCGTCGACGGGACGAAGTACGGGCTCAGATCACGGGGTCCGCGCTCGATCAGGGCGCGGACGTTGCGCTCGATCTCGGGACCGCCGGCCACTGCGTTGTTGACCACCACGCCGATCTGGTCGGCGTCGGCGGTGGTGTCCAGCCCGGCGTCGGCCACCGCCTCGCGCCCGGCGGCGATGGCCAGCTGACTGAAGCGGGCTGAGCGGCGAAACCGTTTGGGCCCCATCAGCGCCTCGCCGTCGAAGCCGTGGATCTCGCCGGCGATCTGCACCGGCAGATCGGAGGCGTCGAAGCTCTCGATCGCCGTGACCCCGGAGCGCCCGGCCAGCAGCGCCTGCCAGGTCTCAGGCGCGCTCATGCCCACCGGCGTGATGGCGCCGATTCCGGTGACCACCGGGTCCCGTCGCTGACTCTGTCGACTCACGGGCGCTGGAAGAGGCCGTCCGCTGCGTCCTGCTTGGCCTGATCACGCAGCTGGTAGTGAAGCTTCTTGCCGGTGGCGGTCATCGGCAGCTCGGAGAGGAACCGGTACGCGCGCGGGCGCTTGAAGGCCGCCAGCATCGGGTGGCCGGTGCAGTGGGCCTCGCAGGCCGCCGCGTTCAGGGTGTCGTCGGCGGGGACGACGTAGGCGACCACCAGCTCACCCCAGCGCTCGTCGGGAAGCCCGACCACCGCGGCATCCGCGATCCCGGGATGCTCGGCCAGCACCGCCTCCACCTGCGTCGGGTGCACGTTCTCGCCGCCGGAGATGATCATGTCGTCCTTGCGGCCCACGATCGTCACGTACTCGTCCTCGTCCCACGTGGCCAGGTCCCCGATGTACAGCCACCCGTCGCGGAAGCGGGCGGCCTGCTCCTCGGGCTGGTTGACGTAGGCGTAGCCGGCCTTGACCGAGCGGACGATGACCTCGCCGACCTCGCTGCCGTCCTTGGCGGCGCGGTCTGAGGGATCGGCGTGGCGGTCCTCGTAGATCCTCACCACGGCGACGTCGTCATCGGTGCAGGCCCGGCCCGCCGAGCCGGCGTGGCCGGGCAGGTCCGACGGGCGCAGGAAGGTGTTCCAGAATGCCTCGGTGGTGCCGTACCCGTTGAAGATCCGCGGGGTCAGCACCTCCTGGTAGCGCAGGCAGGCCTCGCGGTCCAGCGGCGCTCCCATGGTCACGATCCCGTTCAGGGTCCCCAGATCGCGGGGCCGGGCCGTCTGCTCGGCGGTGAGCATGGCCAGGCTCGTGGGCGCGCCGATGAGGAAGGTGAGGCCGTGCTCCTGGACCCAGTCGAGCACCGTGCCTGGATCGAACTGGCGCAACGCCACCGCCTCGGCGCCGCAGTAGAGCACCGGATTGGGGCCGCCGGAGTACAGGCCGCCGCGGTGAAACCACGGGGTCATGTTCAACGTGCGGTCCTCGGGGGACAGCGGGAAGTGCATGATCACGTCGTGGGCCGAGAGCACGTCGACGAGGCCGCTCAGCGACACGCCCTTGGGCATCCCGGTGGTGCCCGAGGTGTACAGGCGCGTCGTCTCGTCGTAGGTGGTGATGCCCTCGGGCAGGTCCGGGACGGTGTCGGCGGACATGAGCTCTGAGAATGGGGTTGCGGCGCCGGGGTGCGCGGAGTCGCCGCCATCGGACGAGACGACCGCGGTGAGCCGAGGTGGGTGGGTCGCGCGGGCGAGCGCGTCGGTGGCGGTGTGGGCCAGGGCGCTGTCGTAGACGAACGCGGCCGGGCGGCTGTCATCCAGGATGTGGGCCACCTCGCCCGGCGAGAGGCGGAAGTTGATCGGTGCCGCGATCGCGCCCAGGCGCTGCGCGGCCAGCCACACGAGCACGAACTCGGCGCAGTTGAACAGGTCGAAGACGACGACGTCTCCGGCGCCGAGGCCCCGCTCCTTGAGCCCCGCGGCCAACCGGCCGCTGTCGGCCCACAGCTCGGCGTAGGTCCACCGGCGATCCGTGGCCGGATCGTGGAGGGCGTGGCGGCGGGCGTAGCGGTGGCTGTTGCGATACACCCCGGCGAGGTAGGTGAAGCGGCGCTCGAACACCTCGCGGAAGGCCGAGGCGTCGTAGCGGTAGGTGGCCTCGCTGCTCAATCCTGTGCCCTCGAGGGTGCCCCCGAGGTCGCGAACGCCGCCTCAAAGCGCTGCCGGACCTCGGCCAGGCGCTCGTACTGGGTCAGGGGCTCGCGGCCGAGCGCCATGAACAGGAACTCCTCCACGCCCGCCTGGCTGTAGGCCTCGAGCTGCTCGACGGCCCCGTCGACGCTGTCCAGCAGCGTCCAGTGCTCGATCTTGTCCAGCCCCATGCGGTACTGGCCGCGGATGTGCAGCTCGGCCTCGGCGCGCGCCCGGGCGCGGTCATCGTCGATGTGGACGCCGATGAGCAGCGCGATCCCGGGGGTGGGACGGCCCTCGCGCTCGGCCAGGTCGGCCAGTTGCTGCGAGCGCTCGGCCACCCGCTCGGGCGTCAGCCACATCGGCAGCCACATGTCGCCATGGCGCGCGGCGCGTTTGAGTGCCGCCTCGCCGCGGCCGCCGACATAGATGGGCGGCGGGGTGGGCATGGCCGGCTGCAGCGACGGGGCGGTCACGGTGATCGCCCGCCCCTCGTAGTGCACCGGCCGGCCGGCGAGGAGGTCGCGGATCACGTGCAGGGAGTCGTCGAGCCGAGCGCCGCGCTGACGCACGGGGACACCCGCCGCCTCGAACTCGGCCGGGAACTCGCCGCCCACGCCGACCCCCAGCACCAGCCGTCCCGAGGACAGATGGTCGATGGTGGCCAGGATCTTGGCCGCCCAGGCCGGTGCGCGCAGGCCCAGCAGCATCACGCTGAGGCCGAGGCGGATCTGATCGGTGACGGCGGCCGCGGCGGCCAGGCAGGAGGGGGCATCGAGGCCGGGAGCGGGACAGGCGAGGTGATCGCCGACCCATACGGCGCCGAAGCCGAGCTCCTCGGCCAGCCGTGCGGCGGGCACGATGGGCATGGGGTTGCCGCTGCCCACGGCGTCGAAGTTGGGCAAGAGCACGCCGAGACGGGGACGCGTCATCAACCGGGGTCGGTGCGTGGTGTCCGTCATTGATCAGGCGCGAGCGCGAAAAAGGTGACCAGCATGAGATGAGGGTGATCGCTGCCCAGGACGGACCGCGAATCAGTCCTCGTCAGAAGGACCGTACTGTGCTCCGCCCTCGCCGCCGGTCTCGGTCTCGGGGAGGTTCTGGACGTCGCGGACATGAGCCCATTTCGAGTAGTTGTCCTGCATGGCCTCGATGAGCTCCTTCATGAACCGGGCCGAGAGGTTGATCCGGGACACGACGACGCCGGGGATCTCGTCGTCCTCGACCTCGTGATCGACGCGGGCGAAGGTGATCGTGAACTCGTAGTCGGAGTGGCTGACGTTGGCGAAGTTCGAGTAGACGCCGGCCATGATGTCCGGCGAGAAGTGGATGTTGATGTGACGCTCGGGCGTGTTGGGATCGTCCATATCCACTTAGTATCCCATCGTGCGGATCGTCGTCGTTGCCGTGGGAAAGCTGCGCCCCCCGTTCGCCGACGACGTGCAGCACTACCAGAAGCTGCTCGCGGGGCACACTCGCCTGGAGCTGGTGGAGGTCCGCGAGGATGACCACGTTGCCCGGCGGCTGCCTGACCGGGCGTTCGTGTCGTTGCTGCACCGCGACGGCGAGAAGCCCGATTCGCTGGCCTTCGCGCGGTTTCTCGAGGACCGGCGCCAGAGTGGGCGCGACCTGTGCTTCGTGATCGGTGGGCCGTTCGGGCTCGATCTCGATCACGTTGATCAACGGCTGTCGCTGGGCGAGATCACGCTGCCCCACCAGCTCGCCCGGGTGGTGCTGCTGGAGCAGCTCTACCGGGCCCACAAGATCCTCGCCCGCGAGCCCTACCACTACTGAGACCCCGTCCCACCCACCCACCCACCCACCCATCCGATATGCCGATTCCCGTTGACCGACGGCGCCTCAGCCATCATCAGGCGCTCGAGCGCCGCCGCCGCGCGCGCCGGGAACGGGACGCGTTCACCCGTCGCCTGAGCATCCTGCTGGCCGCTCTGGCGGGGGTGGTGGTGCTCGGCACCATCGCCTTCGTCATCACCGAGGGCGTATCGGTGGCCTACGCCTTCGTGTGGACCCTGGACACGGTGACCACGCTGGGCGCGCTCAAGGACCCCCAGGACGCGGCCGGACGGGTGGTCGTCGTCCTCCTCGAGCTGTTTGGCATAGGTACGCTCTTTTATGGACTGGCGACCGTCGCGGAGTTCTTCGTCTCCGGCCAGCTCAGCGGCCTGCGTCAAGAACGCCGCAACCAACGCATGATCGACTCCTACTCTGACCACTTCATCATCTGCGGCTTCGGCCGTGTGGGCCGCCAGGTGGCCCGCGATCTGGGCCTGGCCGGGGTCAAGCACGTCGCCATCGACGCCGATCCGTCGCACCGTGAGCAGGCGGCGTCGCTGGGGGTGCGCTACATCGAGAGCTACGCCGCCGACGACGAGGTCCTCATCAGCGCCGGGATCATGCGCGCCCGGGCGGTCATCGCCTGCGTGGACTCTGACGCCGACAACATCTTCATCACCCTGACCGCGCGGGAACTGCGGCCCGACATGCTGATCATCGCCCGGGCTTCGGCCGAGGATTCCGAGAAGAAGCTCGTGCGCGCCGGCGCCGACCGGGTGATCTCGCCCTACAAGACCTCGGGCACCGAGATGGCGCGGGTGGCGCTGCATCCCCAGATCGGCGGCGCCCTCCAGGTGGCCGACTACCGCATGGATGAGATCGACGTTCCGCAGTCGTGCGACGGCCTGGGCAAGACGATCGAGCAGGTTCGCGGCGACTCGGTGGTCGTGGCCGTGCGCCATCCCGACGGGCGGCTCGAGCCCCAGCCGGCGCCGGCGTCGGTGATCGAGCCGGGCCAGATGCTGGTGGCCATTGGCACGCCGGCGGCGCTGGAGCGCCTCGAGACGGCCTTTCAGCCGGTCACGGTGCACGCGCCATGAGCGGCGCATCGCTCCACGATCTGCGCTCGGCGGTGACTCAGGCGGCGGCGTCGCTGGGGAGCAACGGCGCGGTGGCCGCCAACGTCAAGGTGGAGCGGCCCAAGCGCGAGGGGCAGGGCGACTACTCGACCAACATGGCGATGCTGCTGGCCCCGTCGCTGCGCAAGGCGCCGCGAGAGATCGCCGAGCAGGTGGGGGTCGCGTTGGGCGAGGTGCTCGCCGCTGACCTGGTGCGCTACGAGGTCGCAGGCCCGGGCTTCGTCAACCTGTTCCTCTCTGACGACTGGTACCGGCGGGCGCTGCGCGCAGTGCTCGACGCGGGTGCACGCTTCGGCGCCGGCGGCGCGCCGGTGTCACACCGGGTGCTGGTGGAGTTCGTCTCGGCCAATCCGACCGGCCCACTGGTTGCCGCCAGCGGCCGCCACGCCGCCTACGGCGATGCCCTGTCACGGGTCTTGGAGCACCACGGTCACGAGGTGTGGCGCGAGTACTACTTCAACGATGCCGGCTCGCAGATCCACCGCCTGGGCGAGTCCGTGCTGGCGCGGGCGCGCGGCGAGGAGGTACCGGAGGGCGGCTATCAGGGGGAGTACCTGCTCGACATCGCCCGGCGGATCCCGGACGTGGCGTCGATGTCTGTGGACGAGGCCGCGGCGCACGCGGTCGAGCTGCTTCTGACCGAGATCAAGGCCACGCTTGACCGCTACGGCGTCCACTACGACCAGTACTTCTCCGAGCGCACCCTGCACGAGGGGTCGCCCAGCTATATGGACCGGGCGCTCGAGCTGGTCGCCCAGGGCGGCCACTCCTATGAGTCCGAAGGAGCGCTGTGGCTGCGCTCGTCGAGCTTCGGCGACGACAAGGACCGCGTGCTGCGCCGGTCTGACGGCGCCCCAACCTACCTGGCCGCCGATGTCGCCTACCTGCTGCAGAAGCGCGAGCGCGGCGTCGAGCTCCAGCTCCTGCCCGTCGGCGCCGACCATCACGGCTACGTCGCGCGGATGAAGGCCGGCTGGGCCGCGCTGGGCGGCGACCCCGACACCCTGGAGATGCCCATCATCCAGTTCGTGCACCTGGTGGAGGGCACCGAACGCGCCGCGATGTCCAAGCGCCGCGGCGACTTCATCACGCTCGACGACCTGCTCGACGAGATCGGCGTCGACGCCACCCGTTTCTGGATGCTCCAGCGCTCGCATGACCGCACCCTGGACCTGGACCTGGCGCTGGCCAAACAGGAGTCGCCGGAGAACCCGGTCTACTACGTGCAGTACGCCCACGCGCGCATCGTGTCCATGGTCGGACGGTTCTCCGAGGACCGGGTGGCGGCCGCGCTCGACGGGTCGGCCGACTGGGACGGAGGTCCGTTGCAAGGGGCCGAGCGGAATCTGATCAAGGCGCTGGTGGCCTTCCCCGACGAGATCGCCGAGGCGGCAGCGCGCCGGGGGCCGCACCGCATCGCCGCCTACGCGCTCGAGCTCGCGCAGGAGTTCACGGCGTTCTATCGCGACTGCAAGGTGGTGGGCGCCGAGCCCGAGGCGACGGAGTCCTTCCGGATCGCGCTGTCGCAGGC
Organism: uncultured Solirubrobacteraceae bacterium; assembly: GCA_963737335.1. Taxonomy (GTDB): domain Bacteria; phylum Actinomycetota; class Thermoleophilia; order Solirubrobacterales; family Solirubrobacteraceae; genus Palsa-465. Next base: position 378,838 of record CAVTSK010000008.1, read on the forward strand.
CGCGCGCCAGACGATCAGCCTCGCCCTGTGGCTGCTGGGAGTCAGCGCGCCGGACTCGATGTAGCGGCGCCGCCGGGCGGGCGGGGCGGCGGGCGCCGGGGGCCGGGGGCGCCCGTTAGGCGAAGCGCCCGAGATCCTCGTTGAGGCGCTGCGCGTCAGCGGCGTCCAGCGTGGCGGTGGTCGGCGCCGGGGAGTCCTCGGGCTGGCGGGCGCGCCGGCGCCACCGGGGCACGAACACGGCGACGATGGCGATCCCGACGATGAGCACGAGCGGCGGGACGATGTAGACGAGCAGGTTGACGCCGTGGGCCGGCGGGCGGGCCAGCACCGCGGGGCCGTACTGCTGCACGAGGTCGTTTTCGATCTGCTTGCGGGTCTTGCCCTGGGCGATGAGCTGGCGGATGTAGTCGCGCTCTTGGAAGGCCTCAGGGGATTGCGCCACGCCGAGCGGCTCGTGGCAGACGACGCACATGACGTCGTTGACGACCTCGAGGTAGGAGGCCCTGGCCGTGGGGGCCGACCGGGCGGTCGTGTCGGCGCCGGCGGTGGCGGCGGCCCCGGTCGCTGTCGCCGCGAGCACGGCCGTGAGGCCGAGCGCGAGGATGATGGTGCGGCGGCGGTTCACGTCTTGCCCGCCAGGATGCGCGGCAGCGTCTCGTTGAGCCACTGGGTGGTCACGGGAAACCGCTGCAGGGCCTGGATCTGGCCCTTGCGGTTGATCACGAACGTCTCCGGCACGCCGGTGGTGCCGAATGACCGCACGAAGTCCCCGCTGACGTCGCGCAGTACCGGATAGGTGATGTGGTAGCGGCGGGCGAACTGCTCAGAAGCGGTGGAGAGGTCCTCATAGGTCACGCCGACGAGCGTGGCGTCGTGCTTGGCCAGGATCGACTGTTCCTTGGCCAGGATCGGCGCCTCGGCCTTGCACGGATCGCACCAGGAGGCGAACACGTTGAGGACCACTACCTTGCCGCGGAAGTCGGCGAGGCTCGCTTTCCCGCTGCCGCTCAGGAGAGGCAGGGCCCGGCGCGCGTTTGGCGCCGCGGGGAAGGAGCCGTGGGCCACCTCGGAGTCGATGGACGACGTGTCGTTCTGATTGGAGACGCCGAAGGTCAGCAGCGCCAGCACGGCCACCGCCGCGGCGGCGACCAACCCGGGGAGGAGGAACCGGCGCATACCGCTCTGATGGTAATGAGGCCGCCCCGGCCCGGCCCCGGTGCGGATGGACCGGACGTTCGTCCACGGGGCTCACCTCGGCATGAACAGGCGCGTGCGGCTGCCGATAAGCGTGGGTATCGGATGCCGGCCTCGCCCGGCTCTGACTCAAGGAGAGCCCAAGGTCAAGGAGACCACGATGATCCCCCGAGACATCTACGACGACATGCCGGACGGCGCCACCCAGCGCCGCAACAACAAGAAGCGTCTGGCCGAGCTCGAGCGTGACGGCGTTGCCCGCCGCGCCCGCCTTGCTCAGGTGATCGCGCTCGAGGAGTTGTGGCACGAGGTCGTCCAGGCGCACACCAAGCACGTCCTGTAAGCGCCCGCCACCGTCCGGGGATCACGCCCGGGAGTAGGCGGTGACGATCCGCTCCTGCGGGTCCCAATCGACGGTGAGCTCACGCCCGGGGAAGGTCGTGTCCAGCGCGTCGCGCCACGCTTGCGTGATGTGGCGGCATGCCTGGCCGACCGCCTCGGGCCGGGCCGCGGGTCCGGCGATCTCCAGGACGTGGACGTGGTTGATGAGGTCCTCGACGGCCGGCCGGCTGTCCGGGCGCCGCTCGCGGAACTCGGCGAACGTGTCGGGCTCAAAGTGCTCGGCCACCAGGACGTAGCCGTCGACCTCCATGAACCGCGGCCAGAACAGGCCGGCCAGGTCCCGCGCCGCCCAGTGGTTTCCGGGTTCGATGATGTCGAGCACCGCGTGCAGGAGCTGGGCGAACCGGTTCGGGTCGTTCACGGCGCGTGAGGCCTCATAGACGGCTTCGGCCACGGCGGTTCTCGCGTTGGCGTCCAGCGCCATCTTCATCGCGGCCGCCGCGCGCGCCCGCCGGACGGCCTGCTCGTACTCGTCGCGCCGGGCGCCGCCGGACTCGATCTGGTCCTGTAGCGCCCAGGCGCGCTCGTCGAGATCCTGCTCCAGGCGCTCGACCTCGTCGCGGCGGGGGCCGCCGTAGCGGTGGTTGACGAGATCGTGGACCACCTCGTCGACGAGCGGCCTGGACAGCCGAGCAGCGCGCACCGCCGCGACGGCGGCGGCGATCGCCACATCCCGCTGCAGTGGCTCCGGGGCGCCCAACAGGCGGGACGCGAGCTGGGGGCCGACGGTGGTGTCGAGTGGTCGCACGGCGGGTGCGGGTCTCCGGGGGGAGGGCGTGGTGGGTGCTGTCATCATGGCGCGCATGGCGGCGGAGCGGGTCCAGACCGGCGGTTCGGTTGGGCGTTTGCCGGCCCTTGTCGGCGCCTACGCCCGCCGAGTGTCCCCGGCGGTTCTGGATCAGCTCCGCGGCGCCTCGGTGTCGTCGGCGTTGGGGGTGTGGCTACTGCTTGCCGCGTGCGTCTCGGCGGCGCAGGGCTCTGACCGGGCGGAGCTCGAGGAGGCGCTGGGGTGCTCGGCGGACGAGGCGGGCCGGCTGCTGGCCGCGTTCGTGGCGGCGCCGCCTCCCGCGTTGCACGCCGCGATCGCTCTGTGGGTCGCGGTGGACGACGCGACGACGGAGCTGGCTGCCTGGACGCGGGGCCTGCCCGATGAGGTCGAGTCCGGGTTCATGCCCACCCAGGCGCAGGCCGACGCGTGGGCTGAGCGTGAGACGCTCGGCTTGATCGGCAGGTTCCCGATGCACATCGATGAGATGACGCGGATCGTGCTGGCGTCGGCGCTGGCGACCAGGGTGTCGTGGGCGGTGCCCTTCGACGTGGTGCCGGCCCGGGCGCACCTCGGGCGCGTTAGTCCGTGGACATCCACCGTGTCGCGGCTGCTGTGGGACGGCCGGGCTGACGGGCACGCAATGCTCGCTCGGACCGACGCGGCGGGGCTGGTGGCGGTGCACTGCGCGGTCGCCCGGGAGGATCTGACCGTCGTCTCGGTCTCCGCCGCGCCGGACGTCGATCGAGCCGCGGTGCTTGCCGGTGCCCATGAGGTCGCGGCCACGGTGTGCGGCGACTGGGGGAGAGGGGCGTGCTCGCTGTATGACCTGCCCCTCGGGCCCGGGCACTCCTGGGAGATCTCCGAGCGGGAGGTGGCGACGTATGTCGCGCAGCCGCGGCTGGAGCGCATCGCCGGTGCTGCCCTGCCCGCCTGGCGGGCGAAGGACGACCTCGACCTCACGGTGTCGCCGGCGTTCGGGACGGCACCGGCGCTCGCGACGCTGCGTCAGCTGATCGGTCCCCGGCCCGACGATCAATGCGCGGCCACCCAGGCCGCGGTCGCGTCGTTCACGCGCTACGGCTTCGAGGCGGCCGCCGTGACCGCGCTCGGGATTCGTACCGCCGCGCTGCGCGTGCCGGCTCAGCGTTCTCTCGAGCGCAGCGCGGTGCTCCGCTTTGACCACCCGTTTGCCGCGGTGGCGATCGCGGGGCGGCCCGGCGGCGGCGACGCCGATACGCCCCGGGAGGCGACGGCGTTCGCCGGGCTGCCGCTGTTCAGCGCGTGGGTGGCTGACCCGAACGAGCCGGAGGACCGGCCGCCGGCACCGGCTCGTTCAGGCTCCTAGCGCCGCGCCGGGCCATGCGCCTGCCGTCAGTTGACGGTGACCTCGATGCGGTCGGGGTAGAAGGCGACGTGGTCGGCGATGTCGCCCACCGGCTCATAGGGCTGGCGATAGACCCAGATCGCGTTCTCCAGTTCGCCGGACGGCGCGGTCACCGTGTAGTAGTTGGCGTCGCCCTTGTACGGACAGTACGTCTGGTGATCGGTGGCCTGCAGGACCGCCTGATCGACATCGGCCAGCGGCACGTACTGGATCGGCGGGTAGCTGGCCTCCTGGAGGGTCAGCGCGCGGTCAGACTCGGCGATGACCTGGTCGCCAACCCGCGCGACCACGTGGCCATCGGTGGGGGTGACCGTGATGGGATGGTCAGGCCCGGGGATCAGCTGTTCCTTGGTGGAGCTCACGGCGCTCTCCTTACGAGCGAAGGGTTGTCACTGGATCGTAGTTGAGCCCGCATCGCGCCCAGCCCGCGTAGAATCGGCGCCCGGATCGCGTGGTGGTCCGCACGTCCGTGCGGGCAAAGGTGATCGCAGTGCGGACGTAGCTCAGTTGGTAGAGCGTCGGCTTCCCAAGCCGAAGGTCGCGGGTTCGACCCCCGTCGTCCGCTTAGGCCCTCTCCCTACTATTGAGGGGGTTCTACTTTGTAACGATGTGTTGCAAAGTTCGCGGGCAACTTTCGCGGGCAACTGTCCGCCGATTTTTCCCCGCTAATCGTCGGGTTCTAAGCCGAAGGTTGGGGCGGGTGGCATGGTCGCCGAAGCGGTGGCCGCAGCCAACGGTGGCCGGTGGTGGCAGCGGTCGCTGGCGGGCTCGGTCAGCTTGGCCGGGGTCTACTGGGGTGCGCCTGCCAGTGTGGGCAGCACCTCGCCGAGCGCCGCGTCGACCTTGATGTCGGCCAGTGGGTCGCCGCGAGTCTGCCCCCGGTTGACGATCGCCACCGGGATCTGTGCCTGCCGAGCCCGGTACACGAACCGCAGCCCCGACATCACCGATAGCGAGGAACCGAGCACCAACAGGCAGGCCGAGCCGTCAACGAGCTCAAAGCATCGCTGCACTCGAGATCGCGGCACGTTCTCGCCAAAGAACACGACGTCGGGCTTGAGCAGATCGGCCCCACAGCATTCACAGCCAGCGACCCGGAAGCGCGCGACCTGCTTATCAGCGAGCTCGACGTCTCCGTCAGGGTTGCTAGCGAGGTCCTCGTCCCAGTCCACGTCCGGGTTGGCGACACACAGCCGCCGATCAAGCGCCTGCCGGGTGCTGTACGCGCCGCATTCCAGGCACACGACACGGCCGAGCGTTCCGTGCAGTTCCACGACGCCTCGGGCACCGCCGGCCTGATGGAGCCCGTCAACGTTCTGGGTGATGATTCCGCGCAGCACGCCCGCGTTTTGCAGCGCGGCCACCGCTCGGTGCCCGGCGTTGGGTCGCGCGGCCGCGACCCGCTGCCAGCCGATATGAGCGCGCGCCCAGTAGCGCCGGCGAGCCTCCGCCGAACCGCGAAACTCAGCGATCGTCATCGGCAGCCGGGCACGCAGCGCGCCGCTGGGACCGCGATAGTCAGGGATCCCCGACTCAGTCGACAGACCGGCGCCCGACAGCACGCACACACCGCCGCGACCAATAAGTTCGCCAAGCTGGCCTGTCGCGACACCATCCACGGGTTCAGTATCGCCAAAAGACGCCGCTGGGCCCGCAGGGTCTCGTCGCGCACGTCGCCGGTGGCAGGGCTCCGCCTCAGGGGTCCGGAACCCCCGATGCCCGGGTGGGCAACCGCGTCGAGTCGAGCACGCGACTGAGATCGTGCCGGGGCGGGCGATCGCACAATCGACGAGACGACGAATGCGGACCGTCGGGTCGGAGCACGTTGAGGGGCGATCCGAGGCACTCGCCTCGTACCTGCTCAGTCCGGGATACGACGCCCACGAGCGTGATTGGCTCAGGCCCGCCACCTGCTGTCGTCGATGTCGATGTCGATGTCGATGTCGGTGTCGATGTCGGTGTCGACTCGACTGGCGAGGCTGGGCTCGTACGGCCGCAACCACCGACCGGCCCATCCGCTTGACAGGGCTGGCGCGGGAGGGGCAGACTTCGAGTGGTGGTGGGGAGGGATCGTTCCAGCGCAGATCTGTCGGATGGGCCGGTGCCGTCCGGTCAGGCAGCCGCGGTGACGCCGGTCCCGCTCGTGTCCGGGGGAAATCGTGCGGTGGCGGGAGCGATCGCCCGATTCGGTGCTGGCGCTCGGCTCGCGCGGTGCGCTGGCGTCTGTCGGTGTGGCGACAAATGCGTCCACGCTGTCGAAGAGGATGCGCTGAGCGGACGGCGACGGACAGCAGGCCAGACGATGCAGAGGACGGCGGTCGCTCGGACGGAGGCCGCGTCGATGCCGGCAGAAGATGCGGCCCTGCGACGCGCCGTATTCGCCCGGCGCGCCGAGCAGCCAGACGTCAACGACGCAGCGCGTGTGACGCCCACGCCGGAAAGCCACGTCGTTGCGCGAGCGAGCTGGTCGACAAACCCCGCAAGCCTGGCACCGGTCCTTCAGCGCATGCCCTTGCTCACAGCGGCGGCTTCGCGGGAGGCGCCGGCGGCGCCGCAGGTTCGCAAGCGGCTCGATACTGCGAGCGTGGTGGCGCTCCAGCGAGCCGCCGGTAATCGCGCGGTGCGCCAGTTGATCCAACGGGTGACCTTCACACCTGGCACCGCTCACGACCACACCCCCTGCGGCAGTTGGTGGCGCATCCAACTCGCGCCGAATAGCGGCTGGAAGGAGGACCTGATCTGTTCGATGAACCCGCCGCTCGGCGTAGTCGGAACGGCCATCCTGGCCGAGTTTCGCAACAAGCCACTCGCCCTCGATCACCTGGGCTGGTACATGTCCACCGGGGGCGGGGCCGACTACAACGAGAACGGCCCGCTCGAGCAGATGCTGCGCACCGACGCAGGCGTCCACAGTGCAATCCTCTCGACCCTGCCGTCGCCCGCACCCGCCTCGGGCACGGTCCCGGCGCACCTGAAGGTGGAGCAGAGCGACTACACCAACCAGGACTTCCGGTTTGCGTTTGGCGCGATCGACCGCCTCGACCTCGAGGCGGACTACGGGGCGGGCACGCTGCACGCCTGGTTTCAGGACCGCTACGAGTGGCACCCGTACTACCCGGGCCTCTACACCTCGTTCTCCGACGACGCGGCACGCGAAACGAACTGCGTCCATGCCGCACTCGTTGAGCTGCAAGCCAGTGGTGCCGCGGATTTCTGGATGAAGGGCGAGGCGACGGTCCCGCTGAGCGTACTCGGCGCGGGCGCCGCCCCCAGCACCGGGGGCGGCGGGTCGTCCGGCAGCAGCTGAGGGTTCGCGACGCAGCATCCTTGGGGATGGGGCCAATCGACTGGAACCTCAGCGGTTATCGCGCTATTACGACCGCCAAGTTACGCGAGCACACAATCCGGCCTTGGACGCTTTGCGCTGCTGCTTCCTATGCGGAGCGGCGGTGCACTCCCGGCCAGCCGGCCCGCATGCCGCCGCTGGTCCCCGACAAACCGGGCTCCGAGTGCAGGGGCTCGATTGGTCCGCGTGCCTGGGTGAGACCCGGGCACTGTAGGCGCGGTGTTGGCGAAGGGCGGGTGTTTCAAGGACCGCTGAGTGTTGCGAATCGCAGCGCTTCTTCGAAGATCACAAACAGCCCGATCTGCTCGACGCCTGGGACAACAGTCACAGGCGGGTCTCCGCCGAGCAGTTCGGCGACACGGCGGGCATGTGATGGCGGGTGCATACGGTCGAACTCGCCCGTCCAGAGCGAGGCACGGACCGCGCCGGGCGTGATACCCCACGGTTTGCAGAGGATCCGGAGCTCCTCGATGAACCCGTTCGGGTTCGCAAACAGCTCCCCGGTTGTCGGTATGAACAGTTCGTTGACCCACGGGATCTGGACGACCTCCGCGTCCGGTCCCTTGAACAGTCCCAAAGCTGAATGTGGCAACTTCTTGTACCGCTGCTTGAAGCCCGCCCGCAGCAGAAACGGCGCGCGCCGCGACATGAACGCCGCCATCTTCAGATCCTTCCCGGCCGCACGCCACTGGTCCTTCTCCGCGAGCGGCGCCATCGCTCCGAGCAGAGAGTGGGCGGAGACCCGCTCTGGAGCCACACCGGCAACAGCGATCCCGTAGGCGGTTCCGCCGGATTGCGTCACGATCGCGAACCGTTCAATGCCAAGCGTGTCCATCAGCGCGAGATGATCGGTGGGCCAATCGGCGACCGTGCGACCTGGTCTTGGTGTGCTGCCTTGTGATCCCGGGCGGTCCGGGATCACAAGTCGGATTCCGAGTTCGCGCGCGGTTGTCGCGAGCGCCCGCCCGAGCCCGCGGCTACATGGACCGTCAAGCACGGTCACGACGGGCCCACTATCGGCGCCGGCGAGCAGGTAAGACAGGGAGCGCCCGTCCGGGAGGGCGATCTTTGTGTCCGGCTCTGGTTGCGACATGGTGTCGCATAGTGTTACATACAATGCGACACGGTGTCGCAAAGAGTTCCGTCAGACGAAGCCCGGCGTCGGATCCTCGAGGCCACGCGGGAGTTGCTGCTCGACCGGCCGTTTGCCGCGTTGACCGTCGGCGAGGTAATGGCACGTGCCGGCCTGACTCGCACCGTCTTCTACCGCCACTTCGACAGGCTGGCGCAGATGGCGCCCGAGCTACTGCCGGACGCGGAGGACCCGCTGCTCGATCAGCTCGTGCGCGGTCCTGCGGAAGACCTGATCACAGCGATGGTCGCTGGCCTGGTGCAGCTCTACGCCGACAACGGTCGGTGGCTGCGCGCGCTTGACGCCGCCGCTGCAGCCGATCCGACAGTTTCGACCGAGCTGGACCGCGCTCTCGTCGGCCCGCGCCAACTGCTCCAGCAGCTCGTCGCGAACGCCCCGCACCCACCGGCCAACCCACCCGAGTTCGCGCTACTACTAATGGCCACCCACCGCGCATACCTGCTCGACACATTCGGCGGCGGCCACGACTCCCGGCAGCGACGCGCCAACGCTACGGCCGCGCTGATCGCGCTCTGGGACCGACTCCTGGCCGAGTGATCCGACCACGTAGCCTGACGCGGTTGCTGTCCCGCTCTGCGCGGCGAGCGAGCCTCTGCCCCAACCGACGCGATTCCCTCCGAGCGCCTTTGACCGGGTACCTGCAGCTCGCCGGGAGCAGGGCGGAGGCGACGGCGTGCTGAAACGCGCGGTTGCATCGGCGCGCGGCGATGGCCGCAGCCTCGAGTTTGGCGAAATATGCGCGGGATGAGCGCGTCGGTGTGTACTCGTGCTGCTGCGATGTCGTGATCGATGATTTTGGGTGCGGATCGCGGTCTCAGGATGTGCAGTCGTGGCTGCACCGTCATAACGACCGATTGGAGTGGCGATGGACGAGGTGAATCGGTGCTGACTCAGGTGGCCGACGGCGTCTGGGTTCGGCAGAGTGAGTGGGTCTGGACTAACAGCATCGTGGTGCGCGGGGAGAGCGGGTTGATCCTGGTCGATCCCGGCATCGATGGCTCCGAGCTGAACCAGCTCGCCGATGACCTGGACCGGCTCGGCGTTCCGATCGTCGCCGGGTTCTGCACCCATCCTCACTGGGACCACCTGCTCTGGCATCCCCGGTTCGGCGACGTGCCGCGCTACGCCACCCCCGCCTGCGCCCACGCTGCCAGCAAAGCCCGCGAGCGGGCGCAGGCGATGGCGGCGCAGAGCGCGTCGGGCATCCCTCTCGAGCTGATCGGCCTCGTCACCCCACTGCCCGAGGACGGCGGACCCGTGCCGGGCGAGATCATCGAACATCAGGCGCACGCCATCGGCCACGCCGCGGTCCTCCTCGCCGACCGTGGCGTCCTGCTTGCCGGCGACATGCTCTCCAATGTCCTGATCCCGCTCCTCGACGCTCGCCAGCCCGATCAGGTGGGCGCCTATGAGACGGCACTCGACCGGCTGGGAGAGGCCGCCAGGCACGTCGATGTCGTCGTCCCCGGCCACGGCGCCGTCGCCGAGGGTCCCGAGGTGGCGGCCCGCCTCGCCGCCGATCATGCCTACATCGACGCGCTGCGGCGAGGAGAGGAACCGGTCGACGCGCGCCTGGGGCCGGATGCCGACTGGCTCTCCGGCCCCCACCATTCGAACCTGGAGCAGACCCGAGCCCGTTAGGGGTCTTCTCTTGGCTCGGGCTTCCTGGCGTGTCCGAGCGCGACCCGGCCTCACGATTGGATCCGTGGCGTTGCGATCGTCCGGCGCCGAGCGCGCCGCGCGAGTCCTCCGTCGCCACTGCGATCGCCGGCCGGGAATTGGCCCGAGTGGCAAAGCACTCGCCTCTGCCGCCGCCTACCGTAGCGGCGGGCGCTGCCGCCTGGCATGGAAAGGAGCAACCTCGATCTCGCTTCCGATGAGGCGACATACCAGCAGCGGCATTTTTGAGTCCTCGGGTGTTCGCCCGCCTGTGCATACGTGCAGACCCGGGGCGGGGTCCGCGGAGGGCGCCGGTGGCGAACGGGATGACGAATCGGGGCCCGTAATCTTGAGGTTGCCCAAGGTCTCAGCTGGCGTCGATACGGAGACGCCAGCACTGCTCGACCGCGTAGGAGCGAAACCCGACGCGTTCAAGGATTGGTGCCGAGGTCTCTACACGGCCCTTGGTCAACGCCAGGGTGGCGCCGTTGGCTCGCGCGAGCTCGCAGCGGGCCGCCAAGAGTGCGCGGTAGAGGCCGCGCCCCCGGAACGCGGGAAGCGTCACGGCGCCGGAGAGACGCACGAACGACTCAGACAGGGCGAGGCGGGCAACCGACGCTGGTGTGCCGTCCACGGTTGCCAGCAGCGCGAACTTTGACGACGACTCCAGGTCCGCGCGTAGGCTCACCCAGTCCTCGACTCGGACGTCTGCGGACCGTGGCGGCCAACCCCAGCCTGTGGTCTCCACTCCGACGAGCGCGTCGAAGGTCTCCTCGTCTGCGACGAGGTTCGTTGACACGCCCGACGGGTTTTCGCCGGCCAACCATGCGTCTGCGTCGGTCCCGTGGAGCGCTCGGGCCATGACCCGTTCGGAGAACGCCAGGGACGCTCCGGCCGAGCGCAACGACTCGTTCGCGACCGGCGCGATTTCGCCCTCTGCCCGCCACAGCACCTCGTCGGCCCCCCACGCCTGGGCAAGGCGCTCCACTTCGGGTCGTATCTCCACAAACGGGCGCGGCGATTTGATCGAGGCCTGCACCCGGCTTGAGCCGGGGGAGCTCAAGTGCACCGGACGGCACAGCGCTAGGCAGTCGTCAGTCCGTACCACCTCGATGCCTGACGAGAGCCAAGCCTCGTCAAGCCCCTGTGACGCAGCAAGCACCTCCGCCGTCGTCCAGCGCTCCATCGTCCGAACGTAGCATCGTCGACCCTTCGCCTCCGCGGCGTGTCACAAGCCCAGCGCCCGCCGAGACGCACCGATCAGAATGTCAAAGTTCGTGAGTATCCGGGCGGGGGCTGCGCAACAAGACCCGGCTCGCAAAGGAGCTCGGGAGGGGCGATACGCGGGTCACGGGACAGCCGGCGATGACCGGAGCCAGATCACCTCTACAACCGGTCGCGGTGAGCAGGCACCGGTCACATATACGACACCACGGCAGCAGACCTGCTCTCACGAACACAGAAACGGCCCGACAACCAGGAGCACGCGGCCAAGCGCGCGTCATCTCCAAGCAGCGATCTCGCTCCCGCCGATTTCGGGCTGACGAGTGCAATCGTCGCGAACCGAGCCTCCGGCGCCGGCGACTCTGATTGTGCCAAGCAGAAGTGCGCGAGGCCGAAGACCGCTCGTCGGCTCCATCACCGACGTCGCCCGCGTCGTGGTCCCGCGCGGCCGCCGCGCGCGCGATCCCTATCGTGGCGATCCTCTCGCCCGACCGAGCGGCGGTCGGCGAGTGCTATTCCGCCGAAGCGATCGCCGAGCCGGACGCGTCCCGAATACGGAACCGATTGTGGCGTCCGGCTAGACGCGGCTGCGGTATGTGATGTCGGGGAATGGCCAGTCGGCGGCGAGCCAACTGTCCACGGTCTCGTGCAACACGGCGTCCAGTTCTCCCCGCCTCGCGGTGACCCAGGACCGCACCTCGGTGATGTCGGGGTCGGCCCGGGACGGGTAGATGTAGACGCAGCCGACGACGACGTCTTCATCGTCGAGGACGGTGTACGTGAAGCCGACTCGTCGCTCGAAGTCGTCGGCATGCCTTCGCAGGTCGCGGAGGTTCTCGTCGAGTGACATTCCCTCAGCGGGTGGCCATCGCCAGGTTGAGAAACCCGGGGTGGCGCGGATGTGCTCGATGCTCGACATCCAGGCACGGTGATCGGCGTCGTTGTGCTGGGGTCCGAGCGGCTCCAGGCGCAAGCCCGGACCGCTATGAGTCAGCGGGACGACGTAGTCCTCCGGGACGAACGAGTGGGTCATACCGCGAGCGTACATCCGAGCCTGAAGACGCCCGTGCCCCACGAGCGACGTCGGAGCCGCCTGGAGGCCGCTTGGCGCCGCGATCGGATTCACGCGTGAACGCAATCGTCGTGCCGGGGCTGTCCGAGCATTGAGCTCCTCTGGCGATGCCTATGCAAATACCAGGCTCACACAGTGGACGCGGAGCTTCCGCCTGTCGTCCAACCCAGCACTGATGAGCGCGGCCCCCCGGGCGGATGCTCAGGCTACGAGAGCGACCGCGGCGGGTGCTTGCTGGCGGCGCGAATGAGCCGTGTCAGCAAGCGCGTTTGCCCTGCACTGTCCTCGCGGGCGTCGCACCGAGTTGCCGCCAAAGCGGAACTTCGAGCTGATGGGCAACGGCGGGCCGGACAGCGACGACGCGGCGAGTTTCGAGATTGGCGAGGGGGAGGGCGTCGTCCCTCTTAAGCTGTTGGACCCGCCTCTCAACGAGCGCAGGTGCCTTCGCTATGCGGCGCGGCCGGCGGTGAGACGGAGGCCGCCGTCGCATGGGACGGTGACGCCGGTGACGAAACTGTTCGTTGCTAGGGCGAGGATGAGGCTCGCCACTTCGTGTCGTTCTCCGACTCGGCCCAGCGGGCTGGCGTTGGCTGCTGAGCGGTGCATCGCTGCGCGGCGCTCGGACGGCATCGCATCCCACCATGGCGTGTCGATCACCCCGGGTGAGACCGCGTTAACGCGGATTGGTGCCAGCTCGAGAGCGAGCGGGCGCACCATCGCTTCTAGGGCGCCGTTTATGGCCGCAAGGCCGGCGGTACCGGGAAGTGCGGACTGGGCAGAGCCCGCGGTTACCAGGGTGACCGAACCGTCGTTAGACATCTTGGGCAGGGCAAGCTGAAGGCAGGCGACATATGGCAGCGTCTTGGCTTCGAGCCCCGCCCGCAGGTCGTCGAGTTCGAGCTCGCGGATCGCTCCTGCCCCGGACGCGCCGCTGAGCGCGAGCACGAGGTGCGAGATGGAGTCGAGTGGTTCGAACAACTGACGGAGCTGGTCCGGGTCGCGGGCATCGACTTGATGCCCTCGGACATCCGCGGTTTGGTGCGCGTCGCGGAGTTCCGCCACGGCCGACTCGAGCCGATCCGCGTCACGACCAGTGATCAGGACGCTATGGCCAGTGTCAAGGAACCCGGATGCGGACGCTCTGCCGATCCCGGAGCTTCCCCCCATGATGAGGGCCGATGGTGCGCTCATGCTTTGGCTCCTTTCACCGCTGCCGACGGGCCAAAGCCCGCGACCGGGACATCGCCGAGGCCTTTTTGGAAGCCGTCACGGTAGCTGCGGTAGCGCGGGCTCCACACCAGCTCGCGCTTGGCCTTGGCGTTCGAGGTGCCGCGGATCTGGGTCATCATCGAGACGCCGACCTCGCCGGCGGCGAGGCGACCGAGCCACACGGGAACGTGGCGGGGCGGCTTGGCGCCGACGGCTTCGGCGAGCGCGCGCAGCCACGCCGAGACGGGCGCGGGCTCGTCGTCGACGACGTTGTATACGCCCGGACTGCCGTGCTCGATCGCCGCGATCGTGGCCGCAGCGGCGTCGTCGACGTGCACGAATGACCACACGCCGCCGCCGTCCCCGATGATCGGGAGCTGGCGCTTGCGCACCTGGCTGACGATGTCGCCACCCAGAGCGAAGCCGGTGCCCGGACCGTAGAAGTTGGCGTAGCGCAACGCGATGCCCTCGATCCCGTCGGCCTCGCGGACTCCGTGCTCGAGGTAGCGGATCGCCTCCAGCGACTTGACCTGGTTGGCCGGTGGGTCGGAATCGAGCGGATCCTCTTCCGTCTTCAGTCCGGTTCCGGTCCGCTCGTAGCTCCAGTTGCCGTGGCTCTGGGCGATGAACCGCCGCGTTCCCGCCGCGCGGGCGCCCTCCAGCAGGTGGTCGGTGCCCTCGGTCCGCAGACGGTTGGTCAGCACGAACTCCCGGTCGAAGTTCTTGAGGCTCTTGACGCCCGCCAGCCCGGTCAGCTGGTGGATCATCACCTCGGGCTCCGCCCGCATCACCGCCTGTATGACCTGGTTGCGGTCAAGCGCGTCAGCGGCCACCGCCGTGGCGCCGAACGCGCGCAGCCTCCCGGCCTTCTGCTCTGAACGCGTCATCGCGGTCACCTCGTGACCGGCCCCAATCAGTTGGGGCACCAGACGCATCCCGATCGCACCGCTGGCACCAGCGAGAAACACCTTCATGATCACCCTCCGGAAATCGGATTACATGTCCCTAGACAAGACCCGCCCCGGTTGTGTGACAACCGAGATCACCTTGGGATCCCCGCGCGGCGAGGAGGTCGCGCCGCCTCAATCGCTCGAGTGCGGCCAGCGCGCTGCGACGCCGAGCGCGACCATCACGGCTGCGGGGCCGGCGCGGAGAGGTTGCGCGGGCAAGAGACGACGCCATTAGCCACGATCCCGCCGAGCCGCCGATCGAGAACTGTTGTGACGGCGCGACCGCCCGGGCGTGGGGCTCCACCGCTGGGTCGTTGATCACAGCGCGCGATCAGAGCCGTCTTGATACACGGCGCTTCTCTTGAGGCCTGCCAGCCCGCCACCCGCTCGGGCAGGGCGAGGCGGCAACCCAGAGTTCAGATACGGAGAGAGTGCCGATCAGCCGCGCAGGCGCGCCACAGCACCTGCGCCGGCGTCATCTTGCTGACCTCAGCAGCGATGTGGAGGCGGCGACTGGGCCGAGGTGGGCGAGCTTGTCGGGGTTGACGATCGAGCTGATGGCCCTGATCTGGCCGTCGGCGATATCGAGCGCCATCACCCCGATCAGCCGCTGCTGTGCGTCGAGATAGAGCGCTCCCGGCCCGCCGTTGACCTCCACTGGCCGCAGCGACACGCCGGGAAGGCGTGCGGCCAAGCGGACCCAATTGATCAGTGTGCGCGCGACGCGGTTTCGTCCGTTCAGCGTCCGCGCGAGCGCCGGGACCTTGCCGCCGCCATCGCCGGTCAGCTGCACGTCCGACGCGAGTAGCGCCTCCAGCCCGGCGAGATCGCCCTGGTCGGCGGCCTCAAAGAACCGTGCTGCGAGCTCCTCTTGCTGCTCGCGGGTGGTCTGAAAGCGGGGTCGGCGCTGCTCGACATGTTGCCTAGCGCGGGCGGCGAGCTGCCGCGCGTTGTCCTCGCTCTTGCCGACGATCGCCGCAATCTCCGCGAACGGATAGTCGAACACATCGTGCAGCAGCAGCACGGCTCGCTGCTCGGGCGAGAGGCTCTCCAACAGCACCAGCATCGCCAGTGACAGCGAATCGGCTGTCTCGGCGTGCCGGGCGGGATCATCGAGGCTGTCGGTGATGATCGGCTCTGGCAGCCACTCGCCGACATAGCGCTCCCGGCGGGCGCGCGCCGTGCGCAGCTCGTTGATCGCCAGTCGGGTGGTCACGGTGGCGATGAACGCCCGTGGCGACGCGATCTGCTCGCCACCCTCGAGCGCTCGATGCACGCGCAGCAGCGCTTCCTGAACCACGTCCTCGGCCTCGGACACACTGCCAAGCATCCGGTAAGCGATCGCGAAAGAGGCCGGCCGCAGCTCGTCAAGTAGTCGCTCGCGCTCGGTCATGCCGCCGCGAACCCCTGACGCCAGCTGGAATGCCTCGGCGCCCATGCGAGTTCACGCTTAGCCTTGGCATTGGAGGCGCCGCGGACGTCGGTCATCATCACCACGCCGGCCTCGCCGGCGAACAGCCGCCCGATGAAGCGAGGCACACGCATCGGCTGCTTGGCGCCCAGCGTCTGCGCCAGCGCCGGCAGCCACTCGGCGACCGGGGCGGGATCATCGTCGACCACGTTATAGACACCTCGGCTGCCGTGCTCGACCGCCGCCACGGTCGCGTCTGCCGCGTCGGCGACGTGGATGAATGACCACACGCCGCCACTGTCGCCGACCAGCGGGAACTTGCGCTTGCGGACCATCTCAAATGACTCCGCCCCCGGCGCCATCGAGGTGCCCGGCCCGTAGAACGCGCCGTAGCGCAGCACGATCCCGTCCGTCCACTCCGCCCCCAGCACCGCTTGCTCGAGGTGCCGGATCGCCGCCAGGTTCGCGCGCAACTGCGGGACGGGCGAGGGGTCGAACGGGTCCTCCTCGGTCTTGACCGGCCCGCCGGTGCGCACGTACGCGCCGAAGCCGGCAATCCCCTGTGCCACGAATCGCCGCACCCCGACCGCGTGCCCTGCCGAGAGCAGGTGGTCGGTGCCTTCGGTCCGCAGTCGGTTGGTCGGCGCGAAATCGCGCTCCATGTGACGCATATCCACCGGCCCAATCGCGGTCAGCTGATGGACGATCACCTCCGGCCTCGCCTGCGCCACGGCCTCCGCGACCTGATCGGGATCAAGCGCGTCCGCGACCACCGGAACCGCGCCCAGCCCGACGAGCATGGCCCGCTTTGACTTGCAACGCGTCATGCCATGAACGTCATGCCCCGCGGCCACCAGACGTGGAACCAGCTGCCTCCCAATTGCTCCCGTTGCTCCTGCCACAAACACTCTCATCATCAGCTCCCTATCCAGAATCACTTGCACCCCGTAAGACAAGACGGCAGGCCCGGCTGTGACACCTCCGAGCACTCCGGGGCACGGGAACGCTGCCGATCAGGTTTCGCACGATCGGCCAACCCCGCAGGCCGAACGACGACCGACACCGCCCGGGCCGTCCTGCAGGGGATCTACATACGGTCAGCCACGAGGCTGGCGGGGTCGCGATTGGGGGTTGGCCGCTCTTCTCGGGCCTCTGGCAGCGCGAAGTCATGTCCGCGCGGGTCCATTCGTGTCGCGGGCGTTTGGGCGGCGGACGCGGCGTGTGACGGTGCTTGCGGCGAGGATGGCGGCGCCGCTCGTGGCGCATGCGCTGGCGAGGAGGAAGCGGCGGCCGGTGGCTCTGTTGGTCGCGATCGTCTAGAGCAGCCCGCCGTCCCGGGGGAGCCGGCCAGCGCTCTCCCGGGACGGTGGCGAGGACTTAGACCGAGACTCCGTTGAGCCATTCTTCGAAGCTGGGGCCCGCGAGCTTCGCGGCCGGGTTGGGCAGTGCCGCACCTTCCGCATAGGCCGCGGCATCGGGGTCAGCGGACTCCGCCAGGGGACCGCCACGACTCTCGCGGACCTCGATCGAGTCACCTCGGCTGGCGAAGAGCGCTCGTGCCGCATCGGCAAGACGCTCCTCCTGCGGACCGGCGACCTCGGTGATCCCACCGTTCTCGATCTCCGGCTCCTCGGCGGCGTCCGCGAGCGCTTTGGCGACGACGCGGGCAGCCACGAGCTGCGTTCGCATCTCGGGCACGTAGGCGACGCCATCCTGGATCGTCCACCCGACCAGCGGCTCGACGAACTCGTGGAACTGGGCCGCGCGAACGATCCGGACCGGGAGCGGACCTTCGAGCAGGGTCTGCTCCTGTGCCACCTTCGCCGCGTTGTAGCCGCCCTGGAACTTATCGATGCCGATGATCGACACAACGACGATCCGCTTGGCCCCGGCCGCGGCGCCGGCTCGCTGAAGGTTCCGTGCCGAGGCGGTGAAGAAGGCCGTCGCATCGTCCTGGTCGGGCGAGGGACCGGTTGCCGTATCGATGATGATCTCCGCCCCAGCGAGCGCCTCGTCGAGACCCTCGGCGGTGACCACGTCCACGCCCTTGGAGCGCGCGATCAAAACCACATCGTGTCCGCGTTGCTCGAGGATCTCGACGAGGTGCGATCCGACCCGGCCGGTGGCTCCGGTGACGGCAATTTTGTGGCTCCGGTTTTCGGTCTGCATAGTTCTTCCTTTCTCAGCGCCGAGGCCCGCCCGGCAGAATCAGTCGGTCACTTGTTTGACAAACCGCGGCGCGCTGATGTGACAATCTCCGGCCACGGATCGGCAGAGATCGTGAGCAGGGCGGGCGCCTCGACATACAGTCACGCGACGCGTCAACAGCGACCGGTTCGGGTGCTCCATCCTGTGCACGCCGTCGACGAGGCCACCCTCATGCCCGCGCCACTCGCTGACGGTCGAGCGACCCGGCGAGCTCGCCGCGCACGCCAATTGCGTGGATGTCGGATTCTCCGGGCTCCCCAGGTCACGGATGCTTGACAGCTTTTGCTCCTCGAGACGGCGTGGAGGAGGTCGTCCTTGGAGGCCGGACAGCCCGGGCCACCAGTCCTCTCCTGCCACCACGCAGCGGCGAGATCGGCAGCGTCGCGCTGTGCAGCACCCACCGCGGGGAGCCGACACACGCCGGCGACGTCTCGTCTACATAACTCCCGGCCCTGGGGGCTGCGGCTTCTGATCCTTGCGGATGAGAACATGAGTGCCGTCAGGGAGCCAGGCCGCGAACGCAGCACGCGGGCACAGTCGACTCCCGCCTGAACGCCGAATTTGGCGCCCGAATCCGCGTCGCTCGATGTCTCCGACTTCGCGACGGACGAGGAGCCGGCGCCCCGGTCGAGGCCTGAGAGTGATCCTTTGATCCGCGACCCGGAAGATCGGCGCCGATGACGAGCTGGCTCAGTCGGGATGCGGTCACGCCGCCCCCGTACCCGCCTTCCACGAACCCACCGCGGTCTCGCCGTCTTCACGGCTCGTGTCCGACGCTGCTGCTCCGGCTGAGCGCCGCGGTCTGGATGACTCCCGCCGAATGGAGTTCCCCGAGGTTGGCGCCCGCGTCGCTGCTGCCGGACCCACAACATGGCCCCGGTCGAGACCCTCGGACAGCCACAACTCAGGCCGGCAATTCCACCCCGGTTGCGCGCGCCGCACGACCGCTGTGCCCGCCGCACCGTCTACTCGGTGGCGAGGGCCAGCTCGGCCACGCCGACGGACTCGGCGGCCAGCGCGGGCTCCGTTGCCTTGACGCGCATCGGGAACACGACCACCGCGATCAGCAGCCCGGCGGCGAAGATCCCCGCAGACCACCAGAACGCCGTGGTGTATCCGTGAACCTGGGCGGCGGCCTGGAGGCCGTGCACCCCCGTGTGGGTGCGCGCGAAAGCAGCGGCTGAGCTGGCGAACAGGGTGCTCAGCAGCGCGGTGCCAACCGAGCCGCCGATTTGCTGGGAGGTGTTGACCATCGCCGAGGCGACGCCCGCCTCGTTGCGGTTGACGCCGAGCGTGGCCGTGCTGATCGCCGGCGCGAAGATCATGCCCAGGCCCAGGCCGAGGACGATTAGCGAGGGCAGAACGTCGGTGGCGTAGCCGGAGCTGGGACTCAGACGGGTGAGCAGGACCATCGCCACCACGCCGAGGAGCATCCCGACGGTGATCAGCGGCTTGGCTTCGGTCCTTGGCAGGATTCGCGTCTGGAAGATCGTCGAGGAGAGCACGGTGAGCGCGGTCATGGGCAGGAACGCCAGGCCGGTGGTCAGCGGCGAGAAGCCGAGGTTCTGCTGCATGAAGTACGTGAGGAACAGAAATGCGCCGAGGACACTCGCGCCGGCGAGCACGATCGACGCGTAGGCCCCGCCCCGTGCGCGGTTTGCGACGATGTGCAGCGGCAGCAGCGGGTGGGCGCGGCGGCGCTCGGTCGCGACGAATGGTCTGGGCGTGGTTGACGAGCAGCCGCAGCGACAGGATGGCGGTGGGCGCCGCGATGGCGAGGTTGACATACAGGCACCAGCGCCATGACAGCGTCTGGGTGAGCACACCTCCGAGCAGCAGCCCGACCGAGGCGCCGCCACCGGCGATCGCGCCGAAGATCCCGAACGCTTTGGGGCGGTCAGGCGAGCCGGCAAACGTGGTCGTCAGTAGGCCCAGCGCCGAGGGCGCGAGCAGCGCTCCGAACACGCCCTGCAACGCCCGGGCTGCCACGAGCATCGCGAACGACTGCGCCAGCCCGCCGATCGCCGAGGCCAGCGAGAAGCCGGTGAGACCGGCGATGAACGTCCACTTGCGCCCGAACAGGTCGCCGAGCTTGCCGCCCAGCAGCAACAGGCTGCCGAACGCCAGCGCGTAGGCGGTGACGATCCACTGTCGATTGTCGGTGGAGAACTGAAGCGCGTGCTGGGCCGAGGGGAGCGCGATATTGACGACCGTCAGGTCGAGCACGACCATCAGCTGGGCGACGCCCAGCAGCGCCAGCACCGTCCAGCGATTGGGCTCGGACGGCGTGTGCGTCTGAGTCATCATTAACTCCTTAATCAGAATTACCTACACCCATATGACACGACGACAGCCCCGGCTGTGACACCTCCGAACACCCGGGCGCGGAACGTGGGCGCGTGCGTGGCGATGCAGAGGACCGGCTGCCAACACCCGCACGACGAACGTCGCCCACAGCGATCGAGTGGGGTCTCACCGCGCTGGCCGACAATGCACTTGCCTTCTTCCGCACTGCCGATCGCGACGTGACCCGTTACGCCAGCCACCAACCATCGGCCCCGGGGCACAACCCTGATGCGCTGATTCCGCTGATCCAACGCACGCACTCCTCGACTAGCAACTGTCCGGCCAACCCGGGGCGCCCGGCGCCCCCGCCCATCGGCGCGTCTCCAGGTCGACCAACGCAGACCGACACACCCGCCACGCCTATTCAACGCGTGATCTACACAGGATCAAGCCGCCCGTTGACGACCACGCCCTGCGCGGCGTCCGCTAATACCCCCGCGTGGTCTGCTCTCCCCGTGGCCTCGCGGTCGGATTCCGACGGTGCCGGAGCATCGGAGATCGCACCAGTGGGTGCCGTAAGACAGCCCAAGAAATGCCCTGGTGAGGGAAGCATCAGCCGGGACACCGGCCGGTCCCGCTCTAGCCGAGGCCGCATCAATCGGCGTTGCGAAAGTGCCGGGAGATCCCAGGTCGCCTCTCCGAACCCCGGCCCTGGCACCCGCAAACCGCCACGAGTGTGACACGCCCCGCGCGCTCTTCAGCGACCGAGCACGATTGGGCCCTTATCCGCGCGCGACCTCGAGAACGACCTTACCCGTCGACTCGCGACGCTCGACCAGGCGGTGGGCGTCCGCGGCCTGGTCGAGGGCGAAGACGTGGCGGACGTCGAGCCTGACCGCCCCGGCGGCGACCAGTGCGAAGGCGTCGGCAGTGATCGTCCGTAGCATGGCGGGATCGCTGTGCGCGAGGGTCGTGATGCTCCACCCGCCGATCAGCATGTTGTCGTTGCGCAGGGCTGCGGGCGTGAGCGCCGGCTCGGGATGGCCGCCGGAGTTGCCGTAGAGCAGCAACCGGCCGAGCGGCGCGGTCGCGCGGCGCGCCAGGTCGCGGGCAGACCCACCAACGGACTCGAGGACGAGGTCGAACGAGGCGTCGGCGATCGCGCCGGAGTCGGCTTCGCTCACGGTGACGACGTCATCGAAGCCGTAGCCCCGGGCGATGGGGACCTTCGCCGCGGAGGAGACGATGCCAGTGACCTGACGCGCGCCCGCATGCTTGGCCATCTGCCCGAGGATCATGCCGGTGCCGCCGGCCCCCGCGTTGACCAGCACCCGGTCGCCAGGTCCAACGCGGCCGAGTGGATGCAGCAGTGCGTAGGCGGTCGGCACGATCGTTGGCAGCGCGGACCCGACCGCCCAATCGACGCCCGCCGGTAGCGGAAACGTCATCTGCGCGTCGGCGAGGGCGACCTCCGCGTAGCCGCCGGTGAGCGTCAGCGCGCACACGCGCTCGCCGACGGCGACGCCGTCCACCCCGTCGCCGATGGCGCGGACCGTTCCCGCGACCTCAAGGCCCGGGACGAACGGCGGCGTGACCCCGAGGTAGCCGACGCGCCGGCTCATGACCTCCGCGAAGTTCACGCCTGCTGCGCGAACCGCGATCGCGACCTGGCCCGCGCCCGGCCTAGGCACGGGCCACGCGTCGCGCAACTCCAGCACGTCGGCGTCGCCGAACGCGGTGGCGATTACCGCGCGCATCATCGCTGCCCCGCCGTCGCTCAAAATGTGGCCGGGATCGTCATGCTGAGAATCGTCTATCCGGGTCATGTCGCCTCGTCCTCTCTAAGCCGCGCCTACGCTTGGGATTACCTACAGCCGAAAAGACAAGACGGCGGTCCTGGCTGTGACACCTCCGAGCACCCCGGCACGGCAAAGCCGCGCGGGTGACCACGCTGGAACGACGGTGGTCATGCCGCGCGATCGCCCACAGCGCATCGCGTAGCTCGCTCGGCAGGGGGCGAAGGCAAAAACAGCACTCAGAAGCCGGGTCACGCGAGACTGCCTTGACCATCGCGGCGCTCTCGTCTCGCGGGCACGATCGTGCTCTTCGGCGTCACCGACGAGTAACCGGCCAAGCTCACCCAGCTTGACTTCATCGGCCACGAGGGCGCCCGCATCCTCACGCACGCTCGACTCGAAATCGGACGCCGGCAAGGCCGTGCTAACCATCTGTGCCACGGCCGAGCGGTGACCCGCCGCTCCTACCTACGCGGAGGCGAAGCGGCTCTCCCGCAAGACCTCCGGACTGGCGGGCGGCCGGACCCAGCGCAGTCTCGCGCGCTCAGCGCAGCGCAGAGTACCGCGCTCGCATCTAGGCAGGTCCCAGCCAGTCTCAACGCGCCCCCTCCATTTCGCCGAATTCAGGGCGTAGAGGATAAGCCTGTTATCCACGTTCGCAGATAGGCACAGCTCCGGCGCCGTGCGGCCGGCGGGGGTCGGAGGTCGCTCATTCCGTTCGTCGTGGGGAGCAACTCGCCGTCGTTGCGGCGGGTTGCTTGGTGGGTCGCCGGGTTGTGGTGGTTGGGTCTAGCGGCTGCCGGGGTGGTGTGGTGGCGAAGCCGGTGATGAGCGCGGTGAGCGCGTCGCGCCAGATGCGATCCGCGTCCTCAGGGGAGAATGTGGCGCGTAGCTCGAGGGCGGCGAGGCCTTCGCAGAGGGCGTGAAACTGAATGGTCGCGTCGCGCACGGTTCGTCGCGCGAGTTGCTTGCTGTCTTGTAGGCGGGCGAGGCGTTGGCTGAGAACCGTGAGCGCGTCGTTGGCGGCGGCACGGAATTGTGGCCAGAGCTCTGAGCTGGGGAGCGTGCGCTGTATCCCGATCGAGAACAGCGCGGGGTGCTCGAGTGCGAAGCGTCGAAACATGAGTCCGGCCTCGACCATGTCGGCTTGCGGGTCGGCGGTCAGCGGTAACTGCTCAAGAGCGGCGCGGAGAAGGTCATACGTGCGGGCCCCGAGCGCCGCGATCAGCCCGTCCCGGGAGCCAAACAGACTGTAGACAGCGCGCGTTGTGGTACCTACTTCGGCAGCGACCCCGCGGACGGACAGCGCCTCGAGTCCTCCTTCGGCAACTGCGTGTTCGCCGGCAGCGAGGAGTGCCGCGGCGATCCGCTGGTCGTGTTCGCGTGGTCGTCCCATCCTTGACAGGATAACGCAACACCGTTACGTTACGTCGTGACGAAACTCTTCGACACGACTTGAGGTGACGTGATGTTGGAAGCGATTCAGCGAAGCCGGAGGCACGGGCTCGCGTACGAGAAGCACGGCGACGGGACACCCGTGGTGTTCTTGCACGGGCTCACGTTTGACCGCACGACGTGGCGGCCGATCATCGAACGACTGGGCGACGGCGTGTGCAGCATCGCGTTTGACCTGCCTGGCCACGGCGAGACCGGCGGCGAACCCTGCAGCCTGCGCGAGGCGGTCGTCAGGGTGAACGCCGCAATCGGGAGCTTGCGTGTCGGTGAGCCGGTGATCGTCGGGCATTCGATCTCATCCGGGATCGCCTCGATCTACGCTGCGTCGTATCCCGTTCGCGGCTTGGTCACCGTCGACGGCACGGTCGACATCCAGCCCACGGCCGAGCTGATCCGGCGCTTGGAGCCGATCCTCCGCAGCGACCGCTTCGCCGACGCGTTTGCGCCTTTCCAGCAGAGCATGGGATTCGAGCACGTTCCCGAACCGCTGCACACGCACGCGCTCCAGAGCCAACACATCCGCCAGGAGGTCGTCCTGGCGTACTGGGAGCAGCTGTTTGACGATGACCCGCGTCAGCTGCAGACAGAAATCCAGGCAACGATGACGAGCATCGACGCTCCATGCCTCAGCGTGTTCGGACACCAGCTGAACCCCCCCGAGCGCAACTACCTTCAGCAGCACATCTCCGACCTGCAGATCGAAGACTGGGCAGACGCCGGACACCTCGTCCACCTCGCCGACCCCGACAGGTTCGCCGCCCGCCTGCGCTCCTTCATCGAACACTGCCGCGGGTAGCGCGACCGACAGTATCGGCCTGGTAGCACCCCTCCTGGCCGCCCCGAGGCAACGTGTCAGATCGGGGAGTCGGGGTCGACGAGCGCGACGACCGTGGCGGCGATGTGCGGATGTCGCGTGTCGATGGGCCGCGGGCGTCTGGTGACGCGGGCGGCTCGCGGAGTGCCGCCACCGGTCTGACCGAGGGCCGCTTTCACTACCCTGGCGCAATGCCGTGGGAATGGCCGGTCGGGGCGGTGTGCGCGTTTGCGCTCGCGCTCGTCGCGACGCCCGCAGGCGTGTCTGGAGCGGTCCTGCTGTTACCGATCCAGCTCAGCGTGCTGCACGTGCCCAGCCCGGCGGTCACGCCCACCAACCTGCTCTTTAACGTCGCGGCCGTTCCGGGCGGACTGCTGCGGTTCTGGCACGAGCGCAGACTGCTGAACACGCTCACGGGACTGCTCGTCGCCGGTACCCTTCCCGGGGTCATCGCCGGCGCGGTCATCCGCGTGGAACTGCTGTCGGGCGGCCGCGCGTTCGAGCTGGTGGTCGCCGGAGTGCTTCTGCCACTCGGCCTGTGGCTCGCGCTCGGCAGCCAGCGGATCCCCCGCCCGCGGCCGAGCCCGTCACGCCGCATGCAATGCGCGATCTGGTCGCTGTCGCTCGCAGTCGGAACCGTCGGCGGCATCTACGGCGTGGGCGGCGGGTCGTTGCTCGCCCCGATCCTGATCGCGGCAGGGTTCTCGGCCTATGAGGTCGCGCCCGCGACGCTGACGACCACGTTCCTGACCTCGATCGCCGGCATCATCACCTACCAAGTCCTACAGGCCACCCATGGCGGCACGATCGCGCCCGACTGGGCACTCGGAGCGTTCCTCGGCGCTGGCGGATTTCTCGGCAGCTACTGCGGCGCGCGACTCCAAAGCCGGCTGCCCGAACGCACCCTCCGCCGACTGCTCGGAACCCTCGCCTGCGTCGTCGCCGCCCGCTACATCCAGACCGCAGCCGCGCCAACCCAGAGCCCCGCGCCCACACACGCGACCACCCCCTAAACCGACCCGCTGTCAGACACCCGGCAAGTTCCGAGCAGCCACGACACGGTCCGGCTCTCCTCGCAGTACACCCGCACGAGCTCGCCCCTCAACCGAGCCGATCGCCGCGCGCCATCGCGAAACATGCCGCGATGCGCCTTGGCTCATGAGGCGCAGACGTCGCCGAATCCAGGGCGCGCGCGATTGCGCGCGGAACCGTCGGCGTGCGTACGCAACGCCGCGGCACGGTGTCTCGGCTCCGGCGGGCTCCCGGCGGCTGGTCGCGTCCGTCGGCGCTTTGCGCCTGACGGGGTCACGACGGTCTGGTGGACGCTTTGCTGCAAGTTCGGGACTGCAGGCGGTCGCGACACGTCGCCGCTCAGCCCGGTCTCGCGCGAGGCCGGTTAGCACCGCGTGGCGGGCTGGCTCGATCCGGGCGGTCGACTGGATCTGGGCCAAGGCGGACATCCGCGTTTGTGGCGACCGGCAGGGCAGCCATCCCTGAGCCCGCGAGGGTCGTGCTTCGTTCGCGGGGAGGTCTCCGGGGAGCGGTTGGCTGCCTAGGTGTCTCCTGCTCTGGGACGTCGGGGAGTGCGTTGGCGAGCGGCGCAGCTGTGTGCGTGTCGTCGAGTGCGGTGGCTGGGTCGGCCCGTTGCGTTCTCTGCCGCTCGACGGGCAGCGGACTGCGATGGACGTCGGCGCCCCATTGTGGGCAAACCGTCCCAGCCCGGATCGCTTTGGCGGGCTAGAGCCCTGTCTGTGCTTTGACGCGTCCGGCGTCGACGGCGGTGGCGAGCGCGGCGTGGTCGAGCTCGTTCTGGTCGGCGTAGAGCTCGGCGAAGTCAGCGAGTGCCTGGTCCATGGCGTCGTTTGATCCGAGGTAGGCGGCGATGGCGACGGCGTCGCCGGAGCGTGCGTGCGCTCGGGCTAGCGTCCGGCCGCAGATCTCTGCGTAGGCGCCGAGCTCTTTGGGTTTCATGCCCTCGATGATCGCGGAGCCCTTCTGATCCCAGAGCTGGCGGAAGTAGAAGTCGCGCTTGACGTCGTCGGTTCCGGTGACGCGGTGCCAGCCGAGCGTGATGTCGCTGGCGGCCTGCATCAGTCGCTGTCCCTCGACGACGCGTTGGCCGTGGTTTGCGTACTTACTCTTGCCGAGGAACGGCTCGAGCACCGAAGGCTGGGCCTCCTTGAGCTGCAGGAACAGTGGATCATCGTCGTCGCGGCCGAGCATCAGCATGATCCACGCGCGCGTGCCAACGCTGCCCACGCCGACGACCTTGCGCGCCGCGTGCACGTAACGGAAGTGCTCCAGCAGATGTTTGCGATCGCCCTCGAGCGTGCGCCGGTAGCCGCGGTTCACCTCCCGCGCGAACTGCTCGATATCGCGACCGTCGGCGAGGTCCTCGATCGGGACGATCAGCGGCGGGTCGCTGACGATCCTCGGCTCGCCGTCGACGGTCGTCGTGAGCTTGCCGAATGCCCGCATGTGGTCCTTCGCCCGCGTCTTGGCGAGGTTCCTCTCCATCAGCTTGCGGCGTTTCGCGCTTGCCGCGCTTTGAAACTGTGCGATCAGCGGCTCGGCGTCGACTCGCGAGTACCACACATCGAATGTCTTTCTCGACGCGAGGTCCGCGATCGCCTCGCGGTACGCGCGGGTCACCGCCGTGCTTACCCTACGCCGTTGCTTCACCGCGAAGCCGAGGTCGCGTCCCGCGACCGTGAAACTCGCCACCAGCCGCTTGAGATCCCACTCAAACGGCCCCGGCAGCGTCTCATCGAAGTCATTGATGTCGAACACCAGCCGGCGATCGGGCGCGGCGAACCCACCGAAATTCGACAAATGCGCATCACCGCACAGCTGCACACGCAGACCGGTCCTCTGTGAACCGGCGAGGTCTGCCGCCATCAGATAAGCCGCACCGCGATAGAACGTAAACGGCGAGACCAGCATCCGCCCGTAGCGAATCGGCACCAACTCCGGCACGCGCGACACGGCCTGCTCCTCTAACAGCTCAACCGGATCGCGACGACCCGGCGGCGCCGACCACTCGCCATGCACGCCACGCGGCACCTCCGCCCGCTCCGCCTTACCCCGCGCGGCACGCTCGCGCAGCGACAGGTGCGGAACCTTGCCACTCACACCCGACCCCCGGACCGTTGCCGGTGCTCCACTCCCGGCATCGCCGGCAGTGGTCGACTCCGTGCTCCTGACGCTCATCTCTACGGCTCCTTGTGACGACTCGCCGGGGTGTCGGCTAGCGGCGATCGGGATCCCCCGGGGCGCAACGAACCGACGCTCACGATCGTGTTAGCGATCCGCTCGCTACGCATCACCCAGATCGGACGACGGATGTGCCCGCAGCTACCTAGCGCCGTCCGTGGGGCTTCTCGGCGCGGCCGATACGTTGGCCCCGACGAAGCGGAGCGGTCACGACATCGACGTCGCCCAGCCGGCTGCACGCTGCCGGTCTCGGACAGCTGCGGCCACCTGCCGTTGGCTGGCGCCCCGCGAGTCAAGTCCCGTGCAGCCGGAGCCGGGTCGCGCCGATCGCCGATAGCGCGACTCCGAGGGTGACCGTCAGATCAAGCGTGTGCCTAGGTGAGACCCAGGCGCCGGAGTCGCGAGTTTGGCGAATACGAGGTGCGCGGCCGCCGGAGGCTCGAGACTCGCTTTGGTGTCAGCACGCGCCTTGGTGCTGCTTACCGGACAGCAATTGTTGTGCTCTCTGCGAGAGGATCAGCGGGGCCCCAGCTCTCTGGTTTCGCCCGAATCGCGATGACGTGCCCGGTCCGACCGGATAAACCTGCCCGCTCGCAAGTTGCGCGGCGGTTTCCGTGCCCGCTCGGTACATCTGCTGCGCCTCGGCGGCACCGTCTGGGCGACCACTGCGGATGCGCTCGGACTGAGCACCCGTTCGGCGGCTTCCAGGGGTCTGGCCCTCGGGTGCGACCCCTCGATCCACGCCCTCGATGACTGCGTCACGCTCAAGACCACCTCATTCCCGCACGGCTGAGCGCCGTCGCGCCCGTCAAACCGACCCGCGCCGTGCGACGGAATGGTCACGGGACCGTCGCCCTACACCGTCAGCCATGAGCTCCGGAGAATCGTCCAGACGCGCGTCGTAGATGTCGCGGGTAATGATTCCTTTCCAGTCGACCTTCGTCGAGCCGCGAGTGCTTCCGAGGCGACGCGGTCGGACTCTAGGCCGGGGAGCTGGCGATCGCCTGCGTGGCCGAGACCTCCTGTGTCAGGCCGGCCATGATTAGCCGCCGGGTGGTGGCCGGGAGGCATCGCGTTGCGTCGGCATCTGCTAGGACGGAGGCCCATGACCGCCCATGATCGCGACGTTTACGACCCGGTTCCGCACAGTCACGTGGTGCCGACGGGTTACCTAAAGGCCTGGGCTCATGGCAAGCAGATCGCGATGCGGCGTGTGGGCAATTCCGCCTCTCAGATGATTGGCATACGGGACGGCGGAGTTCGCAAGAATTTCTATCGACGCCAGCGACCGGCATCTGGCGAGACCATTTACGACGTCGAGTGGTCCGTCCAACAGGCCGAGACCGCGGCGTTGCCGATTATTTCTGACCTCGCACGGCGATGGCCGCTAACTCTCGAAGACAAGGGCAAGGTCGGCCAGTTCTTCGCCCTGCAGCATCTGCGTGGTGCCGCATTTCGGCAGTGGCACGCGGGGCAGATTGCTGCAGTGCTAACGCGGTGCGCGCAGATCCTGCGGGGAGCTTGAAGCCGCATTCAGGGCGTACGCACGCTGATGTCATCGACGAACTGGAGGTGCAACTCACCAGCGACACGTATCGGTTGACCAAGATGCTCATGCTCGTGCGATCCGTCGGCATCGTCTTCGCTTCGATGCACTGGTCGCTAGTCGAATTCGATCCGGCCCGCCTCGTCACGTCGGACCATCCCGTTGTTGTGTGGCCTCTACGCGAACCGACAACCCGTCGACCGACCAGGAACGATCTGGATGCTGGAGTGATCGATACGCGCGAAGTGTTCGTACCCGTGGGTCCTGCGCATCTCTTACTAATGGGATAGCGCGATCAGCAAAGCATTGGGCGTCTTGTCGCCGGGCACGGCCGACACCTCGCGACCGCGAACGCGTTCGTTGTCGCGAACGCCGCGAGCCAGTGGTTCCATGAACCCGGCGGCCGGCCGTGGCTCGCACGAGGGCGACGCCCACCTCTCAGCTCCGACCTTCTGGGCCTTGAAGTTGCGGAAGCAACAGCGTCCCGACGCCGCGCGACGGCTCGCGAGCTCGCAAATGCCGAAACTCGTCGCGAGCCGAGCAATGACCCCGTTCAAGTTGTGGACGAAGATCTGCTGCCCGGCGCGGCGGTGTGAGCCGTCGACACCAACAAGCGGTCGTCCGAGCGGCCGGTCTCTCTGAGAGCATCCCCGTGCCACTCGCCGCTTGAGCGCCTACTCCGGTTCGGATGCTCCCAGCACTCTCAACTCGGGCGCCAGCAGGCCTCGCCACACGTGCTCCGAAGCGAGACAATTCAGGGTCTTCGCTGGCGACGGCCCCGCCGACTCCTTTGCGTGTCCGGCGCTCGTTCTCGCGCCTAGCGTGTCGGCGACGATCCACGTTTCGTTTACGCCGCTGGTGGCCGTGACGACACGACAACGCGGCGGGCATTGTCGCACGCCCCCATCGAGGAGGCGTCGCAGAGGGCAGCGGGGCGCCGCCAATTGTGACGGCTACCGCGACGGAGCCGGTCACAACGGCAGCGACGCAGCCTTGAGGAACGACGGCGCTTGCGGCGCTGGCTGCCTCTGGCGAGGACGAGGACGGTTCCGGGGTGGTCGTGCCACTGGTTTGAGCGACCTGCTTGTGCTGACGGCTGGGTGGCAGTTCGGGCGTTTCGGTCAGGTCTTGGTCCTGGTCGTCGGCGTCGTGAGCGCAGCCGATCCACCAGAGGACCCGACTGATCACCGAGGTCGGGTGACGGCGAATCAACCGCGCGGGGGCAACTTTTGCGGCGATGTTCTCCCGCGACCCGCGCCATCTGAAGGCGCTTTCAAGATCGCGCTCAGGCTCTACTCCCCCAAGCCCGAGGTCGCAAACGGCAGCCGGCAGTCACCACCGCTGAAGCGCATTCCCTAGCCCGCCACGCCGCGGACGATCCGCTTGTCAAGGCCGGCTGAGAATTGACCCCGTGGCGCTGGATGCTGAGATGGCTAGCGAGGACGCGCGATCAGGCCAGCGGTTGGGCGATCACCCTGATCGGGTGATGTCGGCTGCCCCGCCGCCGCGAAACGCTGTGGATGCGGCCGGGTGGGCCGCTTCGTTGTAAGCGAGCGGAGGGAGCAGCGATGTCAGTAGCCGACGCGAGGTCGGGACCGGGAGGGTCGAGGACGAGATTGGCGGGGCCGGTCGCGGGCACCAGGCTGACCGCTGAATACCTGGCTCAGCTTGGTCGGCTGGCGTACCTGTGGGGTTGGCCGCTGGTCAACATGCATAACCGGCTCTCGATCATGGAGCAGGTGCCCGAGCCGGGGCTGTTGGGCGGGATGGTCCCGGCCGGGCCCCCCGGGACGGTTGGGATGCTGCATGACTACATCACCCCAGACGAGAAGCTGGTCGCGTGCCCCAACCAGGACGTGGTCTACGGGTTTGGCGCGATCGACGGGCGGCGCGGACCATCGGTGGTGCAGGTCCCCGATTTCGGCGACCGGTTCTGGGTGTACCAGGTCGTGGATCAGCGCACCGACTCGTTCGTGCATCTCGGGTCCATGTACGACACGCAGCCCGGGCTGTATCTGGTCGCGCCAACCAGCTGGGACGGGCAGGTCCCCGATCAGATCACCGACGTGTTCAGGTTCGACACCCGGATCGGGGTCACCATCCCGCGCGTGTTCATGGACGACACCGACGAGGACCGTGCCGCGATCCAGCCGATGATCAACCAGGTGATGGTCTACCCGCTTGGCCAGTTCACCGGCGAGATCCAGACCACCGACTGGAGCTCGGTGCCGAGCTTCCCCGCCGGCGATGCGACCGGCGGCGAGCAGGAGACCCAGTGGGTGGTGCCCGAGCAGTTCTTCGCAGAGCTCCCGAGGGTCATGGAGGAGGTCCCCGCCCGCCCCGGCGAAGAGGCCCTCTACGCCTGGTTCAGCCAACTGCTGGACGCGGCCGCCGCAGACCAGCACATCGCGGACGCGTTGACCGCTGCGGCGGTCGCTGCCAACGACGGCCTCGTGCAGGACCTGTTTGAGTTTCGCAACATCGGTATCCCGCTCGCGCACCACTGGACCACCCAGAAAAACGGGGCCGCGTTCGGAACCGACTACCTATCGCGGACCTCGATGGGCAAGGCCAACATCTTCGTCAACACCCCCACCGAGACGACCTACTTCTACCAAGACCTCGACGCCGACGGACAGCGCCTCAACGGCGCCGAGAGCTACACCGTGACCTTCGAGCAAGACTCGCTGCCACCGGTCCGCGGGTTCTGGTCCCTAACGCTCTACAACAAGCACCACTTCTTTCACCCCAACCAGCTCAACCGCTACTCGCTGGGCACCAAGAACAAACACCTCAGCACCGGCTCAGACGGATCGCTGACACTGCACGTCTCCTCCCAACCACCCGCCGATGAGACCGTCCACTCCAACTGGCTCCCGGCACCCGACGGCGATTTCTCGCTGTACCTGCGCGCCTACTGGCCACGGCAGCAGATCCTCAACGGCGACTGGACCCCACCGCCCGTCAACCACGGCCACTAGACACCGCACGCACTGCAGACGACCCAACCGGACAGCCCCACGGCCGAGACCGTCTCGGCCGTGGTGCTGCCGTGCCACCAACGACTGATTCGAACAAGTCCCCATGCCGTCAGGGCAGCAGACAGAGCAGAGCCGAACGACGATCGACCGGCTGCTCGCCAGCCTCGAGACTGCGCCTGCCGACGCCCGCCTATGCAATCGCCCAACCCTGCGCGACGACGCATCCGCCCCGGATTCGGCGAGGGCGTCCGAGTAACTGTGTAGGCGTTAGTCGGGCAGTCGGTCTCCGAAGTGGATTTTGAACGCCAGCAGAGCTTTGGTCCACCCCCGGGTGCGGGTCCATTGGGGCACGGCGTTGAGGATCGCGAGGTAGATCAGCTTGCGGGCGGCGTCCTCGGTGGGGAAGCTGCCCTTGGTCTTGACCGCTTTGCGTAGCTGGCGGTTCAAGGCCTCGATCGCGTTTGTCGTGTAGGTCACGCGACGAACCTCCGGGGGAAACGCCAGAAACGGGATGACGTGCTCCCAGGAGTCCCGCCACGCCTTGACCACCGGCGGCAGCTGCGCACCCCACTTCTGCTCAAAGGCCTCAAGCGCCTGGAGCGCGTGGTCTGAGTCGATCGCGGTGTAGATCGGGCGCAGATCCTTGGTCACCTGGTCATAGTGCCGGCGCGGCACGTACTTGAGGCTGGCGCGGATGAGGTGCACGATGCAGGTCTGCACCACCGTCTCAGGAAACACCGCCTCGATCGCCTCCGGGAACCCGGCCAGGCCGTCGACGCAGCAGATGAGGATGTCTGAGACGCCGCGATGCCTGAGCTCGGCGAGGACCTGCCTCCAGAACTTCGCGCCCTCTGAGTCTTGAAACCACAGGCCGAGCACCTCGCGGCTGCCGTCCATCCCGACCCCCAGCGCGAGGTAGCACGCCTTGCGCACAACGCTGCCGCCGTCGCGGATCTTGAGCACCAGCGCGTCTAAGAACACCACCGGGTAGACGTCCTCCAGCGGCCGGCTCTGCCACGCCCGCACGTCGTCCATCACGCCGTCGGTCACCCGCGAGATCAAGTCACGGCCCACCGAGACGCCGTAGAGCTCGCGCAAGTGCGCCTCGATATCGCGGGTGGACATCCCCCGGCCATAGAGCGCCAGGATCCGGTCATCGAACCCCTCAAACCGCCGCTGACGCTTACGCACCAGCATCGGTTCAAAGCTCCCGTCACGATCCCGGGGCGTGTTGATCTGAACCGGCCCGTGCTCGGTGCTCAGCGTCTTAGAGGTCCGGCCGTTGCGCTGATTGCCGGTGCCACCGGGCGGCTCCAGATGGCGCTCGTATCCCAGGTGGTCGGTCAACTCGACCTCCAACGCTCGTTCCACCAGCCGCTGAGTCAACTGCGCCAACAACCCACCGGGCCCGACAATCTCCTCTTCAGACCGGGCTCCGGCCAGCAGCTGGTCCACCACATCGTCAGGGAGCTGGCGTCGGATCTCATCCGGCACGCGGTCCAGGATCCCAGACGGGGGCGCCGTCTCGCCTGGCGGCTCGCCGGCGCCCACCCCGATCAGGGAACGGCTCCCTCGCTCAATCACATGATCTTCTGAGGATGAAGGCATGACAGTTCCTTTCGGTCATGCCTACACAGATCCTCGGACACTCCCGCGGACTGTGCTCGCGCGAGCCCTTTCGCGCATAACGCACGCCCGGGCAGCCGAGGTCGGGCGACTGCACTGGTCTGCCAAGGCCGCGTCGTCGGTGGCGTAAAGATAGTGTCGTCCTGTTGAGACCGATCGATGTACAGGCAGCGACCATCGATGCGCTGCCGAAGGTAGCGTCGGCACTGGCGGACGCGTTTATCGATGATCCCGTGTTCAGGTGGCTCGTGCCCGGCAGTGTGCGGCTGCAGGCGCGGCTACGAACGGTGTTCTTGGTCGAGATGGAGCAGTACGTCGTGCCGTGCGGGGGGACCGTGTGGACGACCTCCGGGTATGACGGCGCGGTGGCCGAATTACCACCTGGCGCATGGGAGATGCCGGAGTCCTTCACAGGGAGGCAGGCGCTGAGGTGGATGCGGGCGTTCGGGAGGCGATTGCCGCGGGCAATAGACGTGCAGCGCGCGATGCAGGAACGACACCTACGTGAGCCCCACTTCTACGTCCGAACGGTTGGGGTGCGCACCGCGCTCCAGGGCCACGGCGTGGGATCGGCGCTCATGCAGCCGACGCTCGAGAGAGCGGATTCGGCCAGGCTAGCCGCGTACATCGAGGCCAGTACTGAGCGCAGCGCGGCGCTGTACGCGCGACTTGGCTTCGTGCATGTGGACGTGCTTGTGCTCCCGAAAGGCGGACCGCCGGTTTGGCTGATGCGTCGGCCTCCACGAGGGGTATCGCCCGCCGAGGCCTGATCGTATCCGCGATGCCAATCTCCGTTGCCCAGGCGAGTCCTTTGCCACCACGAAACCGCTCGTGCACCTAGGACCATTGGCACCCCCTTCCGCGTGAAACCATTCGGGGCTCACGGTGGGGAGTAACTCACAGGCCCGTCGACCGCGCGATCGCTTCCGTCGAGGAGTGACTCGAGCCGCAACGAGTCCTTCGACCACGGAGGGATCGTCCCATCACGGCAGCGCTCGCGACTGCTTGGCCACGAACTGGATCGTCCGCTTCCGCGGGCGCGCCGGAACACACGCGGGCGACGTCGATTGGCTTTGCGTAGGTGTAGTTCCTGAGTAGGTTGGTCTATCCGGGCCCCCTTGGAGGCTGAGAGCTGCCAAGCGACTCAGTCCCAAGGAGGACGCCGGATGAATCTGCACGCTAACGCGGCGCTCAGTCTGAAAGGCCGCCGAGAGCTCTGCCGCGCCGTCGTTGATCGGGAGCGGACGCTGACGCAGGCGGCCGAGGCCGCCGGAGTCAGTGTCCGCTGCGCCCGCAAATGGGTGGGCCGATACCGCGCCGAGGGCGAGCTCGGGCTGCGTGATCGCTCCTCGGCGCCGCACCAGTGTCCACACCGGACCAGCCAGCGGCGGGTGGAGGCGATCGCCGCTCTACGTCGGGTGCGGTTCACTGGCCCGGAGATCGCCGAGTGCCTCGACATGCCGCTCTCGACCGTCTCAGGGATCCTGACCCGGACCGGGATGGGCAAGCTCGGCCGCCTCGGTCTCGAGCCAGCGGTTCGCTACGAGCGCGAGCGGCCCGGTGAGCTGATCCATATCGACATCAAGCGCCTGGGCCGGATCCAGGGCGGCGCCGGCTGCCGGTTCACCGGAGACGCCGCCCGCAGCAAGCGGCGCGTTCGCAAAGACCCGCTCGGCGTCAAGCGTCAGACCGCGGGCTGGGAATGCGTGCACATCGCCATCGATGACTGCACCCGCCTGGCCTACGCCGAAGTCCTCGGCGACCAGCAAAGGCGCACCGTCATCGGGTTCCTCAGACGCGCCGTCGCGTTCTATCACCGCCACGGCATCACCGTGCAGCGGGTTCTGACCGATAACGGCGGCGCGTACCGATCAACGATCCACGCCGCCGCGTGTCGCACCCTCGGGATCCGCCATCTGCGCACCCGCGCCTACCGACCCCAGACCAACGGCAAAGCCGAGCGGTTCATCCGAACCCTCCTCGGTGGCTGGGCCTACGGCGCGATCTACCGCTCCAGCGCGGAGCGCACCGCCGCGCTTGACGGATGGCTCTATCACTACAACCATCACCGCAAACACTCAGCCCTCGGCCACCAACCACCCATCGCTCGCCTCAACGAGCGGAACCAACCTTGACGGGACTTACACGTAGGCAGCACCGCGACTCTGAGGGTCGTCGCCTCGTCCCTGCTTCCGGCGAGTCAAGGGTGTGGTTGGAGGTAACGATGGACGAGTCCATCGCAGGCTCCGATAGGAGGGGAAGATGCAACCTGTCTTGTTTGACGCGGCTGGTCATCGCCGGTCGCCGGTCACGATGCCCGGCTTTCACGAGGGTCGCGCCCCGAGGAACAAGGGGCGCCGCTATCCCGCTGACCCACCCACGGTCGAGGAGATCATCGCGGTCATGCGCGAGTCCGGCGGCGGTGCCGACGGCGCCCGCTTGCGCGCGTTGATCGTGATCTTGTGGCGAGCGGGTCTGCGGATCGGCGAGGCGCTGGATCTGGCCGAGACCGACCTCGATGCATCGCGTGGTGCGGTTCTGGTGCGTCGCGGCAAGGGTGGCCGCCGTCGGGAGGTCGGAATGGATCGGTGGGCGTGCTCGCAACTGCAGCCGTGGATCGTCGCTCGGCGTCAGTTGCCGGTGGGCACGCTGTTGTGTGTGATCCGCGGCGCGACCGCCGGCCGACGCTGGGAGCAATCCGCAGCACGCAAACAGCTGGCGCGCACCGCGGCCCGTGCGGGTGTGCGGCGGCGGTTCGCGCCGCATCAGCTGCGCCATGCCCACGCCGTTGAGATGGCGCATGAGGGCGTGCCGCTGGTCGTGATCCAGCGCCAGCTCGGTCACGCCAACCTCGGAGTTACCTCGGGTCTATCTTCAGGGGATCGATAGCTCAGAGATCATCGCCACGCGTCCATTCTCGGCCCGCGCCGGTCATCTCAGCCACCTCGGGACTCACCGCGAACCTCTAACTAAAGAAGGCGGGCCGCGGCCGCGGCCCGGCTTGCTATCCGCGCAAAGCGGGGGTGCGCCGACCCGGTCTAAGGTGCATGTCACGGGACAAAAGTAGGTCGAGATGGTGGCCGGCCCGCGCCGCGGTTTGCCCGGGGGCCCCCGTGGGGGACCCTCCCCGCATGTCACGAGCTGGAGGTTGTCTGGCCAGGGGTGACGATTCCTGTCTCGTAGGCGAGCACGACGGCCTGCACGCGGTCACGCAGCGCGAGTTTCATCAGGATTCGGGTGACGTGTGTCTTGATGGTGGTCTCGCCGACGATCAGCTCGGCGGCGATCTCGCGGTTGGTCTTGCCGGTTGCGAGCAGGCGGAAGACCTCGAGCTCGCGTGGGGTGAGCTCGTCGATGCCGGGCGCGGGCTCGGCGGGCGCTCGGGGGGTGGCGAACTGCTCGATTAGCCGCCGTGTGATGCTGGGGGAGAGCAGCGCGTCGCCTTCGCCGACGGTACGTACGGCGGTGGCGAGTTGGTATGCGGGTACGTCTTTGAGCAGGAAGCCGCTCGCGCCGGCGCGGAGCGCGTCGTAGACGTATTCGTCGAGGTCGAAGGTGGTCAGGATCAGCACCTTGGTCGGGGGCGCTTGATCGTCGGCGAGGATGCGGCGGGTGGCTTCGATCCCGTCGAGGTCGGGCATGCGGATGTCCATCAGCACCACATCGGGTCGCAGCTGGTCGGTGATCGTGACGGCTTGGGTGCCGGTTGCGGCCTCGCCGACGACCTCGATGTCTGGCTCTGCGGCGAGGATGAGCCGGAAGCCCGTCCTGATCAGCTCCTGGTCGTCGGCGATCACGACGCGCACGCTCATGGTTCCTGTTCCTGTGGCGCGCCCGGTAGCTGGGCGTCGAAGCGCCAGCCGTCATCGCCGCTGGGCTGAGGGTCGAGCTGTCCACCGCACAGCAGCAGGCGTTCGCGCATCGCATCGGTCGGCCACCCGTTCGGGCCATCCCTGCCGGCGGCGGTGAGGTGAACGTCGAGGCCCTCGGCGCCGAAACGCAGGCGCATGGTGACCGGCGCCTGATCGTAGGGGCGGATGTCATGCAGCGCGCTCTCGAGGATCCGGTAGAGCCCGAGCTCGATGCCCGGGGACAGCGTTCCGGGGTCGCCCTCCACGGTCAGCTCGATGCGCTGACCGTGCTCCCGGGCGCGCTCGAGGAGGCCGTAGATCTGATCGACGCCGGGCTGCGGACGCAGCTCGCCGCCGTGCTCGCCGTGGCGCAGGACGCCGAGGATGCGGCGCATATCGGCCAGCGCAACGCGACCGGTGCGCTCGACAGCGTCCATCGACCGCTCGGCTGCTGCGGGATCGGAGTCCAGCTGGCGCAGCGCCGCTTCTGTCACCACGACCATCGAGGCGACCTGACCGGCAACTGCCGCGTGCAGCCCTCGGGCGATCCGCGAGCGCTCGGCGGCGACCGCCAGTCGCGCGCGGTCCTCGCGCTCGACCGCCAGCCGCGCCGTGGTACGTGCCAGCTCCGAAGTCAAGAGCCGGTAGGAGCGGACGGCGCGGCCGGCGGCCCACGCGCCGGTCACCGCGAACGCCGCGCCGACGAAGTCGCCTGCCTGTCCGCGCTGCGTGGCCAACGCGGAGATCGCAGCGCCACCGAGCATGAACGCGAGCCCGAACGCCGCCGCTCTGCTCTCGGCCCAGGCGGCGACCGTATAGCTGGGAACAAGTACCAAGTACGCGCCGATCACCGGCGAGTTCTTTAGCTCCACGAGATACGTGTTCATCACCGAGCCGAGCACTCCGACCACGATCAGGAATCCCAATGGGAATCGCCGGCGCCACACCGCGGCGAGGGCGATCACTGCCGCGACGATCAGGTCAACGGCGAGCGGTCCGTGCCGCTGGGAGGCGGCCAGTACCCCGAGCTCCAGCGCGGCCAGGGACACGAGCGCGATCACCCCGTCCAGCCACGGCCACCGCAAACCCGCCTCCTCGCTCCCGATCACCCGCGCCTGGGCGCCGGGCTCGTGGCCGCGTGAACGCGGCGCGCTGAAGGTCGTCCCGAAGGGAATCCGGGCGCCCACCTCAAACCCGCCGCCGGCTGGAGCCCCGGCACATAGCGTGCCCCCATACAGCTCGACACGCTCTGCCATTCCGACCAGCCCATGACCGGATCCATTCGACGCAGCGTGCTCGCGCTCTGCCCCGCCGCTCGGTCCGCGCCCGCTGTCAAGGACCCGGAGCTCCAGCGCATCCGCGCCAACCACGACTGTGACGCTCGCGCGCGCGGGGCCAGCGTGCTTGATCGTGTTCGTTAACGCCTCCTGCACGACCCGGTAGGCCACCAGA
Organism: uncultured Solirubrobacteraceae bacterium; assembly: GCA_963737335.1. Taxonomy (GTDB): domain Bacteria; phylum Actinomycetota; class Thermoleophilia; order Solirubrobacterales; family Solirubrobacteraceae; genus Palsa-465. The sequence continues at coordinate 417,839 of CAVTSK010000008.1, forward strand.
TCGACCTCCGGCGGCACCCCCGCCGGCTGGCCTTCGACCCGGACATCGACCGGCAGCCCCGCCGCGCGCGCCCTCCCCGCCAGCGCCTTGAGCTGCCCCAGGCCAAGCGGGCCACCGACAGGATCGTCGCTGTCGCGGCGCCGCGCGCCGACCATCCGGCGCAGCTCGACGAGCGCCTCGCGCCCGGATCGCTCCACGGCCCAAAGCGCGTTGCGTCCAGCTTCGATGTCGGTGGGGGCGATGCGGCGGGCGGCTTGCGTCTGGACCACCATGACGCTCATGCAGTGGGCGATCACGTCGTGCAGCTCGCGCGCCATTCGGTTGCGCTCCTCGACGACCGCACGCCGAGCGGCAAGCTCCTGCTCGCCGCGCAGCTCGGCTGCTCGGACCCTCAGTTCGCGCGCTAAGGCGTGCCGGCGCTCGAGCAGCCAGCCAACCGCAAACGGCAGTACGCCGACCAGCGCCCAGCCTCCGAGGAAGCTTCCGAGCGTCCCCCGCGGCGGCACGTATGTGACTACCGCCGCCCCGACCAGCCAGTACGCGAGCAGCGCCGCCGAGCGAAGCAGGCTCGAGCGCTCCGGAGTGCAGCGCCCGAGTGTGTAGAAGTTCAGCGCCATCGCGGCGACCTCCAACGAGCCATCGCCGTGGTAGCGGCTGGCGACCGTGAACACAATCAGCGCGGACACCGCGACAAGCGTCGTCGCGGCCGGGTCGGCGCGTCGCCACGCGATGCTGCCCATCAGCACGATCAGCGACGCGACCGCGACAACACCCAGCGATCGGTGCGGTTGCGAGCCGGCGTCGAGGATCGCCCCCACCGTGAACACCCCAGCCGCCGCGCGATCGACCCACGCCAGATCGATCCGGCGGATCCGCGCGATCCAGGTTTCCACAGCGCCCACGAGCGCACGCTAGCGCCCGAGATCCTCCGCCGCGTCCTCCCACGCGCCGATCCAGGGTCCTCCCCAAGTACGACCCCGATCACCGAATAGTCCACGAGAGATCCGTCGCGCCGACGACGACAGCCGCCCTCGACCGTGACAGCGTCAGCCGCGCACCAACCAGGCCGTCCGAGCCAACCAACCACGGAGGCAAGCGCAGTGTCACTCAACCCAACCCGCGTCGCGATCAGCCGCACCGGCTGGATCCTCTACGCGATCGTCGAAATCGCCCTGTTCGTCACCGCCAACCTGACCGCCAAGAACTCAAGCCACCCCGGGACCCTGAGCAACATCTTCTTCATCACCTTCATCGTCGGTCTCGCGGTGGCGCTCCTGCTGGGAGCCGCAACGCTGATCCGGCAGCGCCGGACCGCGCACTGAGCAGACCTAGCCGACCCATAGCGACCGAGAGCCAATCGAGGAGACCAACATGACCATTTTCAAGCTCGATTCAGGTGGACGGCGAGCAGGCAGGATCGCGCTCGGGGCACTCTGTGCCGTCGCGATCCCGGCAAGCTCGGCAAGCGCCGCCACGCTTCAACTGTTCGCGAAAACCACGCAGAACACATTCACCGATCCATCCGGTCATCCGATCCTGGGCCACGTCCCCCCACCCGCCGCCGGATCCGTCCTCACGAACACCGGCGTCGAATACCTCGGGAGCCTCAAGCACCACGCCGACACGCCGAGCGCCTCGACGAACATCATCTGCTTCGTCACCAAGGCCCCCATGGCCCTGTGCTACGGACAGATCGCGATCGGCGGATCGATGCTGCTCGCGAACCGCTTCACTGCGAACCTCGCCCACAGCAACCCGTTCGCATCCATGCCGATCAACGCCGGCACCAACAAATTCGCAGGAGCGCACGGCACGATCCGTACCAGGTCCGTGGGCAGCGCCAACAGCCTCAACCTAACCATCACCTACTCGACCTGACCCCCACGCGCTCGCCCGGTCGCCGCCAATCCCCGTGACCTGCAGACAGCCGCCGCGATCGGCGCCATGCTCAATCCCCAACTGAGCATCGGCCACGACGTCGACGGGCGATCCCTTGCGCACAAGGCAAGCAGCCAGAACTCGACCCGCCAATCGGCACCGTGATGGGCGTGGTCGGAGCGAAGCAGCGTGCGCGTCGCGACGCCAAAGCAGGGCAGAGCCGCCAACACGGTGCCAGCCTCGCTAATCGCCAAATCCGCTACTCCAGTGCCTAGGTGTAAGTCCCATCAAGGTTGGTTCCGCTCGTTGAGGCGAGCGATGGGCGGTTGGTGGCCGAGGGCTGAGTGTTTGCGGTGATGGTTGTAGTGATAGATCCATCCGTCAAGGGCGGCGGTGCGTTCGGTGCTGGTGCGGTAGATCGCGCCGTAGGCCCAGCCGGCCAGGAGGGTGCGGATGAAGCGTTCGGCTTTGCCGTTGGTTTGGGGCCGGTAGGGGCGGGTGCGCAGGTGGCGGATCCTGAGGGTGCGGCAGGTGGCGGCGTGGATCGTTGAGCGGTAGGCGCCGCCGTTGTCGGTCAGGACCCGCTGCACGGTGATGCCGTAGCGGGCGTAGAACGCGACCGCGCGCCTGAGGAAGCCGATGACGGTACGCCGGCTCTGATCGGGTAGAACCTCGGCGTAGGCCAGGCGGGTGCAGTCATCGATCGCGATGTGCACGCACTCCCAGCCCGCGATCTGGCGTGACACGCCAAGAGCGTCCGTGCGGCGCGGGCGACTGCCCCGGTTGGCCATTCCAGTGATCCGGGCGCCGGCGCCACGCTGGATCCGTCCCAGCCGCTTGATGTCGATATGGATCAACTCGCCCGGCCGCTCACGCTCATAGCGAACCGCCGGCTCCAGGCCGAGGCGTCCGAGCTTGCCCATCCCGATCCGCTGAAGGATCCCCGACACGGTCGACAGCGGCATGTCGAGCACCTCCGCGATCTCCGGACCGGTGAACCGCACCCGCCGCAGCGCCGCGATCGCCTCCACCCGCTGCTCACTGGTCCGGTGCGGGATCCAATGCGGCGCCGAGGACCGATCACGCAGGCCGGCCTCCCCTTCGCTGCGGTAACGACCCACCCATTTACGAGCGCAGCGGACGCTGACGCCGGCGGCCTCGGCCGCCTGCGTCACCGTCCGCTCCCGCTAACCACAACCCGGCAGAGCTCCCGACGGCCTTTCAGACTGAGCGCCGCGTTAGCGTGCAGATTCATTCGGTGTCCTCCTTGGTGGGACTGAGGTGCTTGGCAGCTCTCAGCCTCCAAGGAGGCCCGGATAGACCAACCTACTCAGGAACTACACCTAGGCACGAGGACCGATGTAGAGCCCGCCCCCGGAGCCCCGCATTCGGCGAGGGGTAGGACAGCATCGACTGTCGCGACGATGGGCGCCCGCCCGGCGCACAAGCGCGTCCGGCGAGCGCCGGAGCAAAGCAGTGCGGGCGCGGGACCCGCGCCGAATGTCTGAGCTTTCGCGCACGTCAGCAGACGGTCCATCTAAGGATGTCAATGCCCCCGACGGGGGTCCGGCGGCCGGCCTCCGGCGTAAACGCCCCTCGGGGCATCATCCCCGGGCGCCCGACCCTGGGACGGCCAGCGTGGTCGATTGGCGCTTGAAATAGCGGCAAGTTGGGTGTGATCAAGGGCCGGTGAGTAGCACCTGGCCGGCGCCGACCTTCTGTGGCTACGACCTAGTGACATTTAGATGGAAAGACGGTAGCCTTGACGATCGAGCTCCCACCTATAGGCACCCATAGGGGTGGCGTTGGCGAGCATGGGAGAGGTTTGATGAGCATCGGGCGGCTGAGGTCGCTGATAGTTGTGTGCGGTGTGGTGGTAGCGCTGCCAGCTGTCGCCTCGTCAGCGAGTCGCAAGCCGGACTGGTGTAGCGAGGGCTCAAACCGCGTGAAGTGTTACAACGCCGAGTTCGACTTCAGCAACAAGCTTGGGGACCGCTTCGGGAACGCCTGGAAGAAGGCTAAGCCGAAACTAGAGGCGTGCCCGTGGGCAGCGGGATTTCAGGACACGGTGCCGTGCATGGCGTACTTTGGCTATCGTGGCGAGTATCGGTTCTCCGAGGGGTCGGTTAGCCGGTCTCAGGACGCCCGCGATACGGCGACCATCGGTCACACCACGTCGTGGAAGCGTAACTGGCGCAAGTGCAGTCTCGACGGTATGAGCAAACAGGCTCGGCTTGGGACATTGAAGAGCAACGAGCCGTGCAATGCCCTTCCCATGCAGGCGTACTACAACGTCTCCGTCTGGATGAATGGCTACGGAGGATATCCCCGCTACAGCCCCACGATCTATTGGCAATTCACCGAGTCGGGGCTGTTTTCCGCCGCGGGAATGAAGCCCGTGGCTATCGCTCACTGCGGTTACAAGAACAAGATCATCACGTGCAGCGACAGCAAAGGGGACTCGTTCAAGTACATCTACTAGACCGTCCCTAGTTGTAGGACCGGAGGAGGCTGTAAGACCTGTGCACGTTGGTCAGGCGGGTGATGGGTGCTTGTCGGCCGAGGGCTAGGTGTTTGCGGTGATGGTTGTGGTGCCAGACCCAGCCATCAAGGGTTGCAGCCCGCCTGGATTGTGGCGTACAGTTATCCGCCGTGAAACGTGCACTACGCTTTCGCACTGTCACGGTTGCTCGCGCTCACGGCGGTGGCGCTGGCCGCGTCCGGTACCAGTTCGGCCCGGCCGCGCTCCGACTGCACAACTGCGCTGCGCCACGCGGCAGCGACGGGTTCTACAAGGCCATCAGGGCGACGAGGAATCTGCCGTGTGCGACCGTCAACACGGTGCTCGGCGTGTGGCCGGGCGTCGAGCGAACGCCGTCCGTTCCGCGCCGCGGGACGCCGCTGGACGACGAGACGCACAAGAATCGCGGCAACCGCGCGTACACGACGCTGCACTCACCCGGTATTCGCTACATCTACATCGTGTCGCTGCCCTACGGCTAGCCCCAGGTCCGAAACGCCGCGGCGGGCGAAAGCACCAGTGCGGTCAGCGTCCCGAACCGCCCATGCGAGAACTCAGGTGCTCACCATCTTCCGCGTGCCAGGCAGTGCGTGTCTGCGACTGTCTTGGCGACCAGGTGCGATTGCGAGACGGTGCTCGTCCCGATTCGGCAGACGAGGCAGGGGGTCAGCTGCTCCAGAGCGGGCGCAGAGGCCCGTCCACGCCCGCCGACCGGATTGCTGGCGGCCGGACGAAATCCCGCGGATGCGACGCAAGGCGGTGCCCGTGCTCCGCCGGATCGCCGTCAGAGATGTCCCAGTCGATCCCGTTCGGATATGCGCCCGATCATCAGCAACCCTCTCATCGCCGAGGTTGCGGTGCCCAGTGCCCGCCGGCAGGACCAGTGCGTCGCCCGAGTTGATCTCGAACTGGCGGCCCTCTGCCCCGCGGAGCATCGCCCGTGGCCGACCCGGCGACGAGGCCGAGAACCTCGTGGGCGGTCGACTGGAAATAGTCGAACGTAAACCCCGTTCTGCCCGGGCGCCAAGCCAGCCGTCGGCTGCGGACAGACACCGACAGCGGCCGCCGTCTGGCGCATCCGGCACGCCGGGGTCGGCGAGCACCCCTAGGGCCGAGTTTGGGATCTGGCCGTCGTCCTCGGAGTGAAAGGCGGGCGGGATGAGAGTCACAAGAGGGATCTACCGCCGACCACGGCGATACCTCCGCTTCGGTCGCCGGTACCTCAACCATGGCTCGCCCGCTGCCGAATTGCGAGCTGATCCCCTAGACATCGCGATGAGCGTTTTGGCCTCGGGCAGCCAGTCACCGTGTGATCTCGATCGGCGATGTGTGATCGTCTGGTTGGCCGAGAACTGCGCGAGTGTTCTGCCCACGATGCGAATCGCCCGCTCGCAGGTCCCGGCGGGACCAAAGCACCGCCGACGTCGAAGGCGTCGCGTAGGCAGCGGACTGATTCTGTACTCGGTCGCGTCCGCACTGGTTTCGGCGAACGGTGCGGTCGCAGGCGTGGGAGACTCGGGGCCGCGGCGTGACCGGGCTTGTCCGGGAGCGATCGCACGTGAGGGCGGTCCGGGCTGGGCTCGAGGTTGCTCCTCAGAATGGAGACCAGCCGTTGGGTGATGCTTGGGCGGCGCGGGCTCACCCTGGCTGGGTGATGAGCGGTCACCCGTGCGGGCCTGATCATGTGGTGGCACTGGTCGCGGGGCGAGGAAGCCGCTCGCGAGACTCGTCGACGGAAGGGGTCATTGTGGACGCGGTAATTCGGAGGGACGGTTTGAGTCCCGGCGTTTCCGAGGACGTCTTGGCGGCGGTCGGGATGCCGGAGCGGCTGGAGTCGCCGTTCGGGTCGCTGGAGTTCTTCGACGGGTTGCCGTTGCCCGATACGGTGGCGCGCAGCTACGACGCGTTGGATCTGATGCGTGGCGTCGAGGTGTTCTTGAACTGCATGCCGGGCGCGTCGATGGTCGCGATGCGCAACGGCTTTCGCAGCATCGGGCAGACGGCCGGCAACATCCTCGCCTACACCGATCCGTTGGCGACCTCGGCCAACGTCGTGCTGACCGCGAACACCGAGACCACGTACGGCACCAACTACCTGGATCTCAAGACCGACGGGCCGATGGTGATCGAGGCGCCCCCGAACGCGCTGGGGTTCGTTGACGACATCTGGCAGCGCTACGTCACCGACCTCGGTCTCGCCGCGCCGGACAAGGGTCAGGGCGGCAGGTACGTGATCCTGCCGCCCGATCACGACGGCGAGGTTCCCGACGGCTACTTCGTCGCCCGGTCACCGACCTACTCAAACTGGCTGGTCATCCGCGCGCTCGGCGGCGTCCAGGACCTGATGACCACGCGGATCTACCCGCTCGCGCAAGCCGACGACCCGCCGGCGACCGAGTTTTTGAATTTCTCACAAGCCGAGTTCAACGGCGTGCACAGCAACGACTTCTCGTTCTTCGAGGAGGTCGCCTCGATCGTCGCCGACGAGCCCGCCGAGGCGCTGGACCCCGAGCGCGCCGGGCAGCTCGCCGCGATCGGGATCGCCGCCGGCAGGCCGTTCGCGCCCGACGAGCGGATGCGCTCGATCCTCGACGAGGCGGCGCGGATCGGGGCCGGCATCGTCCGCAGCCTGGTGTTCGCGCCACGCGACCCCGACGTCTACTACTACCCCGACAGCACATGGGCGACCGCGTTTGTCGGCGGCAGCCACGAGTTCCTCGGCTAACGGCGCCAGGCTGCTCGACGCCCGCGCGATGATGCACTACGTCGGCACCGGCATCACCCCCGCCATGACCCACGCCGGCGTCGGCGTCGGCTCCCAGTACGCGTTTACCGCCCGCGACGCCAACGGCGACTGGCTCGACGGCGCACGCAGCTACACGCTCACCCTGCCGGCCGGCATCCCGGCCAAGACGTTCTGGGCCATCGACATCTACGACCCCCAGACACGCTCACTGCTGCAAACCGACAACCCCTACCCCAGCATCCACAGCAAGTCCGAAGGCATGCGCACCGAGGACAACGGCGACCTCATCATCAACTTCGGCCCGGCGGCGCCCGAAGGGCGCGAGGGCAACTGGATCCAGACACGCGCCCACAAGGGCTGGTTCCCGATCCTGCGGATCTACGGACCCCTGCAAGCCTGGTTCGACAAGACCTGGCGACCCGGAGACATCCAACCCACCGACTAAACACCCCACTGCTGCATTGGACGAGGAGCAGCAGCGCCACGGTCGTGACCGCCCCAGGCGTACAGCGGCCACGGACTCGACCAGCCGCCGGGAGGCCGCCGGAGCCGAGACAAGGTGCCACGGCGTTGCTCACGCACGCCGACGGTTCCGCAAGCTGTCGTGCGCGCCCTGGATTCGGCGAGACCGGCTACTTGCTGGGTGGAGGGGTTGCGTCTCAGGGTTGCTGTAAATAGTCGAGCTGGTGCTGTCAGAGCGACGGCGTAGGTTCCCTCAAGTCCTGGCAGACGATGAAGGAGGCCTACGCCGTGAGACGCACCGTACCGCCGTCGGCGGAGATACAAGCCAGCATCGACAAGCTGATGTCTAAGGGGATGGTCGATGACCCGCAGAAGATGCTGTCTGAGCTCGCGCGGCTCGGCGCGAAGCTGATCATCCAGCGAGCGGTCGAAGAGGAGTTCGACACCTGGCTGGGGCGGGCTCGCTATGAGCGCCGGCCCGAGCGCCAGCGTGGGTTGCGCCACTATGACTCGGGGTTGCGCAACGGGTTTCGGCCGCGGCGTGTGCAGACGGCCGAGGGTGAACTTCGGATCGAGATCCCGCAGGCCCGCCAGGCGGCGGGGCCGTTCGTGTCGAAGCTGTTCCCGAAGTGGCACTGCAAGCGGCTTTTGCGGACCGACCCGCTCAAGGCGCTGATCATCGGCGGGTTCGTGCGCGGCCTGTCGATGCGCGACATCGAGTCGCTGTGCGAGGAGGCGGGGCTCGGGAAGACCTCGCGCTCGACGGTCGCGAGGGTCTGCGCGGAGCTGCACGAGCGGTTTAGCGCGTTCTGTCGCCGCTCGCTCTATGACGTCAACCTCGTCGTGTTGTTCCTGGACGCGATCTATCTGCCGGTCCGTCCCAGCGGCCCGAAGGAGGGCGTGATCTGCGCCTGGGGCATCACTGAAAACGGCGAAAGAGCGCTGGTGTCGGTGCGCCTGGGGATGCGAGAAACCAAGGAGGACTGGCTCGAGCTCGGCCGCGACCTCACCAGCCGCGGACTCCCCGCGCCACGGTTGATCGTGGCTGACGGCGCGGCCGGACTGCCCTCGGCGATCGAGGAGATCTGGCCGCGCGCGGACCGTCAGCACTGTGCCGTTCATCGCCTGCGCAACCTCGTGGCCAAGCTCCCCAAGTCAGAGCACGACCGTGTCCGGTTCAACTACTGGTCAGCGCTGACCGACGCGACCTCAGTCAAGGACGGCAAGCTCCGCCTCGGGGTCCTCATCTCAGAACTCGAGCATCGTGGTTACGAGTCCGCCGCTCGCTGCCTCGCCGATGACCTCGACGCGTTGGTCGTGCACTTGCGCTACCCGCTCAGACACCGCGAGCGGTGGCGGTCAACCAACCTGCTCGAGCGATCGCTCGGGGAGGTCCGTCGGCGCACCAAGGTGATGGGCCGCTTCCCCGGAGAGACCAGCTGCCTCTCCCTCGTCTGGGCGGTGCTCGACCTGTTCTTCAGCCACGCCTCAAACGGCGCCACATTCACCGACGTCGACCGCCAACACCTCTACCGAATCAAATACCAACAAGCCGACCCCGACACCCTCGACGAGGAGGTCACCGCCGCATAGACTCACCCGGGGAACCTCAAACCGCGAGCGTATTTACAGCGGCAAAGAGACGCGACCGGTGGAGGATTGGGCGGTCCCGTCGTCCCCGTTAGGAGGGCAACATGCCTGCCGTTTTGTATGACGCTGCCGGTCATCGTCGTTCGCCGGTCACGATGCCGGGCTTTCACGAGGGTCGCGCCCCGAGGAATAAGGGGCGGCGCTATCCCGCTGACCCGCCGACGGTGGAGGAGGTCATCGCGGTGATGCGCGCTGCCGGTGACGGCGCCGATGGTGCCCGGCTGCGGGCGTTGGTCGTGATCTTGTGGCGGGCGGGGTTGCGGATCGGTGAGGCGCTCGATCTCGCCGAGACCGATCTGGACGCAGCCCGCGGCGCGGTCCTGGTACGCCGCGGCAAAGGCGGCCGGCGTCGGGAGGTCGGCATGGACCGCTGGGCCTGGTCGCGGCTCGAGCCGTGGATCGCGATCCGCCGTCAGTTGCCCGTCGGCGCGCTGCTATGCGTGATCCACGGCGCGACCGCCGGCCGCAACTGGGAGTCATCCTCGGCTCGCAAGCAGCTGGCGCGCACCGCAAGCAAGGCCGGGGTGAGGCGCCGGTTTGCACCTCACCAGCTGCGTCACGCGCATGCCGTCGAGATGGCGCATGAGGGCGTGCCTCTGGTCGTCATCCAGCGACAGCTCGGGCACGCCAACCTTGGCATCACCTCGATCTATCTGCAGGGGATCGACAGCTCAGAGATCATCCACACCGTCCACTCGCGACCAGCTCCGGTGATCCCAGCCGCCGCCGGTCTCGGACCAACGCTCTAGATCGCACACGGGCGGGCGGCGACGACGTCACCCGCCCAGCTTTCCGCGCAAAGCGAGCGCCGTGCCCGCGGGAGGATCCCTCTCGGATCATGAGTGCAGGGCTACTAGTGGCCCGGTTGCCTAATTCGTTCGCAGTCCGAATCAACTAGGCGGGACTGACGTCGTGTCGTGTCGTGGGTTTGATCCTCAGCCGAGAGAGGCGCACACCCCCCTGGCCGGATCGGTCCTCTTGACACAGGAGCCACGCGTTCGGATAGGTTTCCCTCCGATGCCATTCGGGCGCCGCGGCGAGGAGCAGGACACGCAACCACAGGGGGGCTCAGTGAGCGTTTCAGCGGGAGAGCTCAGCCTGCCGCAGGTGGCGCAGAGCCGACTGCAGCACATCGCGGCGGGCGGTGCGACCGCCGCGAGGCTCGGGGCCTCTGACTACCTGACGTTGGACGGCGCCGGCATCGAGCCGATCAGCGTGGTGATGGGCCTCTCCGTCGTGCATCGGGGGAAGCTCCAGCTCGCCGGTGTCCGCGCCGCGACCGAGTTGGACGTCTACAGCAAGTCGGTGACGATGGGCCTGCACAACGCGGTCGAGCGCATGCGCCTGGAGGCCGCGGCGCTGGGCGCGGACGGCGTGAAGATCGACTCCTGGTTCCACCAGCATTTCGACGGCGAGGAGCACGAGTACAGCGTCGTCGGCACCGCGCTCCGCTTCGGGCCCCGTCCGGGCGCGCTGCGGACCCCGGCGGGCACGCCGTTCGTCGCGTATTGCGCTCCGATCGTGCTCGCGCAGTACCTTCGCGCTGGGCTCTGCCCGGTCGATTGGCAGCGCCATGTCTGCGTCTACCACGTGCCGCACCGCTCGTTGCGCCAGACGATCGGGCAGACGTTTCAGAACTCGGAGGTCCCGCTCTTCACGGAGGCGTGGTACACGGCGCGCGAGCTCGCGCTCTTCCGCATGCAGCAGGGTCTCGAGCAGGCCGGTGCACAGCTCCTCCTCGATGCCGCCCTGGGGTGGGAGTGGGACGTCTTCGGCGAGCACACCGTCGAGGTCCGCGCCAATGCCGAGGGCTGGCGCCGTCTCCCCGAGCTCACGCAGCTCGTGCCGGCCGCCGACTTCACCGCGCCCGCGCTCACCCATCACGGGTACGCGTTCCCGACGGTCGCCGCGCCGGCGGGCTGAACCGCGCGGCGCCACTGCAGGTGGGCGGTGGCCAGTATGCGGCGTGCCGCGTGCGTGCGGTCGCAGGTCGTCGTTGACCGATCCCCTCGCTCCAGTAGTAGCCAGCTCACCACGCAATCGCTGTAGAACGAGAGCAGGGCGTCTAGGGCGTGACCTGCTCCTCGCCAAATCCCGGATCCACGTGCCGAAGCTTGCCTACCTACGCAGACGGCACGCATCTAACGTGGATACAGCGCCCTGCTCTCGGCGAGTCGCACGGCTACTCGTGTCTGGTTAGGGCGGCAGCTGCTGTCCGAGGTCGGGTGTGGCGGATGTCGGCGGGCTGGTCGCTGGTCTGGCTTTTGTCACGGTGGTGGTGAGGTCCGCCGCCGAGTGGTCTGGGAGCAAGGCCGGGACGAGGAGCAGGTCGGCGACGCCGACGGCCGGCGCCGAGAGCTCGTATCTGGCAGGCCGAGCAGCCCCTGTCAGCGTTCCCGGCGATGCCGCGAGCGCCGCTACGGCAACCAGCGGTGAGCGTTGGGGTGGATGCGGGAACTCGATAGCCGGGTGGTATTGTCCGCCGCTGTCCCGGGGGCCGCGGGACCTGTCTTCACGATGCATTCCTTTCACGTCCGCCTGATTCGACACGCCCGTGCGGTGGTGGGTGGCGGTTGCCTTGGCAGAAGGTTGTTGCTCCTCCTGGGGTTGTCGGTGGTCGCGTTTGCCGGGTTCTGCGCGCCGGCCTGGGCAGCTCCGATGGCCTACACGGTCACGACGACGGCCGATTCGGGCGCGGGCTCGCTGCGCCAGGCGATCACCTTGTCCAATGCGAACGCTCCCGGGGCGGGGCAGTCGAACACGGTCGATTTTGACATCGGTGCCGCAGGCTCGAGGCAGACGATTGAGGTGCTGTCGGCCTTGCCGACGATCACCGAGCCGGTGGCGCTCGACGGCGCGAGCCAGGGGAGCAGCCAGCCTCTCATCGACCTGGACGGGGCCTCCGCGGGCAACGTCGCCGGGTTGGTGATCGCGGCCGGGTCGACGACCGTGTCGACGCTGGCGATCACGAACTTCTCCTCCCAAGACGGGATCGCGCTCGAGGGGGGCAGCGGCGATGTAGTGGAGGGCGACGACATCGGCACCGATGGCGCCGTCGCCGATGGCAATTTCGTTGGGGTTCTCCTCACCAGCGGCACGAGCGATGCCACGATCGGCGGGACCTCCGCCGGCAGTGCGAATGTGATCTCGGGCAACCATGTCGGCGTGTACATCGATGAATGTTCCGGCAACACGGTCGAGGGCGATCTCATCGGCACGAATGCCTTGGGGACGGCCGCGATCGGCAACAGCGACGCCGGCGTCGAGCTTGTGAACGGGGCCGCGGATAACACGATCGGCGGGACGTCTGCGGGCAGCGGGGACGTGATCTCGGCCAACGGGGGGGTTGGCGTCGACATCGAGGGTCTGGACAGCGACGGCAACCTGGTCGAGGGCGATCTCATCGGCACCGGTACGACCGGCTCCAGTGCGCTGGGTAACGCCGAGAGCGGGGTCTCCATCTCGTTCAGTGCGTCCGGGAACACCATCGGTGGAGCCGCCGCCGGCGCCGGCGATGTGATCTCGGCCAACGGCGGTGACGGGATCGAGATCGCCAGTAACGCGACCACCGGGAACATCGTGGAGGGCGATTCGATCGGGACGAATGCCGCCCGGACCGCTGCGCTCGCCAACGCGCAGGACGGCGTGTACCTGACCGACGAGTCGGCCGATACCACGATTGGGGGGACGAGCGCGGGCACTAGGAACGTCATCTCAGGCAACGCCGACGATGGGGTCGATATCGACAATTCGACCGATAACACGGTCACGGGCAACCTCATCGGCACCGATGCCGCCGGGACGGGCGCATTGGCCAACGGCGCTGACGGAGTGGAGCTCTTAGATGGCGCGACGGGCAATGCCGTCGGCGGCGCGTCGGCCGCCGCTGGTAACACGATTGCCCACAACGGCGGGAACGGCGTCCGGGTCGATAGTGCCGATGCGGCGAGCACCGCCGTCATCGAGTCAGACCTGCTGTTCGCGAACGCGACGCCGGGGATCGCGTTGACCAACGGCGGTAATGCCGGGGAGGCGGCGCCCACGATCACGTCCGTGAGCGCCAGCGGGTCATCCGCGACGGTGTCGGGGACAGTGAGTGCCGGCACCCATCTTGTGCAGGTGTTCGGCAATGACGGCTGCGCGGATGCCGAGGGGGCGCGGCTGCTCGGGGCTGTCACCACGGCGGGGACGACCTGGACCGCGTCGGTCCCGGCGGTGACGCCGGGCGACGGGCTGACGGCGACCTCGACCGACACCACGGCGAGCCAGACCTCGCCGTTCTCCGCGTGCGAGGAGCGCCAGGCGATCCAGTTCACCTCGACCGCCCCTTCGGCAGCGGTGTACGGGGGCACCTACACACCGACGGCGACCGCGACCTCCGGGCTGGCCGTCTCGTTCTCGATCGATTCGGCGAGCACGCCCGGTACGTGCGCCGCCGCGGCGGGGACCGTCTCGTTCACCGGCGCTGGATCGTGCGTCGTCGACGCCGAGCAGCCCGGGGGTACCGGCTTCCTGCCCGCGCCGCAGGTGCAACAGGGCTTCACGATCGCCAAGGCCGTGATCCACGTCGATGCCAACCCTGCCACCAAGACCCTCGGGGGCACCGATCCTCCAGCGACGGGAATGTTGCGCGCGGTGGACTTCGTTCACGGAGACAGTGCCGGCGCGGTCAGCGGAGCTCCTCGGTGCGCAATCGGACCGCACTCTCAGACCGTCGGCACCTATCCCGGCGACGTCACCTGCTCGGTCGGCACCTTGTCGGCGGCCAACTACACCTTCGCGGTCGGGAACGCGGCAGCGTTCACGATCACGCCGCCGCCGCCCACAACTCCGTCTGCGCCGCAGCCCGCGCCACCGTCGAACACGTTCACCTTCGGCAGGGCGACCGTCGCCCCAGGGGGCACGATCACGCTGCCCGTCAACGCGCCGGACGCCGGCCGATTCACCGCAATCGTGACGTTCACCGTCCAGAGCACCGTGATCACCCACAAGCACGGCAAACGGGTGACCAAGCACGTGACGAAGACCTATACCTACGGCACGGACACTGTCCGCAGCACTAGGCAGGGCACATTCAAGCTGGTGTTCGCGGTGAGCCGGAGCGCCGCGCATGAGCTCAAGGCCCTCGGCAGCCGGCAGGTGACGTGTGCGGTCACGTTCATCCCGACAGGCGGGAAAGCCCATGCGAAGAGCAAGAAGCTGACGATCAAGCGCAGCGCGAAGGGCAAGTACAACTGAGCCTCTTAGAGCTCCGCTGCCGGCGGCGCTACACCAGTGTCCGCACGCAAGTCCCGCCGCATCGCCGGTGCGCCAAGACCGACTCTGCGTACGCACCGGGCCCCGTCAGCGGGCCAGCAACCGAGCGCTGCTCTCGGCGCGATGAGCGCGTCTCCGGTCCGGCCGGCGCCGCGATCGCTTTCGTGTGCTGACCGCGTCTGAGCGGACGAGCGCTTGGCCACGATCTGGATCGCCCGCTCTCGGGCACGCAGGGCCACAACCCGGACGACGTCGACCCGGCTTTGCGTAGGCAGCCCGGCGGCTCAGACGGTCATCGCCTCGTCCCTGCATCCGGCGAGGATGGCTTCTTCGGTGGGTGGAGGATCGGGCGGTCCCATCGTCGCCCGCTGGGAGGGCAACATGCATGCCGTCCGTATGACGCTGCCGGTCACCGTCGTTCGCCCGTCACGATGCCTGGCTTTCAGGAGGGTCGCGCGCCGAGGAACAAAGGGCGGCCGCTGAGGATAACGACGGTGTAACTGCGTTACGTCCGCGTTACCGGCCGTGCGGTAAGACTGACTACCAACCAAGACAAGAGGAGTACCACGTGCACGGTGCAGGTGCCGGCCGAGGACCAAAGCGCCGCGGCCGGTCGATCGCGCTCGCTGCGGGCTGTGCGCTGGCGGTTGTCGCCTGCGGGTCCTCGAGCAAGCCGCGCAACGCGACCGGCTCGAGCGGATCCGCGCAGGCGGTGGCCTACGCCGACTGCATGCGCTCGCACGGCGTGCAGAACTTCCCCGACGCCAGCTCGGGCGGCGGGTCAGAGATTCCGTCGACGATCGACACGCAGTCCCCAACCTATGTATCCGCCCACCGAGCGTGCGCCAACCTCCAGCCGGGCCCGATCGTGTCGCGCACGCCGTCTGAGCGCCAAGAGCGCCAACTGGTCGCCAGCGCCAGGTGCATGCGCAAATCCGGCGTGAGCGTGGCGGACCCGACGTTCCAAGGCCCTTACATCACGCTCGACGTGCCGGACGAGACCACAACGCAATCGCCGGCCTTCAGGCGCGCTGAGAAGGCGTGCGACTACCCGGTTCCGAAGAACTGATCAGCCTGCACAGGGGCTGCTTTCGTGGACATGCTGTCACGCTACTGAGGCTGTTCACGCAGCCGCGGGCGGGGGCCCGGGCGCGGGGCGACGCGCTCGCTACCGCGACTTCGGTGCCTAGGGCTCACCTGGGCACGAGGACTAACTGAGAGCCCGTATTGGGAGCCCTGCATCCGGCGACGTAGGCGTCTCCGAGGCGCCCGGCTCTCGCGATCGGGGTTTGCGGTTTGTCCCCGGACCGGCCCGTCAGCAGTTCACCGAGTGGTCTTGGATTGTGCCCGCCACTGCGCTCATGTCGGCGGGAAAGCGGCCGAGCTGGCGAAAGAGCCCAAACGTGTCCTCGTGGTAGAAGTATTCGACGATCTGTCCGTCGAGGATCCGGGCAACGTCGACCCCGTGAATGTCTACGCGCTTGCCCGTCGGGTCAATTCCGTAGAACGGGCCTTGGTGGGTTCCGGTGAGTCGGAAGTAACCGAGAGCACGGTCTCCTTCGGCTAACACGAACTCGAGGCGTTCGTGCAGGTCGGGGAACGCGGTGCGCCACGTCTGCACGAGGCGTTTGAACCCCTCGCGGCCTGTAGGCCATTCAGCTGGAAGCTGGTCATGGATCAGGTCCGCGGCGATGACTTCGTCGGCAAAGCCGAGTTGCCCCTATTCCAGAACTCGTCGGTGAAGCGCCGCATGAGCTGTTTGTTGTCCTCGGCGGTGGGCATGAGTGTCCTCTCGTGATCACGTTGGATTAGGGGTGCGTTGGCTCAGGCGAGGTCCGGACTGCTCCGCAGGGCGGGGTAGCGGCAGTTGCCGCTCATGCGGCCAACGAACCCGCGTGGGCGAGCGGCCCGATGCGCTGCTCCACGTTTCGCGGCGATCGCGCAGGTGATGCTCGATGGGATCCACTCTGGTCACTGAACGACCCTCTCCGGGGTTATGTGGACGCCGGTGCTCTGGCTCGCCGGCGGTTCTGGCTCCTGCCTTCTCCGGGATCGACTGAGCAGGTAGTGCAGTGACCCGGCGCAGACCACTGCCGCGAGCCATGACAGGTCGACGCCGTCGGTCGCGCGGGACAGGGGTCCCTGGAACAGGCTCGCGCTCCCGTACTCGAACGACCAGCCGGCGAGCACGCCAGCCGCGAGGGCCAGTAGCGTCCGCCACCGCACATCGCCGTAGCGCGAGCGCGATGGCTCCGCGTACAGCGCATCGAGATCGGTCGTGCGCCCGTTGATCACGAAATAGTCAACGATGACGATCGTGCCCCAGGCCGCAGTCCAGATGACGAATGAGTTCATGTAGTTCGTGAACGACGTCGCGAACGTCGAGGACGCCAGGAACGCGACCACCACGGCGGAGGCGATGACTCCGGACACCAGGCTGCCGACCCAGCGCTTCAACTTGATCCCACCGGCGATCATGCACAGCGGAGCTGAGTAGACCGACTCGACGTTGACCGCTATCGCGCCGTGGATGATGACGAGCAGCACCGGGACGGTCATGACGCCGAACAGGCTCGCGACGAGCTCGCCCGGGTCGGCGGCGGTGGCGCCGCTGGCCATCGCTGCGCCGAGCACCCCTAGCCAGATCATCGGGATGAAGGTGCCGATGGAGGCGGCCCAGTAGAGCCTGCGCTCGGTCACTTGGGGTCTGGTGAAGCGGGAGTAGTCAGACGCCCATGCCACCCAGGAGAAGCCCCACCCGATGCCGACTGCGGTCATAAGCTCTGAGGCGGCGGTGATGAGAGTCGCGCCGTGCACCGTGGAGTGATTCCATACCACGTCGCCTTTGACGAAGGCCAGGACTGTCATGACCGCCATCACCGCGGCCAGGACCGGCACCGTCCACTTCTCGAAGGTGCGGATCGCGTAGAAGCCCAGGGTGCCAATGAGCAGCTGCGTGATCATGATGAAGGCGGCGACCGCGTACTTGGTCACATCGGTGCTGGGCAGGCCGAGCCGGTGCAGGCAATAGGTGGCAAGCCCGAGCACGACGTAGGTGTTGAGGCCGATCCACGAGAGGGTGATCAGCCCTTGGATGATCGCCGGCACGTTGTTGCCACGGCGCCCGAAAGCCATCCGGCCGAGCGCCAGCTGGGCCACGCCGGTGCGCTGACCCATCATCGAGAACAGCCCGAAGATGAGAGCTCCGAGCAACTGCCCGACGACCATGATCACGATCGACTGCACCAGGCTCAGGCCAAGGCTCGGCCCGATCGCCCCCACCGCCCAGCTGATCGGGGTGATGTTGGCGCCAAACCAGATCCAGAACTGCTGCCATGCGGTCGAATCCCGGTCTGCGGCCGCGATCGGCTCGATGCCGTGCTGGTCGACGTTCAGCGCCTTGTCCAGCTCGCCGCTCCGGGCTGACTCGGTTGCCATGCTCCACTCCTCCGGTACGTGGGTCTGGACGCGAGTTCAGACCTTGAGGTCGAAGATCTGGTTGAGGGCGACGAGGTCGTAGACGATCAGGGCGGTCGACACAATCTCGATCAGGGCCGCGTCGGTGTAGCCGAGCGCCCTGATGCTCTCGATGTCCTCGTCGGTGATCGCGCGGGGGTCAAACGCCGCCTTCAGGCCGAACTCGATCGTCGTCCGCACGTCCGCTGGCAGCTCGTGCTTACGGGTCTCGAAGTTCTCAGCGATGGCGACCGTGTCGCCTGAGGCGCCCTCGAACCGCGCCGCGCCGGCGTGGTACGGGGTGCACACGCCGCCGCCGGCCTCCTCGGTGTGGCTCGCCACGGCCACGCCGAGCAGCTCCTTTGTGGCGGAGTCCACCTCACCCTCCTTGCCGGAGTGGTACTTCGTCGAACTGCTCAACGCCGCCTCAGAGGCGTCGATCGAAGCCGGCTACGGGCTGGTCGTGGTGCCCCCGCAACTGCCGGAGGCGACGGTCCGATCATTGCCGATCGACGGCGCGATCGTGGTCGATCCGACGGGACGCGAGACCCTGCTCGATCTCGAGAACATCGCAGTAGTGACGACGAGCCGCGTACCTGGCGACCCCGATCAACGACTCTGGGTCGACAACGACCACGCGCAGGCAGCGCGCCAGGTCCTGGCGCACTTCACCGACCAGGGCAGCTCCCGCCCAGCCCTAATCACGACACCCCCGGGACAGTCCTACGTGGACGACGTGGTCGACACCTTCATGCAGTGGTGTCACGAACAGCGGCGCGAGCCGCTCATCGAGCTCGTCTCCCCCCAGCCACCGAAACCGCCGCCCTGCCGGCCGCTCTAAGACTGCTGACGACAACGGAACGACCAGACGCCATCTACACCACGCTAGACCGAATGGCAATCGGAATCATCCAGGCAGCCCGGCAGCTCGGCATGTCCGTGCCCAAAGACCTGCTGGTCGCCGCCGCGACCGACAGCCCCGTGCTCGCCGCCTCCAATCCGCCCGTGACCGCCGTCAACCTCGACGCCCCCGGAATCGGAAGACGCGCGATTCAGCTCCTGATCGCGCAGATCGAGCAGCCCAACGGCCGTCTCGAGAGCGTCAGTATTCCCAGCACGCTGGTCGTGAGAACGTCGAGCATGCGGAAACCAAGGTCGCCAAGCTCCCCGGCTCAACGGACGTGACAGATCTCACGGCTCCGGGCAGGCGCGGCCTTCCAGATGAACGCTGATGCGAGGATGGCCACGCGCTGCCGGATGTCCCCATAGCCACAGATCGTCGACTAACGAGGGCGAGCTCCCCTGGACCAAGGCCGTCCTGCCCTGTCCCGGCACTACACAGGCAGGCCCGAGCCTACGGTCCCCGCCGTGCGCGCCCTGGTTTTCAGTGAGAACCTGGACGGGCGTTGCGTTATCGGCGCGCGTGGTGGATTGTCCTTGGCGGCTTCGGGCTGACTCTTCCTGCTTTGGTCGCCGTGTGGCTGACTTTCGCCGATGGTGTCGCCCGAATGCCGTCAAGGACGTCCGGCGTGACTTGATAGGAGCTTGGCAGAGCCCCAACTGAATAGTGTCCGCCGGAGTCCGCTTCATCGGGTCATTCGACGAAGGGACGGACGTGATGTTGACGATCGGGGTCGATCCGCACAAGCAGACGCACTCGGGGGTCGCGGTCGACCCGCTCGGGGTGCAGATCGCGCAGCGCACGGTCGCCAGCGCGACGTGAGGGGTTCGGTGCGCTGGTGGAGTGGGCGCGCAAGCTCGACTCAGAGCGGGTGTGGGTGATCGAGGACGTCCGTCACGTCTCCGGCGGCCTGGAGCGGTTCTTGATCGATCGCGGCGAGACGGTCGTCAGGCTCCCGCCGCGGTTGATGGCCGACGCGCGCCAGGGGGTCCGGGAGCGCGGGAAGTCTGATCCGATCGACGCGCTGGCGATCGCCCGCGCCGCGCTCAGAGAGGGCGTTGAGACGCTGCCGACCGCCCGGCTGGCCGGCGTCGAGCTCGAGATTCGGCTGCTGGCGTTGCATCGCGAGCGTCTGGTGGACTCCCGGACGCGGTTGATCAACGAGCTGCGCTGGCAGCTGCACGACCTGTGGCCCGAGTGGGAGATCCCCAGGCGCGTGCTGATCCACCCCGGATGGCAGACCAAGGTCGCGCACCGACTCCGCCGCGCGCAGACCACTGTTCAGGTGCAGATCGCGCGCGACATGATCGCCCGGGTTCGGGAACTGACCCGCGCGATCACCGGGCTCTATGAGCAGCTCGCCGGCCTGGTCAGGCAGGTCGCGCCGCAGCTGCTGGCCGAGACAGGCGTGGGCGTGCTGATCGCGGCCAAGCTGATCGGCGAGATCGCCGGGATCGACCGGTTCACCAGCGACGCGCAACTCGCGCGCCTCTCCGGATGCGCCCCCATCCCGGTCTCCTCCGGACGGCACCGACCGCCACCGCCTGGACCCCGGCGGGAACCGTCAACTCAACCACGCGTTTCACATGCTCGCGATCACCAAGATCCTCCACGACCCACCGACCGCGGTCTACCTCGCCAAACAACGCGGCAACGGCAAGACCAACACCGAAGCGATCCGCAGCCTCAAACGCCACCTCGTCCGCCGCGTCTACCACCTCCTCCACGACCCCAGCCAAGTCCCCA